>NZ_JBJIAM010000010.1:0-120976 GCF_045310815.1 Mycobacterium sp. SMC-19 | reverse complement strand
CCCTACGTATTACCGCGGCTGCTGGCACGTAGTTGGCCGGTGCTTCTTCTGTACCTACCGTCACCCCAAGAAGAATCTTGGAGCTTCGCCGATACTGAAAGAGGTTTACAACCCGAAGGCCGTCATCCCCCACGCGGCGTCGCTGCATCAGGCTTGCGCCCATTGTGCAATATTCCCCACTGCTGCCTCCCGTAGGAGTCTGGGCCGTATCTCAGTCCCAGTGTGGCCGGACACCCTCTCAGGCCGGCTACCCGTCGTCGCCTTGGTAGGCCATTACCCCACCAACAAGCTGATAGGCCGCGGGCCCATCCCACACCGCAAAAGCTTTCCACCACACACCATGAAGCGCGTGGTCCTATTCGGTATTAGACCCAGTTTCCCAGGCTTATCCCAAAGTGCAGGGCAGATCACCCACGTGTTACTCACCCGTTCGCCACTCGAGTACCCCCGAAAGGGCCTTTCCGTTCGACTTGCATGTGTTAAGCACGCCGCCAGCGTTCGTCCTGAGCCAGGATCAAACTCTCCAAACAAAAACCATTTGGAAACAATCCCAAAACATCAGTCAAAAACTGACATCAAAAAAACGCCACACCCCCAACACGGGGCGCCAAAGGCATGGCAAAAACAACAACAAACAAAAACCACCAAACACACTATTGAGTTCTCAAACAACACGCCCGACTGAGCGCGCAACCTACCCGCGGTGTTTAACCGCTTGCAGGCCATGCGGACAGTCAGAATCCGTCGTGATTCTCTCGAATCTCTCCGGGGTGTCTCTGGGGCTTCCGTTTCCGGCGCTCCCTGCGACGTGGATTAAGTTACGCGAGGGGAATCTTAGAGTCAAATCCGCTGGTCAGGCCGATATTTCAAGATCAACCTGTGTCGACGGTCCGGCCGCCAGACCCTCACTAGACCCTCTCAATACCCGCCACGTTGCGCTTACCGCGGCGCAACACCAACCACCGGCCATGCAGGAAATTCTCGGGCTGCGGTGTCCATTCCTCGCTGTCGACGCGAACGTTGTTCACCGAGACGCCGCCCTCGCCGATAGTGCGCCGGGCCGCGCCCCGACTTGCCGACAGACCGGTGGCGACCAAAAGGTCGACAATTCCGTCTGCGGCGCCGGGCTCCAGCTGCGCCACCGAGGTCTCCTGCAGTGCCGCCGTCAGGGTGGATTCGTCCAATCGGGTCAGCTCGCCCCGGCCGAACAGCGCCTGGCTGGCCAACTCCACCGCCTCGGTCGCCGCTTCCCCGTGCACCAGGGTGGTGAATTCCCGGGCCAGGGTGCGTTGGGCGGCGCGCTCATGCGGGCGCTCCGCGGTCGCCTCTTCCAACGTGGCCAGCTCCTCGGCCGACAGGAAGGTGAACCAGCGCAGGTAACGGATCACGTCGGCGTCGGCGGTGTTGAAAAAGTACTGGTACCAGGCGTAAGGGCTGGTCATCTCCGGGTCCAGCCACAAACTGCCGCCGCCGGTGGACTTGCCGAATTTGGTGCCGTCGGCGGCGGTGACCAGCGGCACGGTCAACGCATGCACGGTCGCGCCCAGTTTCTGGCGCACCAGCCGCACCCCGGCGATGATGTTGCCCCACTGATCCGAGCCGCCGAGCTGCAGCGAACAGCCGTAGCGCTGCTGCAGCTGCACGTAGTCGTTGGCCTGCAGGAGCATGTAGCTGAACTCGGTGTAGGAGATGCCCTCATCGAGTCGGCGCCGGATGGTGTCGCGGTCCAGCATCACGTTGACGGAGAAGTGTTTGCCCACGTCACGCAGGAATTCCACCGCCGACAGCGGCGCGGTCCAATCCAGGTTGTTCACCACCACCGCACCGGTCGGGCCGTCGTCGAAGTCGACGAAGCGCTCCAGTTGCCCGCGGATCCGCTCGGACCACTCGGCCACCGTGTCGGCGTTGTTCAGGGTGCGCTCGCCGCTGTCCCGGGGGTCGCCGATCAGCCCGGTGGCCCCGCCGGCCAGCACGATGGGCCGGTGCCCGGCCCGCTGGAATCGGCGCAGCGCCAGCAGCGGCACCAGGTTCCCGGCGTGCAGGCTGGGCGCCGTCGGGTCGAATCCGGCGTAAACCGTGATCGGCCCGCCCTGCACCGCAGCGGTCAGTGCATCCAGGTCAGTGGACTGGGCGATGAGTCCGCGCCAGTTCAGCTCGTCGAGAATCGTCGTCGGCATGGGTCGATTTTCCCGGATCAGTCCGAGGCGCCCGGCGCCGGTGCCCGCGGGCTGCGTCGGTACGCCGAAACCTCGGACGTTCCGGGCGCCCACAGCCGCCACGGTCGGTCGGCCGCCTGGCTGACTCCGACCCGCGGTCCGGCCTGTGCCGTGACCGGCCCGCCGAACCGCAGCCGGACCGGACTGCCCGGGTCGAACAAGTCGATTCCGTTGTCTTCCATAGTGATTCCGAGCGCCGAGCAGAGATTTCCCGGGCCCCGCGCCAGCGCCACGTCGGGCACCGCCACACCGCGGCGGGCTCGGGCCAGCGGCTCGCCCCGGTCGACCACCGCTGCCCGCAGCAGCACCGCGGCGGCCGTCCCGTCCGGACCGCAGACCACGTTGGCGCAGATGTGCATGCCATAGCTGCGGTAGGTGTACAGGTGCCCGGGCGGGCCGAACATCACCGTGTTGCGGACGGTGGGACCACGGTAGGAATGTGCCGCCGGGTCCGGCCACGGGCCGTCCGGGACTCCGCCGTAGGCCTCCACTTCGACGATCGTCGCGTCAACCCCGCGGCAGGTGAGGGTGGCGCCGAGCAACCGCTGGGCAGCCGTGATCGGGTCCACGGCAAGCCGGCCAGCACTCACGCTCGGAGATTCTGCCTTGACCCACCGGCGGCTCTTGACACGGCGTCGCGCCGGGCCGATTATTCATCGCATGATGATTTCATCGCGTGATGAATTCTGCGGTTCGGGTCCGGCCGTCGCGATCGATCACCTGCGGGTGGTACGCGGTAAGCGGCCGGTGCTGCACGACCTCTCGGTGCGGATCGCCCCGGGCACCATCACCGGCCTGCTCGGGCCGTCTGGCTGCGGAAAGACCACGCTGATGCGCTGCGTCGTGGGGACCCAGCTCATCACCGACGGCCGGGTCGAGGTGCTGGGCAGCCCGGCCGGCTCCCCCGTGCTTCGCCGCCGGGTCGGCTACATGCCGCAACAGGCCACCATCTACGACGACCTGCGGGTGATCGACAACGTGCGGTACTTCGCCGCCCTGGCCGGGGTCGACGCCCGCGACGCGGACGACGCGATCGAGGCGGTGGATCTGCAGAAGCATCACGGCGATTACTGCGCCAACCTCTCCGGTGGGCAGCGCGCCCGGGTCTCGCTGGCCTGCGCATTGGTCGGCCAGCCGGACCTGCTGGTGCTCGACGAGCCGACGATCGGCCTGGACCCGGTGCTGCGCGCCGAGCTCTGGCAGCAGTTCGCCGCGCTGGCCCGGCGCGGCACCACGTTGCTGGTGTCCAGTCATGTGATGGACGAGGCCGACCACTGCGGCGATCTGCTGCTGATGCGCGAAGGCTGGCTGCTGGCGCGCACCACCCCGAACCGACTGCGAGAGGAGACCGGATGTCGATCGATGGAGGAAGCGTTCCTGTCCATCATCCGGCGCACCACCGCGCCCCGAGCCGGGTGACCGGGTTCCTGCAGTTGCGGCCGTTCACGGCCACCACCCAGCGAATCCTGCGGCAGCTCGCCGGTGACCGGCGCAGCGTCGCGATGATCCTGTTGGTGCCCAGCCTGGTCATCACGCTGATGTATTTCATGTTCTCGGGCGCCGCACACCCGCCGGGCACGCCGTCGCCGTTCAACGCAGCCTGCCTGATCCTGCTCGGCCTGTTCCCGCTGTTCCTGATGTTCGTCATCACCGCGATCACCATGCAGCGCGAACGCGCGTCGGGAACCCTGGAGCGCATTCTGACCACGCCGCTTCGCCGGATGGACCTGCTTGCCGCCTACGGAACGGCGTTCTCGATCGCGGCGGCCGCCCAGGCCAGCCTGGCGTGCGTGGTGGCGTTCGGGCTGTTGGGTTTCGACACCGTGGGCAGCCCGGCGTGGGTGTTCGGGATCGCGATCATCAACGCGGTGCTCGGTGTCGGCTTGGGCCTGCTGTGCAGCGCGTTCGCCCGGACGGAGTTCCAGGCCGTGCAGTTCATTCCGCTGGTTATGGTGCCGCAGCTGTTGCTGGCCGGGATCATCGTGCCGCGCGCGGCGATGCCCGATTGGCTGCAGTGGGTGAGCAACGCCATGCCGGCCAGCTACGCGCTCGATGCCTTGCAGCAGGTGGGCACCCACCCCGAGCTGACCGGCGTCGCGGTGCGCGACATCGTCATCGTGTTGGCATTCGCGGTCGCGGCACTGGGACTGGCCGCGGTCACGCTACGGCGACGGACGCCGTGATGGCCACCGAGCCGCACAGCCGTAAGCCGGGCCGCCCGTCGGGGGCCTCCGACACCCGGGACCGGATCCTGGCCGCAGCCCGGGAACTGTTCGCCCGCAATGGTTTCGCGAACACCTCTATCCGGGCGGTGGCCGCCGATGCGGGCGTCGACGCAGCGCTGGTGCACCACTACTACGGCACCAAACAGCAGCTGTTCGCCGCTGCGGTCGAGCTGCCGATTGATCCGATGACGGTGCTGGGGCCGCTGCGCGAGATGCCCGTGGAGCAACTCGGGCGCACACTGCCCGAACTGCTTCTGCCACTGTGGGATTCGCAGGCCGGAACCGGGCTGATCGCAGCGATGCGGTCGATGCTCACCGGAACCGAGGTGCCACTGGCCCGGTCGTTCTTCCGGGACATCGTGATCGCCGAACTCGCGCCGCGGATCGACGAACCGGCCGGATCCGGTGTGCTGCGTGCCGAGTTCGCCGCCAGCCAGTTGATGGGCGTGGTCGTCGCCCGCTACATCATCGGGCTGGAGCCCATCGCCTCGCTACCGGCCGCGGAGGTCGTGGCGATGATCGCCCCGACCCTGCAGCGTTATCTCACTGGGGATCTGCCGGGCCCGCTTGGGCGATGAGCAGGGCATGCTCGTCGTCGCCGACGGATTCGGCCTCGTCGATCAGCAGCACCGGGATGTCGTCGTCGATGCGGTAGGCGCGATGCAGGCGCGGGTTGTACAGCGCACCGGAGCCACCGGAACGCTGTACCAGCAGCAGTGGGCCGCGGTCGGCCGGGCAGACCAGGATGTCCAACAGCTCTTGGGCGATCACGGGCGGCCACCGGCCAGTTCGGCACGCACCGCGGCCGTCAGCCTTTTGAACTGCCGGGTGGTGGCATCGAAGTACCAGGCGTTGCGTCCGGCCTTGGGCAGCCCGGCCTCACGCAGCGCCCCCACCACCGGGCGGTACACCGTGCTCAGCGACAGATTCGGCACCAGATGGATGACATCGGGACCGACGCCGGACGGCAGAGCGGCCACCGCCTCGCTGAGGTCGGCGGCGGTGACCGAAGCGCCCGGTTGCACCGTCACCGCCGACACCACCAGGTCGGCCCCCTCGGTCGGCACCCGATAGGTCACCGCCAGGTCGACGCCGGTGACCGCGCCGAGGGCATCGGTGATCACCACCGGGAACGCGATCCCCCGGGCGGTGCGGATGCTGGATGCGCGCCCGCCCACCAGCCAGTAGTCGCCGTCGGCGTCGCGCCGGAACAAGAACTCCGTGGAGATCCACGTGTCGGCCGGCGCGAACACACCCCGCTTGACCGAGGCGGACGGGTCGATCGGTCCCCGCGGTTTGGCCAGCAGCACACCGACTTCATCGGTCTCGGCGACCCGCACGAACCCCCGGTCGTCTTCCAGGATCAGGTCGTGATCGGTGTCGTAGGCGGCCAGTTCCACATCCACCGCGCCGGGCAGCGGGCGGCCCTTGCTGCCGACCTTGGCGCCGGAGACGTTGGCCAGCACGGCCTGACCGTCCTTGGTGGCGAAGAACTCGACGACATGAGCCGGCGCGAACACCTCGGTGACCCGGTTCCAGAGGCCAACGGGCATACCGGAACCGATGAAGAGCCGGACCGGGTGGTTGCCCTGCAGGACGAAGTTCGGGTCGTCGATGACCTCACCGAGCATCGCCCAGGTGTAGGACACCACGCTGACGCCGTACTGACGGACCTCGGAGACGAACCGGTCCGGGTTCAGGCCACGCGACAATGCGATACGGGCCCCACCGACCACGGCACCACCGAGGCTGACCAACAGTCCGGACTCGTGGTGCAGCGGCGTGAGGCAGTACACCGTGTCGTTGGGGCCCAGGGCCGCTGTCGACGCCGTGCCGAACGCCGAGAGCGCCCAGCGGAAGTTGGTGATCTGCTTGGCCACCAGCTCGCCGGCCGCATTGCCGAAGGCCACGAACGCCAGATCGCGGGCGAAACCCGGATTCGGCCGATACCAGCCGGGCAGTTCCACGGCGTCCGGATCGATCTGTTCCATGTCGATGACGTCGATGTCGGTCGGCAGATCCAGGTCGCGGGCTTCACCACCGCCGAGAACCAGCACCTGGCAGTCCAATTCGCGGGCGGCCGCGCCGACCAGCTCGAGAGTCTCCGGGTCGACGATGATGTCGGAGATGCCGCCCAGGCCGGCCGCGGGCAGCATATCCCCGTCGGTCGGCATCAGCACGGCCACCGCACCCAGCCGGGACAACGCGGCGATCGCGACCAGGGCACTGGGCCGGGTGGCCATCGCCACACCGACGTGGACGCCTTGGCGCACTCCGACGTCGATCAGGCCGCGGACGACGTTGTCGATGCGCTTGTTGACCGCCTCGTAGGTGTGCACTCGCCCGTCGAACAGCAGGAACTCGCCATCGGGTGAGTCCGCGGCCTGTTCATCGATGATGCGGCCCAGCGAGATTCGGGTGTGGTCGTTGATCTGTCCGAGTCGGGCCAGCCGGGGCAGGGTGCGCGCGGTCTCAACGGCCATGGTGCGCACCGACTTCTGCGCCGCCACCATGGCGTCCGCGGCGCCGCGCGCCAGCGTCAGCGCGACCTCGGAGGCCTCGCCCAGTCCGTGCGCGATCCGCGATGTCATCGCGACGCCACGCTTGGCGCCTTCGGATGGCTGCGCGGACATCAGCGCCACCCCCGGCGGCTGCGGGCCCATCCCGGACTGCCACAGCACCCAGCGCGCCACCGTCGGCCAGGTCAGTTCGGCGGCCTTGGAACCCACCACAAGACCGAAATGGCCTGCCCGCAGCAGATACTCGAAGACCTTGGCATCGGGTGCGGCACGGCGGATCCCCCGCACCGCCGCCGGCTGCCCGATGTCATCGACCTCGCCGACGAATGCCAGCACCGGGCAGGTGATGTCGGTGAGCGTGACCAGTTGCCCGTTGATGGCGAAACCACCGGTCATCATCCGGTTGTGGGCGATGAACTGCTTGAGCAGCTCGGAGATCGCCGGACCCGACCAGGCGATCCAGCCCTCGGACTCCAGGAAGCGCCGCTGCGCCTCACGGGGCAGCAGGGCCTCCCGGTCGTGCAGCTGGCGCAGGAAATCCATCCGGGCCTTCGCCGTCTTGAGCGGGTCCATCATCTGGAAGCCCAGGCGGGCCTGCCATCCCGAGATGTCCAGCCGGTTGAAGACGTGGTCGGCCATGAAACCGGCCACGCCGGAGGCCAGGTTGGGCGGTAGTCCCATCGGCAGTGCGGCCAGGGTGTCCACCGGCGAACCGAACGCGATGATGCTGGCGATGTTCTTCGAATGCCGGTATGCCCCGGTCTGATAGGCGAACATTCCGCCCTGGGAGTAGCCGGCCAGGTGCACGTCGCGTCCGGTGGTCTCGGCGACGGTGTCGATGGCCTGGCTCAGGCCGACGATGTGGTCGGCCAGGTTGCGGCGCATGCCGCCTTCGATCTGGTCCGGCGAGCCGAAGTCGATCACCCACGGATCCACCCCGGCGTCGTGCAGGATGCCGACCGCGCCCTCATCGAGGGTGACGTCCCACATGTTTGCCGACATCATCATCGGGTGCACCAGCAGCACCGGCGGTCCGGGCTGCGGCTGTCCCGGCCGGCTGTCCGGCGGGAAGTACCGCCGCAGCTTGTACATCGGGGTGCTCTCGACGATCTGGAACGGTGACGGCACGGTCCCGGTCTCCAGGCCGCCCCAGCGCAGCACCTCCAGGCCGTTCTGTGCGGTGGCCATCAGCCACTCGACCGGCCGGGTGATGGCCGACAAGTTCAGATCCACCGCTGCTCCCCTACTTCGCGCACGATCCCGGAATGACGTGCACATTCTGGCACATCAGGGCCATACGTCCGGCTGGTTCACCATTCGCCAAGGGGCAGGCAGTACCGTTCCAGCGGTGGCACACCTGCTCGGAGCCGAGGCTCTTCACCTGCGGTACGCCACCGGTGTGGTGTTGGACTCAGTCACGCTCGGGGTCAACGACGGCGCCCGGATCGGGATCGTCGGCCGCAACGGCGACGGCAAATCGTCGCTGCTGCGACTGCTGGCCGGCGCCGCGACCCCGGATTCGGGCCGCGTCACCCGGCGCAGCGGTTTGCGGGTCGGGCTGCTGGACCAGGCCGACACCCTCGACCCCGACAGCACGCTGGGGACGTCGCTGGTCGGTGATCAGGCCGACCATGAATGGGCGTCCAGCCCGCGAATCCGTGACGTGGTCGACGGCCTGGTCTCCGACATCGCCTGGGACGCAACCATCTCCGGGCTGTCGGGAGGTCAGCGCCGACGAGTGCAATTGGCGGCCTTGCTGATCGGCGAATGGGACGTGATCTGCCTCGACGAGCCGACCAACCACCTCGACGTGGAGGGCATCACCTGGCTGGCGCGGCACCTTCAGCAGCGCTGGGCCCGCAGTTCCGGCGGCCTGCTGGTGGTCACCCACGACCGGTGGTTCCTCGACGAGGTGGCCACCACCACCTGGGAGGTGCACGACCGGATCGTGGAGCCGTTCCAGGGCGGCTACGCGGCTTATGTGCTGCAGCGGGTGGAGCGCGACCGGATGGCCGCGGCCAGTGAGGCCAGGCGCCAGAACCTGTTGCGCAAAGAGCTGGCCTGGCTGCGCCGGGGAGCGCCGGCCCGCACCTCCAAACCGAAGTTCCGCATCGAGGCGGCCAATGCGCTGATCGCCGACGTCCCGCCGCTGCGCAACGACGTCGAGCTGATGAAGCTGGCGACCGCGCGGCTGGGCAAGGACGTCATCGACCTGCTCGATGTGTCGGTCTCGTTCGACGGCAAGCCGGTGCTGCGCGACGTGGAATGGCGGATCGGCCCCGGCGAGCGCACCGGAATCGTCGGCGCCAACGGTGCCGGGAAATCCACTCTGCTCGGTCTGATCGCCGGCACGGTGGTGCCCGACAGCGGCCGGGTTAAACGCGGCAAGACGGTGCGACTGGGCATGTTGGACCAGCAGTCGGCGGAGCTGGCGACGCTGGCCGAAGACCGGGTGGCCGACGTGCTGGGCCGGCTGCGCAACGACTACCAGGTCGACGGCAAGGAGATGACGCCCGCCCAGCTGTTGGAGCGACTCGGGTTCGGCAGCGCTCAGCTGTCGGCGCGGGTGGGCGAACTCTCCGGCGGCCAGCAGCGGCGATTGCAGTTGATGCTGACCCTGCTCGCCGAACCGAACGTGCTGGTGCTCGACGAGCCCACCAACGACGTCGACACCGACATGCTGACCGCCACCGAGGACCTGCTGGACTCCTGGCCGGGCACCTTGATCGTGGTCTCCCACGACCGGTATCTGCTGGAGCGGGTCACCGACAATCAATACGCGATTCTCGATGGGCAGCTGCGGCACCTGCCGGGCGGTGTCGACGAATATCTGCAGCTGGCCGCCGACGCGCGTCGGGCGCCGGCGTCGCGGCCCGCAGCTGCGGCCGCCGAGGGGCCGGGACCGCTGTCGGGAGCGGAACTGCGTGCGGCACAGAAGGATCTGGCCGCCGTCGATCGCCGGCTGGCGCGGCTGGCCGAGCAGATCGAGGCCAAGCATCATGAGCTGGCCGACTTCGACCAGTCCGATCATGTGGGCCTGGCCGGGCTCACCCGGGAGCTGAGGGCGCTGGAGGCCGAGGTGGCCGAGCAGGAGGGCCGTTGGTTGGAACTCTCGGAGCTCCTTGACTAACCCCGAATAGCCGTTTTCGGCGACAGGTGTGGCTTTCGTCGCGTCAGCGCCGCTCAAAGTGCTGGTAGTCCACCGGCGACTTCCAGTTGCCGCCCCAGCGCCACCCGGCGTCGGTGAAGGCGCGGACCGCGGCGTCACCGGCATGCAGCAGGCCCGGCTCGATCCGACGGCGATCCAGGTAGACCCCGGCGTTGCGCGGCTCGAACTTGCCGTGGTCGACCGACGGATTCAGCAGCGGGTTGACGTCGATGGCACGGCCGTAGGCGTGTAGCGCCCAGTTGCCCGAGCCCGGGATGCGCCGGCAGTTGAACGCCGAGGTGTTGTTGTCCTCCATCGACAGCTCGTCGTCGCCGCCCCGATAGTGGGCCACCGGTTGCATCCGCTCGATCGGGAACTCCAGCCGGTAGAGCCGGTCGAATACGGCGATGACCTGCGGAACCAACTCCTGGTTCACGATCAACTCACCGCGGTGCGGCCGGTCGTCGAAGCCGAGATAGGTCAGCGTGACGCGCCGCAGCTGCGCGGGGGTGACCGGGCAGTCGCGGTGCCAGGTCGGGCCGAGCTCGGCGGCCGTGACGGCTGCGACGCTGGCCGGCTCGGGCGCGGCATTGCGGGGCGAGGATGCCGCCGGCGCCGGGGTGGGTTCCGGCGGTGCGCCACCGGTGCACTGTGCCAGCAGCCCGCAGAGCGCGATCGCCGTCACCAGGCGCCCCGCGGTCGAGATGTTTCGGCTGCCGTTGATCCATTCACGCTAGCGCAGCGCCGGATCTGCTACTGTCGCGGCTTAGGTAAGGCATGCCTAATTTAAATCGACTCACTGGAGACCCCGTGGCACCCCTCCTCGACTCGTTACCCCTCGTCAGCACCCTGCGCGAGGCGCTGCTGCTGTCCGCAACCGTCGGCGAGATCGAACAGCTGACACCGACCATGCGCCGCATCCGGTTCACCGGTCCACGACTGCGAGGCCTGACCTGGACGCCGGGTCAGCATGTCCGCCTGCAGGTCGCCGGTCTGCTCGATTCGGTGCTGCGGCTGCATCCCCACGACGCCCTGCGCACCTATTCCATCTACGACGCGGATCCCGGCGCCGGAACGCTCGACATCGTGATGTGCCACCACGGTTACGACCGGGACGCCGTGACGCCGGCCCGGCGGTGGGCGACCGCCGCGTCGCTCGGGGACCACGTCGATTTCACCCGGCCGCAGGGCAACTTCGTCGTACGCCAGGACGCTGCCTACCACGTGTTCGCCGGCGATGAGACGGCATCGGTCGCCTTCGCCGCGATGCTGCGATCGCTGCAGCCCGACGCGAAGGTGTACGGCGTCATCGAGGCGGCGACCGAAGCCGATCACCTTCCGCTCCCGCGGCCCGTGACCCGCCTCGAGCGCGGTGACTCCTCGGCGGCGAACTCCCCCGTTCTCGCCGACGCCCTGCGCAACCTCGACCTTCCCGACCACCCCGGCATCGCCTACCTCGCCGGTGAGGCCCGCACCATCCAAACCCTGCGAAAGATTCTGATCACCGAACGCGGCTGGGATAGACGCCGCATCCGCACCAAACCGTTCTGGACTCCCGGCCGTACCGGCATGGAGTGAACCAGGGACCATGACCACACCCATCTGGATGGCCTTGCCCCCCGAGGTGCACTCCACCCTGCTCAGCAGCGGGGTGGGCGCCGGAACACTGCTGGCCGCTGCCGATGCTTGGGCGGCACTGAGCAGCGAATACACCACGGCTGCAGCCGAACTCACGACAATCTTGGGTACCGTGCAGGCCGGCGCGTGGGAGGGGCAAGCCGCGGCGCGCTACCTCGCCGCGCACGCGCCGTACCTGGCCTGGCTGATGCAGGCCGGGGCGAACAGCGCCAGCGCGGCCGCCCAGCTCCAGACCGCGGCCGGCTCCTATACCGCGGCGCTGGCCGCCATGCCGACCGTCGCCGAACTGGCCGCCAACCGCGCGACGCTGGGCATGTTGGTGGCGACGAACTTCTTCGGTATCAACGCGATCCCGATCGCGGTCACCGAGGCGGACTACATCCGGATGTGGCTGCAGGCCGCCTCCACCATGAGCATCTACCAGGCTGTCTCCGCGGTGACAGTGGCATCAACACCACAGACGGCGCCGGCGCCGCCTGTCCTCGAGCCGGGCGTCGGTGAGGCGGGGTCCGCCGCCTTCACCGACCCCATCGAGGAATGGCTGTCGTGGTCCGAGCACTTCAGCAGCATGTACCGCATGCTCAAACAGGTACTCGCCGATCCGCTCGGCACCCTGGTTCAGGTCATCACGGATTTTGCGGCCGACCCCGCGGCGGCCGTTGCCACCTGGATGCCGTTGTTCTACCTGTTCGCCTACGCGGCAACCTTCGCCGTCTTGGGAACGCCGATCTACGCCGCGATCATGGGGCCGGCAGCAGCGTCGTCGGCGATCCCGATCGCATTGGGATTGTCCGGGCTCGCCAATCTGGCCCAGGTGCCCGCCGCGGAGGTACCGCCCGTGGTCACGCCGCAGAATCTGCCGGCCGCGGTCGCGGTTCCGACTCCCCCGGCGTCCGCGCTGTCCAGCCCTCCCGCTCCTGCTCCGGCGCCCGCCAGCACGGCCCCCGCACCGGCAGCGCCGGTACCGAATCCGCCTCCGGCTACCGGCGCCCCGCCGCTGTATTACGCGGTTGCCGGCGGCGGCCCCGGCGTGGGCTTCGGCCCGCCCATGCAGCAGCGGGCCGCGGAAGCCTCACGTCGTCCCAGGAGCGCGAGTGAAGCCGCAGGCGCCGCGGCGGTGGCGGCGTCCGGCAGAAAGTCCAGGACGCGCAGACGCCGCGGAGCTGGCGTCAAGGAACGCGGCTACCGTTACGAATTCCTCACCGCCGACGACGAGGCGCCCGCTGCGCCGCACCCGGAACAACAGACCCGGGTCAGCGCGTCGGGCAGCGTCGCGCTCGGATCGACCGGCGCTGCGGCGCGGTCTGGGCTGGCGGACCCGGCCGGACTCACTACGCTGGCGGAAGACGCATTCGGCAACGGGGCCACCACCCCGATGATGCCGGGAAGCTGGACCACCGAGAGCACCCGCGAAGAAGGGAACGGATCACAGCATGCCGCTGAAGGCCCCGGTTGACCCCGATGCCGTCCGATCGTTGTCCACCGCCATGCGGGAGGGATCGCAAGCGGCGCACGACGCCGCCGAGGCCTCGCCGTTTGTGTCAGAACTGATGGGCGGCAAGGTCAACGAACAGGGCTACGTCGACTACCTGTTGCGGTTGCGGATGGTCTACGCCGCGCTGGAGGCCGCGATGCGGGCGAACCGCGAAGACGCACTGGTCGCATCGGTGTACGACCCTGCGCTCGAACGGCTGGCAGCGATCGAGGCCGACCTGGAGTTCTGGGCCGGCGGGCCCGTCGCGGAGGTCGATTCGCCTGCCGCCCAGGCGTACTGCGACCGGATCGCCGGCGCCTCGACCAGCGCCTTGCTGGCCCACCACTACACGCGCTACCTGGGGGACCTCTCCGGCGGGCAGGCGATCGGACGCGTATTGGACCGCACGTTCGAGCTCGGCGGTGCCGGCCTGTCGTTCTATGAGTTCCCGGTGCGCGCCAAGCCGTACAAGGACGCCTACCGCGCCCGCCTCGACGACCTCGGGCTGGAGCCCGACGAAATCGCTCGCGTGGTCGATGAGGTCAGGTTCGCGTTCGGACTGAACCAGGACTTGTTCGACGAACTGGCCCACAACCTGGCGTCGTACTACCGCTGATCTCCGGCGGTTCGACGGCGCGCCTGGCTGACGGCTTCGCGGATCGCGTCCAGCTGCTCGGCCACCCGCACCGGCGCGGTTCCGCCGCGGGCGTCACGGGATGCCACCGACCCCTCGACCGTCAGCACCTCACGCACCTGCGGGGTGAGGTCCGGGCCGATGGCCGCCAGCTCGGCGTCAGTCAGCTCGTCCAGGCCGACGCCGCGTTGCTCGGCGGCCTTCACCGCCGCACCGGCCGCCTCGTGGGCGATGCGGAACGGAACTCCTTGGCGCACCAGCCATTCGGCGATATCGGTGGCCAGGGTGTAGCCGGCCGGCGCCAGCGCGGCCATCCGCTCGGTGTCGAACCGCAGGGTGCCGACCAGGCCGGCCATTGCGGGCAACAGCAGCTCCAGCTGCGCCGCCGAGTCGAACACCGGCTCCTTGTCCTCCTGCAGGTCCCGGTTGTAGGCCAGCGGCTGAGCCTTGAGCGTCGCCAGCAGGCCGGTCAGGTTGCCGATCAACCGGCCGGACTTCCCGCGGGCCAGCTCGGCGATGTCGGGGTTCTTCTTCTGCGGCATGATCGAGCTGCCGGTCGACCAGGAGTCGTGCAGCACGGCGTAGCCGAATTCCGTTGAACTCCACAAGATGATGTCTTCGGCCAGCCGGGACAGGTCGACGGCGATCATCGCGAACACGAACGCGGCCTCAGCGGCGAAGTCGCGGGCGGCGGTGGCGTCGATCGAGTTGTCCGCGGCGGCGGCGAAGCCGAGTTCGGCGGCGATGGCGTCCGGGTTCAGGCCCAGCGACGAGCCGGCCAGTGCACCCGACCCGTACGGCGAGACCGCGGCGCGGGCGTCGAAGTCGATGATCCGGTCCACGTCGCGCAACAGCGGGTGGGCGTGCGCCAGCAGGTGGTGGGCCAACAGCACCGGCTGCGCCGACTGCAGGTGCGTCTTGCCGGGCATGATCGCACTCGGGTGGGCGCCCGCCTGGTGGGCCAGCGCCTCGACCACATCGAGCACCCCGGCGGCCACCCGGCGCACCGCGTCACGCAGCCACATCCGAAACAGCGTGGCCACCTGATCGTTTCGCGAGCGTCCGGCGCGCAGCCGGCCGCCCAGATCGGGCCCGACCCGGTCGATCAGGCCACGTTCCAGCGCGCCGTGCACGTCCTCATCGGTGACCAGCGGCCCGAAGCTGCCGTCGGCGACGTCTTCGCCGAGGCTGTCCAGGCCGGCCAGCAGGCCGTCACGCTGGTCGTCGGTGAGCAGCCCGGCGCCGTAGAGCACCTTCGCGTGCGCCTTGGACGCGGCCACGTCGTAGGGCGCCAGCACCCAGTCGAAGTGGGTGGATTTGCTCAGCGCCGCCAGCGCGTCGGACGGTCCTTCGGCGAACCGTCCGCCCCACAGCGATCCCTCGTTGGTGCTCACCGCTCACCCCCGCCGAGTGTGAATTCCACGACGCCGCACCGGCGTGTCGCGTCGTGAGATTCACACTCGCGGTGGGGTGACGCCGCGAGCGTCACGAGCCCAGGTCCCGGCGGGCGGAGATCTTCGAGCTCAACCCGTGGATCTGGACGAAGCCGCGCGCCGCGGTCTGGTCGAAGGTGTCGCCCTCGTCGTAGGTGGCCAGGTTGAAGTCGTACAGCGACTCCGCGCTGCGCCGGCCGTTGATGATGATGCTGCCGCCGTGTAGCACCAGGCGGATGTCACCGGAGACGTGCTGCTGGGTGTCCTCGACGAACACCTCCAGCGAGCGCTTGAGCGGGCTGAACCACAGGCCGTCGTAGGTGAGCTCGCCCCACTTGCGGTCCACGCCGCGCTTGTAGCGGCCCAGCTCGCGTTCCAGGGTGACGTGCTCGAGCTCGGTGTGCGCGGTGATCAGCACCATCGCACCGGGCGCCTCGTAGATCTCGCGGCTCTTGATGCCCACCAGCCGGTCCTCGACCACGTCGAGCCGTCCCACGCCCTGCGCACCGGCACGGGCGTTGAGCTCCTGGATGATCTCCAGCACGCTGAGCGGGCGACCGTCGATCGCCACCGGGCGGCCCTTGTCGAAGCTGATGATCAGCTCGTCGGGGGCGTTGAAGTTGACCGTCGGGTCCTCGGTGTAGTCGTAGACGTCCTTGGTCGGGGCGTTCCACAGGTCTTCGAGGAACCCGGTCTCCACCGCACGGCCCCACACGTTCTGGTCGACCGAGAACGGCGAGCGCTTGGTGACGTTGATCGGGATGGCGTTCTCCTCGGCGAACGCGATGGCCTTCTCCCGGGTCCAGGCGTAGTCGCGGACCGGGGCGATGACGTTCAGTTCGGGCGCCAGCGAGGCGAAGCCGACCTCGAAGCGAACCTGGTCGTTGCCCTTGCCGGTGCAGCCGTGCGCGACGATGGTGCCGCCGTGGCTACGCGCGGCATCCACCAGGTGCTTGACGATCAGCGGCCGGCTGATGGCCGAGACCAGCGGGTAGCGGTCCATGTAGAGCGCGTTGGCCTTGATGGTCGGCAGGCAGTACTCGTCGGCGAACTCGTTGCGGGCGTCGACCACGACGGCCTCCACCGCACCGCAGTCCAGGGCCCGCTGGCGCACCACTTCCATGTCCTCGCCGCCCTGGCCGAGGTCGATGGCGACGGCGACCACTTCGCGGCCGGTCTCCTTGCCGATCCAGCTGATCGCCACCGAAGTGTCCAGGCCGCCGGAATACGCCAGGATGACGCGTTCGGACATTCGAGTTCTCCTTGCTTTGTGTTGCTGTGCGCTTGTGGGTGTTACTGCAGGTCGTTGAGGGTGGCGGCGAGCTCGGCGCCGGTCATCGGCTCGCGGGCCGCCACGAAGATGGTGTCATCCCCGGCGATGGTGCCGACGACGTACGGTAGCGCGGCCCGATCTATGGCGCTGGCCAGGTAGTCCGCCGCTCCGGGCGGGGTGCGCAGCACGGCCAGATTTCCGGTGGCGTCGGTGGACACCAGCAGCTCCCCCAGCAGCCGGCATAACCGGTCGGTGCCGCCGGAGACGGCGCGCACCGGGCTGCCATCTTCGGGCACCACGTACACCCCGGCTCCCCCGTCGACACCGCGCAGTTTCACCGCACCCAGCTCTTCGAGATCGCGCGACAGGGTGGCCTGGGTGACCTCGATGCCGTCGGCGGCCAGGATGCTGGCCAGCTCGGTCTGGCTGCGCACCGCAGCAGAGGACAGCACCTCGACGATGCGGGCCTGGCGGCCCACCCGGGTGACGGTGCTGTCGGCTCGGCTCATCGTGACCGTTCCAGCAACCACACCAACAGCGCCTTCTGCGCGTGCAACCGGTTCTCGGCTTCGTCCCACACCGCGCTGCGCGGCCCGTCGATCACCGAGTCGGTGATCTCGTCGCCGCGGTGCGCCGGAAGGCAGTGCAGCACCGTGACTTCCGAATCCGCGAGGCCGACGAGTTCGTCGTTGATCTGGAACGGCCGAAACGGCGCCACCCGGTCCAGGCCGTCGTCCTCCTGGCCCATCGAGGTCCAGGTGTCGGTGACCAGGACGTCGGCGCCGGCGGCGGCCCTGGCCGCATCGGTGGTGAGCGTGACCGAGGCGCCGGTGTCGGCGCCGCGCTGCTTGGCGGCCGCAACGACGGCAGGGTCGGGGGTGAAGCCCTCCGGGGCGGCGACGGTGACGTGCACCCCGGCGGTCACCCCGCCGAGCATCAGCGAGTGCGCCATGTTGTTGGCGCCGTCGCCGAGATAGGTCAGCTTGAGCCCCTTGAGCGCACCCTTGCGTTCGGCGATGGTCTGCAGGTCGGCCATCACCTGGCAGGGGTGGAACTCATCGGAGAGCGCGTTGACGATCGGGACCGTGGCCGTGGAGGCCATCGCGGTCAGCCGGTTCTGGGCGAACGTGCGCCACACGATGGCGTCGACATAGCGAGACAGCACCTGCCCGGTGTCTTCCAAGGTCTCGTCGCGGCCCAGCTGGGTGGACCGGCCGTCGACGACGACGGCGTGCCCGCCGAGTTGGGCGATGCCCATCTCGAAGGAGAACCGGGTGCGGGTGGAGTTCTTGTCGAAGATCACCGCGACACCCCGCGGGCCCTCCAGCGGCCGGCGGCTGAACGGTTCGGCTTTGAGTTCGGCTGCCAGCGAAAGGATCTCGGCCTGCTCGGCCGGGGTGACGTCGTCGTCGCGCAGGAAGTGGCGGATCATGACGCAGCCTCCTGGGCGGTGTCGAGGATGCCCGGCAGGGTGGTGATGAAGCTGCCGATCTGCTCTTCGGTGACGATCAGCGGCGGCGCCAACCGGACCACGCCCGCCGCGGCGGCGTTGACCAGGAAACCGGCCTCGCGGGCGGCCAGTTCGACGGCCTTGGCCTTGGGCTCGGTGAGCACCACCCCCTGCAGCAGGCCCTTGCCCCGGACGTGGTCGACCAGCGGATGGCCCAGTTCCTCGATGCCGTGGCTCAGCGTCTTGCCCAACGTGGCGGCCCGGGCGATCAGGTCGCCGTCGGCCAGCGCCCGCAGCACCGCCAGCGCGGCCGCGGTGCACACCGGGTTGCCGCCGAAGGTGCTGCCGTGCAAGCCCGGGGTCAACAGGTCACCGGCCGCACCGACCGCCAGGCAGGCGCCGATCGGCAGCCCGCCGCCCAGGCCCTTGGCCAGCGTGATGATGTCCGGGGTGATGCCGTCGTGCTGGTGGGCGTAAAAGGCGCCGGTGCGCCCGATCCCGGTCTGCACTTCGTCGAGCACCAGCAGGGCGCCGTGGGCGGCGGTGATGCCGCGGGCCTCGGCCAGGTAGCCGGCCGGCGGGGTGACGACGCCGCCCTCCCCCATGATCGGCTCCAGGAACACCGCGGCGGTGGCCGAATCGACCGCCGCGGCCAGTGCCTTGGTGTCGCCGTAGGGCACGTGGGTGATCTCGCCGGGCAGCGGCTCGAACGGCGCCTGCTTGTCGGGCTGTCCGGTCAGCGCCAGCGACCCCATGGTCCGGCCGTGGAAGGCCCCTTGGGCGGCAACGATCTTGGTCTTGCCGGTTAGTCGGGTCATCTTGAACGCGACCTCGTTGGCCTCGGTCCCCGAGTTGCAGAAGAACACCCGCGCCGGCGCGCCGAGATGGTCGACCAGGCCCTCGGCCAACGCGATGCCCGGCTCGGTCGCATACAGGTTGGAGGTGTGGCCCAACGTGTTCAGCTGGGTGGTGACTGCCTCGATCACCGCCGGGTGGCGATGGCCGAGCACGTTGACCGCGATGCCGCCGAGCAGATCGACGTAGCTCTTACCGGCCTCGTCGGTCAGCACCGCGCCCTCGCCGCTGACCAGTGCCAGCGGCGGGGTGCCGTAGTTGTTCATCATCACCGCTTGCCAGCGGTCTTGGAGTGTCACGGGTTTACCACCTTGGTTCCGGTGCCGGCGTGAGTGAAAAGCTCGACCAGCACGCAATGTTCGACGCGGCCGTCGATGATGTGGGCGCTGGGAACCCCACCGCGGACGGCGCGCAGGCAGGCTTCGACTTTGGGGATCATGCCGGATTCCAGGCTCGGCAGCAGTTGCTCCAGGGTCGCGGTGTCGATCTCACTGACCAGCGAATCGCGGTTGGGCCAGTCGGTGTAGAGGCCGTCGACGTCGGTGAGCATCAACAGCTTCTCCGCCTGCAGCGCTTCGGCCAGGGCGGCCGCGGCGGTGTCGGCGTTGATGTTGTGCACCACCCCGTCGGGGTCGGGCGCCAGGGTGGAGACCACCGGAATCCGGCCTGCGGCAATCAGGTCCAGCACCGCGGCGGTGTTGACCTGGTCGACGTCGCCCACCAGCCCGATGTCGGTGGCGACCCCGTCGACGTTCACGCTGCGCCGCACCGCGGTGAACAGCGCGGCGTCCTCTCCGGTGATGCCTACCGCATACGGGCCGTGGGCGTTGATCAGGCCGACGAGTTCGCGACCGACCTGGCCGAACAGCACCATGCGCGCCACGTCGAGCACTTCGGGTGTGGTGACCCGGAATCCGCCCTTGAAGTCACCTTCGATGCCGAGCTTCTTCAGCATGGCGCTGATCTGCGGCCCACCGCCGTGCACCACCACCGGGTGGATGCCACAGTTGCGCAGGAAGGCCATGTCGGCGGCGAACGCGTGCTTGAGGGTGTCGTCGGTCATGGCGTTGCCGCCGTATTTGACGACGACGATCTTGGAGTGCAGCTGCTTGAGCCACGGCAAGGCTTCGGCCAATACCTGCGCTTTGACGGCGGTGGTGAGTTCGGTCATGAGCTGTACGCCGAGTTCTCTTCGACGTAGGCGTGCGACAGGTCGGTGGTCCGCACCATGGCCTGCCCGCTGCCGAGGTTGAGTTCCACCGTCACGTGGATGTCTGCTCCGGACAGGTCGACTTCCCGGGCACCGGGCATCGGCGTGCCGCCGGAGAACACCGGGGAGCCGTTGAACGACACCGTGATCCGGTCCGGGTCGATGGTGAACGGCACCATCCCCACGGCGGCCAGCACCCGGCCCCAGTTGGGGTCCGAGCCGAACAGCGCGGTCTTGACCAGGCTGTCGCGGGCCACGATCCGCGCGGCGATCAGGGCGTCGGCGTCGCTGCCTGCGCCGCTGACGGTGATCGACACCCGCTTGGTAACGCCCTCGGCGTCGGCCTGCAGCTGGGCGCACAGGTCGTCGCAGACCGCCAACACCGCGGCGTCGAGCTCGTCCTGGCTGGGTGTGATCTCGCTGGCTCCCGACGACAGCAGCAGCACCGTGTCGTTGGTGGAGCAGCTGCCGTCGATGTCGAGCCGGTCGAACGTCACCGCGGTGGCCCGGCGCAGGGCGCTGTCCAGCGCCGCCGCGTCGGCCTTGGCGTCGGTGGTCAGCACCACCAGCATGGTGGCCAGCGACGGCGCCAGCATGCCGGCACCCTTGGCCATGCCGCCCACGGTCCAGTCACCCTTATGGTGCAGCGCAACCTGTTTGGGGACCGTGTCGGTGGTCATGATGGCGCGGGCGGCTTCGTCTCCGCCGACCAGGCCGCCGGCCATGGCCTGCACCACATCGGTGACACCGGTCAGCAGTTTGTCCATCGGCAGCCGGTCACCGATCAGACCGGTGGAACAGACCGCCACCTCGGCCGCCCCGGTCTCGGTGCCCCACTCCGACAGTGCCGCCGCGACCGCTTCGGCGGTGGTGTGGGTGTCCTGGAACCCGCCCGGGCCGGTGCAGGCGTTGGCACCGCCGGAGTTCAGGATCACCGCCCGCAGCCGGCCGGCCTTGAGCACCTGCCGGCTCCACTGCACCGGCGCGGCCTTGACCTGGTTGCTGGTGAACACCCCGGCCGCGGCGTAGTCCGGGCCCTCGTTGAACACCAGCGCCAGGTCCGGATTTCCGGAAGCCTTGATGCCGGCAGCGATTCCGGCCGCCCGGAAGCCTCCGGGTGCGGTGACGCCCTGTTCGCGCACCAGCCGAACGTTGTCACTCACGGCGCCACTCCTACGACGGAAAGTCCTTCGGTCTCCGGCCAGCCCAGCGCCAGGTTCATCGCCTGTACAGCAGCGCCGCCGGTGCCCTTGACCAGGTTGTCGATCGCCGCGATCGCGATGAACGTCGAGGCGTCCTCGTCGACGGCGACCGCGAGGTGGGCGGCGTTGCTGCCTATCACCGATCCGGTCTTGGGCAGCTGGCCTTCGGGCAGCAGGTGCACGAACGGCTCGTCGTGGTAGGCCTTTTCGTAGACCGCCCGCAGTTCGGACAGCGACGCGGTGGTCTTGGCGGTGCAGGTGGCCAGGATGCCCCGGGATGTCGGGATCAGCACCGGGACGAATGCGACGCTGACGTCGCGATGGGTGACCGCGCGCAGCCCTTGGCTGATCTCCGGGGTGTGCCGGTGGGCGCCGCCGATGTTGTAGGCCCGCGCCGATCCGATGACCTCCGAGCCCAGCAGGTCGACCTTGGCGGCCTTGCCGGCACCGGAGGTGCCGCTGACGGCGACCACGGTGACGTCGGGTTCCACCAGTCCGGCGGCGACGGCCGGGAACAGCGCCAGCAGCGCCGCGGTCGGGTAGCAGCCCGGCACCGCGATCCGCCGGGCGTTGATGAGTTTGTCGCGGCCGCCGGGCAGCTCCGGCAGGCCGTAGGGCCAGGTGCCAGCGTGCGCCGAGCCGTAGAAGCGTGCCCAGTCGGTCGGGTCGCCCAGCCGGAAGTCCGCTCCGCAGTCGACCACCAGGGTGTCGTCGTCGAGCTGTTCGGCCAGTACCGCCGAATGTCCGTGCGGCAGACCGAGGAACACCACGTCGTGTCCGGACAGGGTGTCGACCTCGGTCGGTTCCAGGACGCGGTCGGCCAGTGGCACCAGATGCGGGTGTTGTTCGCCCAGGGTGCTGCCGGCGTTGCCGGCGGCGGTCAGCGCGCCGATGCTGAGCCGGCCGTCGGCGTAGGCGGGGTGCCCGAGCAGCAGCCGCAGGATCTCCCCGCCGGCGTAGCCGCTGGCACCGGCCACCGCCACTTTGATCGCTTTGGTCACTGGACGATTCTGCATGACTATGCGTGTAGATGCAAACTAATTACATCTGCTCCCGCGAGCGTGCGTGTTTGCCCCGCAACCTGCGGCGTGTCGCGTACAACTACGCACCGTCGCCGCCCGGCGATTGACGGTAGCCGACCGTCAGATCGACCCGGCATCGCGGTAGGCCTCCAACAGGCGCAGCCAGATCTCGCTGATCGTCGGGAAGCACGGCACGGCATGCCACAGCCGGCTGATCGGCACCCGGCCGGCGACGGCGATAGTGGCCGAATGCAGCAATTCGGCCACGCCGGGGCCGACGAACGCCACACCGAGCAGGACCAATTCGTCGGCGTCGACCACCATGCGTGCCCGCCCGCGGTAGCCGTCGGCATGCAGCTTGGCGCCCGTCACCGCGTCACCGATCTCCACGTCCACCACCTGCACCCGGTGGCCGGCCCGCTCGGCCTGCTGGGCGGTGAGCCCGACCGCGGCCGCTTCGGGGTCGGTGAAGAAGACCTGCGGCACCGCGTGGTGGTCGGCGGTGGCGGCGTGCACGCCCCACGGCGCGGTGTCCAGCGGTGTCCCGGCGGCCCGGGCTCCGATGGCGGCGCCGGCCACGCGCGCCTGATATTTGCCCTCATGGGTCAGCAACGCCCGGTGATTGGCGTCGCCGCACGCGTACAGCCATCCCTCGTCGACGGCGCGCACCCGCAGGGTGTCGTCGACCTCCAGCCAGTCGCCGGGGGTCAATCCCACGGTTTCCAGCCCGATGTCACCGGTGAGCGGGGTGCGCCCCGTCGCGAACAGCACCTCGTCGACCTCGAGCTCACTGCCGTCGGTCAGCTCCAAACGCACCGGACCGTCGCCCGCACGCGCCAGCTTGGCGACCGAGACACCCGTGCGCACATCGACACCCGCGTCGGCCAGCCCGCGAGCGACGTATTCGCCCACAAACGGCTCCATGCGTGGCAACAACCCCGAGCCGCGCACCAGCAGGGTCACCGCCGAGCCCAATCCCTGCCAGGCGGTGGCCATTTCGACACCCACGCCGCCGGCCCCGACCACGGCGAGGCGGCCGGGCACCGACGCGGCCTCGGTGGCTTCGCGATTGGTCCAGGGGCGGGCTTCGGCCATGCCGGGCAGATCCGGCAGGGCCGCGCGGGTTCCGGTGCAGACCACGACCGCGTGCCGGGCGGTCAGCATCACGTCGCCGCCGTCAGTAGCGACGACCACCCGTCGTGGCCCGTCCAGGCGGCCGTGGCCGCGTACCAGCGTCGCGCCGATCCCCTCGATCCAGTCGGCCTGCCCCGAGTCGTCCCAGTCCCCCACGTAGTAATTGCGGCGCCCGAAGACCGCGCCGGCGTCGATCGGCGAGCTGACGGCTTCGCGGGCGCCGTCGACCCGACGGGCGTCGTCTAGGGCGAGCACCGGCCGCAGCAGGGCCTTGCTGGGCACGCAGGCCCAATACGAACACTCACCGCCGGCCAGTTCGCGTTCCACGATCGCCACACTCAACCCGGCGGCGCGGACTCGGTCGGCGACGTTCTCCCCGACCGGTCCGGCGCCGAGGACGACGACGTCGTAGGTTTCGGGCTCGTGCATCGAGTCGACCCCCTCGAGGTTCATGCCTGCTGGCGCGTGGCGCCTCTCAGCATGCCCGAGCAGCGGCCGCTGTCAGCACAGATTCGAGCAGGATGTCCGCCGTGACGTGAGCGCGGTCAGGGGTTGTTGGCGCCGGCCGACCCGGCAGCACCAACGCTGCCGTCGAACCCGCCGTTGCCGCCGCGACCCCCGTTGCCGCCGATGCCGCCCACGCCGGTGCCATCCTCACCACCGGTGCCGCCGGCACCTCCGACGCCACCGACGCCGGTTCCGTTGGCACCGGGCGCGCCGCCGTCACCGCCGACACCGCCGTCACCGCCGCGCGAGACAGCGTCAGTGCTGGACCCCGTGTCCATCTCGACTTGGCCCAGACCTCCGGCGCCGCCGGCGCCACCAACCGCGGTGCCCACGCCTGGGGCGCCTGAATCACCACCATTTCCGCCGGTCGCACTGCCGCCGGTAATGGTGTAGAAGCTAGCCCCGTCGCCCTCGACCTTGCCGATTCCGCCGGCGCCACCGTGAGCTCCGCCGCTACCAGTCCCGCCGTTACCGCCGGTCGCGGTACCACTGCTGATATAGCCGGAGCCGGTGCCGAGTGCCTGTACCGCACCGGCGCCGCCGTCGCCACCCACGCTGCCGGCCCCGTTTGCGGCGCCCCCGTCGCCGCCGCTTCCGTCACCGCTGGTAGAGCAGTCGCAGTAAGTCGCCACCCCGCCAAGGCCGCCGTTCCCACCGTGGCCGCCGTTGCTGGCGGCCCCGCCGTTACCGCCGGTGCCGGTGCCGGTCGCGGAACCGGGCGCTTGGCTGACCTGGACCGTCCCCCCGCCCCCGTTGCCGCCGATGCTGCCGACGCCGGTGGCGGTGCCACCGTTGCCGCCGACAGAGTCACCAGTGGTGGTACCGCCCGTGGTCAGCAACGCCGCGTTCGCGGCCACGCCCCCGTCGCCGCCGGTGCCGCCGTCACTGCCCGCGCCGCCGTTACCGCCGGTCACCGTACCGCTGGCTGTGCCCGCGCTGTCGGCCAGCATGGCGGCCACGCCGCCGGCGCCGCCGACCCCGCTTCCGATGGCGGCACCGCCCGCCCCTCCGGTCGCAACGCTCAAGGCGCCGCCGGCGACACTGCCGGCTCCGTCAGCGGAAATCAGAGCCCAACCACCGTGTCCACCGGTGCCGCCGGCCGCGGTGGCCGACCCCGCACCGCCCACAGCGCCGTTCCCGCCGATCGCGGTACCACCGGCATTCCCTCCGCCGGTGCTGTAGATGGCGGCACCACCGCCACCGCCGCCACCACCCCCGCCGTAGCCGGGCCCGCCGGTGCCGCCGGCCTCGCCCGCACCACCGGCGCCTCCGACTCCGCCCTGCCCGGGGCCGCCGACGCCCGGCACCCCGTCGATGTACCTGGCGCCGTCACCGCCGGCCCCGCCGTCACCGCCGCCGCCGGCCACCCCGCCGGCCAGCATGCTCAGACCTCCGGTGCCACCGGTACCGCCGTTGCCACCGGTCTGTGCGGCCAGGAACTGGGCCAGCCCCAACGGCTCTTCGCGCAACCCGGCGCCGACGCCACCGTCGCCCCCGGCGCCGCCGGTGCCGCCGACCAGTCCGCTGCCGCCGGCACCGCCGTCGCCGCCGTCGCCGGCCAGGATGTAGGCACCGCTGACGCCCGCGCCGCCCTCGCCACCGTCACCGCCGTTGCCCAGAGTTCCGTCGCTGCCGCGACCGCCCTGCTGGCCCACCAGGCTGCCGGTACCGCCGGCGCCGCCGACGCCGACGCTGCTACCGGCGTTCCCGCCGTCGCCGCCGTTTCCGCCGCTGCCGCGGGTGGCGGCGTCACCGATCGCCCCACTGCCGCCACGGCCACCGTCACCGCTGTTGCCACCGGCACCGCCCCCGCCGCCGTTGGCAAACATTCCCGCGGCGTTGCCGCCCTGACCGCCCGCGCCGCCGGCCCCGCCGACCCCGCCGACCCCGCCGACACCGCCGCCCAGCGCCCACTGCCCCGCCGCGCCGGCCAGCCCGACACCACCGTCTCCACCGGCCCCGCCGACACCGCCCAGGCCGAACATCCAGCCGGGCGCGGCACCGCCGTCACCGCCCGCACCACCAGCCCCGCCGGCGATCCCAGCCCCGCCGTCACCGCCCGCACCTCCGGAACCGGCCACCAGGCCACCGGAGCCGCCGTCACCACCGGCCAAACCAGCCGCACCCGCACCGCCGGCCCCACCATTGCCGAACCAGCCCAGCGCATCACCGCCGTCGCCACCGGCCACACCCTGCCCGGTGCCGTCAAAACCCGCTCCGCCGTCGCCGAACCACAATCCGCCGGCCCCGCCGTCGGGATTCTCCAGCGTCCCGTCGACCCCGTTACCGATCAGGTACTGCCCGAACAGCTGGTTGACGAAATCGTCGACCTGGGTCCCGAACGGGCTGGCGATCCACTGCTGCAGACCGGCGTGCAACGGCTCATAGATCCACTGGTCGACGAACGCCGTCGCATTCCAGTCTCCGGCTGCCGCCGGTTCCGCCGATACCTCACCGAACCCGGACAGCACCCCAGCCCACGCCGAAGGTTCTATCGACCCGCCGACGTCCGCGGGCACATCTTGAATCCACGCTGCGGGATCGAACAGATCCTCGAATCCGAAGTCGGCCTGCGCCGCCGGCGCCGCACTCAACGGCATCGTCCCGAACGCCAGGAATGCTGCCACCGTGCTCGTGGCCCCCACCACCCGCTGCCGGTTGCCCCGGCCGTGACGCTGATCAACCATGGCGCACCCCCATCTCCCCAACGTCCGGTGACTCCGAACGTCTCAGGAAACAGTCAACGAAGTGCAAACGCAGCGCACATCATCCAAACGGATGATCTTCAGGTGAACGGCCTCCGCGTCGCGGTCGGCCGAAGGAGCCGCGACCCCACCTCGCTGATCGTCGGGGAGCACCGCACGGCGCAGAAAGCGCGCGGGACATTACCCCCGCAGTACCGCGCCGACGGCTTCGGCGGCACGCGCGACGGCGGCGTCGCGGGCCGAGCTGGCCTCGTCCTCGGTCAGCGTGCGATCGGCGGCCCGGAAGCGCAGCGCGAACGCCAGCGACTTGCGGCCCTCGCCGACCTGCGGGCCGGTGTAGACGTCGAACAGCGCGATGTCCTCCAGCAGTTCACCGGCACCCTCGCGCACCGCGTCGGCCACCGATTGGGCGGTCACCTTCTCATCTACCACCAAGGCCAGGTCCTGGAACACCGCCGGGAACGGCGACACCCGGGGGGCCGGCAGCGCCGTGGTTACCGGGATGGCGTCCAGGTTCAGCTCGACCGCACAGGTTCCCTTGGGCAGGCCGGCGCGTTCGATGACCGCCGGGTGCAGCTGGCCGGCATGGCCGATCGGGGTTTCCCCGACCAGCACCTCTGCGCAGCGGCCCGGATGCCACGGCAGGTAGGCCCCGGAACGCAGCGTGACCTCGACGCCACTGGCACGGGCGATCGCCCGTGCCGCCTCGATGGCGTCGGCGGCTTCGACGGGCCGGCCCGGGCCCCACGGTCCGCGGGGTTCGGCCAGGCCGGTCAGCGCGACCGCGATGTGCTGCGGCTGGCGCGGCAGGGCGGCGTCGATCCCGGCGATCTCGGCGTCGGTCGGGCGCCGGTCAGACGTGACGGCCGGGAACTCGGCCGGGCCGGCCGACTGCACCACCTGGGCGATCGCGAACAGTGCGACATCACCCATGCCCCGGGAAACATTGCGGCCCAAGGCTTCCAACAAGCTGGGCAGCAGAGTGCTGGCCAGCGCAGGCCGGTCGGCCTCCAGCGGGTTGAGCACCGACACCGTGGCTCGGCGCGGGTCGTCGTCGGCCAGACCCCAGGTGTCGAACACCCCGGCGGGCAAGAACGGCGTGGTGAGCACTTCGACGTAGCCGGCCAGGGCCAGCGACTTGCCGATCGCCCGGCGCCGGCGCTGGGTGGCGGTCAGGCCACGCCCGGCCGGTGCGGCGGGCAGCACCGACGGGATGGACTCCAACCCCTGAAGCCGCAGCACCTCCTCGACCAGGTCGGCAGGCTGGCGCAGGTCCGGGCGCCAGCTCGGTGGGGTGACGGTCAAGCGGGGACCGTCGACCGACACCTCGCAGCCGATCTGGGTCAGCCGCCGAACGGTTGTGCCCTCGGGGTAGTTCACCCCCGCGGTGCGATCCGGCAGGTCGGCGGCGATCTCGATGGGAGCCTGACTCCAGTCCTGCACGGGCGGGTCGCCGCGCCAGTCGGTGAGACCGGTACCGATGACTCCCCCGGCGATCTCGGCCAGCAGCGTCGCGCAGCGGTCCAACACGGCCACCGAGATGGCCGGGTCCACGGAGCGCTCGTAGCGCCGGGCGGCCTCGCTGGGCAGGTGCAGCCGCCGCGCGGTCCGCGACACCGCGGCGGGGTCCCAGATCGCGGCCTCCAGCAGCACATCGGTTGAGTCATCGCGCATTTCGGTGCTGCCCGAGCCCATCACGCCGCCGATCGCGGCGGTGGCGACGTCGTCGACGATGAGCACGTCGACCGGCTCGAGTTTGCGTT
This sequence comes from Mycobacterium sp. SMC-19, assembly GCF_045310815.1. NCBI lineage: Bacteria > Bacillati > Actinomycetota > Actinomycetes > Mycobacteriales > Mycobacteriaceae > Mycobacterium > Mycobacterium sp. SMC-19. The sequence goes on along the minus strand of NZ_JBJIAM010000010.1, from coordinate 92,568 downwards.
CGATGTCATCCAGCGTGGTGACGGTCTCGCCGGCCGCGGCGAAACGGACGCCGAATCCCCCGGTGATGCGGGCCCGGTCGTGGGCGTGCATCGGGTGGCCGAGTTCGACCATGACGTAGTTGGTGGCGTCGACGGCCGGGGAGATCGCCCGGATGCCGCACAGCGCCAGGCGACGTTGCAGCCACCAAGGCGATACCGCCGCCGGGTCGATGCCGGTGACGCTGCGCAGCGCGAAGCGGCGCACCCCGGTGCCCGGCTGCACGCTCAGCGGCCAGGCCTCGCCGTCGGCGGGCAGCGCGGGCACCGCTGCCGGGTCGGCGAAGTCCAGGTCCAGCGCGTTGGCGATGTCGCGTGCCAGCCCGCGCACCGACATGCAGTAACCGCGGTCGGGGGTGATGGCCAGCTCGTAGACCACGTCGTCGAGACCCAGCACCGCCGCGGCGTCCGCACCGGGTTCGGCGGTGCCTTCGGGCAGCACCATGATGCCGGAATGGTCGGTGCTCAAACGTATTTCGGACGCCGAGCAGATCATGCCGTCGGAAGTGCGGCCGTAGGTCTTGCGCGTGGCGATGGCGAAATCACCGGGCAGCACCGCGCCGGGCAGCGCCACGGCTACCAGGTCGCCGACGGCGAAATTACTGGCGCCGCAGACTATGTCGCGCGGCTCGGCTTCGCCGACGTCGACACGGCAGGCCCGGATCGGCTTCTTGAACTCGGTGAGTTCCTCGATCTCGACCACTCGGCCGACTTTGAACGGGCCGGTGACCGGCCCCAGGGTGTGCACGTCCTCGACCTCGTGGCCGACCCGCAGCAGCGCCTGTTCCATCTCCTGGGCTGTGATGTCGAAACCCGGCGCGCCGGCGATCAGGGTCTCACGCAACCAGCTGTAGGGAATACGCATCAGGCACCCACTCCGAACGGCAGGGAGAACCGGACGTCACCTTCGACCATGTCCCGCATGTCGGGGATTCCGTTGCGGAACTGCAGGGTTCGCTCCAATCCCATGCCGAACGCGAAGCCGGAGTACTCGTCCGGGTCGATGCCCACCGCGCGCAGCACGTTGGGATGCACCATTCCGCAGCCGCCCCACTCGACCCAGCCGGGACCGCCCTTCTTGCCCTCGAACCAGATGTCGACCTCGGCCGACGGCTCGGTGAATGGGAAGAAGTGCGGCCGGAACCGGGTGCGCGTGGCCGGCCCGAACTCGGATTGGGCGAACGCGTCCAGGGTGCCGCGCAGGTGCGCCATGGTCAGGCCGCGATCGACCGCCAGCCCCTCGACCTGGTGGAACACCGGCGTGTGGGTGGCGTCGAGCTCGTCGGTGCGGAAGGTGCGCCCGATCGAGACCACGTAGACGGGCAGTTCACGGGCCAGCAGTGCGCGGATCTGCACCGGGGAGGTGTGGGTGCGCAGCAGTTGCCGCGATCCCGGCGGGGCGATGTGGAAGGTGTCCTGGTCGCTGCGCGCGGGGTGATCGACCGGGAAGTTCAGCGCATCGAAGTTGAAGTGCTCGGCTTCGACCTCGGGTCCCTCGGCCAGTTCCCAACCCATCGCGACGAAGGTGTCGGCGACGTGTTCGGCCAGCATGGTGATGGGGTGACGCGCCCCGACGGGCTTGCGGGCCGACGGCAGGGTGACGTCGATGCTCTCGGCGGCCAGTACGGCGGCGTCACGTTCGGCACGCAGGGCCGCCAGGCGCTCGTCGTAGGCGCGCTGGGCATCGGTGCGGACGGCATTGACCCGACGGCCGGCGTCGGCGCGGTCGGCCTTGTCCAGCTTGGCCAGCGCCTGACGGGCCAACGCCAGGGGCGCCTTGTCACCGAGATGCTCGGTTTTGGCGTGGGCCAGCGCATCCAGGTCGGCGGCCGCGGTGAATGCGGCCTGCGCCGCCTGTAGCGCCGAGGTCAGGGTCGCGTCGGAGACGACGGACTGGGCCAACTGTTCAGCAGGCTGATTGCCCACGGACGAAACTCCCCCTACTGGCTGTGATTTTGGCTGAGACGCAAGCGTCGATCTTATCGACATGACGACGAAAGCCCCGCACGCGGTGTGCGGGGCTTTCATCGTGTGGGTTAGCTCCCGGACGCCGGGGACTTGGCCGGCGCGCCCGCACCACCGTCCGCACCCGTACCGCCGGTTGTGGTGGTGGGTGCAGTGGGCTTGACCGGGGTGGTGCCCTTGTCGGAGCCGGACGCGCCGCCGATGCCACCGGTACCGCCCGAGCCACCCTTGACGCTGCCGATGCCGTCACCGCCGTCACCGCCGTTGCCGCCCTTACCGCCGGCCTCGGTGGCGGCACTGTTGCCACCGTTACCGCCGTTGCCGCCGGCGCCGACGATGACGCCCTGGCCGTTGGTCGGAGCGGTGCCGCCGCTGATGAGCTCGCCGCCGTCGCCGCCGTTGCCGCCGATGCCGCCGGCCCCGCCGGTGCTGCTGCCTCCGGGGCCGCCGTTGCCGCCGTTGTGGGCCCGCCAGGTTGCGTCGCCGCTGTCGCCGCCGTTGCCGCCATTTCCGCCGTCACCGGTGGTGCCGGTGCCGCCGGCCCCGCCGTTACCGCCGTTGCCGCCGGAGCTGAACACGTTGCCGCCGCTCGTACCGAGAGCGCCCGTGCCGCCGTCACCGCCGTCGCCGCCGGTCTTGCCGTTGCCACCGGCGCCGCCGTTGCCGCCACTGCCGCCGAAGTTGAGAATCTGGCCCTTGCCGGCCAGGTTGCCGTTGACGTCGTTCCAGCCGGTACCGGTAGCACCGTCTTGGCCGTCGCCGCCGTCGCCGCCCTTGCCGCTGGTGCTGGCGCCGCCGGCACCGCCGCTGCCACCGGTGCCGCCGGTGATGGTGCCTTGGCCGGCCGTACCGCCGTCGCCGCCGGCACCGCCGTTACCGCTGTCGCCGGCGTCCTTGGCGGTGTCGGTTGCGGCGCCACCGGCGCCACCTGCGCCGCCGGCACCGCCCCAGATGACGTTGGCGTTGGTGCTGGGGTCGGTGATGGCGCCACCGGCACCGCCGGCACCGCCCGCACCGCCGTCGTAGTCGCCGCCGACGGACGCTCCACCGGCGCCGCCGGCACCACCGGCACCGGAGACACCCAAGATGGTGCCGGAGCCGAACTTGCCGCTGAAGCCGTCGATGCCCCAGGTGCCGTCGGACTTCCAGCCGGTCGCGACGGCGCCGTCACCACCGGCACCGCCGTCGCCGCCCTTGCCCAGACCGGTGACCGCGCCACCCTTGCCGCCGGCACCGCCAGCGCCGCCATATTGGGTACCGGTGGTGCCGTTGCCGCCGTCGCCACCCGAACCGCCATTGCCCTTGACCGCGCCGCCGCCGGCGCCACCGGCACCGCCGTTGCCGCCCTTGGTCAGGGTGTTGGGGTCAGTGCCGGCGGGCTTGTAGGCGTTGCCGCCATCACCACCGTTGCCGCCGCTGCCGGTCACGGTACCGCCGGCACCGCCATTGCCGCCCGCGCCGCCATTGCCACCGGTGGTCGGGTTATTGACGGTGGGGTCGCCGGGGTTGCCGCCGCCCGGAGGCTCGATGTAGCCGCCGCCGTCGCCGCCGTTGCCGCCGTTGCCGTTGTTGCCGCCGGTGCCGCCGTCGCCGCCGGCGCCGCCGTTCGGGTGGAGGTGGTCGATGGCGGCGGCACCGTCGCCGCCGTCGCCGCCGTGCACGCCGCTGTAGTCGGCGGCGACCCCTGCGCCGTCGGTGCCCTTGGTGCCGGCTGCGCCGCCGGTACCGCCGGTGCCGGCCGCGCCCGCGGCGCCGCCCTTACCGACCGCACCGGTGTTGCCGGCGTTGCCGCCCTTGCCGCCGGAGCCGTAGTCGTACTGGCCCTTCTTGTCCCAGTCACCGTCGGCGCCGTTGCCGCCGTTGCCACCCGCACCGCCGGCACCGCCGTCACCGCCGTTGCCGCCGTTGCCGTTGACGCCCTTGGTGCCGGACGTCGACGCGCCGCCGTTGCCGCCCGCGCCGCCCTTACCGCCGTCGAAGCCGGCCCCGCCGGTGCTGCCGTTGCCGCCGGCGCCGTTGTTGACACCGGCCGTGCCATCGCCGCCGTTGCCGCCGGTCACACCGTGGTCGCCATCACCGCCGTTGCCGCCGAGGCCGCCCTTACCGCCGTTGCCGGAGTTAGAGGCACCACCGTTGCCGCCGACGCCGCCGTTGCCGCCGACGCTCTGGGAGCCCTCGCCGCCGTTGCCGCCGTTGCCACCGTTGCCGCCGTTGCCGGTCGTTCCGGTGCCGCCGTTACCACCGGCACCGCCGTTGCCGACGTTGTGGCTGTCGCCACCATTGCCTCCGTTGCCCCCGGAGGTGTGGGTGGCGTCGGCGTTGGCGCCGTCGCCACCGGCGCCGCCAACGCTGGGTTCGGTGGGCCTGCCGCCCGCAGCGCCCTCGGCACCGTCATTGGCGCCGGCACCACCGGCCGCACCGCCCTGGCCACCCTTGCCGCCGGCGCCGTTGTCGCCGGCGTCGCCGCCGTTACCGCCGTTGCCCGTACCGCCGTTCGCCCAGGTACCCGCGGCACCCTTACCGCCATCGCCGCCCGCGCCGCCCGCACCCCCGGCGCCACCGGCCCCGCCGTTGCCGTACTTGCCCGCGACGCTGCCCGCGCCGCCGCCGGCAGCGCCGCCTACGCCACCCTTACCGCCCGTACCGCCGTTCAATCCGACGGTGCCGGGACCGCCTTTGCCGCCGTTACCGTCCGCGCCGTTCTCAAAGCTGCCGGCCGCGCCGTCGTTGCCTGCGGCACCCTCGTGCCCGGCGCCGCCGGCCCCGCCGACCCCGCCGTTGCCGCCGTTGCCCGCCGTGGTGCCACCGGCACCGCCGGCGCCACCGATACCGCCGGTGCCGCCCTCGGCGTCGTCGTAGGCACCGCTGAGTCCACCGGCACCACCGATGCCGCCCGAGCCGCCGTTGCCGATCTTGCCGCCGTCCCCACCGGTGCCGCCGGCGCCGCCAGTGCCGGCTTCATACGTCTCGTCGAACCCGGCACCTCCGGCGCCGCCGGTACCGCCGGCACCACCATTGCCGGTGTCGCCGGCGTCAGCGCCGGTGCCGCCCTTGCCGCCCTCGCCTGCCTCGTGGGTGGCGTCGGCGTCCGCGCCGGCACCGCCGGTACCGCCCTTGCCGCCGTCGCCAAGGATCGCGCTGTTGTCGGCACCGGCCGCGGCCTTGCCGCCGAACGCCCCGCCCGTGCCGGCGTCGCCGCCCTTGCCGCCCATTCCGGCCGCGCCACCGTTGCCGCCGTCGCCGCCGTTGAGGTGCGTGGCGTCGCCCGCTGCGCCGGTACCGCCCTGACCACCCGCTCCGCCGATACCACCGGCACCGCCCGCGCCGGCGCCGCCGAGCAGGGAACTGGCGCTGCCGCCCTTGCCGCCATTGCCGCCGGTACCGCCGACGCCGCCGACACCACCGGTGCCATTCGTAGCCCAATCGCCGGTCGTCCCGGTCTCACCCACCTGGCCAGCACCACCGGCACCGCCTGCACCACCAATGCCGAACATCCAGCCGTTGGCGGCGCCGCCGTCACCGCCGTCACCGCCCAGACCGCCGACGCCGCCCGCGCCGCCGATGCCCATGATCGAGCCGCCCAGGCCGCCCGCGCCGCCGTCGCCGCCCAAACCGCCGACGCCACCGGCGCCGCCGTTGCCGAACCAGCCCGCGTTACCCCCGACGCCGCCACCGATGGCCGCGTCCGCGTCCTCGTCGGCGCCCGCGGAGTAGCCGGCGCCGCCGTCACCGAACCAGAGGCCGCCGTTGCCGCCGTTGACGCTCTCCGCAGTGCCGTCCGCACCATTGCAGATCAGGCCGCAGTAATCCGGATTCGTGTTCAGCGAGTTGACCATGTCGATGAACCAGGCGTTAGCCGAGTTGTCGATAAAGGACTCCATGGAGGTGTGGAGCGGCTGGTAGACCAGCGCGTTCCACAGCAGCGACATGCTGAACTCCGGGGTCGTGTCAGCGGCGGAACCCGGGTCTGCCGACGCGTTGAACCACGATCCGATGTCCCAGGCGTTGCTGTCCCAACCGCTGCCCGAGTCTGAGACCGGGGTGAACAGGTCAGTCAGCCAGTCGAAGTCCCAGTCGGCGCGAGCCGTGGGAGCCGCCGCTAGCGGGGCCATGCCGAACGCCAGGAACGCCGCCGCAGTACCGCCGGCACCTACCAGCCGATTCGTCTTACGGCGGTTGTTCCGACGCTGCTGCCGACCTGACATGATTCCCCGCTTCTGCGTTAAGGCGACCTGTGTAAACCGGCCAAATAGTTATGTTGCTCACCGCAGGGTATTCCAAGGAACGGGGTTCATCCACTCGTGCGCGGCAATCTGACCGGCCCACAAGGAAGTTAATGACGTGCAATCAGTCGGGGTCTGAGGAGCTCTGGCGAACTGCCTTCAGGCGGTACATCGTCAGATCCGCCGGGACGCCGCTGGTCTTGGCCGCGAGCACCTGACGGCGCGCCCGCTTGGCAACCACACCCAGCTCATCGAGGGCGGCCGGATCGATGCGTTCCAATGTCGGCCCGGAGATCACGATGCCGCCCTTGGTGGCACGCTCCATGACCCGGGCGGCGATATTGACGTCCACGCCGAGCCAGTCGTCGGCCAGCCGCTGCGGCCGGCCGGTGTGGATGCCGACCCGCATCCGCGGTGTGTGCCCGTTGACCTCGACCTCACGGATGGCCTCTTGTGCCTCCAGGACAGCGGCCACCGCCACCAGCGGGTCCCGGAACACGGCCATCAGGCCGTCACCCATCCGTTTGACGATGCGGCCACCGGCGTCCAGCACCGGCGGCTCGATCGCGCGCGACACCCGTCGCAACAGAGTGAGGGTGGCGTCGTCGCCGGACCGTAGCGACCACGTCGAGAAGCCGACCAGGTCGGTGAAGACCAGCGTCGCCTCGGCGCTGCCCGGCGCCCGCGACATCCGTTGGGTCAGGGCCTGCCAGACCTGCAGGGCGCCCAGGCTGACTTCGCGGGAGGCCGCCGAGCGATCTCCCATCAGGCGGTCGGCCGCCCGCGCAGCGGTCTGCGGTCCGCCATCCCCGGCGGTCGACAGCGGGTCGCCGAACTCCGGGTCGCCGGGCAGCACCCGCCGCACGCGCCGGACCAGATCCACGATCCGGACGTCGTTGGTGGTGCGGTTCAGCCAGGCTGCGGCCTCATCGAGGGAGAACGACGGGCGGCGGTCGGGGCTGGGCTGGTCGGGCATCGCCACCGCCTCCCCGAGCCCATCAGCCTGCCGAGGGGCCGGCTCGAGGTCCATGAGACTCAGGGTAGGTGGCGCCCGCCGACACCGGCAACGACCGCCACAGTGGCACACGCCACGGTCGGCGATTTTGGCGCGACGCGCCACACCTAATGTAGACAACGATCGTTGTCACAATTATCGTAGTTTCAGGTTCCCAGACAGGAGACGTGATGACCGTTACGCCGACCGCGTCCGTTGAGCAGGCCCCGGCGCCCGCCGACGAAAACACCCCGAGCGCTGCCACAACCGCTCCCAAACCCGCTGCCGCGGTGGAGCCGTTGAACTCCGATTCCTTGACGTGGAAGTACTTCGGCGACCTGCGCACCGGAATCATGGGCGTGTGGATCGGCGCCATCGAGAACATGTACCCCGGTCTGGGCGCAGGCGTGACCGAGCACTCCAGCATCTTGAGCGAGCCGATGCAGCGTGTGACGCGGTCGGTGTACCCGATCATGGGCGTGGTCTATGACGGCATCCGGGCCCAGCACACCGGCGCCTCGATCCGCGACTACCACCGCGACATCAAGGGCGTTGACGAGAAGGGCCGGCGCTATCACGCGCTGGACCCCGACACCTTCTATTGGGCGCACGCCACGTTCTTCATGCTGATCATCAAACTCGCCGAATACTTCGACGGCGGGCTGACTCTGGCCGAGAAGCACCAGCTCTTCGACGAGCACGTGCGGTGGTACCAGATGTACGGCATGAGCATGCGCCCGGTGCCGAAGTCCTGGGAAGAGTTCTGCGAGTACTGGAACCGGGTGTGCGAGGACGAGCTGGAGCTGACGCCGGCCGCCATCGACATCTTGAACATCCGCATCCCCAAGCCGTGGTTCGTCCCGATGCCCGACGCGGTGTGGCACCAGATGTTCAAGCCGGCGCTGGCCGCCCAACGCTGGGTGGCGGCCGGACTGTTCGAGCCGGTGGTGCGGGAGAAAGCCGGTCTGCGCTGGTCAGAAGGCGACGAGGTGCTGCTGCGGCTGCTGGGCAAGGTCAGCCACGTGGCATTCAGCTTCGTGCCCGACGAGATTCGGCTGCATCCGCGCGCGCTGGCCGGATACCGACGCGAGCAGGGCAAGATCCCCAGCGACACGCCGCCGATCGAAGCCCCGTGGTTCAGCGGACCGCCAAAAGACCGGCGGCGCAGCGGGATGCACTACGTCCCGCCGGTGAGCCAGGGCATGAAGCTGGTCGAGCGGGCCGGGGCGCTGATGCACAGCACCTTCTCGCTGGCCGCCGGCAGCGGCCTGACCCCGCGACCGCCGCGCCGCAAGCCCAAGGCCGCCTAAGCGCGGCGCTGGGCGCGCGCGCTCTGGTAGAGGCAGATCGCTGCTGCCGCAGCAACATTGAGACTCTCGGCGCCGCCTGCCATCGGGATGTGCACCCGGTGATCAGCGGCGGCCGCCGCCTCGGCCGGCAACCCCTGGGCCTCCGGACCGAACAACCACGCGGTGGGCGCGACCAGCACCGGATCGGCGTCGTCGAGGCTCAGTTCGCCGTCCAGGGCCGTCGCCAGCACCTGCAGGCCGGCCTGTCCCAATGCGGTGAGCACGGCGTCGGTGTCGGCGGCCACCACGACCGGGATGTTGAAGATGCTGCCCGCGGACGAGCGCAGGCACTTGCCGTTGTAGGGATCGACGCTGTTGCCGGTCAGCACCACCAGATCGGCGCCAGTGGCGTCGGCGATGCGGATCAGGGTGCCGGCGTTACCGGGCTCGCCGACGCCTACGGCCACCGCCACCAGTCGCGGAGCCTCGGCCAGCAATGTGGCCAGGTGCGCCTCGGCATGCGCGCACACCGCGACCAATCCGGCCGGGGTGACGGTGTCCGACAAGGCTTTTGCGGCGCGGTCGGTGACCAGTTGGACCGGTACCTGTGCGCGGGCCAGCAGATCGTGATGACGTTGCGCCGCCGATTCGGTGGCGAAGACCTCCAGGACCAGGCCGCGAGCGATCGCGGCCTCGATCAGATTGGGCCCCTCGGCCAGGAAGCGCTGTTCGCGCTTCCTGGCCACGTGCCGATGCAGTTTGACCGCCGCGACCACCCGGGCCGAACGTTCGGTCAGCATCGGCTCGGTTCGGGTCAGGCAGCCTCGCCGGACGGCGCGTTGACATCCTCGGGCAGCGCGGCCCGGGCGACCTCGACCAGCGCGGTGAACGCGGCCGCGTCGCTGACGGCGATCTCGGCGAGGTTCTTGCGGTCCACCTCGACACCAGCGGCCTTGAGGCCCTGGATCAGCCGGTTGTAGGTGATGTCGTTGGCGCGGGCCGCCGCGTTGATGCGCGAGATCCACAGCTTGCGGAACTCACCCTTGCGGGCGCGACGGTCCCGGTAGGCGTAGGTCATTGAGTGCAGCTGCTGCTCTTTGGCCTTGCGGTACAGCCGCGACCGCTGGCCACGGTAACCCTTCGAAGCCTTCAGGACTGTACGGCGCTTCTTCTGGGCGTTGACTGCGCGCTTCACGCGTGCCATGGGGTGTTCCTACTCTCGTTGGGCGTAAGGGGATTGCAGTGCGGAAAGCGGCTGTTAGCCGTTCAGCATCGCGTTGACGCGCTTGGTGTCGCTGGCAGCCACCTCGGTGCGACCGGCCAGCCGGCGCATGCGCTTGCTCGGCTTGTGCTCGAGCAGGTGGCGGGCGTTGGCCTTCTGCCGCACGATCTTGCCGGTTCCGGTGCGACGGAACCGCTTCGAAGCGCCGCTGTGGGTTTTCGCCTTAGGCATGTTTCCTCAGTTCTGGTGTCGGGTTTTTCAGTTCTCGGGCTGCGGCTCTGCCGCGTCCGCCGCGGGGGCGGGTGCGGGGGCTGGCTGAACCGAGCCTCCGCCGGCATCCTCTGCTGCCTTGGCACGGGTTTTCGCGCCGCGGTGCGGTGCCAGCACCATCGTCATGTTGCGTCCGTCCTGCTTGGCGGAGGTCTCGACGAAGCCGTACTCGGCGACGTCGGCACCCAGCCGCTGCAGCAGGCGGTAGCCGAGTTCGGGCCGAGACTGCTCACGGCCGCGGAACATGATGGTCACCTTGACCTTCGCCCCGGCTTCGAGGAAGCGGACCACGTGGCCCTTCTTCGTCGCATAGTCGTGGTCGTCGATCTTGGGACGCAGCTTCTGTTCCTTGACGACGGTCTGCTGCTGGTTCTTGCGAGACTCGCGCTCCTTCTGAGCCGCCTCGTACTTGTACTTGCCGTAGTCCATGATCTTGCAGACCGGCGGTTTGGCGGTCGGTGCGACTTCGACAAGGTCGAGATCGGCATCCGCGGCGACGCGAAGCGCATCCTCGATGCGCACAATGCCTACCTGCTCCCCGCCCGGGCCGATCAAACGAACCTCAGGTACACGAATGCGCTCGTTGACGCGGATCTCAGTGCTGATGGGACCTCCTTGGGTAGTCTTCGGTCGCGGCCGCCGCAGTGTTCGTCCGGACGCAGCGGCGCTGACCCCACCCACCAGCAAAAAAGCCCTGCACGAAGCAGGGCCCATACCGACCGATCACGGCCTGAATAACATCAAGCCGCCTGCGCACCGCGCAGAGCAGGCGGTTCACACCGCCTGCGACCGGACCACTGAGCCTGTAAGGATTGCTCCTCGGCTAGTGGTGGGAGGGAACTCCACTTGCTGTCCTGGCGTACGCCGGGACGGTCGCGTTAGGGAGTCTAGCAGCTGTACAGCGCTGCTTCCTCCCGGCGATCGCGCACACCGGCGATTCCTCACATACATTTCGAGGTTTTCCTGCTTATTCTCGCGCCTTATGACATTGACTGTGCCGCCCGGGCCGCGCTCGCGTAGCCGCGCGACCACCCGGTTCCACTGGGTGCCCGCGGCGGCCGCCTGGGCCGTCGGTATCGCCGCCACCTTGTCGCTGCTGGCGAGCATGTCACCGGTGATCCGGTGGGCGATCCGGGTGCCGCGCGAATTCATCGACAAGTACCTGTTCAATTTCCCCGACACCAGCCTGGCCTGGGCATTCGTCCTGGCGCTGCTGGCCGCCGCCCTCAGCGCGCACAAACGCATCGCCTGGTGGCTGCTGATCGCCAACCTTGTGGTCGCCGGCGGCTGGAACGTCAGCCGGCTGGTGTCGGACACCTCCGACCGGTTCCAGGTCATCAGCGGCCTCGCGGGTCTGGTGCTGCACGTGGTCGCGATCGTGGTGCTGGTGGCCGCCCGCGGTGAGTTCTGGGCCAAGGTGCGGCGCGGAGCGCTGCTCAAATCCGCCGCGACGCTGGTCGCGGGCTGGGCGGTGGCGATCCTGCTGTGCTGGGGGCTCATCGAGCTGTTCCCGGGGACGGTGACACGCCCGCTGCGACTGCCCTACGTGGTGAACCGGGTGGTCGGCTTCGGCCTGCTCGAACCGGACTTCTTCCCCGGCAAGCCGGACTTCGGGCTCAAGGCCCTGTGCGGTCTGCTCGGGGCGCTGGCCCTGATCATCGCGGCCATCGTGCTGTTTCTGTCCCAGCGCTCCGACAATGCCCTCACCGGGCAGGACGAGTCGGCCATCCGCGGGCTGCTCGAGCAGTACGGCAAGAACGATTCGCTGGGCTACTTCGCCACCCGCCGCGACAAGTCGGTAGTGTTCGCCCCCAACGGGCGCGCCGCCATCACCTACCGGGTCGAGGTGGGCGTCTGTCTGGCCAGCGGTGATCCGGTGGGCGACCCGCGGGCATGGCCGCAGGCCATCGCCACCTGGCTGCGGGTCTGCAAGGACTACGGCTGGGCGCCCGGAGTGATGGGCGCCAGCTTCGCCGGCGCGCAGGCCTTCCGCGACGCCGGCCTGAGCGCCCTGGAACTGGGCGACGAGGCGATCTTGCGGCCCTCGGAGTTCAAACTGTCCGGACCGGACATGCGTGGAGTGCGCCAAGCGGTCACCCGGGCCCGCCGCTCGGGCCTGACGGTGCGGATGCGCCGGCACGGCGAGATCGGTGCCGAGGAGATGACGCGAGTCATCGAACACGCCGACGAGTGGCGCGACACCGAATCCGAGCGCGGGTTCTCCATGGCGTTGGGCCGCCTCGGCGATCCGGCCGACGCCGACTGCCTGCTGGTGGAGGCCGTACGCGGCGATCCGCGCACCGGTGAAGTAGTGGCGATGCTGTCACTGGTGCCGTGGGGGCACAGCGGGGTGTCGCTGGATCTGATGCGCCGCTCCCCGCAATCCCCCAACGGCACCATCGAACTGATGGTCAGCGAGTTGGCACTGCAGGCCGCGACCATCGGCGTCAGCCGGATCTCGCTGAACTTCGCGATGTTCCGCGCCGCCTTCGAGCAGGGTGCGCAGCTGGGCGCCGGTCCGGTGCTGCGCCTGTGGCGCCGGCTGCTGATGTTCTTCTCCCGCTGGTGGCAGCTGGAGACGCTGTACCGCTCGAACATGAAGTATCGGCCGGATTGGGTGCCGCGCTACGCCTGCTACGAGGACGCCCGGCTGATCCCCCGCGTCGGGGTGGCCTCGGTGATCGCCGAAGGCTTTCTGGTGCTGCCGTTTTCGCGGCGCAACGAGCAGCACACCGGACACCACTCCGCCGTGCCGGCGACGATGGCCGCATCCGGGCGGCTGCACAGCGACGGGACGGCGCCCGACGACGTCGCCGGCGGTACTGCCGGCGAGTCCACCGAAGCCGCCGGGATGCTCCCCCGGCTGCCCGAACAGGTCCGCGTCCGGATGGCCAAGCTGAAGTCGCTGCAGGACAACGGCGTCGAGGCCTACCCGGTGGGGACCCCGCCCAGCCACAGCGTGAGCCAAGCCCTGGCCTGCGGCACCGAGGAGACCGTGTCGGTGGCCGGGCGGGTGTTGCGGATACGCGACTACGGCGGCGTGCTCTTCGCCCAGCTACGTGACTGGTCGGGTGAGGTGCAGCTGCTGCTGGACGACTCGGTGCTCGCACAGGCCGGCGGCGATGCGCGCGCCGCGGACTTCAGCGCGGGTATCGACCTCGGCGACCTGGTCGAGGCGACCGGCCGGATGGGTCACAGCCGCAACGGGACACCGTCACTGCTGGTGCAGAACTGGCGGCTGGTCGGCAAATGCCTGCGCCCGCTGCCCGACAAATGGAAGGGCCTGACCGACCCCGAGGCCCGGGTGCGGACCCGCTATGTGGACCTGGCGATCAACACCGAGGCGCGCGAGCTGATCGCAGCCCGCAGCAAGGTACTGCACTCCATCCGAGACACCTTGTTCGGCAAGGGATTCCTGGAGGTCGAGACCCCGATCCTGCAGCAGCTGCACGGCGGGGCCAACGCGCGGCCGTTCGTCACCCACATCAACGCCTACGACCTGGACCTGTATCTGCGGATCGCCCCGGAGCTGTACCTCAAGCGGCTGTGCGTGGGCGGGGTGGAGCGAGTGTTCGAGCTGGGACGGGCATTTCGCAACGAGGGCGTCGATTACAGCCACAACCCGGAGTTCACCCTGCTGGAGGCCTACCAGGCGCACGGCGACTACCTGGCCTGGATCGACGGGGCACGCGAGCTGATCCAGAACGCCGCGGTGGCGGCCAACGGCGCGCCCGTGGTGATGCGCCCCGGAGCCGGCGGCGCGCTGGAAGCGGTCGACATCTCCGGGCAGTGGCCGGTGCGCAGCGTGCACGACGCGGTGTCCGACGCGCTCGGCGAACAAATCGACGCCGGCACCGACCTGGCCACGCTGCGCCGGTTGTGCGACCGCGCCGGCGTCCACTACCTGCGGCAGTGGGATGCCGGGGCGGTGGTGCTCGAACTCTACGAGCACCTGGTCGAGGCCCGCACCGAACAGCCCACGTTCTACACCGACTTCCCCACCTCGGTCTCGCCGCTGACCCGGCCGCACCGCAGTAAGCCGGGTGTTGCCGAGCGGTGGGACCTGGTGGCGTGGGGCGTGGAGCTGGGCACCGCCTACAGCGAGCTCACCGATCCGGTGGAGCAGCGCCGCCGACTGCACCAGCAGTCGCTGCTGGCCGCCGGCGGCGACCCGGAAGCCATGGAGCTCGACGAGGACTTCCTGGCGGCCATGGAGTACGCGATGCCGCCCACCGGCGGTCTGGGCATGGGCGTGGACCGCGTCGTCATGCTCATCACCGGCCACAGCATCCGCGACACGCTGCCCTTTCCCCTGGCCAAGCCGCGCTGACCGGCATTCCGGTTCATCATGGAAGGGTGATCTTGGCGAGTGGCGAACACACCTCGCTGATGCACGGCTGGATTCCGGTCACGGTGCAGGCGGCGGCGGTGCTGTCGCTGATCCTGGCCGTGGGCTGGCGGTCGCGCCGCTGGCTGTTGCGGCTCCCGCTGATCGGCGGCCTGGGCCTGGCGGCGGCGGGGTTCGCGTACTGGTTCGTCACCGACGACGGCCTGTCCGGCCAGCCGCCACCAGTCACCCTGTGGGTGTGGATCGCGCTGACCGGCGCCGCCGCGGCATTGCTGGTCTTGGGCTGGCGCGGCGCGGCCTGGTGGCGCCGCGGCATCTCCCTGCTGGCGGTGCCGCTGTGTCTGCTCAGCGCGGGATTGACGCTTAACGCCTGGGTCGGCTACTTCCCGACCGTCCAGAGTGCCTGGGGCAACCTGACTTCCGGGCCGCTACCCGACCAGAGCGACATCGCCGCGGTAACCGCGCTGGCCGGGGCGGGCACACTGCCCACGCACGGCCATGTGTTGCAGGTGTCGATTCCCGCCGACGCCTCACATTTCAAGCACCGCGGCGAACTGGTGTACCTGCCGCCGGCGTGGTTCACCCAAAGTCCACCGCCGGCACTGCCGGCCGTGATGATGATCGGCGGCGAGTTCAACACGCCCGCCGACTGGCTGCGCTCCGGCGGCGCCATCAAGACCGTCGACGACTTCGCGGCCGCCCACCACGGCAATGCCCCGGTCCTGGTGTTCGTCGACTCGGGCGGTTCCTTCAACAACGACACCGAATGCGTCAACGGGCCCCGCGGTAACGCCGCCGACCATCTGACCGAGGACGTGCTGCCGTATGTGATCTCGCACTTCGGCGTCAGCGCCGAACCGTCGCACTGGGGTGTGGTGGGCTGGTCCATGGGGGGCACCTGTGCCATCGACCTGACCACGATGCACCCGGACAAGTTCAGCGCTTTCGTGGACATCGCCGGCGATCTTCGCCCCAACGCGGGAACCCGCTCCCAGACCGTCAGCCGGCTCTTCGGCGGCAGCGCCGACGCCTGGGCGGCGTTCGACCCGGCGACGGTGATGGCCAAGCACGGCCGGTATTCCGGGGTTTCGGGATGGTTCGCGGTCAACGGCAGTGCCGCGGCGAACGATGTCGGCGGTCAACTCGCCGCCGCGCGGTCACTGTGCGCGCTGGGCCAGGCCAACGGCATCGACTGCGCCGTGATCACCGAACCGGGCCAGCATGACTGGCCGTTCGCCGGGCGGGCCTTCGCCAACGCCCTGCCCTGGCTGGCCGGCAACCTGCATACTCCTGGCGTGCAATCGGTTCGGCTTCCCGTGGTGGCGACCCGAGACGCTGCCGAGCCGGCACCTGTCCCCCACGTCCATCCCGCGAGTCGGTGAGCCGCGCGATGCTCGGCGAGGAGCGGTGCATCACCGCCCGACCGCGCAATGCCGCCCTGCTGGCGAATCTGGCCGGCAGCGTCGCGACCGCGTCCGCGCTGCGCAGCGCCCGCCGCCGGTAACGTGTCCACCATGGGTGACGATCCGAATAACCCGCAGCCCGACACCGGATACGACGACGCCGGCGTGCCGACGTTCGACTCGGTGCGCGAGAAGATCGAGCGCCGCTATGAGACCTCGATCGGCGCCCAGGAGCTGGATTCTGAGACACCCGAGGGCCGCACCGTCGAGAAGGAGTTCGAAGACCGCCAGCGCGCGGCGGCCGACCGGCTGGAGCAGATCCGCAAGTCGATGCACGAGGGTGAGCACTGACCGGTGCGGACCTTCACGATCGCCGAACGGCGAAACCGTTTGGCACGCCGGCATTTTCTTGCCCCCGACGCCGCTGGTGAGCCGATAGACCGGATCGCGGCCACCTTGGTCGGGCTGCACGCCACCGATCCTGCGACCCCGTACCTGTCGCTGTGGGCGCGACGCTCGGAGTTCGCCGTGGCGGACTTGAACGACGCACTGTATGAAAAGCGCTCACTGGTCAAGCATCTGGCGATGCGCCGCACCCTGTGGGTGTTCGATCCCGCCGATCTGCCCGCCGTGCAGGCCGCGGCTAGCGACCGGGTGGCCGACACCGAGCGGCGCCGGCTGATCGCCGATGTGGCCAAAGCGGGTGTGGCCGCTGACGGCGAGAAGTGGCTGACCCAGGCCGCCGCCGCGGTGCTACGCCACCTCGAGGAGAACGGCCCAGCCAACAGCGCCGCGTTGCGTGCGGCCCTGCCCGAACTGGCCGGCACCTACGATCCCGCGCCCGGTAAGTCCTACGGCGGCCAGACCCATCTGGCGCCGCGCGCGCTGACCGTGCTCGGCGCGCAGGGCCACATCGTGCGGGGCCCCAACGACGGAGGCTGGACCTCGTCGCGGCCGCAGTGGACGACCGCTGCGAGCTGGCTCGGTGATCTCGGTGCCCCGCTGACCACCGAGCCGGCGCAGACCCAACTGATCCGAACCTGGTTGTGGGCGTTCGGCCCGGCCACCGCCGAGGACATCAAGTGGTGGTTCGGCACCACCAAGACGGCGGTCCGCAGGGCGCTGAGTGAGATCGGCGCCGTCGATGTCGACCTACACGGCACGCCCGGCTATGCGCTGGCCGACGACCTGGAGCCCGAACCCGAGGTCGAGCCGTGGGGTGCGCTGTTGCCGGGGCTCGATGTCACCACGATGGGCTGGTATCAGCGCGACTGGTATCTGGGCGAGCATCGCGGCCAACTCTTCGACAACAACGGCAACGCCGGGCCCACGGTGTGGTGGAACGGCCGGATCGTCGGCGGCTGGTATCAGAATGCGGCCGCCGAGGTGCAGCTGCAGCTGCTCGAAGACCCGGGCGCCGACGCCCGCGAGGCGCTGGCGCGCCGGGCGCGCGAGCTCACCGCGTGGCTGGACGGGGTGCGGGTTCCGCCGCGGTTCCCGTCGCCGCTGGTGAAGGCGGCACAGCGCTGAGGGCGTCGTCTCGCGAAGCGATGAACTGCTTCTTGAGCATCGCGTACCCCCAGGCCAGCACCAGCCAGGGCGCGATCAACCACGGGCTGTTCAGCAGAATGAACTTCAGGCCCAGATCCATGAAGCTGGCCGTGTTGATCGACGGGAAGCCGGCGAGGATCTCGGTGCCGTAGTAATACCAGGTCAGGACTGTGTGCGTGACCGCCGTCGACATCACCAGCAGGGTTCCCCGGTAGTCGGTGAACTTGGACCGGAACAGCAGGACGAGTCCGGTGACGCCCACGCAGGCATTGATCACCGACAGCACCTCGATCATCAGGAAGTTGGGTTCGGCGTCCAGGTAGCGCAGGTCACCACCGTCGATGTAGTTCCACCAGGGATACGCCCACGCCGCATCGCGGGCGCCGGCGATGGCCTTGTGCAGGATCAGCCAGCCGAGCTCCCAGCTCAGATGCGTGACGTAGGAGCAGATCACGAACGGCAGAACCACCGCCTGGAGGCGCTGAAATCGGGTCCACGTCCGAAGCGACGGTAGCGGCAGGAACGCCGCAAAAATGCCCAGGAAGTAGGCAGCGGTCGCCTGCACGACCATGGCGTCGGCGATGAGGGGACGGTCGAGACCGCTGTGAAATGCCAAGTAGCTGTACACCGGAAACGCCAGGGCCAGCGAGCCGAAAGCCACCAGCCAGACGATGCGCAGTCCGCGCGACCGCGGAAGTGTCGCCGAAATCTGCGGTGAGTTGTCCCGGCTCAGCTCTGCGGTCGCCATCAGCGCACCTCTCCTGTCTCGATCGGCAGTAATCATGATTCTGTTACCCAGAATCATGATTACTGTGGCACCGTAGCACCTCGTGAACACTGGGCCAACGGTCGATCGAGAGCAGGGGGTGGCCATGGGAACGAACCGATCCACGCCGCCGGTCGCCGACATGGCCGACGCACGCAGGGCCATGTATCACCAGCAGATCGTGGCCGCGGCCGAGTACGAGTTCAGTCGCACCGGCTTCGCCGACGCACGGGTGAGCGACATCGCCAAGACCGCCGGGGTGTCACTGGCGACGGTCTACAAGTACTTCGGCGGCAAGGACGAGATCTGGGACGCCCTCAACGCCGCGCGCATGCAGGAGTTCGTCGCCGCCGTGCGCGCACGCACCGACGAAATCGGCTCCCCGCTTGAGGCGATCCTGGTCGGAGCGCGTGCCGAGGTTGAATTCTTCGCAGCACACCCCCATTTTCTGCAGCTGCACATCAATGAGGGCCTCAGCTGGGCATCGGCTTCAACCGAATTGGGCCGCGGTGGTCAGCGGGCAGCGTGGCGAACGGGTATGGACATGATCACCCGAGCGGCCGAGGTCGCGGCGGATGCAGGTCAGATCACCCACCTGCCTCCGCGAATCGCTGCGGCACTGGTCATCTCGGCCTTGCAGATTTGGCTCACCGACTGGGTCGCTGCGGGCAAGACGGAGCCGATAGCGGAGGTGGCCGACGCTGTCGTGCGGCACTTGCGAGTCACCCTCGGCGCCCCGCCGGCCTAGTCGAGCACGGGCCCTAGGCGCTGGCCTTGCGCCGCCGTTTGACGGCCTCGGCGGGTTTGGCTGGTGCGCCGAGGATTTCGGCGAGAAACTTGCCGGTGTAGCTCTCCGGCACGGCCACCACGTCCTCGGGTGTGCCGGTGGCCACAACCGTCCCGCCCCCGGCGCCGCCTTCGGGACCCATGTCGACGATCCAGTCCGCGGTCTTGATCACGTCCAGGTTGTGTTCGATGACGATCACCGTGTTGCCCTTGTCGACCAGACCGTTGATGACCACCAACAGTTTGGCGATGTCCTCGAAATGCAGTCCGGTAGTGGGCTCGTCGAGGATGTAGACCGTCCGACCGGTGGAACGCTTCTGCAGTTCCGAGGCCAGCTTCACCCGCTGCGCCTCTCCCCCGGACAGCGTCGGCGCGGGCTGGCCCAGCCGCACGTAGCCCAGCCCGACGTCGACCAGGGTGCGCAGGTAGCGGTGGATCGAGGAGATCGGCTCGAAGAACTCCGCCGCCTCCTCGATCGACATGTCCAGCACCTCGGCAATGGTCTTGCCCTTGTAGTGCACCTCCAGGGTCTCCCGGTTGTAGCGGGCCCCGTGGCAGACCTCGCAGGGCACATAGACGTCCGGCAGGAAGTTCATCTCGATCTTGATGGTGCCGTCGCCGGTACACGCCTCGCAGCGGCCGCCCTTGACGTTGAACGAGAACCGGCCGGGCTGATAGCCGCGCACCTTGGCTTCGGTGGTGGCGGCGAACAGGGTGCGGATCTTGTCGAACACCCCGGTGTAGGTGGCCGGGTTGGACCGCGGCGTGCGCCCGATCGGTGACTGGTCGACCCGCACCAGCTTGTCCAGGTGATCGAGGCCGGTGATCCGGGTATGCCGGCCGGGGACCAGCCGGGCGCCGTTGAGCTTGTTGGCCAGCACCGTCGCCAGAATGTCGTTGACCAGGGTCGACTTGCCCGAGCCGGACACCCCGGTGACCGCGGTGAGCACGCCGAGCGGAAACGCCACGTCGACACCGGACAGGTTGTGCTCGCGCGCACCGACGACCCCGAGTTGGCGCTTGGCATCCACCCGCCGGCGATTCTCGGGAACCGCAATGCTTTTCGCGCCGGACAGGTAGGCGCCGGTGATCGAGTCGGTGTTGGCCAGCAGGTCGCTGTAGGGACCGCTGTGCACGATCTTGCCGCCGTGCTCACCGGCCGCCGGGCCGATGTCGACGATCCAGTCGGCGTGCGCGATGGTGTCCAAGTCGTGCTCGACGACGATCAGGGTGTTGCCCAGATCGCGCAACCGCACCAGGGTTTCGATCAGCCGCCGGTTGTCGCGCTGATGCAGCCCGATCGACGGCTCATCGAGCACGTAGAGCACCCCGACCAGACCCGAGCCGATCTGGGTGGCCAGCCGAATGCGTTGCGCCTCACCACCGGAGAGCGTTCCAGCGGCCCGGGACAACGTCAGATACTCCAGGCCGACGTCGAGCAGAAAACTCAGCCGGGACTGGATCTCCTTGAGCACCTGCCCGGCGATGGCCTGCTCGCGCGGGCCCAGGGTCAGGGCGTTGAGGAAGTCCGCGCAGTCCGCGATCGACAGCTCACTGACCTGCGCAATGGACTTGCTGCCATAGTCGCCCGCGGCCATCGTCACCGCCAGGATCTCCGGCTTCAGCCGGGTGCCGGCACATTCCGGGCACGGCACGTCACGCATGAATCCGGCGTAGCGTTCCTTCATCTGCTCGGATTCGGTCTGCTCCATCTTGCGCTGCAGGAACGCCATCACACCTTCGAAATCGGTGTAGTACGAGCGCGTCCGGCCATACCGGTTGCGGTAGCGCACGTGCACCTGCTCGTCGGAGCCCTCCAGGATCGCCTTGCGGGCCTTGGCCGGCAGTTTGCGCCACGGGGTGTCGACGTCGAAGCCCATCGCCTCACCGAGGCTGGCCATCATCCGGGTGAAGTACTCACTGGTGGGGCCCATCGACCACGGCACCACCGCGCCCTCGGCCAGGGTGCGATCCGGGTCGGGCACCACCAGGTCGGCGTCGACCTCCTTGCGGATGCCCAGGCCCACGCACTCCGGGCAGGCCCCGTAGGGCGAGTTGAACGAGAACGACCGCGGCTCCAGGTCGTCGACGGACAGGGCGTGTCCGTTGGGGCAGGCCAGCTTCTCGGAGAACCGCTGCTCGCGGTGCGGGTGATCGTCGTCCCGGTCGACGAACTCCAGCACCACGATGCCGTCGGCCAGCCCCAGCGCAGTCTCCACCGAATCGGTGAGCCGCTGCTTGGCCGACTCCTTGACCGTCAGGCGGTCGACGACCACCTCGATGTCGTGCTTCTCCTGCTTCTTGAGCTTGGGCGGATCGGTCAGCGAGTGCACCACGCCGTCCACCCGCACCCGGCTGTAGCCCTGGGTGTTGAGCTTCTCGAAGAGATCGGCGAACTCCCCCTTGCGGGTGCGCACCACCGGCGCCAGCACCTGGAACCGCAGGCCCTCGTCCATGGCCAGCACCTGGTCGACGATCTGCTGCGGGGTCTGGCGGGCGATCCGCTCGCCACAGACCGGGCAGTGTGGGGTCCCGGCGCGGGCGTAGAGCAGCCGCAGGTAGTCATAGACCTCGGTGATGGTGCCGACCGTCGAGCGCGGGTTGCGGTTGGTGGACTTCTGGTCGATGGACACCGCCGGCGACAGTCCCTCGATGAAGTCGACGTCGGGCTTGTCCATCTGGCCAAGGAACTGGCGGGCGTAGGCCGACAGGGATTCGACGTAGCGACGCTGGCCCTCGGCGAAGATGGTGTCGAAGGCCAGCGACGATTTACCCGATCCGGACAGCCCGGTGAACACGATCAGCGCGTCACGCGGCAGGTCCAGATCCACACTGCGCAGATTGTGTTCCCGCGCACCCTTGACGATCAGCCGGTCAGCCACGGGTCCATGCTAGGTGGCCCTACCGACAACCAGCTCAGGGCCAGTACCGTGACGGGCATGACCTCCCAGATCGCGGTGGACGACAACTACACCGGACACGTCGAACCCGGAACCGCGGCCAGGCGCACCCTGCCCGGGGCCACCATCATCAAGACCTCGGTGGGCCCGATGGACAACAACGCCTACCTGGTGACCTGCACCAACACCGGCAAGACGCTGCTGATCGACGCGGCCAACGACGCCGAGAACCTGGTGGCGCTGGTGCGCGAGCACGCCCCGGACGTAGCACTGATCGTCACCAGCCACCAGCACTTCGACCACTGGCAGGCGCTGACCGCGCTGGCCGAGGCCACGGGGGCTCCGACTGCCGCGCACGCCCTGGACGCCGAGCCGCTGCCGGTCACCCCGGACCGCACCCTGGCCGACGGCGACACCGTGACCGTCGGCGACCTGACCTTCGACGTGATCCACCTGCAGGGCCACACCGAGGGATCGGTGGCGCTGGCCCTGGACGGCGCGGCCACCGGTGGTGTGACGCAACTGTTCACCGGCGATTGCCTGTTTCCGGGCGGCGTTGGAAAGACTTGGCAGCCCGGGGATTTCGAGCGTCTGCTGGGTGACGTCAGCCGCAAGGTGTTCGACCGTTTCGGTGACGACACCGTCGTCTATCCCGGGCACGGCGATGACACCGTTCTGGGGGTCGAGCGCCCGCACCTGGCGGAGTGGCGCGAGCGGGGTTGGTGAACCCGCCGGCTAGCCGGTGGTGTGAACGATCAGCACGTCGATCTTGGAGCGCCGCGACACGTTGGCCGGAACCGAACCGAGCAGCCGCCCGGCGATGGTGCTCAGGCCGACGTTGCCGACCACCAGCAGGTCGGCGTTGACCGACTCCGCCAGCTCCACCAGCGCGTCGACCGGAGCGCCCACGATGGCCTTCTCCTCGACCTCGTAGGCGCCGGCATTGATGGCCCGCTCCTTGGCCTCCTTGAGGATGGCGTAGATCGGGGCATTGCCCGACGCCTTGTAGCCCTCGTCCTTCAGAGCGTCCGCCGCGCGGGGGTCGTCGGCGTGCGGCAGGTAGGCGGTGGCGATGACGACCTTCGCGCCTTCACCGGACGCCAGATGGGCCGCGCGGTCGACGGCGCGCAGCGACGAGTCCGAGCCGTCCGTACCGACCACCACGGTCTTGTAGCCGCTCATTCGTAACCCTCCCGGTGCATTTGTCGCCTGTTCGCAAATTGAGCCATGGCGACATTAACGCGTCGACGGCCCCGATGGGGGCGATTGGCGTCACATGTCATTTGCGGCGCGGCGCGCACAACCCTCTGACCGGCCAGGAAACCCCGCGTATCGGCCCTCGTGACGTAGCTGACATGCCGTGTCGAACGGTAGCGTGGAATGTCATCACCGTCACCGCGACCGACAGCGCACGCCGTTGAGCCAGGTTCTGAACCCGGCACCGGTGCGGATCGATGCGGGCCCGCCACCGTGTCCGCCACGCACGCCGCGCTCACCGGATGCGACCGTAATCGCCGTCGCGGCAACGCTGATCAGCGCCATCGGCGCGAGCCGGCCGTCGCTGTGGTTCGACGAAGCGGCCACCATCTCGGCGGCGACGCACCGTTCACTACCGGAGCTGTGGCGAATGCTGACCCACATCGACGCGGTGCACGGGCTGTACTACCTGGTGATGCACGGCTGGTTCGCGGTCTTCCCCGCGACCGAGTTCTGGGCGCGGGTGCCGAGCAGTCTGGCGGTCGGAGCCGGCGCCGCCGGTGTGGTCGTACTGTCACGCGGGTTCACCGGACGGCAGGTATCGGTGTGCGCCGGTGCGCTTTACGCGATATTGCCGCGGATGACATGGGCGGGCGTCGAGGCGCGCCCGTACGCGTTCTCCGCGATGGCCGCGGTCTGGCTCACCGTGCTGTGGGTGGCCGCGGCCCGGCGCAACACCGTGCGCCTGTGGGTGGGCTACGGCGTAGCGGTCGTGGCGGCGACGCTGCTGAACACCTTCACCGTCTTGTTGATCGCGGTCCACGCAGTGGCGCTGCGTGAGGTGGGCGGCGAGGGTTCGGCGAGACGGAGATGGGCTGCGGCGGCAGGTATCGCGCTGGCCACGCTGGCCCCGTTCCTGTGGTTCGGCCAGGGGCAGATCCGGCAGGTGGCCTGGATCCGGCCGCTGAATCCACGCACCGTCATCGAGATCGTCCAGCAGCAGTACTTCGACAACAGTGTGCCGTTCGCCATCCTGGCGTGGCTGGTGCTGGTCGGCGCCGTCGTCGCCGTTCGGAACGGCACCCGACAGGCTCCCGAGGCCGACACGCGTCGACTGGCGGTGCTGTGCGTGACCTGGATGGTGATCCCGACGGTGGCCACGCTGGCCTATTCGGTGCTGGTGAAACCTGTTTATTACCCGCGGTATTTGATCGGCACGGCTCCGGCGATGGCGATCGCGCTGGCGATCGCGGTCACCACGATCGCCGGCTCGCGCCGCGTCGTCATCGGCGTCGTCGCACTGCTGGCGATCGCGGCGGCGCCCAATTACGTTGCCAATCAACGCGATCGCTACACCAAAGAAAAGGGCTGGGACTACAGCGCGGTGGCCGACGTGATCGTCGCGCACGCCCAGCCGGGAGACTGCCTGCTGATCGACAACACCACCAGGTGGCTACCCGGCCCGATCCGGGCGCTGACCGCCGCGCGTCCCGAGGCGTTCGCGAAACTGACCGACCCCGGCCTGGGGCCGCATCGCCAAACCCTGGGGCGGCTGTGGGACGGCCACCTCGCGGTGTGGGCACTCAAAGACCAGTTCGACCGATGCCCGGCGATCTGGGCGATCACCGATCACGACCGCAGTCTGCCGGCCCACCAAGCGGCCGTCGCGCTGCCGGTGGGCGCCCGATTCGCCCGTACCCCCGACGGCCGGATGCTGCGCGCGCTGGGCTTCTACGTCGTGGAACGCTGGCAGTTCACCTTCGCCCAGGTGATCAAGGCCAGCCGCTGAACACCCCTCTAGGTACAGCAGTTGGGGTCCAGGGCCGCGCACAAAGCCTGTAAGGCATCCGGACGCACCCGGTGGAACATGTTCATCCCCCGCCGGTCCGACACCACGAAACCGGCCTTACGCAGCTGCGTCAGGTGGTGGCTGACGGTGGATTCACTCAAGCCCAAAACCGCGGCCAGGTCGCCGGACTTCTGCTCTCCGGCCGTCGAGCTGAACAGATACGACACGATCTTGACCCGAACCGGATCCGCTAACGCCTTGAGCCGCAACGCGATCTGCAAGGCGTCAGCGTCAGTCATGGGCCCCGCGGCGACCGGGGCGCAACACACCGGCGAGGTGGTGTCGATCACCGGCAGCGCTTTGGGCATGCATCCATCATGACACAGTTCATTGACATATATCGAAAAGGTGGGAATGCTGACCCCAGGATCACTAGTTCGACATATGTCTCACAACCGGAGGTGGTTGCCATGTCCCGCTTACAACTCGCACTCAACGTCGATGACCTCGATGCCGCGATCGCGTTCTACTCCCGGCTGTTCGATACCGAGCCGGCCAAGGTCAAGCCCGGCTACGCCAATTTCGCGATCGCCGACCCGCCGCTGAAGCTGGTCCTGCTGGAAAGCCCAGGTCACGGCGGGACGCTGAACCACCTCGGCGTCGAGGTGGCCTCGAGCGAGATCGTCCACCAGGAGATCGCCCGCCTGGGCGAAGCCGGCCTGTTGACGGAGACGGAAATGGGCACCACCTGCTGCTACGCCGTCCAGGACAAGGTCTGGGTGAGCGGCCCAGACCGCGAACGCTGGGAGGTCTACACCAAGATCGCCGATGCCGAGTCCGCCGCAACCCCGGGCTCGTGCTGCTGATGGGCGACCACGCAACCTCTACAAGACTGTCCACCCTGGACCGATTGCTGCCGGTCTGGATCGGACTGGCCATGGTCGCCGGCCTGGCCCTGGGGCGGATGATCCCAGGTCTGGGTGACAGCCTCAGCGCGGTGCAGGTCGACGGGATCTCGCTGCCGATCGCCGCCGGACTGCTGATCATGATGTATCCGGTGCTGGCCAAGGTCCGCTACGACCGGCTCGACGCCGTCACCTCCGATGCGCGGCTGCTGCTCAGCTCGCTGCTACTGAACTGGGTTGTCGGTCCGGCGGTGATGTTCGCCCTGGCCTGGCTGCTCCTCGCCGATCTGCCCGAATACCGCACCGGGCTCATCGTGGTCGGCCTGGCCCGCTGCATCGCCATGGTCATCATCTGGAACGACCTGGCCTGCGGTGACCGCGAAGCCGCCGCCGTCCTCGTCGCGCTCAACTCGGTCTTTCAGGTCGTCATGTTCGCGGTGCTGGGCTGGTTCTACCTTGCCGTGCTCCCCGGCTGGCTGGGACTGCCGCAGACCAGCATCGAGGTCTCGCCGTGGCAGATCGCCAGATCCGTGGCGATCTTCCTCGGCATACCGCTGGCGGCCGGATATCTGACCCGCCGTTTGGCCGAACGCGCCAAGGGCCGCAGCTGGTACGAGAGCCGGTTCTTACCGCGAATCGGGCCCTGGGCGCTGTACGGACTGCTCTTCACGATCGTCATCCTGTTCGCGCTGCAAGGCGATCAGATCACCCACCAGCCCCTCGACGTGGTCCGCATCGCGCTCCCGCTGCTGGCCTATTTCGCGATCATGTGGGGCGGCGGCTACGCCGTCGGGGCGGCGCTCGGCCTGGGTTATGCACGCACCACCACCTTGGCGTTCACCGCCGCCGGCAACAATTTCGAACTCGCCATCGCGGTGGCGATCGCCACCTGGGGCGCCGCCAGCGGGCAAGCCCTGGCCGGGGTGGTCGGGCCCCTCATCGAGGTCCCCGTCCTGGTCGGCCTGGTCTACGCCTCGCTGGCCCTGCGGAACCGTTTCGCCGCACCCACCAGACCCAGCGTGCTGTTCGTCTGCGTGCACAACGCCGGTCGCTCGCAAATGGCCGCCGCACTGCTGCGCCACCTCGCCGGTGACCGCATCGAGGTCCGTTCCGCCGGCACCGAACCCGCCGACCAGGTCAACCCCTCGACACCGTCCGCGCCATCCGCGACGACATAGCCGCCCACGTCAACGGACTCATTGCCGAGCTCTTGCCGGGGGACCTACCGCCTCAGTCGGCGCCGCCGACGAGTGCACCGGCACCTCGGCTGGCCCGATAGGAGACCACGAATCCCAGGGCGGCGAGCACGGCGAAGATCGCGAACAGCCAGCGGGCCGCGGGCTGTCCGGCGCTCATCGCGGTGTTGACCACCAGGCCGGCAATGCCCGCGCCGAACGCCCCGCCGATCAGCGTGACGGTGTTGACGGCGGCGGCGGCGGTACCGCCCTCGGCGGGATCGTCGACGCAGCTCATCGCCCACGCCGACAGGTGCGGCCAGCCGGCGCCGACGCCGATGCCGACCACCAGCAGTGCCAGCGCCCAGATCGCGCCGACCGCGGTCGGGTTGTAGTGGCTCATCCGGGCGAACGCGACCACCGCCAGACCCGCCGACATCACCAGCGGCGCGGTGATCACCAGGGCGACGACCACCCGCACCTTGCTCACCGACGCGCTGGCGATCTCGCTGAACGTCCAACCGGTCGACAACGCTGCGCCCAGGAAGCCGGCCATCACCGGCGGCAGGTGAGCCAGCCGCTGCCCCAGCAGCGGGATGTACAGGTTGGCCTTCGTGGTGGCCATCAGCAGGCCCAAGGTCAGGTAGATCCACTTCTCCCGGCCCGGGTGGAACGCGCTGGACGGCAGCACCGCCGACGACGAGCGCCGGTCCACGACCAGGAAGACGGCCAGCAGGATCCCGCCGACCAGCAGCAGCCCCATCGCGCCGAGCAGGCTACGCGGCAACTGCGCGACGCTGACCGCCAGCGCGGCGCCGCCCAACAGCAACAGCGACCGCACCGGGAACTTCACCGGCTCGCCGCGGTGCCCGCTGCTCCCGGCCGGCAGCACCACGCTGACCGCCACGCCCATCGCCACGGTCAGTATCGCCATGAGGCCGAACGCCCACCGCCAGATTCCGAACTGGGCGAACAGGCCGCCGGCGGCCGGGCCGACCAGGGTACCGACTCCCCACATGGCCGACACCAGCCCCGACGCCCGGGTCCACAGCCAGCTGGGCAGGACTGCGTTGATCAGCGCCCACCCCAGCCCGGCCAACAGGCCGCCGCCCATGCCCTGCAGGGTGCGGCCGATCAGCAGGACTTCCATCTGGGGCGCCAGCGCACAGAGCACCGTGCCCAGGCCGAACGACGCCAGTCCCATCAGGTAGGCCGAGCGGGACCCCACGCGGACCAGCACCGCGTTGGCCGCGGCCGCGGCCAGCACCGATCCGACCAGGTACAGGGTGGTCACCCAGGCGTAGAACCGCTCACCGCCGATGTCCTTGATGGTGTTGGGCAGCAGGCTGATCGTCAGGAACTCGTTCGTCGCGTACAACGCGACACCGCCGGCCAGCACGGCTGCGGTACCTAGATAGCGCCTACCGAGCAGCTCACGCCAGCTGCCAGCGCTAACAGCGGATTCATGCATCACCGCTTCAGTCAGTTCCACCACCGCTTGCAGTCAATCACGGATCACCATGACACGCGAAAATGGATCGCCTGCCTGGCGCGTCACTTGATGCCGGCCGCGTCCATACCCCGCAATTCCTTCTTGAGGTCGGCGATCTCGTCACGAATCCGGGCCGCCAGCTCAAACTGCAGATCACGCGCCGCGTTCATCATCTGCTCGGTGAGGTCCTTGACCAGGTCGGCCAGTTCGGCCCGGGGCATGTTGCTGGTGTCGCGGCCTTCGATGACCCCGGCGCTGACGGCGCGGCCGGGCTCGCCCTGAGCACGCCGCCCGCGCGAGGAGTTGCGGCCCGACCCGGCGACCTCGATGGATTCGGTGTCCTCCACCTCCCGGTACACCTGGTCGAGGATGTCGGCGATCTTCTTGCGCAGCGGCTGCGGGTCGATGCCGTTCGCCTCGTTGTAGGCGACCTGCTTGGCCCGGCGTCGCTCGGTTTCGTCGATGGCCTCCCGCATGGAGTCGGTGATCTTGTCGGCGTACATGTGCACTTCACCGGAGACGTTGCGGGCGGCGCGGCCGATGGTCTGGATCAGACTGCGGGTGGAACGCAGGAAGCCCTCCTTGTCGGCGTCGAGGATCGACACCAGCGACACCTCCGGCAGGTCCAGGCCCTCCCGCAGCAGGTTGATGCCGATCAGCACGTCGTAGTCGCCGAGCCGCAGTTGCCGCAGCAGCTCCACCCGGCGCAGCGTGTCGACCTCGGAGTGCAGGTAGCGCACCCGGATCCCCATCTCCAGCAGGTAGTCGGTGAGGTCTTCGGACATCTTCTTGGTCAGCGTGGTCACCAGCACCCGCTCGTCGGCCGCGGTGCGCTGGCGGATCTCGGCGATCAGGTCGTCGATCTGGCCCTTGGTGGGCTTGACCACGACCTTGGGGTCCACCAGGCCGGTCGGGCGGATCACCTGCTCGACGAACTCGCCGCCGGCCTGGCTGAGCTCATAGGGGCCCGGGGTGGCCGACATGTAGACCGTCTGACCGATCCGATCGGCGAATTCCTCCCAGGTCAACGGCCGGTTGTCGCATGCCGAGGGCAACCGGAAGCCGAACTCCACCAGATTGCGCTTGCGCGACATGTCGCCCTCGTACATGGCGCCGATCTGCGGCACCGTGACGTGCGACTCGTCGATGATGAGCAGGAAGTCCTCCGGGAAGTAGTCGATCAGCGTGGCCGGCGCCGTGCCGGCGCCCCGACCGTCGATGTGCCGCGAATAGTTCTCGATACCCGAGCAGAAGCCGACCTGGCGCATCATCTCGATGTCGTAGTTGGTACGCATCCGCAGCCGCTGGGCCTCCAGCAGTTTGCCGTGGTTCTCCAAGTCTTCGAGCCGGGCGGCCAGCTCCTCCTCGATGGTGGAGATGGCCTGCGACATCCGTTCCGGGCCGGCGACGTAGTGGGTGGCCGGGAAGATGCGCAGCGAGTCCACCTTGCGCACCACGTCCCCGGTGAGCGGGTGCAGGTAGTACAGCGCCTCGATCTCGTCGCCGAAGTACTCGATGCGGACCGCCAGCTCCTCGTAGGACGGGATGATCTCGACAGTGTCGCCCCGCACCCGGAACGAGCCGCGGGTGAACGCCATGTCATTGCGGGTGTACTGCACATCGACCAGCAGCCGCAGCAGGGCGTCGCGCGGCACCTCCGCGCCGACCTGCAGCTCGACGGAGCGGTCCAGGTAGGACTGCGGCGTGCCCAGGCCGTAGATGCAGGACACCGAGGCGACCACCACCACGTCACGCCGGGACAGCAGGCTGGAGGTCGCCGAGTGGCGCAGCCGCTCAACGTCGTCGTTGATCGAGCTGTCCTTCTCGATGTAGGTGTCGGTCTGCGCGATATAGGCTTCCGGCTGGTAGTAGTCGTAGTACGAGACGAAGTACTCGACGGCGTTGTGCGGCAACATCTCTCGCAGCTCGTTGGCCAGCTGCGCGGCCAGCGTCTTGTTAGGCGCCATCACCAGGGTGGGGCGCTGCAGCCGTTCGATCAGCCAGGCTGCGGTGGCCGATTTGCCGGTGCCGGTGGCGCCCAGCAGCACCACGTCCTTCTCCCCCGAGGTGATGCGGCGTTCCAGGTCGGCGATGGCGGCCGGCTGGTCGCCGGCCGGCTGGTACTCGCTGACGACGTCGAACCGGCCGCCGGCACGGACGATGCCCTCGACGGCGTCACCGGCGGGCCGGTACTCCGAATGCGCGACGATAGGGTGTTCGGTTGCGAAGGCCACGGAAACCAGAGTAGGCCCGGCCTCCGACAGCGAGAGGCGGCCAGCGGTGCATCCACCCAAGGAAGAGACCTTCGACCTGCGCGGCTACACCAACACCGACCCCAAAGGGGTGGTGCGCGCCGTCGACGTCTACTCGGTGCATCCGTGGGGTCTGTACCTGGCGCGCCCCACCCCGGGCCGGGCCCAGTTCCACTACCTGGAGTCCTGGCTGCTGCCGTCGCTGGGTCTGCGCGCGACCGTCTTCCACTTCAGCCCGGGCTATGAGCGCGACCAGGACTTTTACCTCGACGTCGGCGAGTACACCGCGGGACCGCAGCGCTGGCACTCCCGGGACCACTACCTGGACCTGGTGGTCCGCACCGCGTCCGGCGTCGAGCTCGCCGACACCGACGAGCTGATGGCCGCCGTCGCCGAGGGCCTGCTGAGTCAGCACGACGCCGAGCAGGCGGTGCTACACACGGTGGCCGCCGTCGACGGGCTGGCCCGCAACGGCTACGACCTGCACCGGTGGCTGGCCGGCCAGGGCATGCCGGTGACCTGGCCGGTCAGCGATGGGCTCAGGGGGTCGCCACCGGGATCTCGGTAGTCACCGGGTCGTCGGCCGCGGGTTCGGCCCCGCCGTCGACCACGGCCGGCCGGTTGCGGGTGAGCGACGAGGTGGGCAGCACCTTGATCGGCCACCAGAACCAGCGGCCCAGCAGCGCCGCGATCGACGGCGTCATGAACGCCCGGATGATGAAGGTGTCGAACAGCAGACCCAGGCAGATCGCGGTTCCGGACTGACCGATCGAGACCAGGTCACTGCTGATCATCGCCCCCATGGTGAACGCGAACACCAGCCCCGCCTGGGTGGCCACGCTGCCCGAACCCCCGACGCCGCGGATGATCGCCGTATTCATCCCGGCGCCGAGTTCTTCCTTGAATCGGGACACCAGTAGCAGGTTGTAGTCCGATCCCACCGCCAACAGGATGATCACGGTGAACGGCAGCACGAACCAGTGCAGTTGCAGGCCGAGGATGTGCTGCCAGATCAGCACCGACAACCCGAACGACGAGCCCAGCGAGACCGCGATCGTTCCGACGATCACCGCGGCCGCCACGAGGCTGCGGGTCAGCACCAGCATGATGATCATGATCAGGCACAGCGACGCCATCACCGCGAGCATCATGTCGTATCGCAGGAACTCGCCGATGTCGTGATAGGTCGGCGCCGTTCCGCCGATGTAGACCCGGGCGCCCTGGAGCGGGGTGCCCTTGATCGCCGCCTTGGCCGCGGTCAGCTCCTCCTCGGTCTTGGACAGCGCCGCGTTGCCGGCCGGGTCACCCTCGTGGGTGACGATGATCTGCGCGGACTTACCGTCCGGCGAGACCATCAACTTGAGGCCCTTCTGGAAGTCGGCGTTGTCGAAGGCCTCCGGCGGCAGATAGAAGAAGTCGTCGTTCTTCGCGGCGTCGAAGGCCTGCCCCATGACGGTCGCGGTGTCGGTCATCCGCGCCATCTGGTTGATCATCCCGTTGAACGTGCTGTACATCGTCAGCATCGTTTCGCGGATGTCCTTGGAAATGGCGATCATCGGCGGCAGCTGCGCCACCATCTGCGGCATCAGGGTGTCCATGTGCTCCAGGTCGCCCAGCATCGCCGTCATCTTGTCGCTGAGGTTGTCGACCCCGTCGAGCCCATCGAAGATCGACCGCAACGACCAGCACATCGGGATGCCAGAGCAGTGCGGCTCCCAGTAGAAGTAGTTGCGCATCGGACGCCAGAAGTCGTCGAAATCAGCCATGTGGTCCCGCATTTCATCGGTGACCTGCTTCATCTCGGTGGTGTGGCCCACCATGTCGTGGGTGACACCGGCCTGCTCCGACATCAGGGCGTGCATGCGCTCCATGATCTCGATCATCGAACCGAGCTGGTCGGTCATGTGCAGCATGTCGGCCATCCGGCCCTTGAGGTAGTCCAGGTTCTCGGTGATGGGCACCGACTGCATGCTGAGCTGGAACGGCACCGAGCTGTGGTCGATCGGCGCTCCCAGCGGCCGAGTGATGCTCTGTACCTTGTCGATTCCGTCCAGGCGGAAGATGTTCTTGGCGATCCGATCCAGCACCAGCATGTTGCCCGGCGTCCGCAGATCCTGATCGGTCTCGACGAGCACGATGTCGGGGTTCATCCGGGCCTTGGAGAAGTGCCGATACGACGCCTCATAGCCCTGAATCGACGGCAGGCTTTTGGGGATGTAGTACTGGTCGTTGTAGTTCACCGAGTACGACGGCAGCACGCCGATGCCGATCAGGGCGACGATCATGGTCACCACGAAGATCGGCCCGGGCCACCGCACGATCGCGGTCCCGATCCGGCGCCAGCCCCGCGCCGAGAGTTTCCGCTTGGACTCCAGCAGGCCGAATCGAGTGCCCAGCAGCAGCACCGCCGGGGTGATCGTCATGGCCGCGGCGACCACGACCAGCATGCCCACCGCGCACGGCACACCCATGGACGCGAAGTACGGCAGCCGGGTGAACTTCAGGCAGAACGTGGCGCCGGCGATGGTCAGACCCGAACCCAGCACCACGTGCGAAACACTGTGGTACGTAGTGAAATACGCCGTGATGCGGTCTTGTCCCGCCGCCCTGGCCTCCTGATAGCGACCGATGAAGAAGATCGCGTAGTCGGTACCGGCGGCGATCGCCAGCGAGGTCAGCAGGCTCACCGCGAACGTGGACAGCCCCATGATCTCGAAGTGGCCCAGAACGGCCACGATCCCGCGCGCCGCGCCCAGTTCGACGAAGACGGTGAACAAGATCAGCAGCACCGTCGCGATCGAGCGGTAGATCAGCAGCAGCATGACCGTGATCACCACGAAGGTGATCGCCGTCATCTTGAGCATGCTCTCGTCGCCGGCGTCGTTCATGTCCATGGTCAGTGCGGCCTGACCGGTCACGTAGACATGCAGCCCGGGCGGCGGCGCGCTGCCGTCGACGATGTCGCGCACCGACTGCACCGATTCCTTGCCGGTGGTGGTGCCCTGGTCGCCGACCAGGTTCAGCTGCACATAGGCGGCCTTGTCGTCCATGCTCTGAGCGCCACCGGCGGTGATCCGGTCGCCCCAGAAGTCCTGCACGTACTCGACGTGCTCGGTGTCGGCCCGCAGCTTCTCCACCAAGCCGTGGTAGTAGGTGCGCGCCTGATCGCCGAGCGGCTCGTCGCCCTCCAGCAGGACCATCACCATGCTGTCGGAGTCGAACTGCTCGAAGTTGGCGCCCTGCTTCTTGATCGCCGTGTAGGACTGGGCGTCCTTGGCCGCCAACGACACCGAGTGCGCCTTGCCGACCTCTTCGAGCTGCGGCACAACGACGTTGACGACGACGGTCAGCGCCAGCCACGCCACCACGACCAGCAGCGGGACGCGGTGAATGAACCGCGCGACCCGGGAATGGGTGGTCTGGGCGTTTTCGGCTTTGGTAGTCACGTCGCTCATGCGGATTTCACCAGGCAGAAGACTTGGGCGTTATGGGTGTCGACGGTCTGCTCGTCGCGGACCTCGCCGTTGACGGTGATGCGGCAGCCGATCGAGCTGCTGTCGCCCTGGGCGACCACGTTGGCGAAGATGGACGTCAGCTTGGTCGAGATGGTGAACGACCACGGCAGGTTCGTGAAATCGGCACGCTGCGGCTGCGAGTTCTCGTCAAGGTAGTTCACCTGGCCGGCCGTCCCCTCGGGTCCGAACACTTCGTAGATGACGTCTTTGGGAATGACGGGTCTGGATTCGTCGATGAAGGCGGTCGACGCGGGTTTGGGCGCCATCACCGCGTGGATGCGAAAACCCGCAAACCCCGCCAGCGTCGCCACCAGCACCACGACCATAGGAATCCAGGCACGCTTCACGAAGTCAAAAATGTTCTTACCCTCTCGCTTTCGCGGTTCTTAGCGGCACTGCAGGGGTTCGAGCAGGCTCACACAGCGCCGGACTTCGTCCGACAACGAACCGGCACCCGGATCCCGCGACCAGCGCTGGATGCCGGTGTTCGCCGTCGCCATCACCGCGCTGGCGATGACCTCGACGCGCCGATCGTCGCTGGGCAGCCGCAGACGCTGGGCGATCAGCTCGGCCAGCTGCGTTTCCAGCTCGGCCAGTTCGGCGGTGTGCAGCCGGAGCAGCTCCGGGATCTCGCAGATCATCCGCAGCAGCGTCGTGAGGCCGACCGAATTCTCGGTATGGACCTCGATGTGGTTGATGACCAGTTCGACCACGTCGGCCATCAGACGATCTGCGCCCGGCCCACCCCGCACCACGGCACTGAGCTCCGGGTCGAACGGCGGGAACGGCAGCACCACCGACGTTTCCTTGTTGGGGAAATAGTTGAAGAAGGTGCGCACACAGACGCCGGCCCGCTCGCTGATCATCGGCACCGTCACCGCGTCGTAACCCTGCTCGGCGATCAATTCGACCGCCGCACGATGGATGGCCGCTTCGGTTTCGCGCCGCCGGCGTTCTCTCAGCGAGCTGACCTGCGGCGCATCCACTCGCAAATCATTGCACACAATGCAAACTTTGCGCGCCATGCAATTTTTGTGATTCCGGTCGCTCGGGGGCGCCGACTGTGACGCGTGCTATGCCGGGGCCTTCGGCGTGACCGCGCTAAACTGCGCTGATATGAACGCCAAACTGCGAATCGGTGTCGCCGTTGCCACCACCGCAGCCGTGCTCGGGTGCGGTCAGCTGATCCCGGCGCCGGCGGGGGCCGATGACAACGACAACACCACCGAGCTGCACAACGTGACCTACATCGCGAAGGTCGACGCCTGGTCCAGCGGCAACGTGGTCACCTTCATGCGCAACGACTACGAGACCTCCAGCGCGGACCTCGACGCATTCGGCACCCCGTTCGAGGCGAACACCGTGATGACCGACCCCAGCAAGGCCGGCATGGTGATCCGGCTGCGCTTCCCGACCACCGCGACCGTGCATTGCGAGATCAAGGTCGACGACGTCACCACGGTCAAGAGCGAGCGCTTCATCAACACCTGGGGCAACACCAACGACCCCCACACCGGCGCGATGCTGTGCGGCGCGCTGATCAGCAGCATGGCTTAGAGCGGCCGGTAAGCCTTTCTAAGGACGCCACCCGGTGTCGTCGGCCCAGGCCCACGCGCGGCGATAGGCGGTGTCGAACCAGGGTTCCTTGACGTCGGCGTAGGCGTCGATGCCGCCGTCGACGCCCGCGCGTTCGGCGTCGCGTTTGACCGCCAGGTACTCGGCCCGAGCCTCGGAGTCCGCGGACAACCAGGCCGGAAACAGTAGGGCGAACTGCTGATTGGGCCGGCCCTGGACCCGGATGTGCACGTTGGTGGCCCGCCCAGGGTCGGCGGAGGCGTGAAACCGCTTCTGCCACAACGCCGGGTCATCGGTGTGATCGAATTCGGCGACGGTGCTGCGGGCATCGGGCTTGCCGCTGTCGGCGGTGATCGCCTCTTTGCGCGGATACCCGGCGCTCAAGAGAGACTCGGCGAGTTCGTCGGCCATCGCCAAGGATTCGACCGTGACCTGCACGTCGATAACGTCTTTGGCGTCCAGGCCGGCCACCGCGGTGGACCCGATGTGATCAACGCGGATCGCCCGGTGACCACAAGTGGTGCGCAGCCGGGCCAGAATGCGCTGCGCCTGATCGGGCCAGGTCGGATCCGCCGGCATCAGCTGCGTCGGGGACGGCACTGTTTGGCCGGTGGCGAGGTTGTGCGCGAATGGCAGGATCCGCTGATGCCACAGCTCGAGCGCCTGCTTCGCCAACTCCTCCGGGTCACCGGAATTGTCCAGCCAGACGTCGGCGACATCGCGCCGCTGCGGCTCGGTGGCCTGCGCGGCGATCCGGGCCCGCGCGTCGGCCTCCGACATCCCGCGGTATTCGGTCAGCCGAGTCACTCGAGTCTCGACGTCCGCGTGCACCACGATCACCAACGGAAACAGCGGCGCCATCTGGGATTCGACCAGCAGCGGGATGTCCTCGATGATGACGGCTTCATCGCCGGCCGCTGCAATCAGCTCGGAGCGGCGGTGCGCCACCAGCGGATGCACGATGCCGTTGAGGGTGGCCCGCTTGTCGTCGTCACTGAACGCGATCGCTGCCAGCGCCGGACGGTCCAAAGCTCCATCTGGAAGCAGGATGCCCGGCCCGAAGGCCTCGACCAATTTGGCGAGGCCTTCGGTACCGGGCTCCACTACTTCACGGGCGATGACGTCACCGTCGACGATGACGCCACCCTGGCGGTTGAAGGTAGCCGACACCGTCGACTTACCGGCGCCGATACCGCCGGTCAGACCGATACGCAGCATCTGCGCCCCTTCAACTCGCTGGGCGCGAATTACGCGCTGTTACCGGCGAGCTTCTCACGCAGTGCGGCGAGCTGCTCGTCGCTGGCCAGCGAGCCACCGGCCGGAGCCTCGTCGCGGTGCGAACCGTTGGCACCCGAGCGCGGCTCGGCGTGCTCGGCAGCGGCGAACTTCTCCATCTGCGCGGTGTGCATCTTGTGACGACGCTCGGCCTCGGCGTAACGGGCCTCCCACTCGGTGCGCTGCTTGTCGAAACCTTCGATCCACTCGTTGGTCTCGGCGTCGAAGCCCTCGGGGAAGATGTAGTTGCCCTGCTCGTCGTAGCTGTCGGCCATGCCGTACTTCGAGGGGTCGAACTCCTCGGTGTAGTCCTCGTTGGCCTGCTTGAGGCTCAGCGAGATCCGGCGGCGGTCCAGGTCGATGTCGATGACCTTGACCATGGCGTCGTCGCCGACCGCAACCACCTGGTCCGGGACCTCGACGTGGTGCTCAGCCAGCTCGGAGATGTGCACCAGGCCCTCGATGCCCTCCTCGACGCGGACGAACGCACCGAACGGCACCAGCTTGGTGACCTTGCCCGGCACGATCTGACCGATCGCGTGGGTGCGGGCGAAGTGGCGCCACGGGTCTTCCTGGGTGGCCTTGAGCGACAGCGAAACCCGCTCGCGGTCCATGTCGACGTCGAGCACCTCGACGGTGACCTCGTCGCCCACCTGAACGA
This sequence comes from Mycobacterium sp. SMC-19, assembly GCF_045310815.1. NCBI lineage: Bacteria > Bacillati > Actinomycetota > Actinomycetes > Mycobacteriales > Mycobacteriaceae > Mycobacterium > Mycobacterium sp. SMC-19. The sequence goes on along the minus strand of NZ_JBJIAM010000010.1, from coordinate 54,979 downwards.
CCTCGGACGGGTGGTCGATGTGCTTCCAGGACAGCTCGGAGACGTGCACCAGGCCGTCCACGCCGCCCAGGTCGACGAAGGCGCCGAAGTTGACGATCGAGGACACGACACCCTTGCGGACGGCGCCCTTCTGCAGCTGGTTGAGGAACTCGCTGCGCACCTCGGACTGGGTCTGCTCCAGCCAGGCGCGGCGCGACAGCACCACGTTGTTGCGGTTCTTGTCCAGCTCGATGATCTTGGCTTCGATCTCCTTGCCGATGTACGGCTGCAGGTCGCGAACCCGGCGCATCTCCACCAGCGAGGCCGGCAGGAAGCCGCGCAGACCGATGTCGAGGATCAGGCCGCCCTTGACGACCTCGATGACGGTGCCCTTGACGGCCTCGTCCTTCTCCTTGAGCTCTTCGATCGTGCCCCAGGCGCGCTCGTACTGGGCGCGCTTCTTGGACAGGATCAGACGACCCTCTTTGTCCTCTTTGGTCAGGACCAGGGCCTCGACCTCATCACCGACGGACACCACCTCGTGGGGGTCGACGTCGTGCTTGATGGACAGTTCGCGGGAGGGGATGACCCCTTCGGTCTTGTAACCGATGTCGAGCAGGACCTCGTCCCGGTCAACCTTGACGATCGTCCCCTCGACGATGTCGCCATCGTTGAAGTACTTGATCGTTTTGTCGATGGCGGCGAGAAAATCCTCGGCCGAGCCGATGTCGTTGACGGCTACTTGCGGCGAGGTGACGGTGGGACTTGGCATGTGTTGGGTTGCTCCGGACATTTTGACGTAGTAGGGACTCAGGTGTTGTCACGCATGCTGGGCACGCGGTGGCCCGCGATCTTGGTCTAGGCCTAGTCGAGGACTACCTGTTGAGGCTACTCGACGCGTTGCACGCTGGACAAACCGGTGGCTACGCTCCCTCGCTATGCCACAGATGCGGAACCGGCGAAAAGTCGGAGCGCCGCTCATCGTCATTGTCCTGCTCGCCATCCTCACGGCGTTCTTGTTGCTGCTGTTCACCGCGGCCAACCCGGGCGGGACACTGACCGCGCTGGTACTGGCGAGCATGTCGATGCTGGTGGTGCTGCTGTGCTACCGGTGGCTGGACCGCTGGGAGCCCGAGCCGCGCCGACTGTTGCAACTGGCGTTCCTGTGGGGCGCGTCGGTGGCCGTGGTGCTGGCGGTGGGCCTGGAGACGTTCGGCTCATCGGTGGCCACCGTGCGGCCGCTGGTGTCGAAGACCTTCGATATGGCGGCCATCCAGGCGCCGTTCATCGAGGAGGCCGCGAAGGGGCTGTTCCTGCTGGTCATGCTGACCGGGCGCCGGCGGCTGGCGCTGAACTCGCTGACCGACTGCATGGTCTACGCGGGCGTCGTGGCGGTGGGTTTCGCCTGGATGGAAGACATTGTCTACATCGCGCCGGCCGAGTCACCGGCCAAGATGGCCGCGGTGGCCATCGCCCGGCTGATCTTCGGCCCGTTCGCCCACCCGCTGTTCACCACGATGACCGGTATCGGGGTGTTCTTCGCGCTGCGCCGCCACGGGTTCTGGTCGAAGGCCGTCGTGATCCTGATCGGCTACCTGGCCGCGGTGGCGATGCACGCCTCGTGGAACGCCTCGCTGGCGATGGGCGGCGGGCAGCTCTTCCTGATCACGTACGTGTTCTGGCTGGTTCCGGTGTTCCTGCTGATGGTGCTGCTGGGCATGTTGAGCCGCCGACACGAACAGCAGCTGGTCGCGAGCAAGCTGCCCGGCATGGTGGCCGGGGGCCTGATCAGCGCCAACGAGGCGACCTGGCTGGGGTCGATCCGCACTCGGAAGCTGGCGATCCGCGAGGCCACCCGCATCGGCGGCCGACCCGCGGGCAAGGCGGTCAAGAAGTTCGCCGTCCAGGTGGTCCAGCTGGCCTTCATCAGGGACCGGATCGACCGCGGCTTCGGCGACCCCGAGGTGTTCGCGGTGCAGCAGGAGGACGCCTACGGGGTGGTGGCCGCCCGAACGGCCGCACCGGTGCTGTACACCATGGCCGGGTATCACTCCCCCTTGCCGGTGCGGCGCTGATCCCAGGGGCATCGCGATGTCGCTGCGCAACCGCCTCACCGAGTTCCTGGGTATCGACCACCCGATCGTGCTGGCGCCCATGGCGCAGGCATCCGGTGGCCGGCTCGCCGCGGCAGTCACCCGTGCCGGTGGGCTCGGTCTGCTCGGCGGGGGCTACGGCGAACTCGACTGGGTGCGGCGCGAGTTCGATGTCGCCGGCGACACACGCGTCGGGTGCGGCTTCATCACCTGGAGCCTGACCCGCTCGCCGGAGGCTCTCTCCGTCGCCCTCAACCGGAGCCCGGCGGCGATAATGCTGTCCTTCGGTGACCCCGAGCCCTTCGCCGGCGACATCCACGACGCGGGCGTTCCGCTGATCTGCCAGGTGCAGACCCTGGAGCAGGCGCATGCCGCGCTGCGGGCGGGAGCGAAAGTCATCGTGGCCCAGGGCGCCGAGGCCGGCGGCCACGGCATGTCCACCCGCTCGACTCTGACGTTTGTCCCCGCCGTCGCCGACCTCGTGGCCGAGCACTCGCCGGAAACATTCGTACTGGCCGCCGGCGGTATCGCCGACGGCCGCGGGGTGGCCGCGGCGCTGGCCCTCGGCGCCGACGGAGTCTTGGTTGGCACTCGGTTCTGGGCCTCCAGCGAGGCACTCGTGTCGCCCGGCGCGCACGAGCGCGCCATCCGAGCCAGCGGCGAAGACACCATCCGCACCCGCGTCTACGACGTTGTGCGACAACTCGTTTGGCCCCCACTATGACGAGCGGGCGCTGGTCAACGCGTTCCTGCAGAGCTGGCACGGCGACGACAGCCGCTTGCTGGCCAACCTGCCCGAAGCCATCGCCGCCTTCCAGGCGGGGCTCGACGCGGCGGACTTCGACATTGCGCACATCCTCATCGGCGAGGCCGTCGGCCTCATCCACGACGTTCTGCCGGCGGGTGCCATCGTGACGCAGATGGTGCACGACGCCACCCGAATTCTGAACCGCGGCTCCTGACCGCCGTTAGAAGGGCGGTGGGTCGTCGGGGTCGATGCCGGGGGCTACTTTCGGGAACCAGACAGTGTCGAGTGCGGCGCGTCGGGCTTGGCGGGCCTTGTGGTTCTGGTTGCGTTCGGTGGCGATGCGGGCCGCGCGGTGTTGGGCGCGGGTGCGCCGGCGGCGGGGCATCATCGCGGTGCGATCACCACAGCGGTCATCATCGCGTCGCAGCGGTGCCGGCAGTTCCCCGGTAGGTGCGCACAAGTGCGGGAACAGCCACGAACTGCCCGGGGTGGTGACATAGGTCTGCCCCGACGGCGAAGTCAAAATCACCGTCCCATCGGGCAGCTGCTGATCCCGCCACCCCCAAAACGTCTTCACCAAATGATGCGTACGGCAATAACATTTGAGGTTCGACGCATGCGTGAACCCACCGTCACCGTAGGCAACCGTATGGTCCAGATCGCACTCTGCCGCCGGACGGTCACACCCCGGCCAGCGGCACGTCATGTCCCGGCACCGCACAAAATCCGCCAGCGCCTTCGAGGGCACATACCCCGGCTCGGGCGGGGCATCGCTGGGGTGCACCAACGACACCAACCGGGCCGATCGGGCGAGCTCGGCGATCAACTCCGGCGGGATCAATCCGTCAGAGCCGACTAACGAGCCCGGCCCATCACCAGTCCCCTCGACGGTGGCCTGCTCGGCCATCACATAAATCACCACCGGCGAGGCCGCCGCACGCCCCCCGGCGGCGCAATCCGGGCGCCCGCAGCGGCACCCCAGCCGATCCGCCCGCGCCGCCAACGCCCCCATCGCATCGGCACGGCGCTGCGCACGACTGCGCGGATCGTGTTCGCACACCGTGGCCGCCAACGCATCCAGCGCCTTGTCCAGGGCACGGGCATCAGGGGTGAACACGCTGCCGTAAACCTCCGAGAGCCCGCCCTCTTGGTCCGCAAACCCGATCTTGCGCTCCACCTGGCGCTCCTTGCGGCGCCGCACCGCATCAGCGTCGGCCTTGGCCACGATCTTGTCGACCTTGCCGGCCAACCGACTCCGGGTCAGGGACGGCCAACGCACCACCTGCGCCGCCAACTGCCCATCGACCAGCGCCAACACCTCACGATCAGCAATCAGATCCGTGCGATACACCAGCGTCTGAAACAGACGAATATCGATATCGCCAGCCTTGAACACCTCAGCCACCTGCGGCAACTGCTCCCGCATCGCCCGCGCATACCGCAACCGGCTCGCCGCCAACCCCTGACTGATCCGCAACGCCGCCGCCACCTCAGCAGCCACCGCCGCCTCGGTATCGACCGCCCACGCCTCGGTTTCACCACACCGACTCAAGCGCAGCGCGAACAACTCCCCGATCGCCACCAACTGCGCCGCCGCCGCCCGATTCTCCGCCCGACCCGCCACACAAACCCGCTCCACCAACACCGCCGACTCCGGCGTCACCGACGGATAACGCCGCTCAAACCGCTCACTAAGCCGCGCGACCGACTCCACGGAGGGAAACGTTCTTTCGAACATACGTTCGATTGTACGCGTCTCCCCCGACAGGTCGCGGAATCCGCGTTAGTGCGCTGCTGAATCCCAGCTGCGCCCGTAACCGACCGCAACCTCCAGCGGGACGCTGAGCGGATAGGCGCTGCCCATCTTGTCGCGCACCAACGCCTCCAACGCGTCACGTTCGCCGTCGGCCACTTCGAACAGCAATTCGTCGTGCACCTGCAGCAGCATCCGCGACCGCAGGGTGGAGGCCTTGAGGGCGGTGTCCACGTTGATCATCGCGACCTTGATGATGTCGGCCGCGCTGCCCTGGATCGGGGCGTTGAGCGCGGCCCGCTCGGCGGACTCCCGGACCTGCCGGTTGCTGCTGTCCAGCTCCGGCAGGTAGCGCCGCCGGCCCAGCACCGTCGAGGTGTAGCCGTCCTTGCGGGCTTGCTCGACGACCTCGTGCAGGTAGTCGCGCACCCGACCGAACCGGTCGAAGTAGGCGTCCATCTGCTCTTTGGCCTCTTCGGTGGAGATCTTGAGCTGGGAGGCCAGCCCGTAGGCGCTCAACCCGTAGGCCAGGCCGTAGGACATCGCCTTGACGCGGCGGCGCATGTCCGGGGTCACCTCGTCGATGGGCACCGAGAACGCCCGCGACCCGACGAACGAGTGCAGGTCTTCGCCGGTGTTGAACGCCTCGATCAGGCCCTCATCGGCCGACAGGTGCGCCATGATGCGCATCTCGATCTGGCTGTAGTCGACCGTCATCAGCTCGGGGTAGCCCTCGCCGACCACAAAACCGTCGCGGATCTGGCGGCCGGCGTCGGTGCGGATCGGGATGTTCTGCAGGTTGGGGTCGGTCGACGACAGCCGGCCGGTCGCCGCGATCGTCTGATTCAGCGTGGTGTGGATTCGGCCATCGGAGGCAACCGATTTCAGCAATCCATCGACCGTCACCTTCAACCGGGTGACGTCGCGGTGGGTCAGCAGGTGCTCCAGGAACGGATGGCCGGTCTTATCGAACAGGGTCTGCAGCGCGTCGGCGTCGGTGGTGTAGCCGGTCTTGGTCTTCTTGGTCTTGGGCATGCCCAGCTCGTCGAAGAGCACCACCTGCAGCTGCTTGGGCGAGCCGAGGTTGATCTGCTTGCCGATCACCGCGTAGGCCGCCTCGGCGGCGTCGCGAATCTGGTCACCGAACCGGCTCTGCAGCTGGCTCAGGTGATCGAGGTCCACACCGATCCCGGCTGTCTCCAGCTCGGCCAGCACTCGCTGCAGCGGCAGTTCGATGTCAGCGAGCAGTCCGGACGAGTCGATGCGGGCCAGCTCGAGATCCAGCGCGTCGGCCAGGTCGTTGACCGCCCGGGCCCGCAGGATCGCGGTCTGCACGGCCTGATCGTCGACGCCCTCCGTGTCATCCAGCAACGAAAGCTGTTGCTGTTCATCGGATTCGGCACGCAATTCGCGGCGAAGGTAGCGCACCGAGAGGTCGTCGAGGCTGAAGCTGCGCTGACCGGGCCGCACCAGGTAGGCGGCCAGGGCGGTGTCAGAGGTGACACCGTCCAGGGTCCAGCCGCGCCCGGCCAGGTCGTGGATGGCCAGCTTGGCCTCGTGCAGCGCCTTGGGCTTGGCCGGGTCGGCCAGCCAGGCGCCCAGCGCGGCGTCGTCCTCGGCGGTCAGCGTCGCGGTGTCGATGTAACCGCCTTCGCCGTCCGCTGAGGCCAACGCCAGCGCGGTCGCGTCGCTGTCGAAGCTGCGGTGGGTGCCGATCACGGCCAGCCCGGTGCGGCGGCCGTCGGCGGCGTGTTCGGCCAGCCACGAGGCAACCGTTCCCGGCTCTAGGGCGCCGCCGCGCACCTCGAAGCCCTCCTCGGCTTCGGGCACCGCGCCCCCGGCGGTGGAGAGCGTGTCGAACAACCGGTCACGCAGCACCCGGAATTCGAGGTCGTCGAAGAGCTGATGGATCTGCTCACGGTCCCACGGCACCAGTCGCAGGGTGTCCGGCGTCTGTGCCAGCGGCACGTTGCGGACCAGGTCGGTCAGCTCGCGGTTGAGGATCACGGTGGACAGGTTGGCGCGCAACGCATCTCCGACCTTGCCCTTGACGGTGTCGACCTGGTCCACCAGCCCCTGCAGAGACCCGTACTCGGTGATCCACTTCGACGCGGTCTTCTCCCCCACGCCGGGAATGCCCGGCAGGTTGTCGCTGGGGTCCCCGCGCAGCGCCGCGAAGTCCGGGTACTGCGCCGGGGTCAGGCCGTACTTCTCGACGACCGCATCCGGGGTGAACCGAGTCAGGTCGCTGACGCCCTTGCGCGGGTAGAGCACGGTCACGTTCTCGTTGACCAGCTGCAGGGCGTCGCGGTCGCCGGTGACCACCAGCACCCGGTAACCCTCTGCGTCGGCCTGGGTGGCCAGCGTGGCGATCAGGTCGTCGGCCTCAAAGCCCGGCTCCGACAGCGCGGTGATGCCCAGCGCGGCCAGCACTTCCTTGGTGATGTCGATCTGGCCACGGAACTCATCCGGGGTGGACGACCGGGTGGCCTTGTACTCCGGGAAGCGCTCCGAGCGGAATGTCTGCCGCGACACGTCGAATGCGGCGGCTATGTGGGTGGGGCTCTCGTCGCGCAGCAGGTTGATCAGCATCGCGGTGAACCCGTAGACCGCATTGGTGGTCAGGCCGCTGCGGGTCTTGAAGTTCTCCGCTGGCAGGGCATAGAACGCCCGGTATGCCAGCGAGTTTCCGTCGAGGAGTAGCAGCGTCGGTTTGGTCTGACTCACGGCCCCAACTCTAGGCACCCGTCCCGACACGCAGTAACTGCCGCGCCCTGTCGACGAGCACCCGGGCGGCAGGGCTGCGCGGTCCCGACGCACGCCAGGCCAACACCAGCCGGCCCCGCAGCTCCGGCGTCAGCCTCAGTGGATGCAGGCCCGGGCGGTTGCGAGCCACCGAACTCGGCAGGATCGCGACCCCGAGTCCGCGCTCGGCCAGGTCCGCCAGCGCCAGCGGCGTGCTGGCCTCGAATGCGATCCGCGGGGAGATCCCAGCCGCCGCGCAGGCTTGGTCAAACTGGCGGCGGATGCCGGTGCCGACGGGCAGCGCGATCAGCGGCCGCTGCGCCAACTGGGCGAGGCTGACCGTGGCACGCCCGGCCAGCTCATCGGCCAGGCCCACCGCCGCATCGACGGCCTCGTCGGTGACCACCTCGATGTCCAGCCCGGTCGGCCGTTCGTCGGGCCCGACCGACACGATGGCCGTATCCAGTTCGCCGCTGCGGACCGCGTCGATCAGCTGGTCGGAATTCGCTGTGCTGAGCGTGATTTCGACGCTCGGGTACTCCGCGTGGAACTCGGCGAGCAACCCGGGCACATCGACTGAGTGAGCGGTCACGGTGCCGATCGTGACCGTGCCACGGACCAGCCGGCTGAGTTCGTCGACGGCGAGCCGCACATCATCCACCGCCGCCAAGGCGGCTTTGGCGTACGGCAGCACGGCCGCGCCGGCCGCGGTCGGACGAACCTCCCGGCGGGAGCGGTCCAGCAGCCGCTGGCCGAGTTCGCGCTCCAATCGGCCGATCTGGGCGCTGACCGCGGGTTGCGCCACATGCACCCGTTGCGCCGCGCGGGTGAAGTTCGCTTCCTCCACGACCGCGATGAAGTATTCGAGTTGCCGCAGCTCCATAACTGTTGATTATAGTTTCTGGACTAACTAGATATTGGACTTATAGTTTTCTGACGGCGACGCTGGATTCATGACTGAGACAGACGTTGTGATCGCCGGCGCCGGTATCGGCGGATTGACCACCGCCCTGACCCTGCACGCGCGCGGGATCGGTGCCACCGTCGTCGAAGGCGCTCGGGACCTGCGCCCGCTGGGTGTTGGCATCAATCTGCTGCCGCACGCGGTCCGGGAGTTGTCCGCCCTGGGGCTGGGCGAGCAATTGTCCCCGCTGGCGGTCGCCCCAACATCGTTGGCCTACTTCGATACCCGCGGCCGGGAGCTGTTCCGTGAGCCGCGGGGAATCGAAGGCGGCTACGAATACCCGCAATATTCGGTACACCGCGGGGAACTGCAACTGCTGTTGCTCGACGCGGTACGTGAGCGGTTGGAGGCGGGCACTGTCCGGACCGGATCGCGGGTCACCGGGTTCGTCGACGACGGCGACTCGGTGCGGGTGCAGTTGGGCGACGACGAACTGGCGGGCGCTTTCTTGGTGGGCGCCGACGGGATTCATTCGGCGGTGCGCGCGCAGTTACACCCGCGCGGCGACGACCTGCGGTGGTCCGGGGTGCGAATGTGGCGCGGCGCCGCACCGGGAGAGCCGTATCTGGACGGGCGGACCATGGCGATCGTCAAGGCCGACGACGGGATCGAGCTGGTGATCTACCGGATCGGGGGCGGCCTGATCAACTGGGTGCTGTTGGTGCCCGAATCCCCACCCGGGCCGCTGCCGGGCACCGCACGCTGGAACCAGCGGTGCGACGCCGAGCAGGTGTTGTCCTACCTGGACGGCTGGAAAGTGGATTGGCTCGACGTCGTCGACCTGGTGGGACGCACCGCCGACCCGCTGGAATACCCGATGGTCGATCGCGATCCGCTGCCGTGGTGGGGGCGTGGTCGGGTAACCCTGCTGGGCGACGCGGCGCACCCGATGTATCCGGTGGGCGCCAACGGCGGATCGCAGGCCATCCTGGATGCCCGCGCGCTGGCGGACAGCCTGGCAGCCCACCCAGACACGGGCCTGCAGGTCTATGAGGAGCACCGTCGCGACGCGACCGCGGCGGTGGTGGCCGCCAACCGGGCGATGCATCGCAGCGGCGCCAACCTGCGGTCGGACAATCTGGCCCGGGTGGCTGCCGCCTACCGGCGCGACACCGGAGCCGACCGGGCGCGGGTCTGAACTGTCGCCTTGTCCCGGTAACTGGAACACGTTTCAATTCGGGGGTCTCGGTTGGGTACGCTGACCGAGTGCCAGATGTAGCCTCGCAGCCGGCCATCGACGGGTGGTTCGCCACCGACGACGCCGGCCTCCCCCACCTGACCGGCGCCAAGTGTCCGCAGTGCGGCACCTATGTGTTCCCGCCGCGTGAGAACAACTGCCCCAACCCCGCCTGCGACGGCGACGTGTTGGAGCCGGTCGCGCTGTCGCGGCGCGGCACAATCTGGAGCTACACCGAGAATCGGTACCTGCCGCCGGCGCCGTACCCGCCGAGCGACCCGTTCGAGCCGTTCGCGATCGCCGCGGTGGAGCTGGCCGACGAGGGCCTGATCGTACTGGGCAAGGTCGTCGAGGGCACCCTGGCCGCGGACTTGAAGGTCGGCATGGAGATGGAGCTGACCACCATGCCGCTCTACACCGACGACGACGGCGTGACGCGCACCGTCTACGCGTGGAAGAAGGTGGACTCCAATGCCTGAGCCGTTGTACATCCTGGGTGCGGGCATGCACCCGTGGGGCAAGTGGGGCCGCGACTTCACCGAGTACGGAGTGGTCGCCGCCCGTGCCGCACTGGCCGACGCCGGCCTGAACGCGCAGCAGATCCAGTTCATCGCCGGCGCGGACACCATCCGCAACGGCTACCCGGGCTTCATCGCCGGTTCGACGTTCGCCCAGAAGCTGGGCTGGAACGGGGTTCCGGTGTCGTCCTCGTATGCGGCCTGCGCGTCGGGTTCGCAGGCGCTGCAGAGCGCCCGGGCCCAGATCCTGGCCGGTTTCTGCGATGTGGCGCTGGTGATCGGCGCGGACACCACCCCCAAAGGCGCGTTCGCCCCGGTCGGCGGTGAGCGCAAGAACGACCCGGACTGGCAGCGCTTCCACCTGATCGGCGCGATGAACCCGGTGTACTTCGCGCTGCTGGCGCGCCGCCGGATGGACCTCTACGGCGCCACCTCCGAGGACTTCGCGCAGGTGAAGGTGAAGAACTCCCGGCATGGCCTGAACAACCCCAATGCCCGCTACCGCAAGGAATCCGCGGTTGGCGACGTGTTGGCCAGCCCGGTGGTCTCCGACCCGCTGCGCCAGCTCGACATCTGCGCCACCTCCGACGGTGCGGCTGCGCTGATCGTGGCCAGCGCGGAATTCGCCCGCAAGCACCTGGGTTCGCTCGACGGTGTGCCGTCGGTGCGCGCGGTGTCCACCGTGACCCCCCGCTACCCGCAGCACCTGCCCGAATTGCCGGACATCGCAACCGATTCCACCGCCGTGGTAGCCGCGCCCGAGCGGGTGTTCAAGGATCAGATCCTGGACGCCGCCTACGCCGAGGCCGGGATCGGCCCGGAGGACGTAAGCCTGGCCGAGGTCTACGACCTGTCGACCGCGCTGGAGATCGACTGGTACGAGCACCTGGGCCTGTGCGCCAAGGGTGAGGGCGAGCAACTGCTGCGCAGCGGCGCCACCACCATCGGTGGCCGGGTGCCGGTGAACCCGTCCGGCGGGCTGGCCTGCTTCGGCGAGGCGATCCCGGCGCAGGCGATTGCCCAGGTGTGCGAGCTGACCTGGCAGCTGCGCGGTCAGGCCACCGGCCGGCAGGTCGAGGGCGCCACGGTGGGCGTGACGGCCAACCAGGGCCTGTTCGGCCACGGCTCGTCGGTGATCGTCGCCCGCTAGTTTTTTGGGCTTGGCTTGGCTTTGGCGCCAGCGTGCGTGTTTGCACGGCGACACGCCGAGTTAGGCCGTAAAACTACGCACGTTCGCGGCACTGGGATCCTGTTGCGATGACCGAAACCGTCGTCGTCAAGGTCAAACCGGGCAGCCGCAAAGGCCCCCTGGTCGAGACCGACGACGCGGGTCAGCTGACCGTCTACGTGCGCGAGCCGGCCGTGGACGGCAAGGCAAACGCCGCCGTCATCCGGGTGCTGGCAGAGCATTTCGGGGTGCCGCGCAGCCGTGTCGAATTGGCGTCCGGTGCGGGCGCGCGCGTCAAGCGGTTCCGGATCGATCGGTAAGCGGCGCGTCCAGGATTCGCACGGTTCCCGCCGACCCGTCGATCTCCACCAGCGCCCCATCCGGGATGACCTGGCTGCCGTTGCCGGTGCCGATCACGCACGGTATCCCGAGCTCGCGCGCAATGATTGCGGCGTGTGACAACGTACCGCCCACGTCGATGGCCATGCCGGCGACCGCCATGAACCGCACCACCCACGACGGGTCGGTAGTCCGGGCGATCAGCACATCGTCAGCGTCGAGCTCGACGGTCGCGTTGGGATCGGTCACCACCCGCGCCCGTCCGCGGGCACGGCCCGGGCTCACAGCGGCACCGGAGATGAGCGACTGGACCGGGGCACCGCCGCCGGCGGTTCGCGCGGGTGGATCGCCGGCAAAGGACAGCGGCGGCTCCTGCGCGGCGAACTGCGACCGGATACGTTGGCGGGCAATGATATCGGCCGACGCCAGATGCACCTTCGACTGGAGCTCACTCAACGTGTGCCAGACGGCATTGTCACCTAAGAAGGACGCCGCGTGCCGGGCGACATCAAGGTCTTGCAGGAAAGCGGTTTTGCCGATCTCCCGGGCGACCAACGCTCGCCGCGCCATGGCGATCAGCCGTGCCACCGCCCGGCGGCGCGAGCGCGGCACAGATTCGCACAGCGCCGACTGCGCCCGGCGTCGCTCATCACTTCTGGCGTCCAATGCTGCGACGGGATCCCGGGACCGGTCAGCGTCGGCCCATACCCGCGCGGCATGCAGCACCGGCGCGGGGTCCTGCCGCCACGAGGCGGAGGCGATCTCCCCCTCGTCGGGACCGTGGAATCCGTGCGCAGAAAGAAAGCGACCCAAAGTGATTCGCCCACCGGCGAGCAGCCACAGATCCCTGGCCAGGTGAGCCTCCGGCAGTTCGCCATCACCGGAGAGCAGGTCGATCACTCGGCTCCCTGCCACGGCCTCGACAGCCTGATACAGGCCTTGGCACACATACGTCTGCAGTGCGTGGGTGATCATCGTTTGCCGGAAACGTGAGCTGGCCTCGGTCAGCAATGCCACCGGATCTGCCGGTGTCTGCCAAGCGTCCCGCTGCCACGCTTGCCAGGAGGTCGCGCTGACCGCCCGCAGGCGTCGATTCAGCAGCGCCAGGGTGATCGGAGCACGCACCGCCATCCGCAACGCAGTAACGCCCCGGGCCCGCATAGGCGCGACGTCGACGTGTTCTGCCGCCCCGAGAATCTGCTCACTGAAAGCGCTCGGATCCACACCGGGGATGCGAGCGACCTGGCTCAAAAGCAAGTCAACAGAGATCACCGGCCAGCCCTGCGCGAGGGTTACAAACGACGCAGCCACGTCGCGCTTTGACACCACGCCGACTTGGACCTGGCTTTGCCACTGCCCTTCACCGAGTCCCGTCCTCCACACCGACCAGGTAAGAGGCGTCGGCACCCCAGGCAGCGCCTCGCCGACATTCACGCGGCTCCATCGGCTGCCCGGTGGACGCGGCGGATCGTAGAATTCAAGCGCCTTCGCCCTGGCCTCCAGTGCACTGAATGTGGTGATCGGGCGCGCCTGCAGAATCCAGATCTGCCCCTGCTCGTCGAAGGCCCACTCGATGTCCTGCGGGCTCCCGTACCACCGATCGATACGCAGTGCACAGTCGGCGATGTCGCGAATCCGATTGTCGGACAATGATGGCGCCGATGCAGATGGAACAACCTCCACGATGCCCAATGTGGACTTATCCACCACGATGCGCGCAGGCGTCACCAACCCATCCACTACGTCACCGCCAGACCCAAGGGCGAATTCAATGACCAGCCGGTCCGTATCGCCGTTCAGCGGATCCGCTGTGAAGGCGACGCCACCACAGGCCGGTACGATCTGGCGCTGGACGACGACAGCCATTCCCCCCGTGGATTCCAGTTCCCGAGCGTCCCGGTATCGGCGGGCCCGCGCGGACGACGCCGATGCCCAGCAATGGGCCACGGCGGCAAGCACCTGCGCAGCCCCCCGGACATTGAGGACCGTCTCGTAGATCCCGGCGTGAGATGCGTCGACCCCGTCCTCGGCCACGGCCGAGGAGCGCACCGCCACGGCGATGTCACGCCCCAGCGCGTGGTAGCTCGCGACCACCGCGTCGCGGATGTCAGCATCCAGTGACTCGACCGACCCGGCTGCCCCAGTTCCCGTACGGGCGGGTACGCCGATAACGAACGCATCGGGCACCGGTAACCCAGCCGCCAGCAGCTCTCCCAGATTGGCGCCCTTGCCGCCGCTAAAGGCGGCATCGGTCGCGCGGATATCGCACAGCGGTTTGACGAGTGTCTTACTCATGCACCCGGATTGGTGTCGCGAGCCACGGATGCCATGACCCACCAACCTATCTGTCGCGCCGCGATCTCGGTAGCTTTCTCCACCTGCCTGTCCGGGCATGGTCCACGTTCATAGAACGCCGTCCAGGCCCTGCGACCACACGCCGAAAATGCGGCCGTTAGATGTTACTTGGAGACCATCTCAGTGCATTGTTACAATTTACATTCATATAGAAGAGAGGCCGTTACACGAGTGTGGCGGGTCAACCTTCCCGACGCGGTTACCGCCTCTAACTGGTCTAACGAGCAGCCTCACAGGGGCGTCGGCTGGCGTGCGCCATCACCTTCTCCCGCCCCGTAAACACGCAGACTGAAACATGTTCTGATTTGTTGTATACAAATTATGCTTCTCTCAGTTACTCTCATCGCGTTCTATCTCGTGCTGTGCATCACATACCTGGAGGAGTCCCCTTGCACGCCATGTTTCGCCCCTACGCCACCACTGCTGGTGTGGCACTCGTTGGCGCCGGCCTGATCGCGGTCACCCCACCGGCAGCGTTAAGCGCTCCACTGGATGTTCAGTCGCGTGCCGTGCAACTGACGAGTGCGTGGGATGAGGTGCTCAATGCTGCGTCGGCGAATGTGACGACGATGCTGAACAATTGGTATCTGGCCCCGGGTGTGGGGATGCAACAATTCATGGCCAACCAGATGGGGTACTGGGACCAGTTGGCCAATGATCCGGCGGGCTCGATCAATGCGATCAACGAGCAGATTCAGCTGCATCTGAATGCGGTGCTTTCTGGGTTCGCGATGCAGGACATGACCGCCGAAACCCGTGCCACGGTGCTCAACCACACCATGGATGGCACCCATCAGCTGATGTTCGGTCAGGTCGCGGGGTATCTGCCCGCTGATGTCGATCCCGACCAGATCCTGCCGATCATCGACTACCTGGGCTCGCCGTCGAGTGCGATGTTGATGGGCATGATCGGCCCGGGCATCAGCCCCTGGATCGCGCTGCTCAACGGCATCACCGACGGCGATAACCCCTTCGACATCCTGATCAACATGGGTGGGGCGTTCTTCAACGGCGCCACCCTCAACTTGGATGCGTTGTTGCCGATGATCAACGAGGCCGGCTTCTTCCCGGCCGGCATGAACATGGACCATCTGGACTTCGCGTTCGGCGGGTTGCTGTCCACGGGTGCGGCCGCGGTGAGCTACCAGGTGTTGGGCCCCGGTGGTGAGGTCGCCGCCGAGGTGCCGGCGGTCGGTGGGTCGATCTTCCAAAGCGTGGGCCTGGAATTCAGTGGCGTACCGGTGATCGGAACTCTGGATCTCAACAGTGCCGGGATCGGGCCGCTCGCAGCGATGCAGGCCTGGGGGCAAACCGTCGGCGCCCTGCTCGGGTCGGGGTGGGACGGCAAGGGCCCGGTCGTGGTGACCCCACCGCTGGCTGGTGCTGAGCTGCCCATCATCGACCCGGTGGTGGTCGATGACGGCGGGTCCGGTGCGGCCACCGATGCGTTCGGCTGGCTCGGTGAGCTGCTCGGATTCTGATTCCCCTAAACCCTTTATCCCCCAACTTCTCAAGAGAGGTCTTGCTGCACATGAGTCACCACACCAACCCGCGCCGCTCTTCCCGGGCCGTCGGCGCAGCCAGCACTGTGGGTGCTTTCCTGGCCTTCGGGATGGCCCCGCTGACCACCGCGCCGGCGGCTCAGGCCGATGAGTTCGATTGGTTCGCTGATCTTTTCGACACCTCGGCCTGGTTGACCCCGGAGCCGGCTGAGGTGGGCGCCTTCGATTGGACCACCATGATCGATCAGTGGTTCTACGACCCGATCCACGACGGCCTGCAGGCCTGGATCACCAGTGACTTCGGTGAGCTGGTCAACGGCGCCATCAACACCATGGCCGGCCAATACCTGATCGGCAACGGTATCGACGGCACTGCCGAGAACCCCGACGGCGGCAATGGCGGCCTGTGGTTCGGTGACGGCGGCGACGGCTGGACCTCCACCGAAGCCGGGGTGGCCGGTGGTAGCGGCGGCAACGCGGCCGGCTGGATCGGCGACGGCGGAACCGGTGGCGACGGTGGCGCGGGTGCCAACGGTGGTGACGGCGGCGCCGGCGGCCTCTGGATGGGACTCGGCGGCAACGGAGGCAACGGCGGCGCAGCACCGGATGCCAGTGTGTACGGAGGCAATGGCGGTAACGGCGGCAACGCCTCAGCGTGGTTCTTCGGCAACGGCGGCAACGGCGGCAACGGCGGGGCCGGTGCAGACGGGCTGGCCGGGACTTTCGCCAATGGCGGCGACGGCAATGGCGGCAACGGCAGTTACGGCGGCAGCGGCGGCAATGGCGGGCGCAGCAGCTTCATGTTCGGCAACGGCGGCAACGGCGGCAACGCCGGGACTACTGGCAACGGCGGTAACGGCGCCAACGGCACCGCCGAGCATGTCGACGGCGGTAACGGCGGTAGCGTCGGGCTCGACTTCGCCGCCAGCCAGGGCGGCGCGGCCGGCGCCCGAGGTTCCACGATCTACACCAGCCCGATGTACGGCCAGGCTGGGCAGTTCGGTACCGCCGCCGACGGCGGCCGAGGTGGCGACGGTGGCGACGCCTACCAAGACGGCAATGGCGACTACCTCGGCAACGGCGGCAACGGTGGCCAGGGCGGATACGGCGGCGGCTACACCCAGGCAACGGGTACCGGCGCCGATGGCGGCAGCGGCGGCAACGGCGGTGCGGGCATCAACGGTGGCAATGGCGGTAGCGGCGGCACGGGCAGCCTCAGCGCCAGTGGCGCCGGGCCGGGCGGCAAGGGCGGCGACGGCGGCGACGGCGGTTACGCCAGCGCCGGTCACGGCGGCAACGGCGGCAACGGCGCTAACGGCCGCGGCGGGGGCGGCGGTGCCGGCGGCAACGGTGGCAACGCCGCCACCGGCGATCCCACCATTCAGACCCGCGGCGGCAACGGCGGCAACGGCGGCGGCGGTTTCACCGCCGGTCCCGGGGGAGTCGGCGGCAACGGCGGCATTGGCACCTACGCCGGCGGCAACGGCGGGGCCGGCGGTGCCGCCGGCAACGGCAACTCTGCCGGCGCCAACGGCGGAAACGGCGGCAGCAGCACCGGCTGGCAGCACGACGGCACTACTTACAGCCAAGGCGGTAACGGTGGCGCCGGCGGCCGCGGCGGCGCTGGCAACGCCACATCAGACGCTGGTGACGGCGGCGCTGGGGGTGCGGGCGGTGCTGGCGCGACCGGTGCCGGCGTGGTCAGCACCGGCGGCAACGGCGGCAACGGCGGGGCCGGCGGAGCCAACGCCGGCAGCGTCCTCGCCGATGGCGGTGCCGGCGGCAACGGCGGCGCCGGGGGCGCGGGCGGATCGGGCACCGCATCCGGCGGCAACGGCGGCAATGGCGGCGCAGGTGGCGCCGGGGTTACCGCCGGCAACGGCGGGACCGGAGGAATCGGCGGCTCCAGCGGCGGCGTGGAGACCCCGGCCAACGACCTGGGACTCGGGCCCAGCCACGCCGGTAACGGCGGTAACGGCGGTGCCGGTGGAGCCGGCGGGGGCTACGTCAACGGCGGGCTCGCCGATACCCCGGGCGGGGACGGCGGAACCGGTGGAACCGGTGGCAACGGCGCCGGGACTGTCGACGGCGGAACCGGCGGGAACGGCGGCGACGGTGGCAAAGCCGGCACCGTTGCTGGCGGGTCCGGCCAGCCCGGGACCGCACCCAGCGGAACCACCGGTGGTGCCGGCGGCTCCGGAGGCAACGGCGCTCAGCCCGCTCCAGCCGGTTAGGGCACCGGTGCAGGTCCGGCATGCTGCGGCATGCCGGACCTGCACGGCACCGGCTGCGACGGCAACACCCTGCCAGGCGGCGACGGTGCGGCCGGTGGGGCCGGCGGCATCAGTACCGGCGGCACCGCCGGCAATGCCGGCACCGGGAACCCCGCGGGGGCAGCCCGGAACGGTCGGCGACGGCGGCCAGCCCGGCTAGCAAATCAGCACGATCGGCCACGGTCGTCGGGACCCACAACGGGCCCGGCGACCGTCGCCGTCTGCGCTCGGCGATGACCACGTGAAAATTGAAGCCACCGGTGGGCGTCAGCCCTGTGGGGGCGTTCCGTCGCTCAGCACACCCCGTCGGGCCAGCTCGGCGACTACGACGTCGGCACGCATCTGCGCGCGCTCGATGTGCACGGCGCGCGCAGCGTCGGGATCGCGTCGGTGGATCGCCGCGTGTTCGGCTTCGAGGTTGGGCAGGAACTCGGCGTGCACGTGCGGGTAGCTCCCCCAGAAACCGCGTGGCGCGAACACCCGTGCCGCGAGGATCGCCGCATACAGCGGCGGGCCGGCGTACTCGTCGAGGATGATGCGGCGGAATTCGTAGGCCGCCGTCTGGAATTCCTCGGGATTCTTGCTGACGCGCAGGCTCTGCATCGCCGCATCGAGATCGGCGAGGACGCGCGGCGTCGGGTTCGCCGCCGCGCGGGCCGAGGCGATGGCGTTCAAGGTCCCGTGCAACTCATGCTGTTCGCGGACGACGGCCTCATCGAACCGGCTGACGAACACGCCACGGTGGTACCGGCTGGCCAGCATCCCCTGCTGTTCGAGTTGGTCAATGCCCTGCTGAACCGGAAGCCGGCTGACCCCCAGCGCGGCCGCGATCGCGTCGCGGTTGATCCGGTCGCCGGTCCGCAACTCCCCGGCAAGTACTAGGTCGACAATGTGATTGACAACCAGGTCCTTTTCCTTGACCCCGTACTTCTTGGGCATGGAGTGCTCACCTGGAACTTTCGCAAAACTCGGAAGGGCGCGTTGTTGGTTCACGGAAAGCGCCCGAACTACGTTCGGCAATGCAAGCTTGCAAAAACACCACTATCCCGACGTAGCGACACTTTCTTCGCCAGACCCTAGCGCAGCCGCACCGTGGCACGCGCGTTCGAAGGCTTCAACAGTGGCGATGTACCGCTTTGGCGCGCCCGACGCGCAAGAACGTTAATTAATATCATCTGAGAACAGCGAACGAACGACTGCGATTCCAGCCCAGATCAGTGCCGCCCTGACAACACACGTATACATAATATCGAGGCCGAATACGCACAATACGCCGGAAAGATGTCCCACCTTCCCGGTCCGCGCAACCGAGGTCCACCGTCACACCTAGGCGTTCTACGTCGTTAGATTGGGCCATCATCCGGGCTCGCAGCCGGATTCCCCAACCCCAGACAGCCCGAAGCCGATCCGACGACAACACCCCGCGCCCGAGGATTAGAACGCGTTTCAGATTTACGTATACAAGACAGCAATTTCTAAGCTAGGCTCAGCTTCCCGATCTCGTGCTGTGCATCACATACCTGAAGGAGTTCCCCTTGCGCGCCACTGTTCGCCCTTATGCCACCGCCGGTGTGGCACTGGTTGGAGCCAGCCTTGTAGCGGTTTCCCCAGCGCCTGTGTCGGTGCCGGTTTCCTTTGATGTTCAGTCGCGAGCGGTGGCGCTGGCCAGCGCCTGGGATGACCTACTAAATGCCGCTTCGGCCAATGCGACCACGATGCTGAACAACTGGTATTTGGCACCCGGAGTGGGGATGCAGCAGTTTGTGGCCAACCAGCTGGGCTACTGGGACCTATTGACCAATGACCGCGCCGGGTCGATCAACGAGGTCACCGAGGAGATTCAGAAGCATCTGAATGCGGTGATCTCCGGGTGGGCGTTGCAGAACGAAACCGATGCGACGCACTCCACGGTGCTCAACCACACGATGGACGGCACGCATCAGTTGATGTTCGGCCAGGTCGCCGGCTACATCCCCGCGGATGTGGACAAAGACTCGATCATGCCGATCATCGACTATCTGGGCTCGCCATCGAGTGCGGTGTTGATGGGCATGATCGGCCCGGGCATCAGCCCCTGGATCGCGCTGCTGAACGGCATCACCGACGGCGATAACCCCTTCGACATCCTGATCAACATGGGTGGGGCGTTCTTCAACGGCGCCACCCTCAACCTCGATGCCTTGTTGCCGATGATCAACGAGGCCGGCTACTTCCCCGCCGGCATGAACATGGACCACCTCGACTTCGCCTTCGGCGGCCTGCTGTCCACGGGCACCGCCGCGGTGAGTTACCAGGTACTTGGCCCAGGTGGTGAAGTCGCCGCCGACGTGCCGGCCGTCGGAGGGTCGATCTTCCAGAGCGTGGGTATCGAGTTCAGTGGCGTCCCGGTACTGGGGACCCTCGATCTCAACAGTGCCGGGATCGGGCCGATCGCGGCCTTACAGGCCTGGGGTCAAACCGTCGGTGCCCTGCTGGGCTCGGGCTGGGACGGCAAGGGCCCGGTCGTGGTGACCCCGCCGCTGGCCGGTGCCGAACTGCCGATCATCGACGACGGTGGCGCCGCCGCAGCAACCGATGCGTTCGGTTGGCTGGGTGACCTGCTCGGACTCTGATTCTGCTCAACCCGTTATCCCCCAAACTTTCTGGAAAGGCTTCCCTCAAGATGAGTAGTCATCACACCACCCGGCACCACCATCGCGCCGTCGGCGCCGCTAGTGCAGTCGGCGCATTCCTGGCCTTCGGGATGGCCCCGCTGACCACCGCACCGGCGGCTCAGGCCGATGAATTCGATTGGATCGCTGACCTTTTCGACACGTCGGCGTGGATCGATGCCGGCCCGGCCGAAGTCGGCGCCATCGATTGGACCACCATGATCGATCAGTGGTTCTACGACCCGATCCACGACGGCCTGCAGGCCTGGATCACCAGTGACTTCGGTGAGCTGGTCAACGGCGCCATCAACACCATGGCCGGCCAGTACCTGATCGGCAACGGCATCGACGGCACCGCCGAGAACCCCGACGGCGGCAACGGCGGCCTGTGGCTCGGCGACGGCGGAAACGGCTGGGACAGCGTCGAAGCCGGTGTCGCCGGTGGTAACGGCGGCAACGCCGCCGGCTGGATCGGCGACGGCGGGAACGGCGGCGCAGGTGGTGCGGGCGCCGACGGCGGCGACGGCGGCGCCGGCGGCCTCTGGATGGGCAATGGTGGAAACGGTGGCGACGGCGGCATCGCAATCGAGGCCGGCGGCAACGGCGGCAACGCAGGTAACGGCGGCAACGCCTCGGGCTGGTTCTTCGGCAACGGCGGCGACGGCGGCATCGGCGCCACGGGCATGACCGGCGCCGCAGGCACCTTCGCGGGTGGCGGTGACGGTAACGGCGCCGGAGGCGGCGCCGGCGGCAATGGTGGGGCCGGCGGCCGCAGCAGCTTCATGTTCGGCAACGGCGGCAACGGCGGAATCGGCGGCCACGCCGGGGCGGGTGGCGCCGGCGCCACCGGTACGGCCGACCACGTCAACGGGGGCAACGGCAGCTGGGGTAGCCAAGGCGGCAATGGCGGAGCTGCCGGTGGCCGTGGGTCCAGCATCTACACCAGCCCGATGTACGGGCAGGCCGGAAGCGGCGGCAACGGCGGAAACGGCGGCAACAGTGGTGACGGCGGCAACGCCTACCAGGACACCGACGGCTCCTACCTCGGTAACGGCGGCAGTGCCGGCTATGGCGGCGACGCCGGTTCGGGCCACATCGGCGGGGACGGCGGAACCGGCGGTCACGGCGGCACCGGCCTCAATGGCGGGGGCGGTGGATACGGCGGAGCCGGCGGAGCCTCCGAGAACAACAACATGGCAAGTCACGGCGGCAACGGCGGCAACGGCGGCGACGCCACCGCCGGGCGGGCGGGCGACGGCGGCGGCGGCGGCTTCAACGCCTACGGTGCGGGCGGCAGCGGTGGAAACGGCGGAAACGGAATCGCCACGGACGCAAGCGTCAAGACCACCGGCGGTGACGGCGGCCTCGGCGGTGACAGCTACTCCACCGCCCCCGGATCCGGTGGAAACGGTGGTAACGGCGGAACCGGTAGCTACACCGGCGGTAACGGCGGCGCCGGCGGTTGGGGCGGCGGCAACGGCGGCGACGGCGGCGCCAGCACCGGCTGGCAACACGACGGCAGCACCTACAGCGTCGGCGGCAACGGCGGCGATGGGGGGCTTGCTATTGCGGGCGGAGCACCTGGCGGCGACGGGGGTGCCGGTGGCAACGGCGCCACCGGTGCCGGTGTGGTCAGTGTGGGCGGCAACGGCGGCAACGGCGGAGGCGGCAGTTCCAATACCGGCAGCGTTCTCGGTCCCGGAGGTGTGGGCGGTGACGGCGGCGCGGGTGGCGCCGGCGGATCCGGTACGGCCTCGGGCGGAAACGGCGGAGCCGGCGGTAGCGCCGGTGCCGGCGCGACCACGGGCGGAAACGGCGGCAACGGCGGGGCCGGCGGTGCCAGTGGCGGCGTCGAGACCCCGGCCAACGATCTCGGCCTCGGGCCCAGCCACGCCGGCAACGGCGGCAACGCCGGCAACGGCGGGGCCGGCGGAACTGGCTATCTCGCCGGCGGTCAACCCGCCACCAGTGGTGACGGCGGCGCCGGTGGAAACGGCGGCAACGGCGGCAACGGCGCGGGAACCGTCAACGGCGGTACCGGAGGCAACGGCGGTGATGGCGGCGCGGCCGGCGAGGCCGCAGGCGGCCCCGGCCAGTCCGGCACTGCGCCCGCCGGGACGGTCGGCGGCGCCGGCGGAACGGGCGGCAGCGGAGCCCATTGGGCGCCCGCGGGGTAGCCCTACGCCCCAGACACCACGGTCGTCGGGCCCACCATGGCCCGGCGACCGTGGCGTCTTCAGCTTCCGCCGGTGGGTCCGTCGTTCAATACGCCACGGCTCGCCAGCTCGGCGAGCACCACATTGACATGCCACGCCGACCGGTCCACGCAGGCGGCCCGGGCCGCTTCGGGGTCGCCGTTGCGGATCGCCGTATTCTCGGCCTCGTAGCTGACCAGGATCTCAGCCGTGTAGTTGTGGTAGTCGGTCCAGAATCGGATCGGCAAAAGTATTTGCGCTGCACTGATTTCCGCTCGGAGCCGAGGACCGGCGTACTCGTCGACAATGATCTTGCGGTACGCCGCCGCCGCCTCCCCGAACGCCGCGCCCTGAGCGACCCTCATGGCCTGCATTGCCGAGGCGAGGTCAGCCAAGACTCGCGGGGTGGGATTTGCCGCCGCCCGGGCCGACACCATGCCGACCAGCATTCCGTACAACTCATGATGTTCGTGCACCACGGCTTCGTCGAAGCGCTCGATGAATGCGCCGCGGCGATAGCGGGTGACCACAAAGCCGTCGTGCTCGAGCTGGGCCACCGCCTCATGGACCGGAAGCCGGCTGACCCCTAACTCGGCGGCAATCGCGTCGCGATCGATCCGGTCACCGCCGCGCAGCTTCCCGGTCAGCACCAGGTCGATGATGTGAGCGACTACCAGGTCTTTCTCTTTGACCCCGTATTCCTTGGCCATCGCACCACCTAGCCGGGAGTGTCGTCTGACGTCTCCCCCGGCGAACCCTCTTGCGGCAGCAGATCTTCCAGCGTTGACCGAGCAATCCGCCGAAACGCGCGCTTGGGCCGGTTGGCGTCCAGAATGGCCACCTCCAAGGTGCCCGGGCCCAGCTCGCGCGGTTCGGCACCGTTGCCGGTGTCAGTCTGTTTGAGCGCGTTGACCGCGATGTGCAGCGCGTCCGCCAGCTCAGCGTTCTCGGCGTACGACTCCTTGAGCGCATTGGTGACCGGCTCGGTGGTGCCGCCCATCACCACGAAGTGCGGCTCATCGGTGATCGACCCGTCGTAGGTGACCCGATACAGCTCAGGCGCTTTCGTCTGCCCCTGGTAGGCGACGCCGGCAACACACAACTCCACCTCGTAGGGCTTGGCCTGCTCGGTGAAGATGGTGCCCAGAGTCTGGGCGTAGACGTTGGCCAGCTGTCGCGCGGTGACGTCACGCCGGTCATAGGCGTAGCCGCGGGTGTCGGCGAACTGAATGCCGCCGCGGCGCAGGTTCTCGAACTCGTTGATCCGACCGGCGGCCGCGAAGCCCACCCGGTCGTAGAGTTCGCTGATCTTCTGCAATGAGCGCGAAGGGTTTTCGGCGACGAACAACACGCCGTCGGCATAGGCCAGGGCCACCACGCTGCGACCGCGGGCAATACCTTTACGGGCGAGCTCGCTGCGCTCGCGCATCGCCTGCTCGGGCGAGATGAAGTACGGGAAGCTCATTTCTCACCCCCGCGAGTACGACCCTCGACCACCAGACGGGCCAGTTCGGCGATCCGTTCCTCGGCGATGTCGACGGCGCCCTCGGCATCGATGGTGACCGCGGTCGGGTAGATGCCGCGCACCAGATCCGGACCGCCGGTGGCGGAGTCGTCATCGGCGGCGTCGTAGAGCGCCTCGATGGCGACCCGCAACGCGGTATCGGCGTCGCTGATCTGGCTGTAGAGCTTTTTGATCGACGACTTGGCGAACAGCGAGCCCGAGCCCACCGCCTGATAGCCCTCGCTCTCAACGTTCCAGCCCCCGGCGGCGTCGAACGACACGATGCGCCCGGCGGTCTGCGGATCGTCGGCGTCGATGTCGTAACCGGCCAACAGCGGCAACGCCACCAGCCCCTGCATCGCGGCACCCAAATTGCCGCGCACCATGGTCGACAACCGGTTGACCTTGCCGGCGAACGTCAGCGGGACACCTTCGAGCTTCTCGTAGTGCTCCAGTTCCACCGCGTAGAGCCGAGCGAACTCGACGGCGATCGCCGCGGTGCCGGCGATGCCGGTCGCGGTGTACTCGTCGGTGACGTACACCTTCTGCACGTCACGGCCGGCGATCATGTTGCCCTGCGTAGAACGGCGGTCACCGGCGATGAGGACCCCGCCCGGGTACTTCAACGCGACGATGGTGGTGCCGTGCGGCAGTTGCTCGCCCACCCCACCGGTGTACGCGGCTCCCCCGCCCGCCGGCAACAGTTCCGGTGCCTGCAACCGCAGGAACTCCGAAAACGAGGACAGACCTACGCCGGTGAGGGCGATTCCTGGGGTTGCTGAGTTGAGGGGCAGACGATCACGCGACAACCAGGTCACTGGCCGCCCTTTTGGACGTATGCGCGCACGAAGTCCTCGGCGTTCTCCTCCAGCACGTCGTCGATCTCGTCGAGCAGGTCATCGGTGTCTTCGGTGAGCTTCTCTCGGCGTTCCTGGCCCGCCGCAGTGCTGCCGGTGAGATCGTCGTCGTCTCCGCCGCCCCCGCCGCGCTTGGTCTGCTCCTGAGCCATTGCTGCCTCCTGAATCTCATCGGCCGCGCATGACCGCGGCCGGTTTCTCCACCCTACCGGTCGGCGCCGATGTTGCTCGGGGTCTAGGTGGTGAGTTGTTGCACCAGTTCGGCGGCGCTGTCCACCGAGTCCAGCAAAGCTCCGACGTGCGCCTTACTGCCGCGCAGCGGCTCCAGCGTGGGGATCCGCACCAGCGAGTCCCCGCCCAGGTCGAAGATGACCGAGTCCCAGCTCGCGGCGGCGATGTCGGCCCCGAACCGGCGCAGGCACTCGCCGCGGAAGTAGGCCCGGGTGTCGGTCGGCGGGTTGTCGACGGCGGCCAGCACCTGCTGCTCGGTGATCAGACGGCGCATCGAGCCACGGGCGACCAGCCGGTTGTACAGGCCCTTGTCCAGCCGCACGTCGGAGTACTGCAGGTCGATCAGGTGCAGCCGGGGCGCCGACCAGCTCAGGTTCTCGCGCTGCCGGAAGCCCTCCAGCAGCCGCAGCTTGGCCGGCCAGTCCAGCAGGTCGGCGCACTCCATCGGGTCACGCTCGAGCTGGTCGAGCACCCGGGCCCAGGTCTCGATGATGTCGGTGGCGCGCGGATCCGGGTCACGGGCCTCGACCAGCTTGGCCACTCGCTCGAGGTAGATCCGTTGCAGCGCAAGGCCGGTCATCTCACGACCGTCGGCCAGTGCGACAGTGGCTCGCAGGGTCGGGTCCCGGCTGATGACGTGCACCGCACGCACCGGCCGGGCCAAGACCAGGTCGCTGAGGTCGATCCCGTGCTCGGCGCCCTCCTCGATCAGGTCGAGGACCAGCGCGGTGGTGCCGACCTTCAGATACGTCGACGTCTCGGCGAGGTTGGCATCGCCGATGATCACGTGCAGCCGGCGGTACTTGTCGGCGTCGGCGTGCGGTTCGTCGCGGGTGTTGATGATGCCGCGCTTGAGCGTGGTCTCCAGGCCGACTTCGACCTCGATGTAGTCGGCGCGCTGCGAGAGCTGGAAGCCCGGTTCATCGCCCGCGGCGCCCAACCCGACGCGCCCGGAGCCGGTGACCACCTGCCGTGACACCAGAAACGGGGTCAGACCGGCGATGATCGCCGAGAACGGCGTCTGCCGGCTCATCAGGTAGTTCTCGTGGGTGCCGTAGGAGGCGCCCTTGTTGTCGATGTTGTTCTTGTACAGCTGCAGCTTGGCCGCACCGGGGACGCTGGCCACGTAGCGGGCCGCCGCCTCCATCACGCGCTCGCCGGCCTTGTCCCAGATGACCGCGTCCAGCGGGTCGGTGACCTCGGGAGCGGAGTATTCGGGGTGGGCGTGATCGACGTAGAGCCGGGCCCCGTTGGTGAGGATCATGTTCGCCGCGCCCACCTCGTCGGCATCGATGATCGGCGGCGGGCCGCTTGAGCGGCTCAGGTCGAAGCCGCGGGCGTCGCGCAGCGGCGATTCCACCTCGTAATCCCAACGGGTGCGCTTGGCACGCGGGATGCCCGCGGCGGCGGCATAGGCCAGCACCGCCTGGGTGGAGGTGAGGATCGGGTTCGCGGTGGGATCTGACGGCGAAGCGATGCCGTATTCGACTTCGGTCCCGATGATCCGTTGCATGGCTAAAGACTAGAGGGGGCAGGGAACCACGCCGTCAGAGGTGTTGACCTCACCGAGGTCAGTGGCTAATTTCACCGAAATGTCCACCGAGGAAGCCCGTCAGCGCACCACCGACGTATCCGGGAAGCGCTACGGCGAAGTGCTGCTCGTCGAGATCGGCGAGTCGGGTCCGCGGGCCAGCGTCTACAACACCTTTCCGCTCAACGACTGCCCCGAACAGCTGTGGTCGGCGCTCGACCCCCAAGCCATCGCGACCGAGAACGGCGCGGCAGCCGCTCTGCTCAACGGGCCGCGCTACTGGCTGATGAACACCATCGAAAAGGCGCCGCAGGGCCCGCGGGAGACCAAGAGCTTCGGCGGTATCGAGATGATCAAACAGGCGCAGGTCGCGCTGTCGTCGATGAACCCCGGCCCCTACACCGTCAATGAGGTAAGCCGCCACGCGGTCTTCATCTTCGATGCCGGCGAGCAGGTCTACGAGCTGATCGACCCCGGCGGCCGGCGTTGGGTCATGCAGACCTGGAGCCAGGTCGTCGATGCGAACCTGTCCCGAGCCGACCTCGCCGGACTCACCGATCGGCTCAAGCTGCCGCCCGGTTGGGCCTATCAAGCGCGCGTGCTGGACACCGCGTTACAGGTGGACACCACCACCGAGGTGGCCCGCGTGTTGCAGGACGACCTGACCAACAGCTATTCACTGGAGAGCGGCTACTGACCCGTGCCTTGGGCAGTACGCAGGGTGCGGTGGACCATCTCCTTGGCTGCGGCGATGACGGCGGCCTCGTCGGGCTCGGCGTCCGCTAGGTAGGCGGCGTTCAACAGGCCGTCGACGGCGTAGTACAACAGCGCGGCAGTGGTGGGCGGATCGGTCACGGTGGCCACTCCGACGGCCACCGCCGCAGCAATGACGTCGGCGAGCAACGCGACGACCTTGGCATCGGCTTGGCGCAATTGGCGCAGCCCGTCGCCGGAAGCTTGGGAGAACACCGCCCGGTGCAGCGCGGCGTTGGCCATGTCGTAGTGGATCATCTGCTCGATCAGCGCATCGAGCGCTGCCGGCCAACCCGGCGCCGAGGGCGGCGCGGCGGCGAGCTGATCCTGCGCGGTGGCCAAGAAGGCATCGAGGTAGTCGGCCCACAACCGGGCCAGCAGGTGATCCTTGGAAGCGAAGTACAGGTAGAACGTGCCCTTGGCGACCTGCGCCGCGGCGGTGACCTTGTCCACTGTCAGCTCGGTGGGTCCGTCGGCCAACAGCAGACCGCGAGCCACCTCGAGCAACTGGCTTTCACGTTCCGCGGCCGGCAGCGTCGTGCGCCGCCGCCCGGACCCTTGCTGCGCCACTGCGTCGTCCTTTCCCGAGTCGGTACCGCGCTGGACCGTGCCGGACACGATTGACAGCCGCGGAGAACCGCCGTTACGGTAACATGACTGACGGTCAGTCAGTTCGATTCGAGCAGCGAGGTTCGTATGGCAACAACTGACACCGCTACCGGCACGGACCTGCCGGTGACCGAGAATCTGAACAGCGCATTGAGCGTGATGGCCATCGGCCGGATGATCCTCGCCGTGGCCTCATTGGCCGCACCGCGGCAGTTCGCCAAGCTCGTCGGAGTCACGCCGTCGGCCGAACTCACCTACATGACCAGGATCTATGGAGCGCGGGCATTCGCGATGGGCCTGGGCTATCTGACCAGCGGCGCCCGGGAGCGCTACCGCTGGAAGCGGCTCTCCCTGATGGTGGACTCCCTGGACACCATCAACGGCGTCAGCCACCTCGTCCGCCGTGACCTGCCGCTGCGCGCGGCCGTGAGCATGGTTGGACTCACCGGCTCGTATGCGGCCATCGGCGCGACCCGGATCGCCACCGAACAGTTCGGCAGGTCGAGCTAGCCAAGGCACCGGCACGCCACGCGGGTGATGCGAACGTGCGCAGCTGTACAAGCTTCACGGCGTGTCGGTGTACAAACACGCACGCTCGCGGAAAGGGTTCGCGCCTGGTGCGCTACTACAGGTACTGGCCCAGGTTGGACTCGGTATCGATGGCACGACTGGCGCTGGAGCTCTTGCCGGTGACCAGGGTGCGGATGTAGACGATCCGCTCGCCCTTCTTGCCCGAGATCCGTGCCCAGTCATCGGGGTTGGTGGTGTTGGGCAGGTCCTCGTTCTCGGCGAACTCATCGACGATCGAGTCCAACAGGTGCTGGATGCGCAGACCCGGCTGACCGGTCTCCAGAACCGACTTGATGGCGTTCTTCTTCGCCCGGTCGACCACGTTCTGGATCATCGCCCCGGAGTTGAAGTCCTTGAAGTACATGACCTCTTTGTCACCGTTGGCGTAGGTGACCTCCAGGAACCGGTTGTCGTCGATCTCGGCGTACATCCGGTCGACGACCTTCTCGATCATCGCCTTGATGCACAACGCGCGGTCCCCGCCGAACTCGGCGAGGTCGTCGGCGTGCACCGGCAGCGTCTCGACCAAGTACTTCGAGAAGATGTCTTGCGCGGCTTCGGCATCCGGACGCTCGATCTTGATCTTGACGTCCAGGCGGCCGGGCCGCAGGATCGCCGGATCGATCATGTCCTCGCGGTTGGAGGCGCCGATCACGATGACGTTCTCCAGCCCCTCCACGCCGTCGATCTCACTGAGCAGCTGGGGCACCACCGTCGTCTCCACGTCCGAGGAGACGCCGGTGCCACGAGTGCGGAAGATCGAGTCCATCTCATCGAAGAACACGATGACCGGGGTGCCCTCGGAGGCCTTCTCGCGCGCACGCTGGAAGATCAGCCGGATGTGACGTTCGGTCTCGCCGACGAACTTGTTCAGCAGCTCGGGACCCTTGATGTTGAGGAAGTACGACTTGGCCTCGTGGGCGTCGTCACCGCGCACCTCGGCCATCTTCTTGGCCAGCGAGTTGGCCACCGCCTTGGCGATGAGCGTCTTGCCGCAGCCCGGCGGACCGTAGAGCAGCACCCCTTTGGGCGGACGCAGCGCGTATTCGCGGTAGAGATCCTTGTGCAGGAACGGCAGTTCCACGGCGTCGCGGATCTGCTCGATCTGGCGAGTCAGGCCGCCGATGTCGCCGTAGCTGACGTCGGGCACCTCCTCGAGCACCAGGTCCTCGACCTCGGCCTTGGGAATGCGCTCGAAGGCGTAGCCGGCCTTGGTGTCGACCAGCAGCGAGTCGCCGGGGCGCAGCTTGCGGGGACGCCAGTCATCCGACAGCGCGTCCGGGTTGCTGTCGGGAAGGTCCGCGGCGACCAGCGGCTCGGCCAGCCAGACGATGCGCTCCTCGTCGGCGTGGCCCACAACCAGCGCGCGGTGCCCGTCGGACAGAATTTCGCGCAACGTGGATATTTCGCCGACCGACTCGAAAGTGCCGGCCTCGACCACCGTCAGCGCCTCGTTGAGCCGGACCGTCTGGCCCTTCTTGAGGGTAGCTACGTCGATGTTGGGCGAGATGTTCAGCCGCATCCGGCGGCCGGACGTGAACACGTCGACGGTGTCGTCTTCGTGACTGCCCAGCAGCACCCCGTAGCCGCTCGGCGGCTGACCGAGGCGATCGACTTCCTCACGCAGCGCCAGCAACTGCTGACGCGCCTCTTTGAGGGTGTCCATCAGCTTGGAGTTTCGCGCGGTCAGCGAGTCAATGTGGGCTTCGAGCTGACGCACGTCGCGGCCCACGCGGGCGGTGTCCTGCGGGGTGTTCTCGAGCTGTGCGCGCAGCACCGCGGCTTCGCGGCGCAGTTCCTCCAACTCGGCGAAGTCATCACCGGGCGTGCCCGGCCCCCCGGACGCGTCGAAAGTCTCAGGACGCGGCGAATCTTCCATGTTGCTCATGGTGCGCTCCTTTCCCGAACTGGAAGTTGAAGCGGCGGATACCCCAACGCTACCGGCCATTGTGCATTCGCGTGCTCTGTGGCAATCCGACACACCGGCTCCGCTGCTAGCCTCGCTCTCAAATCGGGTGATCAAAAGGGCCCAGAAAGGATCCGAATGAACATGAAATCCCTCGCCACGCGTGCGGCGGCGATCGCGGCCATCGGTGCGGCAGCCACAGCTGTGAGCTACCTGGCAACGCCGGCACCCGCCGCCGCCGAAGCGCCGACGACGGTGTTCTTCGCCCCGCTGCCCCTGGATCCGGCCGCCGCTTTACCGGCCCCGGAGCAGTTGGCCGACGTGCTCAACACGCTGGCCGACCCCGGCGTTCCGGCCGCCGGAAAGTCCAACCTCGTCGAGGGCGGCCTGGGCCCCGTCGAGAGCGGTGCCATCGACCACCGGCTGCAAAAGGCCCTCAAGAAGGGCGCCCTGCCGCTGTCGATCAGCGTGGCCAACGTCGCGCCGGCCGGTCCCGGAACGGCCAGTGCCGACGTCACCGCGTCGGGACCGAAGCTGGAGCCGCACTCGGTGAACCTCACCTTCGTCGACCAGGGTGGCTGGAAGCTCTCCCGGTCCTCGCTGTTGTCGCTGTCGCAGCTGACGTCGAGCTGATCGCAGACGCCATGTGTAGTCACCGCATCGCCTGGCCCGCCGCCCTCGCGGCGGCCGTTCTGGCGATGTCGGGCTGCGGCGGCCACCAGCCGGCGGAGCCGGTGGCCGAGGTTCCGGTGACGTCGACGACGGTGCCTGTCCAGGCGCCGTCGTCGGCCTTGCCGGCGCCCGAGGCGTTGACCGATGTGCTGTACCGGCTGTCGGACCCCGAGGTCGCCGGCGCAGACAAGCTGGCACTGGTCGAGGGCGCCAAACCCGCCGACGCCGCAACCATCGACAAGTTCGCCACCGCACTCAAAGACGGCGGCTATCTGCCGCTGAGTCTGGAGGCCGCCGGTCTCGGCTGGTCGGACCGCAGTCCGGGCAACGTGACCGCCGATGTCACCGTCAACACGGCCAATCCCGCCACCGGCACGTTCTTCTTCCCGATGGAGTTCACACCGAATCACGGTGACTGGCAGCTGTCGCAGGCCACTGCCAAGACCCTGTTGGCGTTCGGCAACGCGCGGACCAGCAGCACAGAGCCGGCCCCACCGCCCCCCTGACCATGTGGATCGGCTGGCTCGAATTCGACCTGCTGCTCGGTGACGTGCACTCGCTCAAGCAAAAGCGCTCGGTGGTGCGCCCGATCGTCGCTGAGTTGCGGCGCAAATTCGATGTGTCCGCCGCCGAGACAGGAGCACCGGATCTGCACCGGCGCAGCGGAATCGGGGTGTCGGCGGTGTCCGGCGACCGCGGACATCTGGTGCAGATGCTCGACGCGGCGGAGCGGTTGGTGGCCGCGCGGCCGGAGGTGGAACTGCTGTCGGTGCGGCGGGGGCTGAACCGCAGCGACGACTAGCGGCAAAACTGGCCGAAACTGGCACAGCGAACCCGCGGTAAACCGCTCGCGACCGGCGCATACTCCGAGAATGCCCATCGAGCAACGGCTGATCGTCAGCGTCGTTGACGAGATACCGGATTCCATACCGATCATCACCTATCAGCGTGACGATCACTCGTGTAGCGGGGCGTGGTCACGCCCGAAAGTGCCAGCGCTGGTCTTCGCCGACAACTCCCACGACGGGTCGGCGGTGGCCTATCACCACGGCGTACTCGGCGGCGCCCACACGCCCGTGCAGCTGGTGTTCTGGGGAAGCTGGTGGAACGGCGCGGGTTCGGCTCAGCGCGGTCTGATCGAGTCCCGCACGCAATCCCTGTTAGCGAGCCGGTATTTCAGCGAGCTGGCGCAGTACTACATCGCCGGCGCCCCGACCTGGCGAGGTTCGCTCACCGTGATCTCCCCCGGGCCTCCACTGGGTGCGGTGGATTCCACCGTGGCGATGCGCAAGGTACTGGGGTTGATCGAAGACTCCATCGACGACGGTGTGTTCCCCGATCCCGACGACGGCCCGCGAATCGCCTTCATCGTGCTGATGCCGCAAGGCTTTACGGTGGCCGGCGGCGCCGTCGCGGGTGCGCACTCGACGGACTACACGTTCGATTTCCCGTTCGACACCGATCGCTACTGGGCGGGCTGGGTGCGCTACTTCGACCCGGCGACCGAGGACATCGAGCTGACGATGTCGACGTTGGGCCACGAGCTGGTGGAGATCCTGACCGATCCCGAGGCGGACGGCTGGCGGCGGGAACCGCTGGACGGCAACTGCGAGATCTGCGACTGGAGCAATTCGACGGTCGGCGGCGGCCAGGTGCGGCAACGCGCCTGGGTCAACGACGTGCGGGTGCAGTCCTACTGGTCGGTCCGCCACGGCGCCACCATCATCCCGATCGACGACGACTACGGCGCGCAACTCGAAGCGAAGGTGTCGGAGACCAGCCGGCGTGAGGTGTCGCGGGGAACCCTGACCACCGACCCAGCCGTGCGCCGCGCCTGCGCGACCATCCCAGCGTGCTGCATCGCCGACAACCACTACGAGTACGTGTTGTACTCGGTGTCCGAGACCGCTCGGATCCGGCTGAACTGGACGCGTTACCGCACACCGCGCGCCAGCTGGAGCATCCGGGGAATCGCCGTATCCGGTTCGGGCACTGTGCAAGTGACACTTCCCGTGGACGGCTACAACGGCGAGAATCCGGTGACGTCGGTGCGGCGGGTGAGCGTCGGTTACACCGCGACGGACACCGTGCTGGATCTGACGGTGACCGATCCCGGCGGCAACTTCGATCTGCCGGTGAGCTGCAGCGTGACCGACACGTCGATCGTGGGGAACGTGGCGACGAACGTGATCGCCACGCCCAGCATCGTCGTCGGCTTCGTCGGGGCCGACCTGGTGGCCGACGCCAATTACCTGGCCGCACTGAGCCGGTGCTACAAGGCGATGCTGGA
The DNA here is from genome assembly GCF_045310815.1 of Mycobacterium sp. SMC-19. Taxonomy (NCBI): domain Bacteria; kingdom Bacillati; phylum Actinomycetota; class Actinomycetes; order Mycobacteriales; family Mycobacteriaceae; genus Mycobacterium; species Mycobacterium sp. SMC-19. The sequence goes on along the minus strand of NZ_JBJIAM010000010.1, from coordinate 21,596 downwards.
CAAGTACAAGGTTCAGTACGAGCCCATGGGACGGCCGGGTCCGGGCGACCCGATCAAGTACGACCCGACCGTGCTCAACCTCGGGCTACCGGCCTATGCCGGACTGACCGGACACCAACAGCTTCAGGAGACCGGCAAGCTGATCCGTGCCGCGGCCTACCTGCTCGACACCGACGACGCCTACGCCTTTGTCGGACATCTGGTCCGCTCGCAGCCGGCGCTGGTGCGCGCACTGCAAACGCGCACCGAGACCGACGTGGTGGCCACGCTGCTGACGACGACGTCCTAAGCCGCTACGGACGTCCCCGTTTTTTCCCCAGCCGCGTCGGGGTGACGGTGTCCGGCGCCAACCGGCGGGCGCAGACCAGGAATGCGGTGTGGCCGCGCATCGCGTGCTGGGGGCGCACCGCCAGCCCGACGACGTTCCAACCGCGCTGCATGGTCTCCCAGGACCGCGGCTCGGTCCAGCACTGCTGCTCGCGCAGCGCCTCGTTCACCTGGGACAGCTGGGTGACGGTGGCGACGTAGATCACCAGCACCCCGCCGGGGACCAGGACTCGCGACACGGCGCCCAGCACGTCCCAGGGCGCCAGCATGTCCAGCACCACCCGATCGATCGACCCGTCCGGCAGGTCGCAGTCGGCCACATCGCCCATCACCAGCTGCCAGTTGTCCGGCTGGTGCCCGAGGAAGGTCTCGACGTTGGCGCGGGCGTGCACGGCATGGTCGTCGCGCAGCTCGTAGGAGATCACCTTGCCCTCCGGGCCGACCGCCCGCAGCAGCGACAGCGTCAGAGCCCCCGAGCCGGCGCCGGCCTCGAGCACCCGCGCCCCGGGGAAGATGTCGCCCTCGTGGATGATCTGCGCCGAGTCCTTGGGATAGATCACCTGCGCACCGCGCGGCATCGACATCACATAGTCGACCAGCAGCGGCCGCAGCACCAGGAACGGGTCCCCGTTGGCGGATTTGACCACGCTGCCGTCCGGCAGCCCGATCACCTCGTCGTGCGGAATGGCCCCGCGATGGGTGTGGAAGTCACCGCCGGGGACCAGCACCGTGGTGTAGCGGCGCCCCTTGGCGTCGGTGAACTGGGCCCGATCGCCCGCCTGAAAGATCCCGGATTCGGACACAGCCGTCCACCCTACGCAGCGTGTTCGAGCGGGGTTGTCGGCGCATACCCGTAGGGTTCGGGACTATGAGCAAGCCTGCGTTATCCCCGTCGCGGGCGGCCGACTTCAAACAGTGCCCGCTGCTGTATCGCTTCCGGGCCATTGACCGGCTCCCGGAACCACCGTCCATGGCGCAACTGCGCGGTTCGGTGGTCCACGGCGCCCTGGAACGGCTCTACGCGCTGCCCGCAGCCCAGCGTGATCCCGAGACCGCCCGGGACCTGGTGGCCCCGGCGTGGGAACACCTGATGAGCTCCGCCCCGGACCTGGACGCCGGGCTGGACACCGAGCGGCTCATGGCCGAGGCCCGCAAGCTGCTGGCCGGTTACTACCGGCTGGAGGATCCCCGCCGATTCGACCCGCAGAGCTGTGAACAGCGCGTCGAGGTCGAGCTGGCCGACGGCACCCTGCTGCGCGGCTTCGTCGACCGCATCGACGTCGCCGCGACCGGAGAACTGCGGGTGGTCGACTACAAGACCGGCCGGGCTCCCTCGGCGACCGGGCGGCTGTCCGAGGCCGCCGAGTCCAAGGCCCTGTTCCAGATGAAGTTCTATGCGGTGGCCCTGCTGCGGTCACGCGGCGTGATGCCCGCACGGTTGCGGCTGATCTATCTGGCCGACGGCCAACTGCTGGACTACTCCCCCGAGCACGCCGAGTTGCTGCGCTTCGAGAAGACGCTGATCGCAATCTGGCAGGCCATCCAAAACGCCGGCGCTACAGGTGATTTCCGCCCCCAGCCGTCACGCCTGTGTGACTGGTGCTCCCACCGCGCGCTGTGCCCGGCGTTCGGGGGGACCCCGCCGCCCTACCCCGGCTGGCCGGCCGACAGTGCGGCATGACCGGCAGCTATTACCGGCGCGCGGGCGGTTCCGACGGCGCCGTTTACGAATCCACCGACCTGACCCGCAGCAACTGGGGCCAGATACAGCACGGCTCTCCTCCGCTGGCGCTGCTCACTCGCGAGATCGAGGGGCTGGTCGACGGATCGGGCCAGCGGATCGCCCGGCTGAGCCTGGACATCCTGGGGGCGATACCGGTGGCCCCGGTGCGGGTCGCGGCCCGGGTCCAGCGGCCGGGGCGGCGGATCGCTCTGCTGGAAGCCGAGATGTTCACCTGCGACGACGACCGGCCGGTGGCACGGCTGAGCGCCTGGGCGCTGGCCACCTCCGACACCACCGCGGTGTCCTCCGACCGGCACGCGCCGCTGATCAGCGGGCCGTCGTTACCGCCACCGGAGTGGTTCGCCCGGGCCAGTGGTTACGCCCATTCGGTGCGCTGGCGGGTCCAACAGGACGCGCCCGACGGCACGGCGGTCGCCTGGCTGAGTCCACAGGTGCACCTGGTGGACAGTGAGCCGACCACCGCCCTGCAGCGGCTGGCCATGGTGGTCGACTCCGCGAACGGCGTCGGCGCCGCACTGGACGTCGACGAGTACATGTTCATGAACACCGACACCGTCGTGCACCTGCACCGTATGCCGACCGGAGCGGATTTCGGGCTGCGAGCCCGCGCCTCCATCGGCCCGGACGGGGTGGGTGTCACCACCGCGGAGCTGTTCGACGCGGACGGCTTCTTCGGCACGTCGGCGCAGGCGCTGCTGGTGCAGCGACGCTGAGAAGGTTCAGACCACCGCGGTCAACGCGGCGATCGCCAGACCGCCCAGCACCGCGATGCTGTCCTCCACCAACGCGATCGGCAGGTCGTGCCCGCCGTTGGCGGCGACCAGGCGCTGCCGCACCCGGAAGCCGACCAGGGTGCCGATGACCGCGCCGATGATGCCGGCGCCGAGCGCGGTCCAGGGGTAGTTCCAGGCCGTGCCGAGCACCGCGCCGGCGAACCCGCCCAGCAGGATTCGCGCGGTGAACTGCATGGGCACGGTGCGCGCCGGTGTGCTGGGCAATTGGTCGGTGACGAATTCACCGACCGCCAGCAGCGTCAAGATGGCGACGGTCGCCGGATGGCTCAGCCACTCGACCCACGTCCCGTTCAAGTTGATCCACTGCAGCGCCGCGGCCCAGGCCATCACGGCCGGCGCGGTAAACGCGCGCAAGCCGGCAACGGCACCGATGAACAGCGCGAGCACCAGCACGATGAAATGCGTCACCACTACCTCCCGGGCCAGTCGAGCCGACCACCGGACGCTAACACGGCGAAGGCTCAGCTACCGGGACTGATCAAAATCGGCAGAATCTGATGTCCGAGGCGAGGATGGCCTTGGCTCCGATCGCGGCCAACTGGTCCATGATCGCGTTGACCTCGCGTCGCGGCACCAGCGCGCGCACCGCCGCCCAATCCGGGTCGGCCAACGGCGCGATAGTCGGCGACTCCAGGCCCGGGGTGATCGCGACAGCCTGCTCGAGCACCCCACGCGGACAGTCGTAGTCGAGCATCAGGTACTGCTGGCCGAACACCACGCCCTGCACCCGGGCGGCCAGTTGGTCACGGGCGGCGGCGGTCTCGGCGCTGCGGCCATTGGACGCGGCGCCCTCGATCAACACCGCTTCGGAATCGCACAGCGACTCGCCGAAAGCCACCAGACCGTGCTGGCGAAGGGTGCGCCCGGAGCCCACCACGTCGGCGATCGCGTCGGCCACGCCCAGCTGGATCGAGATCTCCACCGCCCCGTCGAGCCGGATGACGGTGGCCTCGATGCCCTTGCCGGCCAGATCCTTGCGAACCAGGTTCGGATACGCGGTGGCGATGCGCTTGCCGGCCAGGTCCGCGGCGACCCAGTCCCGCCCGGCCGGAGCGGCGTAGCGGAATCGCGAAGAGCCGAAACCCAGCGCCAGCCGCTCGGCCACCGGCGCCCCGGATTCGGCCGCCAGATCCCGGCCGGTGATCCCGAAGTCGAGTTCACCGGACCCGACGTAGATGGCGATGTCCTTGGGCCGCAGGAAGAAGAACTCGACCTTGTTGGCCGGGTCGATGACCGTCAGGTCCTTGGCGTCGGTACGGCTGCGGTAGCCGGCCTCCGACAGCATTGCCGCGGCAGCCTCACTGAGCGCCCCCTTGTTGGGGACCGCAACACGCAACATGCTCACAGCTTCCCGTAGACGTCGGACAGCGTCAGCCCGCGCGAGATCATCAGCACCTGGGTCCAATACATCAACTGGCTGATCTCCTCGGCCAGGTCTTCGTCGGACTGGTGTTCGGCGGCCAGCCACACCTCGCCGGCCTCCTCCAGGATCTTCTTGCCGATCGTGTGTACACCGGCGTCCAGCGCCGCCACGGTGCCGCTGCCGGCCGGCCGGGTCGCGGCTCGCTCACCGAGCTCGGCGAACAGCTCCTCGAAGGTCTTCACGAGCAGCGATTGTTTCATGTCCGGTCAGCGACGGTCACGGCAGTTTCGCTCCGCGGGGCTTCGGCTACCGCCGCGAGCGTGCACAGATGCACAGCTTTTACGGCGTGTCGGCGTGCAAACACGCACGCTCGCCGGAGGACGGGGCCAGCTGGGCGCAGATTTCGTGCAGGTCGCTCAGCCCGAGCCCGGTCAGGGAGGCCACCTGGTGGCGCCGAGGACCGGCCGGCACCGGCAGCGCATTGGGCACCACCAGCACCGCGCACCCGGCCGCCTCGGCCGCGGCGGCACCCGTCGGCGAGTCCTCCACGGCCAGGCACCGGCGCGGATCCAGCTCCAGCAGCTGCGCGGCACGCAGGTAGGGATCCGGCGCCGGTTTGCCCGCGGGCACCTCGTCACCGCAGACCACCGCCGCGAAATAGTGCCGGCCGATGCTGCCCAGCGCCCGCTCGGCCAGCATCCGCGGGGTGTTGGTCACCAGGGCCGTGGGCATCCCCGCACCGGCCAGCTCCTCGAGCAACTCGCGGGCGCCCTCGCACCAGGGCAGGCCCGCGTCGAACAGCTCACCGGTGTAGTCGTGCAACCAGCGCGCCGAGGCCGCCATGGCCGCCGGATCGGGCGGCAGTCCCAGGTCGTCGTAGACGATCCGCATGGTGTCCTCGGCACACCCGCCGACCGTGGACGCCCGGACTTCCGGGGTCAGCACCCCGCCGAGGCGGTCGTAGAGCGCCTCCATCGCGACGTCCCACAGCTTCTCGGAATCGACCAGGGTGCCGTCCATGTCGCACAGCACCGCGCGCAGTACCAGGGCTCAGTCCTCCGGGTTGTAGCCGAGGTTGGAGGCGAGCCAGCGCTCGGCTTCCACCAAGGTCCAGCCCTTGCGCTTCGCGTAGTCGGCGACCTGGTCCTGGGCCAACCGGCCGATCACGAAGTACTGCGACTGCGGGTGCGAGAAGTACAAGCCGCTGACGGCGGCACCGGGCCACATCGCCATCGACTCGGTCAGCTCGATGCGGGTCCGCTCGTGGACGTCCATCAACTTCCAGATCGTCGCCTTCTCGGTGTGCTCCGGGCAGGCCGGGTAGCCCGGGGCGGGGCGGATTCCCTGGTACTTCTCGGCGATCAGTGCCTCGTTGTCCAACTGCTCATCCGGCTGGAATCCCCAGAACTCCTTGCGAACCCGCTGATGCATCCGTTCGGCGAAGGCCTCCGCCAGCCGGTCGGCCACCGACTCCAGCAGGATCGCGCTGTAGTCGTCGAGATCTGCCTTGAACTCCGCGATCTTCTCGCCGCTGCCGAGCCCGGCGGTGACGGCGAAAGCGCCGATGTAGTCCGCCAGACCCGTTTCCTTGGGGGCGATGTAGTCGCCCAGTGACCGGTTCGGGATGCCGGCCCGGTGATCACCCTGCTGACGCAGGTTGTGGAACATCGTCAGCACCTCGGTACGAGTCTCGTCGGTGTAGACCTCGACATCGTCGCCGACCGCGTTGGCCGGGAAGAACCCGATCACCGCGTTGGCCGTCAGCCACTTCTCCTCGATCAGGGTGTCGAGCATCTGCTGGGCGTCGTTGTACAGCTTGCGGGCGGCCTCGCCCGAAGCCGGGTTGTTGAGGATGTCGGGGAAGCGCCCCTTCATCTCCCACGCGTTGAAAAACGGCTGCCAGTCGATGAACTCGCGCAACTCGGCGAGGTCGTAGTCAAGGAACTCCCGCACGCCGAGGCCCTGGGCAGGTACCGGCGGCGTGTAGCCGTCCCACTCGATAGGCGTCCGGTTCGCCCGGGCCTTCTCCAGCGGCACCATCGGCCGCTCATTCTTCTGGGCGTGCCGTTCCCGCAGGGACGCGTAATCCTTCGCGGTCAATTCCAGCAGCGCCGGCCGCTGCTTGTCGTCGAGCAGCGCGGCCGCGACCGGAACCGAACGCGAGGCATCTTTGACCCAGACCACCGGACCGCTGCGACGCGGCGCGATCTTCACGGCCGTGTGGGCACGCGACGTGGTCGCGCCGCCGATCAGCAGCGGGATCTGGAGGCCTTCACGCTCCATCTCGGCGGCGAAGCCGGCCATCTCCTCCAGTGACGGGGTGATCAGGCCGGAGAGGCCGACGATGTCGGCGTTGTATTCCTTGGCCGCGGCCAGGATCTTCTCGGCAGGCACCATCACACCGAGGTCGACCACGGTGTAGTTGTTGCACTGCAGCACGACCCCGACGATGTTCTTGCCGATGTCGTGGACGTCACCCTTCACCGTCGCCATCACGATCGTGCCGTTGGTGTGCTCGGCTTCACCGGGCTGCTTCTCCGCCTCGATGTACGGCAGCAGGTAGGCCACGGCCTTCTTCATCACCCGGGCCGACTTCACCACCTGGGGCAGGAACATCTTGCCCGCGCCGAAGAGGTCGCCGACCACGTTCATGCCGTCCATCAGCGGGCCCTCGATCACCTCGATCGGACGACCGCCCGCGGCGGCGATCTCGGCCCGCAACTCCTCGGTGTCCGTCTCTACGTCGGCGTCGATGCCCTTGACCAGGGCGTGGGTGATCCGCTCACGAACCGGGAGAGATCGCCATTCGGCCGCCGCGGGATCTTCAGCCTTCTCTGCGGAGTTGAACCGTTCGGCGATCTCCAGCAGCCGCTCGGCGGCATCGGGGCGACGGTTGAGCACCACGTCCTCGATCCGGTCCCGCAGTTCGAGGTCGATCGAGTCGTAGGGCACCAGCGCGCCGGCGTTGACGATGCCCATGTCCAGGCCGGCCTTGATGGCGTGGAACAGGAACACCGCGTGGATCGCCTCGCGGACCGGGTTGTTGCCCCGGAAGGAGAACGACACGTTCGAGATGCCGCCGGAGATGTGCACCCCAGGCAGGTTCTCCTTGATCCAGGCGCAGGCCTCGATGAAGTCGATCCCGTAGGTGGCGTGCTCCTCGATGCCGGTCGCCAGCGCGAAGCAGTTGGGGTCGAAGATGATGTCCTCGGCCGGGAAACCGACCTCCTCGGTCAGGATCCGGTAGGCGCGCCCGCAGATCTCCTTGCGGCGCTCCAGGTTGTCGGCCTGCCCCTGCTCGTCGAAGGCCATCACGACCACCGCGGCGCCGTACTTGCGGCACAGCCGGGCCTCGCGGATGAACTTCTCCTCGCCCTCCTTCATGGAGATCGAGTTGACGATCGGCTTGCCCTGCACGTTCTTCAGGCCCGCCTCGATGACCTCCCACTTGGAGGAGTCGATCATCACCGGCACGCGGCTGATGTCCGGCTCGGACGCGATCAGTTTGGTGAACCGGTCCATCGCGGCGACGCCGTCGATCATGCCCTCGTCCATGTTGATGTCGATGACCTGCGCACCGACCTCGACCTGCTGCAGTGCGACCGACAGTGCGGTGTCGTAGTCCTCGGCCTTGATCAGGTTGCGGAACCGGGCGGAGCCGGTGATGTTGGTGCGTTCACCGATATTCACGAACAGTGAGTCGTCGGTGATGTTGAGCGGTTCCAGGCCCGACAGGCGGGTGGCCACCTCGATGGTGGGCAGCTCGCGCGGCGGCTTGCCCTCGACCACCTTGGCGATCTCGGCGATGTGCGCCGGCGCCGTTCCACAGCAACCCCCGACCATGTTGACCAGGCCCGCGTCGGCGAAGTCCGCGATGTAGGAGGCCTGAGCCTCCGGCGACTCGTCGTACTCGCCAAAGGCGTTGGGCAGGCCCGCGTTCGGGTAGCAGGAGATGTAGGTGTCCGCGATCCGCGCCATCTCGGCGATGTAGGGCCGCATCTCCGGCGCGCCCAAGGCGCAGTTGAGGCCCACCGCGACCGGCTTCGCGTGCCGGATCGAGTTCCAGAACGCCTCGGTGACCTGACCCGACAAGGTGCGCCCGGACGCATCGGTGATGGTGCCGGAGATGATGACCGGCCAGCGGCGTCCGCGCTCCTCGAACAGCGTCTCGACGGCGAACACCGCCGCCTTGGAGTTCAGCGAGTCGAAAATGGTCTCGATGAGCAGGATGTCGGCGCCGCCGTCGACTAGGCCGTTGGCGGCCTCGAGGTAGGCGGCGACCAGCTGGTCGTAGGAGACGTTGCGGGCGCCGGGGTCGTTGACGTCCGGTGAGATCGACGCGGTCCGCGTGGTCGGCCCGAGCGTGCCGGCCACGTAGCGGGGCTTGTCGCCGGTGCTGAACTCGTCGGCCGCCTTGCGGGCCAGGGCGGCGCCGGCGTAGTTCAGTTCGTAGCTGAAGTCCGCCATGTCATAGTCGGCGAGCGAGACCGCGTTCGCGTTGAACGTGTTGGTCTCCAGGATGTCGGCGCCCGCCTCGAGGTACTCGCGGTGGATGCCCTCGATGATCTGCGGTTGCGTCAGGGTCAGCAGGTCGTTGTTGCCCTGTAGCGCGGTCGGCCACTCGGTGAATCGGTCGCCGCGGTAACCGGCCTCGTCCGGGCGGTCCCGCTGAATCGCCGTGCCCATCGCGCCGTCGATCACCATGATTCGCCGGCTCAGCGCGGCCTTCAGCTCGTCGGTGCAGTCAGGCCGGATGTTGGGCTCAAAGGCATTCATGCGGGCTCCTTCCTTGGCGGAAGGCGTCCTTAACTCTGCCGAGCGTGGCGGTTACCGGCGGACCGGCGAACCGTTGCAACGCCTCTCGACGGTGAAAAGTCTACGTGGTCACCCAGCACGGGGACGAATACCCCAACCAACAAGCCGACTCAGCCGGTCCGGTGCGGCCCGTGATCTTTGCGCAGGCCTTACCCTGGCCTTGTGACCCGAGGAGATGACGGCGCTGCCCTTCCCGAACTGCACGACACCATCGTGGTGGCTGCGTTCGAGGGATGGAATGACGCCGGCGACGCCGCCAGCGATGCGGTGCAGCACCTCAACAGCATCTGGGAGGCCCGGCTGATCGTCGAGATCGACGACGAGGCCTACTACGACTACCAGGTGAATCGGCCGGTGATCCGCCAGCTCGACGGCGTCACCCGTGAGCTGGTCTGGCCGTCGATGCGCATTTCGCACTGCCAGCCGCCGGGCAGCGACCGCGACATCGTGCTGATGCACGGGGTCGAGCCGAACATGCGCTGGCGATCGTTCTGCGCCGAGTTGCTGGCGGTCATCGAACAACTCGACGTCGACACCGTGGTGATCCTGGGCGCGCTGTTGGCGGACACCCCCCACACCCGCCCGGTGCCGGTGTCCGGGGCGGCGTATTCGGCGGAGTCGGCCACCCGCTTCGGGCTGACCGAGACCCGCTACGAGGGCCCGACCGGCATCACCGGGGTGTTCCAGGACGCCTGCGTGGCGGCCGGGATTCCGGCGGTCACCTTCTGGGCGGCGGTGCCGCACTACGTCTCGCAGCCGCCCAACCCCAAGGCCACGGTCGCCCTGCTGCAGCGCGTCGAGGACGCCCTGGACATCGAGGTTCCGCTGGGCGACCTGCCGGCCCAAGCCGAGGAGTGGGAGCTGGCGGTCAGCGAGATGGCCAGCGAGGACGACGAGATCGCCGACTACGTGGCCTCTTTGGAGGAACGCGGCGACGCCGAGGTCGACATGACCGAGGCGCTGAACAAGATCGACGGCGATGCGCTGGCAGCCGAGTTCGAGCGCTACCTGCGACGCCGGCGGCGCTGAGCCGCCGGGCTCGTGCGGGCTACTTCTCTTTTTCCCGGGCCTCGTTGTACGCACTGGTGGAGCGGCCCAGTGCGGCGACTTCGGCGTCCATCTTCGGGACGATGGTGGCGGCTCCCTTGATGAACGGGCCTTCCACCGGCCGCAGTGTCAGCACCGGCTTGAGCCAGCGGAACACCCCCACCCAGCCGGGGCAGTAGACGCGGCGGCGACGGCCCTCGATGCCCGCGACGAAGGCGTCGACACACTTGTCGACCGAGGTGGTCTTGTTCAGCGGCCACGGCAGTTTGCCCAGCATCTCGCCGAAGGCCCCCAGATCGGCCTTGGTGTCGCGAACCAACGGGGTGTCGATCCAGGCCATGTGCGCCGATCCGACCTCAACGCCCTGGTAGGCGACCTCCTGGCGCAGCGCACTGGCGAAGTGCTCGACCCCGGCCTTGGCCACGTCGTAGGACGCCATCCCGGCCAGCGGACTGAACGCCGCCAGCGAGGACACCACCAGCACATAGCCGCGACGCTCGATGACCGACGGCAGGGCGGCCCGCACGGTGTTGAACACCCCGATCACGTCGACGTCGATGACCCGCTTGAACGTCTCGGGATCCACGTTCAGCACCGAGCCGTAGCTGGCGATGCCGGCGTTGGCGACAACGGTGTCGATGCCGCCGAAACGCTGCACGGCCTGCGCGGTCACCGATTGCATCGCGGCCAGATCCCGCACGTCGGCGACGGCGGTCAGCACCCGGTCACCGAGATCATCGGCCAGCTTGCCCAGGGCGGCCTCATCCAGGTCCGTCACCACCACCGAAGCGCCCTGGGAGTGCAGCCGGCGGGCCAGCTGCTCGCCGATACCGTGCGCGCCACCGGTGATGAAAATGACTTGGGAGTGAATCGAAGACATCTGCTCAACCTACCCCCGCCGTGGGTGGCCTACAGCGCCACTCCCAGCAGCGCATCGACCGCCGTGGCCACCAGCCGCGGTGCGTCGGCGTCGTGGCCGCCGTACTCCAATGCGTCGGTCGTCCAGCCGTCCAACGCGGCCAGCGCCTTGACGGTGTCCAGGTCATCGGCCAGATAGCGACGCACCCGGGCGATGACGTCGTCGGCGGCCGGTCCCGCCGGAAGCGTCGTCGCGGCCCGCCAGCGCTCCAGCCTCGCCTCGGCGGCGGCGAGGGTCGCGTCGTCCCAGAACCGGTCGCTGCGGTAGTGCCCGGCCAGCAGGCCCAGCCGGATCGCGGCCGGCTCGGTTCCCTGGGCGCGCAGCTTGGAGACCAGCACCAGGTTGCCGCGGCTCTTGGACATCTTGTGCCCGTCCCAGCCGATCATCCCGGCATGCACGTAGTGCCGGGCGAAACGGCGCTCCCCCGTGAGGGATTCGGCGTGCGCGGCGGAGAACTCGTGGTGCGGGAAGACCAGATCGGAGCCGCCGCCCTGGATGTCGAGCCCCGAGCCGAGACGGCTCAACGCGATCGCGGCGCACTCGACATGCCAACCTGGCCGGCCGGCCCCGAACGGCGAGGGCCAACTGGGCTCACCCGGGCGGGCCGCGCGCCACAGCAAGGCGTCGAGCGGATCGGACTTGCCGGCCCGCTCCGGATCGCCGCCGCGCTCGGCGAACAGCTCCAGCATGGTGGCGCGGTCGAAGCCGGATTCGTAGCCGAACTGCTCGGTGGCGTCGGCGCGGAAGTAGATGTCGGGATAGTCACCGTCGACGATGTAGGCCGATCCGGCGGCCAGCATCTTCTCGACCACTTCCACGACCTCGTCGATGGCCTCGGTGGCCGCCACGTAGTCGCGGGGCGGCAGCACCCGCAACGCGGTCATGTCGGCGCCGAACAACTCGACCTGACTGGCCGCCAGCTCCTGCCACGGCACCCCGTCGCGCTCGGCGCGCTCGAGCAGCGGGTCGTCGACGTCGGTGACGTTCTGCACGTAGTCCACCTGATGGCCGGCGTCGAGCCAGAGCCGGTGAATCAGGTCGAACACCAGATAAGTGGCGGCGTGGCCCAGATGCGTGGCGTCATAGGGCGTGATGCCACAGACGTACATGGTGGCCGTCGGGCCCGGCGACACCGGGCGCACCTGCCGGTCGGCGGTGTCATAGAGGCGCAGCGCCGGGCCGCGCCCGGGCAGGACTGGAACGGCCGGCGCGGACCACGATTGCATGCCCACGACTGTAAGGCCCGTCCTTTAGAGGACTGTTCGCCGCATCGCGTCCAGCAGGATGGGCGCCACGTCGGGCCGGCACATCAGCAGGTCGGGCAGGTAGGGGTCGGGGCGGTTGTAGCGCAACGGCGACCCGTCGATCCGGGACGCGTGCAGGCCCGCCGCCAGCACCACACCGGCCGGCGCGGCCGAATCCCACTCCCACTGCCCGCCGGCGTGCAGGTAGGCGTCCACCTCGCCGCGCACCACGGCCATCGCCTTGGCGCCCGCCGATCCCATCAGCACCGGCTCCACCGGCAGCACCTCGCGGATGAGTCGTACCACCGCGGGCATCCGGGAGGCGCTGACCGCGACCCGAATGGGGTTCGGCGGACCGGTCGGGGTGGCGGGCCGGGCGACCGTGTCGGTGCGGAAGACGACGTTGCTTCTGTTGTCGTAGGCCGGCAGCGACACCGCGGCGTCGGTGATCGCGCCAAAGCCGTCGGGGCCGCCACGCTGCCACAGCGCGATGTGCACCGCCCAGTCGTCGCGTCCAGGTTGGGTGAATTCGCGGGTGCCGTCGAGCGGGTCGACGATCCAGACCCGGTCCGACCGCAGCCGGACCAAGTTGTCCGGCGATTCCTCGCTGAGCACCGCGTCCCCGGGGCGCGCGTCACGCAGCCTGCGGATGATCAGCTGGTTGGCCCGACCGTCGCCGGTGTCGCCAAGGTGCCACGGCTGGGCAAAGCCCACCTCGTCACGCACCGCCAGCAAAAGCTTTCCGGCCTCGACTGCCAGTTCGGCGGCCAGCGCCGCGTCGGTCAGCGTCACGTCTGGCAGTATCCCCGACGCCCGCTGGTGCCGGATTCGCGACTGCGGCTAGCGGGCGGCCACGCCGTGTTCAGAACGCCGGCCACGGGATCGGGCGATGACGGTTCGGACCGGGCATCACCGGGTGATCCAGCAGGTCGGCGACGCGACCGCGCAGGGCGGCGATCTCGTCGACGGTCAGGTGCGGCTGCAGGCACGCCGCCAGCGGACCCTCCAGCGCCACCAGCAGCCGCGCCAGGGCCGGCAACGCCTCGTCGTCCAGCGTGGCCACCGACTTGCCCGCCCACCCCCACAGCACCGTGCGCAACTTGTCCTGGGTGTGCAGGCTCACGCCGTGGTCGACGCCGTAGACGCGGCCGTCGGTGCCGTGCAGAATGTGTCCGCCTTTGCGGTCGGCGTTGTTGATCACCACGTCGAAGACGGCGAGGCGGCGCAACCGAATGTCGTCGGCGTGCACCAGGGTGACCGGGTCGCCGTCGTGGCCATAGGCCTGCAACACCGGCAGGTAGCCCGCCGGAACGTGGTCGCCCGGAACCACGTCGACCAGGCCGGGCGCCGACGATACGTCATCTTCGTCGTCGTCTTCGGGCTGATCCACCCACCGCTGCACCATGCCCGGACCCGCCGGTCCGTCCCGAATGATGGTGTAAGGAACCAGATTCCAGCCCAGTTCGACCGAGATCAGGTGCGCGCCGAGTTCGCGGCCGGCCAGGGTGCCGTCGGGGAAATCCCAGAGCGGCTGTTCGCCGGCGACCGGCTTGTACACGCAGTGGACGCGGTTCTCCCCCAGCGTCGCCTGGCACAGGAAGGTGGCGTTGCTCGCCGAGCGGATGCGGCCCAGGATCTCCAGTTCCCCGGAGCGCAACGTCTCCCGGTCGTCAGATATCTGCGTCATCGGGCTCGTCGTCGGGCCCGAAAGCACCCCGCCGATAGCCGTTGGTGCGCACGCACATGTGACCGGCGGGGTCCAGCGGCTCGTCGCACAGCGGACAGGGCGGGCGGCCCGCCGAGATGACCCGGTTGGAGCGGGTGGCGAACTGGCGCGCGGACTCCGGGGTGAGGAACACCCGCACCGCGTCCGGCCCCTCGTCGGTGTCGTCGAGCACCACCGACGCGTCGAACTCGGCGTCACTGACCGCAAGCAGCTCCACCACTACCGTCTGCGCCTCGGAATCCCAGCCCAGCCCCATGGTGCCGACCCGGAACTCGGCGTCCACCGGCGTGACCAGCGGGTCCAGGTCGTCGATCTCGGTGGGTTCGGGCGGCACCGGCGTGCCGAATCGACGGTTGACCTCCAGCAGCAGCGCACCGATACGTTCGGAGAGCACCGCGACCTGCTGCTTTTCCAGCACCACCGAGACGATCCGTTCGTCGTGGACCGCCTGCAGATAGAAGGTGCGGTTTCCGGGCTGGCCGACGGTCCCGGCCACGAAACGGTCGGGAGTGCGGAAGACATGAATTGCTCGGGACATGGCATCTCCAAAATACCGGCAGTTGAGGCGGCCGACGGCATCTGTCTTCGGCGAGGTGGACCTAGGTGGTGGAACCGCCCACTACCGCGTCGCTTTCACCGACGGGGCCGGCCGGCGAACTCTTCACCGCGGCGGCCAACGACGCTCCGGTGTGGTTGAGGTGGATTACGAACGGGCGCAACGGCGTGTAGCGGATCACGCTCGCCGATGCCGGGTCGGCGGTGATCCGCTGGAAGCCGTCCAGATGCACGCCGAGCGCGTCGGCGATGACCGCCTTGATGACATCGCCGTGGGTGCACGCCACCCACAGCACGTCGGCGCCGTGCTGGGCGGCCAGCTGCCGGTCGTGATCACGGACCGCACTGACCGCCCGGGCCTGCACCTGCGCCAGCCCTTCGCCGTCGGGGAAGATCGCCGCGCTGGGCTGCGCCTGCACCACCCGCCACAGCGGCTCGGCGGTCAGCTCGCTGATCTTGCGGCCGGTCCAGGCCCCGTAGTCGACCTCGGCGAGCCGGTCGTCGACGAGCGGCTCCAGCCCCAGCGCTGCGGCCAGCGGTTCGACGGTGCGTCGGCAGCGCAGCAGCGGTGAGCGCACCACCGCCTTGATCGGCAGGCCGTCGAGCCGGCCGACGAGCTGGGCGGCCTGCTCGCGCCCCAACTCGTCGAGTTCGACGCCTTCGGTGCGCCCGGCCAGCACCCCGGAGGTGTTCGAGGTGGACCGGCCGTGGCGCAGCAGGATGACGGTCATGGCGAGGCCGCCAACACCCCGGTGGCCAGCAGGACCAGGATCGTCGTCCCGGCGATCACCCGGTACCCGACAAACCAGTACATGCTGTGCGACACCAGGAACTTCAGGAACCACGAGATGGCCGCCCAGCCCACTGCGAACGCGATCAGGGTGGCGACCAGCAGTTGCAGACCGGTGGCGCTCATCCCCGCACCTTCGGGGTGAAACGCATCCGGCAGCGAGAACAGCCCGGAGGCGAACACCGCCGGAATCGCCAGCAGGAAACCGAATCGGGCAGCCAATTCCCGGTCCAGGCCGGCGAACAGCCCGGCACTGATGGTGGCACCGGACCGGGACACCCCCGGCACCAGTGCAAGGGTCTGCGCCGAACCCACCAGCACGGCGTCGCGCCAGGTCAGTTCCTTGGCGTGGCGGGCCTGGCGGCCGAAGTACTCGGCCGCGGCGATCACCAACGAGAACACCACCAACGCGGTGGCCACCACCCACAGGTTGCGGACCCCGGACCGGATCAGGTCTTTGAACAGCAGGCCCAGCACACAGATGGGAATGGTGCCGATGATGACGTACCAGCCCATCCGGTAGTCGGTCTCGCGTTCGGCGGGCAACGGTGTCTTGGCCAACGCCGACGCCACCCCGGAGAGCCAGGCTGTGGCGATGCGCGCGATGTCCTTGGCGAAATAGACCAGCACGGCGACCTCGGTGCCGAGTTGGGTCACCGCGGTGAAGGAAGCGCCCGCGTCACCGGCGAAGAACAGCCGGGAGACCAGGGCCAGGTGTCCCGAGGAGGAAACCGGCAGAAATTCGGTGAGGCCCTGGACAATCGCCAGGACGACTACTTGCGGCCAGGACATCACCGTCTCGACTACCGACACGACGATGACCGTACCGGGCTGGGGTCAGCGGGTCAGACCGGATACCACGTCGCGCACCGCGGCGGTCAGGCTGCGCTCGTCGGCGACATCGATCTCGAACAGGTGCCGGCTCGCGGTGGCGACCACGTCCTCGTCGTGCGGGACCGGGCCGGCCAGCCGGGGCCGATAGATGTCGACCACGAGCTTCTGCTGCTCGGTGTGGAAGGAGAAGCTGCGGCCGTCACCGACCTCGCCGAAACCACTGGCGAAGGCGCCGGTCCAGATCTCCTCGATGCGGAACTCCGAACACGCCAGCTGCCAGTCATCGACCACAGTCATGGCCGAGAGGTTACACCTAAGCGAACTTATTGTTCGGACGGACATGCGAGCTTCACCTCGCGGCCTTCCTTAGAATCGGTGTTCGCACCCATCCGCCACCCTGACGAGCTGGAAGAGCTGCCCTGTGCCCAAGCGCCCCACCCGCCGGTCCCGCCGGTCCCTGCAAGGCCTGTTGCTGCCGCTGCTGCTGCTCACGGCGTGCTCATCCAATCCCATCACCGCGCCGCCGCCCACGATCGCGCCGGCCGAGCCCGCCGTTTCCCCGGTCGCCGCGGTGCGGCCTGCCGGCACGGTACGGCCGCTGGCCGGCCGGGCCACCGGTGCGGTCTTCGACGCGAGCACCCGACTGCTGGCGGTGCTGTCCCCCGGGCCGGACGCGCAGGCCGCCGCGACGCTCGGACTGGTCGGCGACTCCAGTCGCCCACCCGCGGCGGTGGCGTTGCCGGGGCCGGCGAACTCGCTGGCCGGCGACGGCCAGGGCGTGGCCTACCTGTCCGGCAGCGGCGGCTATTACACCGTCGACCTGGCCACCCGCGGCATCAAACGCGTCGACGTCGACGATGCCGCCGGTGTCGATTTCACCGCTATCGGCCGGCGCGCCGACGGAATCATGGTGTTGGGCAGCGCCGACGGCGCGGTCTACACGCTGACCGCCGACGGCACGCGGATCGCCGAGCGGGCCAAGATCTTCGCCCGGGTCGACCAGATCGTGACCCAGGGCGATGTGGCGGTGGTGCTGGACCGCGGGCAGACCTCGGTGACGACCATCGGCACCGACGGCAAACCCCAGTACGCGCTGCGGGCGGGCCAGGGCGCCACCACCCTGGCCGCCGCCTCGCAGGGGCCGGTGCTGGCGGCCGACCCCCGCAGCGGCCGACTGCTGGTGTACGGCGTGGACCCGCTGATGCTGCACCAGGACTACCCGGTGCCGGATGCCCCCTACGGGCTGGCCGGGGCGGGCGGGTTTGCCTGGGTGTCGCAGACCGGGACGAACACCGTGGTCGGCTACGATTTGACCACCGGAATTCCCGTGGAGAAGGTTCGCTATCCGACAGTGCAGCAACCCAACACCCTGGCCTTGGACGAGAAGTCAGACACCCTGTACGTGGTGTCGGGCTCCGGTGCTGGGGTCCAGGTGATCGAGCACGCCGCGAGGCCGCGGTGACCACGCTGAGTCCACGACGAATGCCGGCCGGCTGGGATACCGACCTGTCCGATGACTACGAATGGATTCCGCTGCGACTGCCCCCGGAGGTCACCCGGATCGGGGCGTCCACCCGGTTGTCCATCGAAGCCGAATACCGAGGTTGGGAGCTGACCCGAGTGCGGTTGTACACCGACGGGAGCAGGCGAGTGCTGCTGCGCCGCAAGAAGTCTGCTGTTAATGCGATCAGCGAGAGCCGCTGCGTCGACCAGCCGGGACTGTAGACCGATGGGTCTCTACGGCGCCGTGCGCCGGGCCTTCTTCATGGTGCCGGCCGAGCGCATCCACACCATTGTGTTCGCGGGATTACGCGGCGCCGCCGCGACGGCGCCGGCACGCCGGTCTCTGCGGCGCCGGCTCGCCCCGCACGACCCGCTGCTGGCCAGCACCGTGTTCGGGGTGCAGTTCCCCGGGCCGCTCGGGCTGGCCGCCGGGTTCGACAAGAACGGTTCCGGGCTCAAGGCTTGGGGCGCATTGGGTTTCGGCTATGCCGAGGTGGGCACCGTGACAGCGGCGGCGCAACCGGGTAATCCCGCGCCCCGGCTGTTCCGGCTGCCCGACGACCGCGCGCTGCTGAACCGGATGGGCTTCAACAATCACGGGGCCGCCGCCCTGGCGGCGCGACTGACGCGGCACCGGGCCGAGGTGCCGATCGGGGTGAACATCGGCAAGACCAAGGTCACCCCGCCCGAGGGCGCGGTGCAGGACTACCGCACCAGCGCCCGGCTGCTGGCCCCGCTGGCCGACTACCTGGTGGTCAACGTCAGCTCGCCGAATACGCCGGGGCTGCGCGACCTGCAGGCCGTCGAGTCGCTGCGGCCCATCCTGGCCGCGGTGCGCGCCGAGACCACCAAGCCGGTGCTGGTGAAGATCGCACCGGATCTGGCCGACACCGACCTGGATTCCATCGCCGACCTGTGCGTGGACTTGGGCCTGGCCGGCATCGTGGCGACCAACACCACGGTGTCACGCGAAGGCCTGGCGACCCCGGGGGTGGCCGAGTTGGGGCCCGGCGGGATCTCGGGCCCACCGGTGGCCCGCCGAGCGCTGGAGGTGCTGCGGCGGTTGTACGCCCGGGTCGGCGACCGGCTGGTCCTGATCAGCGTGGGCGGGATCGAGACGGCCGACGACGCCTGGGAGCGCATCACCGCCGGCGCCTCGCTGCTGCAGGGCTACACCGGCTTCATCTACGGCGGCGGCCTGTGGGCCCGCAACATCCATGACGGTCTGGCGCAGCGGCTGCGCGACGGAGGGTTCGCGTCGCTGGCCGAGGCGGTCGGGTCCGCCACCCGCTAGCGCGCCCCTCCCTCCCGCCCCCGTCCCTCCCGCGTCCCGCCCTCCCGCGCGAGCGTGCGTGTTTGTACGCGACACGCCGGTCGCGGCCGTACAAACACGCACGCTCGCGGGAGGAACTGCCCACGGGGGGAAGTACTCGAGGGGGGTGGGGCTACTTCTGCTCGTAGGTGCCGACGATCACCGCGCGCGCGATCGCATGCATGAACAGGTTGAAACCCAGGTAGGCCGGGCTGGCGTCTTCGGCCAGCTCCAGCGTCTCGACGTCGACGGCGTGCACCGCCACGTAGTAGCGGTGCACCCCGTGACCGGCCGGCGGCGCGGCACCCACATAGCGGCGCATCCCGGCGTCGTTGACCAGGGTCAGCGCGTCCCCGGGCAGCAGGCTGCCGTCCCCGACGCCCTCGGGCAGCTCGGTGCAGGTGGCCGGCAGGTTGGCCACCGCCCAGTGCCAGAAGCCCGACGCGGTGGGGGCGTCCGGGTCGTAGACGGTGACCGCGAAGCTGCGGGTCTCCTCGGGAAAGCCCGACCAGCTCAGCTGTGGGCTGGCATCTTCACCACCGGCACCCATGATTCCGCTGACCTGGGCCTTGCCCAGCGGCTGACCGTCGGTCAGCGACGTGGAGGTGAGCGTGAACGTCGGCAGCTTGGGCAGCGCGGCGTACGGGTCGGGGGCTGTGGTCATGACTGTCCTCTCGTAGTGGATCAACTTCGTCGTTTGGTCAGCAGTGTGTCAGGAAGTGGTGCAGTACGCGGGTACCGAACTCCAGCGCGTCAACCGGTACGCGTTCATCGACCCCGTGGAACAGCGCGGAGAAGTCGAGGTCGGGCGGCAGCCGAAGCGGGGCGAAGCCGAAGCATCGAATACCCAACTTGGCGAAGGCTTTTGCATCCGTTCCCCCGGACAGCATGTAGGGCACCGTCCGGGCGTCGGGGTCACAGGCCAGCAGCGCCGCATTCATCGCCTCGACCAGGTCGCCATCGAAGGTGGTCTCGACGGGCGGTTGGAGGGCGACCCATTCCCGGGTCACGTCGGGGCCGATCAGCGCGTCGACCTCGGCCTCGAACGCCGCCTGTCGCCCGGGCAGCACCCGGCAGTCCACTACCGCCTCGGCCGTCGCCGGGATCACGTTGGCCTTGTAGCCGGCCGCCAGCATGGTCGGCGTCGCGGTGTCGCGCAGGGTGGCGTTGACGATGCGGGCGATCGGCCCCAGCTTCTCGATCATCCCCTCCAGGTCCGGGGAGTCGACGTCGATGGTGTGCCCGGTCTCCTCACTGACCGCGGCCAGAAACTCCACCACGGCATCGGAGAGCACCAGCGGGAACCGGTGGCGACCCAGCCGGGCCACCGCCTCGGCCAGGATGGTGACGGCGTTGTCGTCGTTGATCATCGACCCGTGCCCGGCCCGGCCGTGGGCCCGCAGCCGCATCCAGGACAGGCCCTTCTCCGCGGTCTCGATCAGGTACAGCCGGCGCTCCCCGCCGTCGCGCCGCGGCACCGTCAGCGAGAAACCACCCACCTCCCCGATCGCCTCGGTCACCCCGTCGAACAGGTCGGGGCGGTTCTCGATGAGCCAGTGCGCGCCGTACTTGCCGCCGGCCTCCTCGTCGGCGACGAACGCGAACACCAGATCCCGCGGCGGGGTGATCTTGTGCCGGGCCAGGTGCCGGGCCACCGCGATCATCATGCCGACCATGTCCTTCATGTCGACCGCGCCGCGACCCCAGACATAGCCGTCTTCGATCGCGCCGGAGAACGGGTGCACGCTCCACTCGCTGGCCTCGGCCGGCACCACGTCGAGGTGCCCGTGGATCAGCAGCGCCCCGCGGGATGGATCACTGCCCTTGAGGCGGGCGAACACGTTTCCCCGCCCCGGCGCACCCGATTCGAGGTATTCGGTCTCATAGCCCACTTCCTCGAGCTGGGTGGCCACCCAGCGCGCGCAGTCGGCCTCACCTTTGGTGGTGGCCGGCTCGCCGGTGTTGGAGGTGTCGAAGCGGATGAGAGTGCTGACGAGTTCGACCACCTCGCCCACTGCGTCTCCGGCAGGATCGGGGAAATCGGTCACAGCTACCTTTACTACCACTTCACGCCCCTCCGGATCGCGTTGCGAGGGCTGGGTTTGGGTCCAGCGATCGGCATCCGTTAGCCTTAGCTGCCCGGCCGCGCCGGGTTGGTCCGAGTGGCGGAATGGCAGACGCGCTAGCTTGAGGTGCTAGTGCCCTATTAACGGGCGTGGGGGTTCAAGTCCCCCCTCGGACACTTTGTGATGAGTCGGGTCATGGGTTACACATGAGTCGCGTCATCGGTTACAGATTGCCCCGGCTTTTGCCGGGGTTTTTCTGTTTGTTGGGCCAGTAGTTGTGGTCGGGGTCGATGTGGTGGCTGGCGATGACGTGGTGGCCGGTTTTGCTGATGACGGTGACGGTGGTGGCGGTAACCAGGATCAGCACGGGGGTGCTGGCGTGGGCGCGGCCGATACCGAGGTGGTGTAGGCGGCTGCCGTGGCGCAGGGTGAGTTTGCCGAAGTGGTCGACGACGTCGGTGCGTAGCCGGATGGCAGTGTTGGGTTGGTTGGCGGGGGTGGCTTTGGGGCGGGCGAGGTAGGCCTGTTCGGGGGTGAGGTGGTGCGGGTGGGCGCGG
>NZ_JBJIAM010000009.1:0-249806 GCF_045310815.1 Mycobacterium sp. SMC-19 | reverse complement strand
GGCAGGAGACCTTCACCCATCAACGACTCTTACAGCGTGTCGTCACACTTTCTCAACCAACCTGCCTGGGCAGTACACCTAGCGCGCCCCCCTAGATCTTGGCGTCCCGACCCTCCCAGTACGGGTCGCGCAGCTTGCGCTTGTAGAGCTTGCCATTGGGGTCGCGCGGCATCTCCGTGATGTAGTCAATTGACTTGGGCAGCTTGAACTTCGCCAGCCGTGCCGCCGCGTACTCCATCAGCTCGGCGGTCAGCGCGTCATCGCCCACAACACCCTCGGCCGGCTGGACGACGGCCTTGATCGCCTCGCCCCAGTCCTCGTCGGGCACCCCGAACACCGCGACATCGAGCACCTTCGGGTGAATGATCAGCTCGTTCTCGATCTCGGCAGGGTAGACGTTGACCCCGCCGGAGATGATCATGTTGGTCTTGCGGTCCTGCAGATACAGGTAGCCGTCCTCATCGAGGTAGCCGACGTCACCGACGGTGAACAGGTCGCCGGCACGGTTTTCCTCGGTCTTCTTCTTGTCGTTGTGGTAGGCGAAGGTGGAGCCGCCCATCTGCATGTAGACGGTGCCGACCTCACCGGCCGGCAGCTCGTTGCCTTCGTCGTCGAGCACCTTGACCACCGAATACGGCCAGGCCTTGCCCACCGAGCCCGGGTGCGTCAGCCACTCGGCGCCGCTGATCTTGGTGCCGCCGCCCTCGGTGGCGGCGTAGTACTCGGTGATCACCGGACCCCACCAGTCCAACATCTGACGCTTGACCTCGGGCGGGCACGGCGCCGCGCCGTGAATCATGTTGCGCAGCGAAGACATGTCGTAGCGCTCGCGCACCTCGGCGGGCAGCGCCAACAGCCGACGGAACTGGGTGGGCACCATGTGGCTGTGGGTGACTTTGTGCTGGTCGATCAACGCCAGCATCTCCTCGGGGTCCCACTTGTCCATCAGCACCACCTTGTGGCCCAGCTGGATGGAGATCGACGAGAAGTTCAGCACCGCAGTGTGATACAGCGGCGAACCACAGATGTGCACGTGGTTGTCGAACGGCAGCAGGTCATACAGCGCGAAGAAGCCGGCCGAGGCAACCGGCACCGCGTCGGGGTCGGCGCCAGTCAGCGGACGCTTGACGCCCTTGGGCTTACCGGTGGTGCCGGAGGTGTAGAGCATCGCCGCACCCATGGTGCGCACATCGGGCCGGCCCTCTTCGCCCGCGCCCAGCGTGGACAGCGGGGCGAACCCCTCGATGTCGCCGACGGCGAAACGCCCAGCCGCGGGCAGACCGGCCTCGTCAGCGGCGATCTTGGACGCCTCAGCGAATCGCTCATGGGCGACAACAACTTTCGCGCCACTGTCGGAGAGGATGTAGCCGATCTCCGGACCGGTCAGGTGCCAGTTGATGGCCACGATGTAGAGCCCGGTCTGCATGGCGGCGAAGTACACCGCGAGCGTGTCGACGATGTTCGGCAGCACCATCACCAGCACGTCGCCGGGCTCCAGGCCCATCGCCTGCAGGCCGCGGCCGTAGCGGTCCGCGCGGGCGGCCAGCTCCCCGTAACTCAGCTGACCGCCGTGGACGTCGACCACGGCGGCGACGTCGGGGGTGTCACGGGCAATGTTCCACAGGCCGGCTTCGCTCATTCGGCCAATCTAGAACGCGTTCTAGTCTGCCCGCAAGGCGGAACCAGCGCCGCGCGCCGAACCGGACTAAACCAGCGAGGCCAGCTGCTGAATCTGCTCGGTGCTGCGTCCGGTGACCACCATCATGGTGACGCCGGCGGCCTCCCAGACCTTGATCTGCTTACGGACGTAGTCGACGTCGCCCACGATCGCGGCGTCGTCCACAAGCTCGTCGGGGATGATCTCGCCGGCCTTGTCCTTCTGCCCGCTGCGGAACAACTTGGTCACGTCGTCGACCACCTCGCCGTAGCCCATCCGGCGGTAGACCTCGGCGTGGAAGTTGGTGTCCTCCGAGCCCATGCCACCCATGTAGAGCGCCAGGTAGGGCTTCATGGCCGCGAACGCCGCGGCGCGGTCCTCGGTGATGACGATGTTGGCCGTCGCACAGATCTCGAAGTCTTCGCGGGTGCGCCGCGCGCCCGGTCGGGCAAAGCCCTCGTCGAGCCACTCGTTGTACATGTCGGCCAGCCGCGGGGCGTAGAAGATCGGCAGCCAGCCGTCGGCGATCTCGGCGGCCATCGCGATGTTCTTCGGGCCTTCGGCGCCGAGCATCACCGGGATGTCGGCACGGCGCGGGTGGGTGATCGGCTTGAGCGCCTTGCCCAGTCCGGTGCTGCCCTCACCGCTGATCGGCAGGGGGTAGTGCGGGCCGGCGCTGGTCACCGGGGCCTCGCGGGCCCACACCTGGCGCAGGATGTCGATGTACTCGCGGGTGCGCGCCAGCGGCTTGCCGAAGCGCTGGCCGTACCAGCCCTCCACCACCTGCGGCCCGGACACGCCCAGGCCCAGGATGTGGCGGCCACCGGAGAGGTGGTCCAACGTCAAGGCAGCCATCGCGCAGGCGGTCGGGGTACGTGCCGACAGCTGAACCACCGAGGTGCCCAACCGAACCCGTGACGTCGACGAGCCCCACCAGGCCAGCGGGGTGTAGGCGTCGGAGCCCCACGCCTCGGCGGTGAACACCGCGTCGAAGTCGGCGTTCTCGGCCGCGGCCACCAGTTCGGCGTGGTTGGTCGGCGGCTGCGCGCCCCAATATCCGAGTTGCAGTCCCAGCTTCATCCTTGGCTCCTCGCTCGCCTGCTTGCCACCATTGTTAGAACCTGTTCTACTCGATGCCGTGACTGCCAGCCAAAGCAACCGCGCGCAGATCGATGACCATGAGCCACCCCTCTCTGCGCCGCTGAAGTTGTCCTTCGACTACACACGTTCAGTCGGCCCCGTTCTAGGCGCGTTCTTCACCGCTCTGCGTGAGCGCCGCATCGTCGGCGTCCGTGGTTCCGACGGTCGGGTGTACGTGCCGCCGGCCGAGTACGACCCGGTCAGCTACGAACCGCTCACCGAGATCGTACCGGTGGGCAGTGTCGGCACCGTGGTCTCGTGGTCCTGGCAACCGGCCCCGTTGGAGGGCCAGCCGCTTCAGCGCCCGTTCGCCTGGGCGCTGATCAAGCTCGACGGCGCCGACGTGCCGCTTCTGCACGCGGTGGCGGCCGAAAGCCCCAAGGAGATCAGCGTCGGCACCCGCGTGCACGCGCACTGGGCCGACGAGACCGTCGGCGCGATCACCGACATCGCCTACTTCACGATCGGTGAGGACGCCGAACCGGTGGCCGACACCCCTGACGAGCGCGACCCGGTGAGCATGGTGGTGATCCCGTCCAGCCTGGAGATCCAGCACACCGCCTCGCTTCCGGAGAGCGCGTACCTGCGCGCCCTGCAGGAAGGCAAGCTGCTCGGGGCCCGCACCGGCGCCGAAGGAAAGCTGTACTTCCCGCCCAAAGAGGCCGACCCGGCCACCGGCCTGCCGTTGGACAATTTCGTCGAGCTGCCCGACAAGGGCACGGTGACGACGTTCGCCATCATCAACATCCCGTTCGCCGGGCAGCGCATCAAGCCGCCGTACGTGGCCGCCTATGTGTTGCTCGACGGCGCCGACATTCCCTTCCTGCACTTGGTGTCTGACATCGACGCACACGAGGTGCGGATGGGTATGCGCGTCGAGGCGGTGTGGAAGCCCCGCGAGGAGTGGGGCCTGGGCATCGACAACATCGAATACTTCCGGCCCACCGGCGAACCGGACGCCGACTACGACACCTACAAGCACCACCTGTGAGGGGCAGCATGACGCAACGCGATGTCGCGGTGGTGGGTTTCGCCCACGCCCCGCACGTTCGCCGCACCGACGGCACCACCAACGGCGTCGAGATGTTGATGCCGTGTTTCGCTCAGTTGTACTCCGAGCTGGGCATCGCCCAGACCGACATCGGCTTCTGGTGCTCGGGTTCCTCGGATTACCTTGCTGGACGGGCTTTCTCGTTCATCTCGGCGATCGACTCTATCGGCGCGGTTCCGCCGATCAACGAGTCGCATGTGGAGATGGACGGCGCATGGGCGCTGTACGAGGCCTACATCAAGGTGTTGACCGGCGAGGTCGACACCGCATTGGCCTACGGCTTCGGCAAGTCCTCGGCCGGCCAGCTGCGCCGGATCCTGGCCCTGCAGACCGACCCCTATACCGTCGCTCCACTGTGGCCGGACTCGGTCTCGATCGCAGCACTGCAGGCCCGGCTCGGTCTGGACGGCGGCCAATGGACCGCCGAGCAGATGGCGCGGGTGGCACTGGATACCTTCGCGGTCGCCGACCGGGTGGATTCGGTAGAGCCGTCCGCCAGCCTCGATGAGCTGCTGGAGCGTCCGTTCTTCGCCGACCCGCTGCGCCGGCACGACATCGCACCGATCACCGACGGCGCCGCCGCGATCGTGCTGGCCGCCGGCGACAAAGCCCGCGAACTGTGCGAAAACCCGGCCTGGATCACCGGTTTCGAGCACCGCATCGAGTCTCCGGTGCTGGGCAGTCGGGACCTGACCCGGTCGGCGTCCACCACCGCTTCGACGCGCGCCGCCTCCGGCGACGACATGCCGGCGGTGGACGTCGCCGAGATCCACGCGCCGTTCACCCATCAGCACCTGATCCTGACCGAGGCGATGCGGTTGCCCTCGAAGACGAAGGTGAACCCGTCCGGCGGCGCCCTGGCGGCCAATCCGATGTTCGTCGCCGGTCTGGAGCGCATCGGCTTCGCCGCGCAGCACATCTTTGACGGTTCGGCGGGCCGGGTATTGGCCCACGCCACCAGCGGGCCTGCCCTGCAACAGAACCTGGTCGCGGTGATGGAAGGACGCAACTGATGGGCCAACTCGCTGCAGTGCTGGGCACCGGGCAGACCAAGTACGTCGCCAAGCGCCAAGACGTGTCGATGAACGGCCTGGTGCGTGAGGCCATCGACCGTGCGCTGGCCGATTCGGGCTCGACGTTCGACGACATCGACGCGGTGGTGGTCGGTAAGGCACCGGACTTCTTCGAGGGCGTGATGATGCCCGAGTTGTTCATGGCCGATGCTGTTGGCGCCACCGGCAAGCCGCTGATCCGGGTACACACCGCCGGTTCGGTGGGCGGGTCGACCGCGATCGTGGCGGCCAGCCTGGTGAAGTCCGGCAAGTACCGGCGGGTGCTGGCGATGTCGTGGGAGAAGCAGTCGGAGTCCAACGCGATGTGGGCGCTGAGCATCCCGGTGCCGTTCACCAAGCCGGTCGGCGCCGGCGCCGGCGGCTACTTCGCGCCGCACGTGCGCGCCTACATCCGCCGGTCCGGGGCACCGAACGACATCGGCGCGATGGTCGCGGTCAAGGACCGGCTCAACGGCGCCCGCAACCCGCTGGCGCACCTGCACCAGCCCGACATCACCGTGGAGAAGGTGATGGCGTCCCAGATGCTGTGGGACCCCATCCGTTTCGACGAGACCTGCCCGTCTTCAGACGGCGCTTGCGCGATCGTGATCGGTGACGAAACGGCAGCACAGGCTCGGATCGACGCGGGCGAGCCGGTGGCCTGGATCCACGCCACCGCGCTGCGCACCGAGCCGTTGGCCTACTCCGGGCGCGACCAGGTCAATCCGCAGGCCGGCCGGGACGCCGCCGCCGCGCTGTGGAAGGAAGCCGGGATCACCAGCCCGATCGACGAGATCGACGCCGCGGAGATCTACGTGCCGTTCTCCTGGTTCGAGCCGATGTGGCTGGAGAACCTGGGCTTCGCAGCGCCCGGCGAGGGCTGGAGGCTCACCCAGGCCGGCGAGACCGCGATCGGCGGCAAGCTGCCGGTCAACGCCTCCGGCGGGGTGCTGTCCTCCAACCCGATCGGCGCCTCGGGCATGATCCGGTTCGCCGAGTCGGCGATCCAGGTGATGGGCAAGGCCGGCGATCACCAGGTGCCGAATGCCCGCAAGGCACTGGGCCACGCCTACGGCGGTGGCTCGCAGTACTACTCGATGTGGGTGGTCTCCGCTGACAAGCCCGCCGACAAGCCCGCCAACTGAGAAGGACATCCGCATGAACGCAGATCACCCCGCCCACGTTGCCGGCAAGCGCTCCCGTGACGCGGTCGCGGCCCGCGACAAGGACGCCTGGCTGGCGAACTTCGCCGACGACGCGATCGTGCAAGACCCGATCGGGCCGTCGCACTTCGACCCCGAGGGCAAGGGGCACCGCGGTCGTGACGCGATCTCGAAGTTCTGGGACAACGCGATCGCGAGCACCGACAAGATCGAATTCAACTTCTCCGACACCTTCCAGTGCGGCGATGAGGAAGCCAACACCGGAAACATCACCATCACCATGGGCGGCCACCAGATCGTCACCGAGGGTGTGTTCACCTACCGGGCCAATGAAAAGGGTGAACTGGTGGCGCTGCGCGCCTACTGGGAGTTGGACCGCGCCGCCAAGACCGCCAAACCCGTTTAAGCGAGCCAGTTCAGCGGCACCAATAGCCGCGTCGAACGTGTAATCAGACCGAGTTTCCCGGCAATTTTTCGGTCTGAGTATACGTTCGGCGAGAACTGCATCAATCGCCCAGTTCAACCGGCTCCAGGCCTTCGCGGTAGCGCTGTGCGAGGTTGCGGTAGTACGGCGGGTTGGCGTTGATCCACATCTCGGCACCAGTGCCGGCGATCGGACCCTTGACGACGGCGGGCGAGCCGGTCACCAGCACCCCGGCGGGGATCTTGGTTCCGGCGAGCACCGTCGCTCCGGCCGCGACCAGGCTGCGGCTGCCGATCACCGCACCGTCGAGCACGGTGGCGTGGTTGCCGATCAGCGCCTCGGCGCCGATGTTGGCGCCATGGATCAGGCACATGTGGGCGATCGTCGCGCCGGGGCCGATGTCCACCGGAACGCCCGGCGGCACATGCAGTACCGAGCCGTCCTGTACGTTGGCGCCCTCGCGCACCACGATGGGAGCGTCGTCGGCGCGCAAGATGGCGCCGAACCACACCGAGGCCCCGGCTTCGATGGTGACGTCGCCGATCAGCGTGGCGGTGGGAGCGACGAAGGCGGTGGGGTCGATCCGCGGCGAGCGACCATTGAAGGAAAACAGCTGCATCGTTCACATATACCAGGGACGAAAGACCCCGAACCAGCAGGGCTTATTGCGCAAACAGCTGTCAAAACTGTAACGTGTTCTAGTTAGAAGCAAAGGGTTGGAGGCAACAGGTGAGCACTGACAACGCCGAGGTCGGCGTCCGCCACATCGATACCGGAACACTGCCGGACCGCTACGCGCGTGGCTGGCACTGCCTGGGCCCGGTGAAGGACTTCCAGGACGGCAAGCCGCACTCCATCCATGCGTTCGGCGCCAAGCTGGTGGTCTTCGCCGACTCGCAGGGTGAGCTGCACGTGCTCGACGCCTATTGCCGCCACATGGGTGGCGATCTGAGCCGCGGTGAGATCAAGGGCGACACGGTCGCCTGCCCGTTCCACGACTGGCGCTGGGGCGGCGACGGGCGCTGCAAGCTGGTGCCCTACTCCAAGCGGACCCCGCGGGTTGCGCGCACCCAGTCCTTCCCGACCGACGTGCGCGGCGGGCTGCTGTTCATGTACAACGACCCCGAGGGCAACCCGCCGCCGGACGAGGTGCGGATCCCGGAGATCGAGGAGTGGTCCAGCGGCGAGTGGACCGACTGGCGCTGGAACTCGATGGTGATCGACTCCAACTGCCGCGACATCATCGACAACGTCACCGACTTCGCGCACTTCTTCTACATCCACTACGGGCTGCCCACCTCGTTCAAGAACGTCTTCGAGGGCCACATCGCCTCGCAGTACCTGCACAACGTCGGGCGTTCCGACGTTCCCGGCCTGGGCACCAGCTACGGCGGCTCGGAATTGGACTCCGAGGCCTCCTACTTCGGTCCGTCGTTCATGATCAACTGGCTGCACAACAGCTACGGCGGTTTCAAGGCCGAGTCGATCCTGATCAACTGCCACTACCCGATCAGCCAGGACCAGTTCCGGTTGATGTGGGGCGTCATCGTGCAGAAGCCCAAGGGCCTGGACGACGCGACCACCGAGAAGATCGCCGACGCCATGACCGACGGCGTCAGCAAGGGCTTCCTGCAGGACGTCGAGATCTGGACGCACAAGAGCCGGATCGAGAACCCGCTGCTGGTCGAGGAAGACGGTGCGGTCTACCAGCTGCGCCGGTGGTACTCGCAGTTCTACGTCGACGCTGCCGACGTCACCTCGGAGATGACCGATCGCTACGAGATCGAGATCGACGCGACGGTGGCCAACGAGAAGTGGAACGCGGAAGTCGCCGAGAACCTGCGGGTGCAGGAAGAGGAAGCCAAGGCCCCAAAGGCTTCCGAAACCGTTAACGCCGAGTAGGGCGGCCGCCATGGCCCGCGAGGTTCCCGACGCCGGCGAGCTGGCCCGGTCCATGCTGATGCTCTACGGTCCGCATGACGAGCACGGCGACCACCCCGACGACCGGGACGATGAGTCGGGTCCCGACACCCGCTACTCGCGACAGCCACTGTTTCCGGTCGACCCGGAACGCTACGAGGCGATTCGTGCTGCGACCGAACGGGATACCGACCGCTACCTGCATTCAGGCTTGATGCCGGTGGAATGCCGGCACTGCACCGCCACCGTCGAGGTCAAGAAGCTGGGACCCGGATACACCTCGGTGCAATGGAATTCGGCGGCGGTGCAGCAGTGTGCCCACTTCGCCGCTGAGCGCGAAGCCGGCCACACCAGCAGCCGCAACCGCGGCTGCCCGAAGCTGGCGAAGAGCATCCTGCACGCGGTTGCCGAGGGCCACCTGGAGGAGCGATCCAGCGCTCCCCCGCCCGGCGACGGTATCGACTGAGCGACGCGAAAGCCCCCTCCATCATCGGAGGGGGCTTTCGCGTCGGGGCAACTCACAGTCCGGCGAAGCGCTCCCGGACCTGCTCGGCGGTCAACCCATAGTCCGCCAGCGAGTATTCGTGCTTCGGCGCACGCGGGCCGGTCTTGCTTGCGGCATAGTCGTCGGCCATGGCCTGGCGCGCCTCATCGGACAGCGGCAGGCCGAAGCGTTCGTAGATGCTCGCGGCGGTGGCCAGCGGGTCGGCGACGAAATCCTTGTAATCGATGTCGCAGAACTGAGCCTGGTCGTATTGCGCGCGTTGGCTGTTGAACAGCTCCAACCCGCGAGCCCAGGTCTCCATCTCGTCGGCGCCGATCCGCGCGCCCACGAAGGTGTTCGACTGACCTTCGGTGGTGTGCCGAGCCAGCGAACACATCGACGCCAGGATGGTCTCGGCCGGCCGGTGGCACTGCACGATGAGCGCATCGGGGTAGACCGCCATGATCGCGTCCAGCGCGAACAGGTGGCTGGGGTTCTTGAGCACCCAGCGCTTGCCGGGGTCGTTGAGCCCGATCAGTTGCAGGTTCCGGCGGTGCCGCTGGTACGACGGGACCCAGTCCCGTTCGGAGAGCCAGCGCGAATAGCTCGGCAGGTGCGCCAGCGTCTCATAGGACACCGAGTGCAGCGACTGGCGCAGCAGCTGCCAGCACTCTTCCAAGCCGTCGGCGGTCATGAAGTGCAGCCCGGTGTAGTCCGGGTTCTCGTCATGGTGCCGAGCGAACTGAGCTGTCATCTGCTGGAAAACCGGGTTGCTGTCCCAGGTTTCGCGTGGCGGTCGCGGCTGCGGGAACTCGGCCAGCCACATCTCCAAACCCTGGTGCGCCGGGTCGGCGCCCAGCAGCCGGTGCAGCGCGGTGGTGCCGGTGCGGGGCAGCCCGGTCACGAAGATCGGCCGCTCGATGCCGACCTGGATGTACTCGGGGTTGGCATTCCAGCCGGCCTGCGACAGCAATCGGGCCACCAACGCACCGCGCAGGAAGAACCGGTTCATCTTGCTGCCCAGCTCGGTGAGGTCGGCCTCGGTCCGATACGAGTCCAGCAGCACGCCGAGCGCTTCGCGGTAGTTGTCGTCGTCGGGACCGAAGTCGTCCAGACCCACCATCTTGGTGGCCGAGGCGTGCAGATCCTCGACGGTGCCGACGTTGGTACGAGCCGTCATCAGTTGTGGTACTCCCCGCAGTTGACGTCGATAACCTGGCCGCTGATGCCGCTGGCCAGATCGCTGGCCAAGAACAGCACCGCCGACGCCACCTCGTCCTCGGTGGGCAGCCGCCTCAGGTCGGAGTTGGCGGCGGTGGCCGCATAGATCTGCTCGACGGTGGTGCCGTACTTACCGGCCTGATGGGCGAAGTAGCTCTGCAAAGTGTCACCCCAGATGTATCCCGGCGCAACGGAGTTGACCCGGATGCCCTGCTCGCCCAGTTCGGACGCCAACGACTGCGACATCGCCAGCAGGGCGGCCTTGGCCATCTTGTAGGCGCCGTACTTGGGCTGTGAGTGCCGGATCACCATCGAGTTCAGGTTGACGATCGAGCCGTTAGCCGCGGCCAGCGCCGGCGTGAAGCCCTGCGTCAGGCGCAGCGCGCCGAGACCGCTGAGCTCGATGGCGTCGCGAATGTGCTGAAACGTAGTCTGCGCCAGCGGCTTCATCGACGGCACCCGGAAGGCGTTGTTGATCAGGACGTCGATGTGGTCGAACTCGGCCGAGGCCGCCTCCACCAGGTGCGCCACCTGGTCGTCATCGGTGATGTCGGCCGGCACCACCAAGGCGCGACGCCCGGCGGCCCGGACCTGCTTGGCCACCTCTTCCAGGCGATCCGCACTGCGCGCGACCAGCACCAGATCGGCACCCTCGGCCGCGAACCGATTGGCCATCGTGCTGCCGAGCCCCGGCCCGACACCACTGATCACAACGACTTTGCCGTTGAGCATTCCGGTCATCTTCACCCCAGCATTCTGTTAGCGATTTGCTGCTGCCGCTGCGCGATACGCGCTCGCCAGCTGTCTTGGGAAATCTTGTTGTGGTCGTAGAAGGGCAGCGCCGCCTGCACCGCATCGACGTCGATGAGCTCGACGGTCGGGCCGTCGGCCTCGGTCAGCTGCCGCGACACCCGCTGCCAGCGGAACTGCAGGAAGCCGCGCCGATGCCCCAGCGTCTCGACCCAGTTGGTGACCCCAGGATCGGTATCGGAGACCACGATCCGGATCTTGCCGTCCGGATCGGCTTGCGCCTGAGTGCCGTTCAGCGAGGTCTGGTGGTTGATGTAGTCCAGCGAGATGTACCACAGGCTGCCCAACTGGAAGCCCAGGTACGGCGCATCCGACACCGGCAGGGTGATGACCAAGGCCTGCCCGGGCTCGAGCTCGTAGTGCCCGGCCGACGAGTACTGAGTGGCCAGACCGCCCGGCGTGAGCCGCGGCGCCACCATGGTGTTGACCGGGAGGTTGAGGTAGAACCACTGCGGGAACGCCAGCCAGGTCTTGATGCGGTTGATCAGCTGCTTTCCCGCTGCGGCATAACGCTTCTCGATGAGCCGTCGGGTCAGCTCCGGCGGTGCGGTGCCTTCGGTATCGGTCCGGGCGATCGAGAGCGTGCCACGCTGCGCGGCCCAGTCGTTGTAGACCTCGCGGATCACCAGTTGCGCCGGTGTCTTGGGCTGGAAACGCCAGGTAAAGGTGCCGTCGGCGGCGACGTCGAGTTCGCGATCGTCGAAGGCGGCCTCACTGGCCGGGACGTTGTCGTCGGTGTACTCGCCACCGAGCAGCTGGAAACTGAGGTCGGTCGTGGTTCCCCGGGTGCCCTGCACGATGTAGTCGTTGCCGGGACGCACCACGGTGCCGAAGTACAGCGTGTCGGGGTTGTCCAGGCCCATCTTGGTGAACGGCCCGGTGCCCGACAGCAAGAACGGGTGGTCGCGCTCGCTGTTGAAGGCGGCGTGCACACATGCCTCGACGCCGCCGGCCAGGTATTGCAGGCCCTCGAGCAGGTCGGCCTCGGTCTCGATGTGCGGGGCCGCGGCAACCAGCTTCTCCGCCTCGGCGATCGCGGCCGACAGGGGTTCGGAGTACATCGCTGCAGCACCTCGCAGATCGTCAATTGGTCCAATATTGGACCGCAGTGGTAGATATCTCGAACCGACTTTAGACGGTCGCGGTAGCATGCTGCAATGGCTGTGCCTGAACAAGCGGCGCCCCAACGAGTCGTGCGGTCGTCCCCGCCGACCGAGCGGGTGGTGACGATCCTGGATTTTCTGGCCCGCCACCCCGACCAGAGCTTCGGCCTGTCCGAGCTGGCCCGGCGCACGCAGCTGTCCAAGCCGACGTGCCTGGGCATCGCCAACGCCCTGGCCGACGCGGGCTACCTGACGCGAGACGATCCCGACAAGACCTACCGGCTCGGGCCGGGCCTGATCTCACTCGGTCGCGCAGCCCAGCAGTCGCTGCGGGTCGGCCCCGAGGCGCGCGAGCAACTGCGGCGACTGTCCGCGGATTTCGCCACCTCCGCGGCGCTGAGCGCGGTGGTCGACGACCGGATCACGGTGCTGGAACTGGTGGCGGCACCCAACGCGCACCTGGGAGTTCAGGCCGGCCAGAGTTATCCCTTTGCACCGCCGGTCGGGCTGATGTTCGTGCTCTGGGACGACCACGCGCTGCGGGACTGGCTGGCCCGCCAGCCCACCATCCCGCTGCGATCGGAGAGCGAGCGCCTGCAACGCGTCGTCGACGAGTGCCGTGCCGACGGCTACCTGGTGGAGCGGCTGACACCGGGTGGGCAACGGCTTTACGGGTTGATGGCGGGCCTGTCCAGCGATCTGCCCGATGAGCTGCGGGCCCTGCTCGGTGAGCTGGTGTCCGATATCGGTGAGCGGGTGTATCTGCGTGGCGAAGCCGGCGGCCGGGGCCGGCACGACATCAGCGTGATCTCCGCGCCGGTCTACGACCACCATCAACGCCAAGCGATGGTGGTGTCGCTGCACGCCCAGCGCGCGCTGACCGACTCCGAGATCTCCAAGTGGGCGCGTGGACTGCTGCGGACCGCCGAGGCGCTCACCGTGCAACTCGGCGGAACTAGGCCCGCCTGGCTGTTAGGTTCGGCGCCATGACCGCGCTGGCCTTGTCGACTGCCTCCCGGCTCGAGCTGTCCGAACTCGTGCACCGCTACGCCGGCTACGTCGACGCACGACGATTCGACGAGGTGGCCGAATTGTTCACCGCCGACGCCGAACTCGTGCTGCCGGATCCGCCGGATCACCTGGAGCCATGCGTGCGCCACCGAGGCCACGCCGGTGTGCGGGACGCAATGTCAGCACTGGCCGGCGTGAGCCGCACCCACCACGGCATCGTCGGCGAGGTCTACACCGCCTCGACCTCGGCCGACGTCGCGACCGGAGAGATCGCCGGGGTGGCACATCATTGGCTCGAACACGATGGCAAGCTCACCGACCACGTCTGGTACCTGCGCTACCGCGACGCCTATCACCGCGTCGGGCAGGACTGGCGGATCGCGCGGCGGGAGCTGACCGTCGACGCGATCGAGTCGCGACCTGCTCGCCAGGTGCGCTCATGACCAGACCCCAGATCTCTTTCCAGCTCAAGACTTTCACCGACCACCCCGGCCACGATTGGTCCACCACCTTGGCGCTGGGCGCCGCGATGGACGCTGCGGGCGTCGATCGTGTCGTGGTCTCCGACCACGTGGTGTTCGGCGAGAACCCGGATGCCTACGCCGACCCCCGGCTGGGCGGTATCAGCGGCGGGCGCCAGCCGACTGGTCCCGACGGTCAGTGGCTGGACCCGCTGATCGTGCTGACCGCACTGTCCGCAACCACCACCCGCATCCGGCTGGGCACGGCGGTATTGCTGGCGGCACTGCGCCGGCCGGCGGTGCTGGCGAAAGAACTGGCCACGCTGGACGTGCTGTCGCGAGGACGGCTGGACCTCGGCGTGGGCGTCGGCTGGCAACGCGAAGAGTACGAGGCCGCCGGACTGTCGTTCGAGCGCCGCGGCCGTCTCCTGGACCACACCCTGGAGGTCTGCCAGACCCTGTGGACTCAGCAGCGCAGCAGCTACACATCCCCGGAGCTGTCCTTCGAGAACATTCACCAGATGCCCAAACCCGTTACACCCGGCGGGGTTCCGATCTGGGTGAGCGGCACCGTCAATGACGCGGTGGCGCGCCGGCTGGCCCGGTTCGGGTCCGGCTGGATCCCGTGGGGCCCGGCAATGCGCGACCCGGCGGGCGCCATCGCGGCGATGAAAGACCGCATCGCAGCGCTGGGCGGCGATCCGACCGGCCTGCAGGTGCTGGGCCACGCGACCACCGCCAAGAACCCGGACGGCTCCCTGGACACCGCCGCCACCGCGGCCTCTGCGCCGGCACTGGTAGCCGCCGGGGTCACCGATGTGCGGGTCACTTGCTCGCTGCCCAAGGAAATCGGCCGGGCCACTGAGCTGCTCAGCCAACTCGTCGAGGCGTTCCGCGCCGCAACCGGTTAAGGGAGACATCGATGGAAAAGGTCATGATCATTGCGCGCACAGCCGATTTCAGCGACCAATGGTGCCAGAATATGCGGGGTCCGGTCGCGGAGAAACTGCTGGATCTGGGACTGCCGGGCGTCGTGGTGAACGTGCGCGACGAGGCGGTGCGCGACTCCATGATGACCCTGACGACGCTGGATCCGCCGGCGGCGGCCGTCATCAGCCTGTGGACCCAGCAGTACTACAGCGAAGCGACTCGGGCAGCCATCGCACTGATCGAAGCCGAATCCGATTCGGCGGCGGCGTATCTGGTGACCGAATCGATGCCCATGCCGCCGCCGGACCTCGGCGAGGGCCGCCGTACCCGGGGACTGGCCAATGTGGCGTTGCTGCGCCGGCCGGCTGATCTGGACGAGGCGACCTGGCTGCACCGCTGGCACATCGACCACACCCAGGTCGCCATCGACACCCAGGCGACCTTCGGCTACACCCAGAATGTGGTGATCCGCCCACTCACCGAGGACGCACCCCGCATCGATGCCATCGTCGAGGAGAACTTCCCCGACGAGGCGGTGTCAGATCCGTACGCGTTCTACGGCGCGGCCGACGAGGCCGACCTCACCGACCGGGCGGGCCGGATGATCGCCAGTGTCAGTGCGTTCGGCGCGCACCTGAACATCGACACGGTGCCCACCAGCCGCTATGTGTTCCGGTCGCCGTTCGTCACACACACTGCTGGGACAGCGTGATCAACGCCTCCCGTACATGCGGGTGACGTTCGAGGTAGGAGAGCACCGGGTTCGGGGCGCCGGGATCCTCCTGCCGTCCTTTCGCGTCTAATTCGGCCCGGACGTCCGGATGCCGGTTCAGGTACGAGTCGATGGAGTTGCCGAAGGTCTGGTCGCATTGCTCCGGTGCGGCGTTTGCCACCGGTGTCAGTACCCCGGCAACGCTCAGCAAGCCGACCGCTATCGCTCGAGTAATACCGCTCATCACTCGACGGTACCCGCGTTCTTAGTTCACGCTGGCCAGGGCGAACGGCAGGACCTGGGGTGCACCCGCGGCGCGCAACACCCGGGCCGCCATCGTCAACGTCCACCCGGTGTCGGTCACGTCGTCGACCAACAACACCGGGCCGATGTCCGCCGGTAGTTCCGCCGGCGGCAGCCAGCAACCCTGCAGCGCGGCGACCCGGTAGGCGGAGTTCGCGGCGGTCGCCGCCCTCCGCCCAGGCGCATATCGCAGGGTGTCCAAGCGGGTCAGGCGGCCGAGTTCGGCCAGCCGGTCGGTCAACGAGCCGATCAGCACCGGGTGCGTTGCCGAGTCCAGCCCCAGCACAGCGGTCGGCCTGCTCTGCCACTCCCAGCCGGCCAGCACGCTCACGGCCGCGCGTACCACCTCGTCGGGCACCTCGCGGTCGGGCTCGTCGAGCAGCCGCCGCAGCCGAGCTCCCCAGCCCAGGTCGGTGAGCCGGCCGATGACCCGGCCCGGCTCCGGCCCGTCGGAGATCCGGCCGGACAGTGCGACGCCGAGCTGCGCCAGCCCCGATGGCCACTGTCGACGCGGCGTGATCTCCACCCCGGGTCGCATCAGCCGCTCGCGGGTGGCCGTGGCGGCCGCGGGATCCACCGCGGCGTCGAACCGCGGCCCTGCGCAGTTGTCGCACCGCCCGCAACGCTCCCCCGCCTGCAGTTGAGGGTCGTTGAGTTGGGCACGCAGGAAGCTCATCCGGCAGCCGTGCGTGCCCTGATAGTCCAGCATCGCCTGCTGCTCGGCCCGTCGCAGCTCATCGAGCTTGCGGTAGCGCTGCTCGTCGTAGCTCCACTGCGCACCGGTTCCCAGCCATCCGCCCTTGACTCGGCGCACCGCGCCGTCGACATCGAGGACCTTGAGCACCATCTCCAGCCGCGACCGATTCAGGTCGACGCGTGCCTCCAGCGCCGGTGTCGACAGCGGCTGGTCGGGTGATAGTTCGCCGATCACCTTGCGCACCAAGGACTCCGCGGGGAAGGCCAGCGACGCGAAGTAGCGCCAGATGTCCTGGTCCTCGGTGCCGGGCAGCAGGATCACCTCGGCGCTGGCGGTGGCGCGCCCGGCTCGACCGACCTGCTGGTAGTAGGCGATCGGCGAGGACGGCGCACCGAGGTGGACGACGAAACCTAGGTCGGGCTTGTCGAATCCCATGCCCAGCGCGGAGGTGGCGATCAGTGCTTTGACCCGGTTGGCCAGCAGGTCGGCCTCGAGTTGCTCCCGGTCGGCCGAATCGGTGGAGCCGGTGTAGGCGGCCACCGCGAACCCCTGCGCGCGCAGGTCGGCGGCCACGTCGTGGGCTTGGGCTACGGTAAGCGTGTAGACGATCCCGGATCCGGGCAGCTTCTCCAGGTGAGTGCCGATCCAGGCGGCCCGTTGCGCCGGACCACCGGCGTGCACCACCGACATCCGCAGCGATTCGCGGTCCAGGCCACCACGCAGCACCAGTGTGTCGCCACCGCCCACCCCGAGTTGGCCGGCGACGTCCTCGACCACCCGGTTGTTGGCGGTCGCCGTGGTCGCCAGCACCGGGATGTCGGCGCCGAGCTCGGCGATCAGGGTGCGGATCCGCCGGTAGTCCGGCCGGAAGTCGTGGCCCCAATCCGACACGCAGTGCGCTTCGTCGACCACGACCAGCCCGGCCCGGGCCGCCAGCGCCGGCAGCACCTCATCGCGGAAGTCCGGATTGTTGAGCCGCTCCGGACTGACCAGCAGCACGTCCAGCTCGCCCGCGGTCACCCGACGTTGCACGTCGGCCCACTCGGTCACATTCGACGAGTTGATGGTGGCCGCGTGCACACCGGCGCGTTCCGCGGCAGCGACCTGGTTGCGCATCAACGCCAGCAGCGGCGACACGATCACCGTCGGGCCGTGCCCGCCGGCCCGCAGCAGCTTGGCCGCGATGAAATACACCGCCGACTTGCCCCAGCCGGTCCGCTGCACCACCAGCGCGCGGCGGCGCCCAACGACCAGTGCCTCGATCGCAGCCCACTGGTCGTCGCGCAGCAGCGCCTGCGGTCCGGCCAGCTGCTCCAGAATCGCCTGGGCTTGCGGCCGCACCGTCATGCCGCGATTATTTCGCAGCCCGCTCCCGCTGGATCTCCAGCGCGATGTCGATGAGCTGGTCCTCCTGGCCGCCGATCAGCTTGCGCTGCCCGGCCCGGTGCAGCAGCTCATGGGCGGGCACGCCGTAACGCTCGCCCTGGCGCACCGCGTGCTTGAGGAAGCTGGAGTACACCCCGGAGTAACCCATGATCAGCGCGTTGCGGTCCAGCACGCACTCGGCCGGCATGGCCGGGCGCACCACTTCCTCGGCGGCGTCGGCGATGTCGAAGAAGTCGATGCCGGTCTTGATCCCGACCTTGTCGAACACCCCGATCAGCGCTTCGACCGGGGCGTTACCCGCGCCCGCACCGAATCGGCGCACCGAGCCGTCGATCTGCTTGGCACCGGCGCGTACCGCCTCCAGGGAGTTGGCGACGCCGAGCCCGAGGTTCTCGTGGCCGTGAAAACCCACCTGGGCGTCGTCACCGAGCTCGGTGACCAACGCCTGCACCCGATCGCGGACACCTTCCATCACCAGCGCACCCGCGGAGTCCACCACGTACACGCACTGACAGCCGGCGTCGGCCATGATGCGGGCCTGGGCGGCCAGCTTCTCCGGGGTGACGGTGTGGGCCATCATCAAGAACCCGACGGTCTCCAGGCCCAACTCGCGGGCCAGGCCGAAGTGCTGGATGGAGACGTCGGCCTCGGTGCAGTGGGTGGCGATCCGGCAGATCACACCGCCGTTGCCCTGCGCCTCCTTCATGTCTTCCTTGGTGGCCACGCCGGGCAGCATCAGGAAGGCGATCTTGGCGTCGCGGGCGGTCTGCGCCGCGAGCTTGATCAGCTCCTGGTCCGGGGTCTTGGAGAACCCGTAGTTGAAGCTGGACCCGCCCAGTCCGTCACCATGGGTCACCTCGATGACAGGCACTCCGGCGGCGTCGATCGCGGCGACGATCGCCGAGACCTCCTCACCGGTGAACTGGTGGCGCTTGTGGTGGCTGCCGTCGCGCAGCGAGGTGTCGGTGATCCGCACATCGAAGATGTGGTCGCTCATTTCGCTCCTCCAGCCTTTGCCGCCGCCATCTCGCGGGCGATCTCCTCGCCGACCTTGGTAGCGGCGGCGGTCATGATGTCCAGGTTGCCCGCATAGGGCGGCAGGTAATCGCCCGCGCCCTCGACTTCGACGAACGTGGTGACCACCGCACGCCCGCCGGAGTTCAGCGACGGCTCGTCGAACTGCGGCTCGTTGAGCATCCGGTAGCCCGGCACGTAGGTCTGCACCTGGGCGACGACGTCCTTGATCGACGCGGTGATCGCGTCGCGGTCGGCGTCCTCGGGGATCTGGCAGAAAATGGTGTCGCGCATGATCATCGGCGGGTCGGCGGGGTTCAAGATGATGATCGCCTTGCCGCGCTCGGCACCACCGATGGTCTGCACACCGGCCGAGGTGGTCTTGGTGAACTCGTCGATGTTGGCCCGCGTACCCGGACCGGCCGACACGCTGGCGACGCTGGCCACGATCTCCGCATACGGCACCGTGCCGCCTTGGGCTTTGACCGCGCGGGTGACCGCGTACACGATCGGGATGGTGGCCTGTCCACCGCAGGTGATCATGTTGACGTTCGGCGCATCGACGTGCTCGTGCAGGTTGGCCGGCGGAATCACCGCCGGGCCCACCGCGGCCGGGGTCAGGTCAATGGCCCGGATGCCGGCGGCCTCGTACTTGGGCGCATACGCCTTGTGCACGTAGGCGCTGGTGGCCTCGAAGACGAAGTCCGGCTTCTCATCCAGGGCCAGCAGCCAGTCCGCACCCTGCGCCGAGGTCTCCAAGCCGAGCTTGCGGGCCCGGGCCAGACCCTCGGACTCCGGGTCGATGCCGATCATCCAGCGCGGCTCCAGCCACTCCGAACGCAGCAGTTTGTACAGCAGGTCGGTGCTGATGTTGCCCGACCCGACGATCGCGACTGAGGCTTTGGCAGCCATGAACGCTCCTCTATCCGAATCTATGCGAAAACCAGCCGGACTGAACCCAGCCCGGCGAACTCGGCGACACAGTCGTCGCCGGCGTGTACGTCGATGGCCCGGGTCGCGGTGCCCGGCAAGACGATGTCGCCCGCCTTCAACCGCACCCCAAAGCTTTCCACCTTGCGCGCCAGCCAAGCCACCGCGGTGACCGGGTTGCCCAGCACCGCGTCGCTGCGGCCCTGCGCGACCACCTCGCCGTTCTTGGTCAAAGAGGCGTTGATGGCTCGGATATCGATGTCACCCGGCTTGACCCGCTGCTTGCCCAGCACGAATCCGGCCGACGAGGCGTTATCGGCGATGGTGTCGCAGAGTTTGATCTTCCAGTCGCTGATCCGGCTGTCGATCAATTCGATGGCCGGGGCGAACGCCTCGGTGGCGGCCAGCACGTCTTCCTCGGTGCAGTCCGCGCCCGGCAGATCCGCGGCCAGGATGAACGCCACCTCGACCTCGACCCGCGGGTAGAGGTAGTTCGACGCCTTGACCGGCTTGTCCTCGAACACCTGCATCTCGTTGAGCAAGTGGCCGTAGTCCGGTTCGTCGACGCCCATCATCTGCTGCATCGCCTCGCTGGACAGACCGACCTTGTGTCCGACGACGCGGGCGCCCTCGGCGATCCGCTGGCGGATGTTGATCAGCTGGATCTCGTAGGCGTCGACGACGTCGATACCGGGCTGAGCCGCCGTCAACGGAGAGATCGGAACCCGACTCCGCTCCGCTTGCGCCAACTCGGCAGCGAGTTCCTCACGGATCTGGGCGCTGAGCATCTTCGATGGTCCCCTCGGGTGGTGTTGACCGGATGAAACGAGCCGTTCAGCGGCAATTCTATAACGTGTTCTAAAACCGCAAACTGAGACGAGGCCGTAGCCCCGTAGCGGCCCGGACGTGATCTGTACCCGTCAGGATCTGCCGATGGAACAACTGTCAGGACAACAGTCCACTTTGTGAAACTCCGGAGGCGCCGTGCGGTCGATGGCCATCGTGACCAGTATTGGCCTGGCCGCTGCAGCAATCGCGGTTGTCCCACCCACCGCAGCGCTCCCGGACGCCGGCGAGCTGAGCTTTGCCGGTCCCGGATTCACCGTGCGCGTCAACCAGGCACCGTTTGCCATGCAGGTGCTCAACTCCTCTGGTCAACCGGTTTTGACGCAGGTGCCCAGCAACGGTGGGCCGCGACTGGTCAAGAACGAAGCCCAGAAACCGCTCGGTGTGACCCCCTCCGAGTGGCTGTTTCCCACCCGGTACACGCCATTCACCTTCACCGTGGGTACGTCCTCGGCGACCCCGTTTCTCATCAGCCCGTTGTGGGTGGGTGACCTATGGGAGGCCTCCAGCTGCGGGATGCAGTACGCGGCCACCGGAGTACTTTCCACTCGCCCCTTGCCGCAGGGCCTGGAGCTGACGCTGCGTACCGACGACCCGTCGGGGCGCACCCTGGGGGTGACGCTCAGCGAGGACTCCGGCCGGCTGCGGGTGTCGGTCGTCCCCAGCAGCACCCAGGGCATCGTCGCGATGGGAGACAGTTTCGCGTCGCCGACCGGTGAGCGGTTCGCCGGCTTCGGCGGCCTGCACAACGGACTGGATCAGCATGGGGGCCGATTCACCAACTGGGTGCAGGAGGCCAACGTCGGCGCCGGGCCATTGGCACCGGTGTTCAATGTCCTGATGGCCAGCTCCGGCGGCCCGCACTATCTGTTCCCCGGCGGTCCAAGGGCCGCCTACTACGTGCAACCACAGTTCACCTCCACCGCAGGCTACGGCTTCCTACTGGCCCAAACCGAGCTGGCCGACTGGCATCTGGACTCCGATCGCCCCGACGCCTGGCACGTCAACGTCGCCGCCGCCCACCTGGACTATGAGGTCGCCGTCGGCGACCCGGGACAGGTGATCAGTGCACTCAGCGCGGCCAACGGCCGCCATCGCGTCCCGCCGGCATGGGCGCTGGGCACGCAGTTGGACCGTCGCATCGTGACCGGGCAGACCGGGGACGACTACGCGGCGGTCGTCCGCAGCGACCTGGCCAACATCGTCGCCTACAACCTGCCGATCACCGCCTACCGCCCCGAGGCCTGGCTCACCCTGGACCCGGCGGTCCTACGCCAACTGATCAGCGAATTCGGTTCGCACGGTATTCACGTGCTGCTCTACACCCGCAGCTTCGTCAGCATGGATCCGCTGCGCAACACCTCCCCGGCGGATTACCGGTATGCGGTGGCCAACAACTACGTGGCGACCCACGCCAATGGCAGGCCCTACATCGTCGGCTCCCCCAACCAGGCGCTCGGCGGACAGGCCGCCGTCATCGACTTCACCAACCCGGCCGCCAAAGCCTGGTTCCAACGCACCGTGATCGAGCAGCTCGAAACCGGGGCGGACGGTTTCATGAGCGATTTCGGCGAACAGACCCTGCCCGACATGCATTTCGCCAACGGGCAGACCGGCGCCACCATGCACAACGCCTACCCCGCGCTGTACCAGCGGGCCGTACGCGAAGCGGTGGAGTCCTTCGAACAATCACATCCGGGCCGCCACATCTGGTTCTACAACCGCGC
Organism: Mycobacterium sp. SMC-19; assembly: GCF_045310815.1. Classification (NCBI taxonomy): domain Bacteria; kingdom Bacillati; phylum Actinomycetota; class Actinomycetes; order Mycobacteriales; family Mycobacteriaceae; genus Mycobacterium; species Mycobacterium sp. SMC-19. The sequence goes on along the minus strand of NZ_JBJIAM010000009.1, from coordinate 227,764 downwards.
GGGCTATACCGGGTCGACCGGCTACGAAGGTGGCAACTTCCCGGGCGACGAGAGCACCGACTTCTCGGTGGCCTCTGGCCTGGCCGCACTCATCCCGGACATGCTCAACCGGGGCCTGGCCGGCGCCTACGGCTATGGCACCGACATCGGCGGCTACCAGGACCTGCTGGCCGGCCCCACCCCCAAGGAGCTGTTCGTGCGGTGGTCTCAGATGGCTGCACTGTCACCGATCATGCGGGTACACGGGGCGCACTCCGGCACCCATATGCCGTGGGACTACGACCAGGAGACGTTGGACACCTTCCGACAGCTCGCCGAGCTGCGCCAGCGGGCCATCCCGTTGATCTCCGCCACCTGGGCCACCGCGGCCAGCACCGGCATACCACTGTCCCGGCCGGTGTGGCTGGCCGCACCCGACGACCCCCGGGCATGGGCGGCCGACCAGGAATGGATGATCGGATCCGACGTCCTAGTTGCCCCGGTCGTCACCCAGGGCGCCACCTCGCGGAAGGTCTATTTCCCACCCGGTTGCTGGACACGGAAAGACAGCGAAGGAAGCTACGCCGGCCCGTCGGAGGCCACCGTGGCAGCGCCGCTGACAGACCTGCCCTACTTCGCCCGCTGCAACACCGGCGGCTTCTAGATCACCGACCGCCGGTGTAATCGACGTTCCAGTGCTTGATGCCGTTGAGCCAGCCTGAGCGCAGCCGCTGCGGGCGCTCCAGGGGCTTGAGGTTCGGGATGTTGTCGGCGATCGCGTTGAAGATCGACCCGATAGTCATCCGCGCCAGGTGCGTACCGATGCAGTAGTGCGCACCCGTGCCGCCGAAACCGACATGCGGGTTGGGGTCACGCAAGATGTTGAACTCCTGCGGCTTGTCGAACACCGTCTCGTCGAAGTTGGCTGCCCGGTAGAACATCACCACCCGCTGACCGTCCTTGATCAGCGTGCCGTTCAGGTTGTGATCACGGGTTGCGGTGCGCTGGAACGACGTCACCGGCGTGGCCCAGCGCACCACCTCGTCGGCGGTGGTCGCCGGGCGTTCCTTGCAGAACAGCTCCCATTGCTCGGGATGCTCGGTGAACGCCATCATCCCCTGAGTGATCGAGTTGCGGGTGGTCTCGCTACCGGCCACCGCCAGCAGGATGATGAAGTAACCCAACTCGTCGTCATTGAGCTTCTCGCCGTCGACGTCGGCTTCGACCAGCGTGGTCACGATGTCGGGACCGGGGTTCTGCCGCTTGAGCTCCGCGAGCTTGAGCCCGTAGGTGATGATCTCCAGCGCCGAGGCCGCCGGGTCGTAGTGCGCGAACTCCGGGTCGTCGTACGACGTCATCTGGTTGGTCCAGTCGAACAACTTGCCGCGGTCCTCCTGCGGCACCCCCATCAGCCCCGCGATCGCCTGCAGCGGCAATTCCGAGGCCACCTCCACCACGAAGTCACCGCTCCCCCGAGCCAATGCCTCCTTGGTGATCGCCTGCGCCCGCGCCTGCAGGTCATCGTGCAGCGGCAAGATGTGCCGAGGAGTGAAGCCACGGGAAATGATCCGGCGCTGCCGGGTGTGCTTCGGCGCGTCCTGGTTGAGCATCAGGATCCGTTGCGCGTCGAGCTGTTCACGGGTTGTCTCGTCGTGGAACCTGGGGATGGCCCCGTTGCGCTCGCTGGAGAACACGTCGTCGAGCCGCGAGATCTCCTTGACGTCCTCGTGCCGGGTGATAGCCCAGTAACCGCCGTCTTTGAATCCGCCGCTCTTGTCGTCGGGTTGCGCGATCCACTTGATCGGCTCGCTGCGCCGCAGTTCGGCGAACTCCTCGTCGGGCAGTCGCTCGGCATAGATTTCCGGGTCGGTGAGGTCGAAACCGGCCGGAATGCCGGTGGCTGACGAGATAGTAGGGCTGGCCACGATGACAACTCCTCACTACTGCTCCGCAGGAGAAAACGATACGTTCTCGCGTCAGTAAAGCATGCCTTTACCTCAGGCGAAAGGGCAGAAAGGCCCTGCATCCGGGACGGAACTAGAACACGTTCTACTGGCTCGCCAGGTCGGCCTGACCTGGCCGGAACCGACGGGGTACCAGCAGGGTAGGGAACGCTTGTCCGGGGGCCGCCCGAGCAATAGGGCCAGCCAACTGGCGCCCGGGCGGGGCAATTCTATAACGTGTTCTACATGGCCGAACAGGAGTACGACGTCGTCGTGGTCGGAAGCGGCGGCGCCGGGATGGTCGCCGCCCTCACCGCCGCCCACCAGGGACTGTCCACCATCGTCATCGAGAAAGCCGCCCACTACGGCGGCTCGACAGCTCGCTCCGGTGGTGGCGTGTGGATCCCCAACAACGAGGTGCTGCAGCGCGCGGGCGTCAAAGATGATGCTCAAGCAGCTCGCACCTACCTGCACACCATCGTCGGTGACGTGGTTCCGGCCGAGAAGATCGACACCTACCTGCGGCGCGGGCCGGAGATGCTGTCGTTCGTGCTGAAGAACTCGCCGTTGAAGATGTGCTGGGTTCCCGGCTACGCCGACTACTACCCCGAGCAGCCGGGCGGCAAGCCCACCGGCCGTTCGATCGAGCCCAAGCCGTTCAACGCCAAGAAGCTGGGCGCCGACATGGGCGGCCTGGAGCCGGCCTACGGCAAGGTGCCGCTGAATGTGGTTGTCATGCAGCAGGACTACGTCCGGCTCAACCAGCTCAAGCGCCACCCGCGCGGTGTGCTGCGCAGCCTCAAGGTGGGCGCCCGCACCATGTGGGCCCAGGCCACCGGCAAGAACCTGGTCGGTATGGGTCGCGCCCTGATCGCGCCGCTGCGCATCGGCCTGCGCGACGCCGGCGTCCCGGTGGAACTCAACACCGCGCTGACCGACCTCTATGTCGAGGACGGCGTGGTCTCCGGTGTCTACGTCCGCGGTGCGGGCGACCCCGAATCGGGCGAGCCACGGCTGATCCGCGCACGGCGCGGGGTCATCCTGGCCAGCGGTGGATTCGAGCACAACGAGCAGATGCGGGTGAAGTACCAGCGCGCGCCGATCACCTCCGAGTGGACCGTGGGAGCGAAGGCGAACACCGGCGAGGGCATCGTCGCCGGCGAGAAGCTCGGCGCCGCACTGGACATCATGGAGGACTCCTGGTGGGGGCCGACGGTCCCGCTGCCCGGGTCACCGTGGTTCGCTCTGTCGGAGCGCAACTCGCCCGGATCGATCATCGTGAACATGGCCGGCAAGCGGTTCATGAACGAGTCGATGCCCTACGTCGAGGCCTGCCACCACATGTACGGCGGCGAATTCGGCCAGGGCCCCGGCCCCGGCGAGAACATCCCGGCCTGGCTGATCTTCGACCAGCGCTACCGCAACAACTACATCTTCGCGGGATTGCAGCCAGGCCAACGGATCCCGAAGAAGTGGCTGGAGTCAGGCGTGATCGTCTCCGCCGACACCCTGGACGAGTTGGCCGCCAAGACCGGCGTGCCGGCCACCGCATTGGCCGCGACCGTCGAGCGGTTCAACGAGTTCGCCCGCACCGGCGTGGACGAGGACTTCCACCGCGGCGAGAGCGCCTACGACCGCTACTACGGTGACCCGACCAACAAGCCCAACCCGAACCTGGGCCAGATCGCACAGGGCCCGTTCTACGCGGCCAAGATGGTGCCGGGCGACCTGGGCACCAAGGGCGGGATCCGCACCGACGTGAACGGCCGGGCACTGCGCGACGACGACAGCGTCATCGCCGGGCTGTATGCGGCCGGAAACGTGAGCGCACCGGTGATGGGCCACACCTACCCCGGACCGGGCGGCACCATCGGACCCGCCATGACGTTCGGCTACCTGGCCGCCCTCGACATCGCCGGAAAGGCCTAGACATGGCGATCGATCTCGACGTCGCACTGGGAGCGGAGTTCGGCCAGGTCGAATTCTCCTGGACCGCAACCAATGTGCAGCTCTACAACCTGGCGCTCGGTGCCGGGTCGGACCCGATGGCTCCGCGGGAGCTGAGCTATGTAGTGGACGGCAAGCCGCAGGTACTGCCGACCTTCGGCTGCGTCGCAGCCTCGTTCAACGAGGTCGACCCGCCGAAGGTGAGCTGGCCCGGTGTCGAGATCGACCTGGCCAAGATCCTGCACGCCTCGGAGAAGGTGACCGTGCCCGCGCCGCTGCCGCCCTCGGGCAGCGCCCGCGCGATCAGCCGGATCGTCGAGGTGTGGGACAAGGGCAAGGCCGCGGTAGTGGTGCTCGAGACCTCGGTGACCAGCACCGACGGCACGCCACTGTGGACGCAGCACCGGTCCATCTTCGCCCGCGGCGAGGGTGGCTTCGGCGGCGAGCGCGGGCCGTCGACGTCGAGCGAACTGCCCGACCGGGCACCGGATTTCGAAGTCGACATCCCGGTGTCCCCGCAGCAGGCACTGCTGTATCGACTCTGCGGCGACCGCAACCCGCTGCACTCAGACCCGGCGTTCGCGGCCGCGGCGGGTTTCGACCGGCCGATCCTGCACGGCCTGTGCACCTACGGCATGACCTGCAAGGCGGCGGTGGACACCGCGCTGGACGGTGACGCCGGCGCGGTCCGTTCCTTCGGCGCCCGGTTCGCCGGCGTGGTCTTCCCGGGCGAGACCCTGCGGGCCCGACTGTGGAAAGACGGCGGTCGACTGGTGGGCAATGTCGTGGCACCGGAACGCGAGGACGCCGCCATCCTCAACGACGTGGAGCTTGTTTCGGCTTAGCTACTTCGACCTGAAACGGGCTTCTGGTGAGCGTGGCTTGGAGTGGTCACGGCTGGGATCGACGAGGGTGGCCACCGGAGCGAACCGCCGTGGGCTGATTCCGGCCAGTCGCTGCCGGCACATGAGGCTGCCGCGGTCTTACCGGAAATGACTTCCCGTCCTCACTCGGATCTGCAGATCAGCCCGGATCGCGGTGCGCCATACACCTGGCCGGAGGCGTCATGGAAACGCCGGTCATCGGCACGATGGCGAAGTTGACCTTCTCGGCTTCGATGACCCGGTACGCTTCCACCGTTCCGTTCGGAGGCGACGAAGCTGCGGATTTTTCAAAAGCTGCCAGCCCGAACGCAATTCAGCGTTCTCTTCGCTCAACAGCACCCGCTCAAGACGCTCGTCAGCATTAAGCGACACACCATTATCGTCGGCGTCGGACGCCTCGCCGGCGAGGCGCACCCAGCGGCCCAACGCTTGCTCACCCACACCGATCTCGGCGGCCACATGGGCATGGTCCGACCGGTCTCGATTACCAGGCGGGCAGCCTGCTCCTGAAACGCCGGGCGTACGTCTTGCGCTTGCCCGACATACGGACATCCGTCTCACGGGAACAGCAGTACCACCAGTCACGTGTCCACCAGCAGTCCTCGGCGTCCACGGCCAGCGCACAACTCTTATCGTTATTGATAATGATTTTCATTTTCAGTATGGTGAGCTCTATGACCGCGCCTATGTGGATGGCATCTCCTCCAGAGGTTCATTCAGCTGCGTTGAGCAGCGGCCCTGGGCCCGGCCCACTGTTGTCCGCCGCCGGCGCATGGTCATTGCTGAGCCTTGAGTACACCGCGATCGCCGAAGCGCTGCGGGAATCGTTGGCCGCCACCGAGGCCGGGGCATGGCAGGGACCCAGCGCTGCGAGCTACCTCGCCGCGCATCTCCCGTACTTGGCGTGGCTGACCAAAGCCAGTGCCGACAGCGCCGCGCATGCCTCCCAGCACGAGACAGCGGCTGCGGCCTACGTCACCGCGCTGGCGACCATGCCGACGTTGGCAGAGCTGGCCGCCAATCACGCCAGCCATGGTGTATTGGTCGCGACCAACTTCTTCGGCATCAACACCATTCCGATAGCGCTCAACGAAGCCGACTACCTCCGAATGTGGGCCCAGGCCGCGACCACTATGGCCACCTACGAAGCGGTGTCCGGCGCAGCATTGGCCTCGGCGCCGCAGCCGGCTGTAGCGCCAACGATCGTCGACCACAGTCACGACGACCACGAGCACGACGAGCACGACGACCACGAGCACGAGCACGAGCACGAGCACAACGACGACGACGACCTGGATGGCGGTCACAACCACGATCACGCCAGCGAGGGCCTGGATCCGACGGACCCGAGATGGTGGGTGGCCGTATGGGGCGAACTGGGCTACTACGCCGAAGTGCTGCTGATCGACCTGCTGACCAATCCTGGCGCGTTCATGACCGACCTCACCTGGATCATCGCCGACCTGACGTTCCATGCCGCCCAGCTCGCCCCGCTGCTTAGCCAGCTGGCCCCGGCGCTGCTGCAGACGGCGCTGGCCTTGTCCATCAGCAACCTGGGTTGGGCGGCGAGCCTTGCCGGCCTGGCAGGCCTAGCCGGAATTCAGCCGGCTTCCGTCCCGGTCGGCGCCGAACCGATCGCCCCGACCACACCTGCAACCGGCGCGTCGTTGGGTGCACCACCCGCTCCAGCGTCCACGACTGTCGGCACGCCTTCGCCGGCTTCGGTTCCTACCAGCGCTCCACCGAGTCCGATGCCACCACCGGCTCCACCTCCGCCAGCAGGCGGGGGGTTCTTCCCGCCGTACGTTATCGGCCCTACGGGCGCAGTAACCCGGGCCAACGCCAAAGCCAGTTCCCGCAGCGCGAGCAAGGCATCGAATCCCGACCCGGCCACCGAAGACTCGACGGCGACCGCTGCCGCACGGAATCGGACCAGAAGCCGGCGGCGTCGAACTGCACCAGGGCACGCAGACGAATTCATCAAGGTGTACGCCGACAACACAGCACTGCCTGAACCCGAGCCCACATTCTCGACTCGCGTGTCGGCCAGTATCGCCGGTGGGCTGGGGCTCTCCGGCACACATACCGAGGAGGATTCCCCTGCAGCGGGATTGACCACCTTGTCCGGTGATGACTTCGGTAGCGGGCCGACAATCCCGTTGTTACCCGAAAGCTGGCACGACAATGCCTAATGGCCCGCCTGCGAATTACCGCGACAATTTGTAGAGCGGGGTGTTAAGGCATACATATATCCAAGCGCATATGCGACTCCACCCATATCTGATTTCGGATAGATATGGAACGTTGCATATATGCAGTCATAACAATTTGACCGGTTGTCCCAACACAGATTGAGAGTGTGTAGATGAGTGATCGCAACAACAACAGGCGGAAGAACAACGAGCTGCGTCGCGCAATAGGTGCAGGTAGCACGGTTGGTGCGTTTTTGGCGTTTGGGATGTCGCCATTGATATCAGCGCCGGTTGTGCGCGCGGACGATATCCTCATCGACCTGCCAGATTTCAGCACGCTATCCGATGTCAGCGGTCTAGCCGATGCCAGTTTCCTATCAACGGACATGCCCGGCTCGGCGGCGGAATCGGGCTTTAGCTGGGCCAATGTCTTTGACGCGACCTATGACAATCTCCATGCTGGAGCACAGGAATTCCTCGTTGACCCCGCCAATGCTGGGCTGCTTGAGTTGCTCAACGGCTTCGGCCTCTATGAGGCACTATTCGGGCGGCTGTTGATCGGCAACGGAATCGACGACTTCGCTGGCGCCAACACCTCGCTGTTCGGTTGGTTGCCCGGTATCGGCGACCTCGGCGACGGGGGTTTCCTGTTCGGTGACGGTGGTACCGGCACTGACGCCAGCTACCTCGACGGTGTTCTGAGCGCCGCCGGCGCGGGCGGCAATGCTGGGCTGATCGGCAACGGGGGCATCGGCGGCGTCGGTCTGGCCACCGGTTACTACGGTGGTGACACCTTGGTCGCAGCGACTGCTGGCGGGGCAGGAGGATCGGGCGGCCTGCTGGTCGGTGACGGCGGCGCCGGCGGCGTGGGTGGCCTGGGTCTGAATGGCAGCATCGCCGACGGCCTCGACGGTGGTGTCGGCGGCGCCGGTGGCGCGGGAGGGAACGCCTACTTCTACGGTTCCGGTGGTGCGGGCGGCAGGGGCGGCGCCGGCGGCAACGGCGCAGCGGGTGCTGACGGACAGATAGACCAGGTCGGCGGTGCTGGCGGCGACGGCGGCGTTGGCGGTGTCGGTGGAACCGGCGGCAACGGTGGGTGGATCATCGGCCACGGCGGTGCTGCCGGTCGCGGGGGCAACGGCGGCTACGGCGGTGACGGTGGCGAGGGCGCCGACGCGGTCGCGCACAGCCATGACCACGGTCATGAGCACGAGGATGAGCTCTTCATCCATGAGGCCACCGCTGGTGGGGCCGGCGGAAATGGCGGAAATGGCGGCGCTGCGGGCGAGGGCGGGCTGGCTCGCACGCTCTTCGGTAGCACCTTCGGAACCACGGGCGCCGCTACGGCCGCAGGGATGGGTCGCGACGGCGGTGACGGCGGCGGTGGCGGAGCCGGCGCAGTCCACGGCACCGACGTCCTCTCGGACGGAGCCGCTGGCGGCGCGGGCGGAAACGGCGGAAACGGCAGCACCGGAGGCGCAGGCGGTAACGGCGGCGCCGGGAGCGCCGGAATTACCGGCGGTGCAGGCGGTAACGGCGGCAACGGCGGAATCGGCAGTGCAGTCCACGGCGGTGCCGGTGGCGCCGGTGGTAACGGCGGGCACGGAAGCCATATCGGTGGTGCCGGTGGTGCCGGTGGAACCGGTGGCGACAGTGAGACGCGCGATGGCGGGGCCGGCGGCGCCGGGGGCACCGGGGGCAACTCTGCCGGTGCGACCATCACCTTGCCGGACACCACCGTGATCTCCGGGGCAGCCGGTGACGGCGGGGCCGGTGGTGACGGCGGCAACAACATCGGCACCCACGGCGCTGGTGGCGACGGTGGCGCCGGTGGTCGCGGTGGCAACGGCGTCGCGGCCCTCGCGCCTGGTGGTGCCGGTGGTCATGGCGGCCATGGCGGTAATTCGGGACCCTTGGAGGGCGAAGCCGGTACCACAGGCGGGCTCGCCGATGGTGCATTCGGAGGTATCGGTGGTACTGGCGGAGTCGGGCATGAGCACGATTCCAGCCATGACCACAGCGGGGAAGAACCGCCCATCAATCCCGACGAAGACGATGACCATGACCACGACCACGACCACGACCACGACCACGACCACGACCACGACCACGACCACGACCACGACCACGACCACGACCACTAACGTCGTAGTCGCTGGCGGAAGTCGCCGCCTCTGAGGTCCTTCGGGGAGGGCCCCGCACGCCGGGCGTGCGGGGCCCCCCTGCCATTCGGTAAGTCGATCAGCCACCCTCGCCGTGTTACTGATGCCAAGCAATGAACTTCCGAGGCTAGTGTTATGGCGCACCTCCCGCCGTTTGGTCACGTTCCCGGTCAGGCGAAACGACAACCCCAACTTTTCAGTGGAAAGACGGCGGCCGACTGGGCAATGTGGTGGCGCGGGCCCGGAAGGACGCCGTCACCCCAACGATGTGGAGCTTGTTTCGGCCTAGGTTTCCCGGCAGCGCCCGCCTGAACCCAGGCAACCCTAATTGAAAATGACTTTCATCTTCGGATAATCTGTCCGGCATGACCGCCCCGGTATGGATGGCCTCGCCCCCCGAGGTGCATTCGGCTGCGCTGAGCAGCGGCCCCGGGCCCGGGGCCCTGTTGTCTGCTGCCGGCGCCTGGTCGTCGCTGAGCCTGGAGTACACCGCGATCGCGGAGGCGTTGCGGGACCTGCTGGGAGCCACCCAGGCAGCGTCATGGCAGGGGCCTAGCGCCGAGCGCTATCTCGCCGCACACGTGCCCTACCTGGCCTGGTTGGCGACGGCCAGCGCGGACAGCGCCGCGCGAGCATCCCGACATGAAACAGCGGCCGCGGCCTACGTCAGCGCATTGGCGGCCATGCCCACGATGCCCGAACTGGCGGCCAACCACGCTATCCACGGAATCTTGGTCGCCACCAACTTCTTTGGTGTCAACACCATCCCGATCGCGGTCAACGAAGCCGACTATGTGCGGATGTGGATCCAGGCCGCCACCACCATGGCGACCTACGAGGCGGTCTCCGGCGCAGCCGTGGCGTCAGCCCCACAGCTCGCCGTGGCACCGCCGATCGTCGGCTATGCCGAGGCCGATCACGATCACGATCACGACCACGACCACGACCACGACCACGACCACGACCACGACCACGACCACGACCACGACCACGACGGGATCCACGACGGCGATCTGGATCCGACCGACCCGGAATGGTGGAAAGACGTCTTCGGCGAAATGGGCGAGTGGGCCAAGATCATCATCAACGATCTGCTGACCGACCCGGCAGCGCTGCTGACCGATCTCCCCGTCATCATGGCCGATGTCACCTTCCACGCCAGTCAGCTCGCCGCCACCTTGAGCCAATTCGCGCCAGCGCTGCTGCAACCCGCGCTGGGCCTGGCGATCGGCAACCTGGGCTGGGCGGCCGGCCTGGCCGGACTGGCCGGAATTCAGCCTGCCCCGGTTCCGCTGGCCGTCGAGGCCGTACCTCCGGCCAATCCGCTGACCGCCGGGGGCTCGGCGGGTTCGTCCACCACCGTCGCCAACACCGCCGCGGCACCGGCCACGGGTGGCTCCATTTCGGCGCCGACCACCAGCGCAGCGCCGGCTGCGGCACCGCCTGCCGCTCCCCCCGCCGCTAGTAGCCCGGCGTTCTTCCCCCCGTATGTGATCGGGCCTCCCGGCGTCGCCGGCCAGGTGAGCGCCGTGGCCCGCCGCCATGCCGTGAAGAAGGCATCGAATCCCGACTCGGCCGCCGAGGATGCGGCCACCGCCGCCTCGGCACGGGATCGGTCCCGGGCCCGCCGACGCCGAGCTGCTCGCGGGCACGCGGACGCGCACATCTACGTGTACGCCGACAGCGCCCCCGATATCGGGCCCGACGCCGCGACTCGCGCCTCCGACAGCAGTGCCGGTCGCCTGGGATTCGCAGCGGCGCAAGCCAAGCCTGGTCTGCCCGCGACGGGTTTGACCACGCTGGCGAGCGGCGGTCTCAACGACGGGCCGACCCTTCCGCTGTTGCCCGAGAGCTGGGGCGAACCCACCAACGATTGAGCGGTGCCGGGTTCCCCTCCCACCCAGCGTGAAGGCGAGGGCGGCTAGCCCAGAATCAGGCCCGACGTAGGCACGCCGGTACCAGCGGTCACCAGCACGTGCTCGACGCCGTCAACCTGGTTGACCGAGGTACCGCGCAGCTGGCGCACACCCTCGGCGATGCCGTTCATGCCGTGGATGTAGGCCTCGCCGAGCTGGCCGCCGTGGGTGTTGATCGGCAGCCGGCCGCCGAGTTCGATGGCGCCGCCGGCGATGAAGTCCTTGGCCTCACCCTTGCCGCAGAATCCCAGCTCTTCCAACTGGATCAGCGTGTAGGGGGTGAAGTGGTCGTAGAGCACCGCGGTCTGGATATCGGCGGGCGTCAGACCCGACTGCGACCACAGCTGCTTGCCCACCAGGCCCATCTCGGGCAGGCCGAGCTCCTCGCGGTAGTAGGAGTACATGGTGAACTGGTCGGCCCCGGCGGCCTGCGCGGCCGCCTCGATGATCGCCGGTCGGTGCTTGAGGTCGCGGGCCCGCTCCGGCGTGGTGACGACGATCGCCACCCCGCCGTCGCTCTCCTGGCAGCAGTCCAGCAGCCGCAGCGGTTCGGCGATCCACCGCGAGTTCTGATGATCCTCAATCGTGATCGGCTTGCCGTAGAAGAACGCCTTCGGGTTGGTCGCCGCATGCTTGCGGTCGGCCACCGACACTGCGCCGAAATCCGCACTGGTGGCGCCGTATTCGTGCATGTAGCGCTGGGCGATCATCGCCACCGACGCCGCCGGGGTGCTCAGGCCGTGCGGGTAGGACCAGCTGTACTCCACGCCGCGCGAGTCGGCGTTGACCGTCAAACCGGTCATCACCTGGCCGAACCGGAACTCCGAGCGCTCGTTGAAAGCCCGGTACGCCACCACGACTTCAGCGACTCCCGTGGCCACCGCCAGGGCGGCCTGCTGCACCGTGGCCGCGGCGGCGCCGCCGCCGTAACCGATCTGGGAGAAGAACTTCAGCTCACCGATCCCGGTGGCACGTGCGACGGCGGTCTCCAGGTTGGAGTCCATGGTGAAGGTGACCAGACCGTCGACGTCGGAGGGCTTCAGGCCCGCATCGTCGAGGGCGTCGAGCACCGCCTCGGCCGCCAGACGCAGTTCGCTGCGCCCGGATTCCTTGGAGAAGTCGGTGGCGCCGATTCCGGCGATAGCCGCCTTACCGGACAGCATCATTCCTCCCCGAGGGTGAGAGTGGCGGTAGCGATCACGTGGTCACCAAGACTGTTGTTGCCCACGACCTTCACGGTGACCAGGCCGTCTTCCACCGCCGTCACCTCGCCGGAGAATGTGACTGTGTCATAGGCGTACCACGGCACACCCAGCCGCAGCCCGATCGAACGGATCACCGCGTTGGATCCCGCCCAGTCGGTGATGTAGCGCTGCACCAGGCCGGTGTCGGTCAAGATATTGACGAAGATGTCCTTGGAGCCCTTGGCCTGCGCCTTGTCCCGGTCGTGGTGCACGTCCTGGTAGTCGCGAGTGGCGATCGCCGTAGAGACGATGAACGTCGGGTCACCGTAGATCTTCAGTTCGGGCAGCTTGGTGCCCACGTCGACAGTCGCAGCGCTCATGCCCCGTCTCCTTCCACAGGCTCCCAGGCGTACAGAGACCACGCCGGACCGACATCGCTGGCGGGGAAATCGAGATAGGTTGCGCGGACCGGCATTCCGATCTTTACCGCTGCCGCGTCGACGCCGCGAAGCTCGCCGAGCATCCGCACGCCCTCTTCGAGCTCGACCAGCGCGATCACGAACGGCAGGCTGCGGCCGGGGACCTTGGGCGCGTGGTGCACCACGTAGCTGAACACCGTTCCCTCACCGCTGGAAACGACGTAGTCGGTGGTCTCGGTCTTGTCCTTCCAGACCGCCGGCACCGGCGGATGCTGCAGGCTGCCGTCCGGGCGGAGCTGGATGCGCAACTCGTGTGCGGCCACGCCGTCCCAGAAGTACTGGGAATCCCGCGACCACGACGGGCGCATCATCTTGTCGGGGTCGAGGTCCCCGGGCACCGCGGCTGAGGAGCCCGCGTTTTCCTTGTCGGCGGGCAGGAACTTCAGGATGCGCCAATTCATGTCGGCCACGCATTCCGCGTCTTCGTCGCCGTTCACCCACCAGCGGATCTTCTGAGTGACGAAGTACCCCTCACCCAGGCCGGTCTTCTTGGGCCCCACGATGTCGGTCACCTCGGCGGTGACGCTGACCTCTTCGCCGGGGCGCAGGTAGCGATGGTAGGTCTGCTCGCAGTTGGTGGCCACTACGCCGACATAGCCTGCGCCGTCGAACAGCTCCATGACCTTGCCGAGCGGGTCGTCGGCCGGACGCTCCCCGCCCAGGCCCATCATCGTCCACACCTGGATCATGGCCGGCGGAGCGACGACTCCGGGATGACCCGCGGCACGCGCGGCTGCCTCGTCGGTGTAGATCGGGTTGGCGTCGCCGATCGCATCGACCCAATGGCGAATCATCGGCTGGTTCACCGGATCCCGGCCGGTCCGCGGTTTGCTGCGGCCCGACGCCAGTATCTGCTCGATCCCGGAGGAAAGGTCGCTCATCTGTCTCCTCGACTCATCGTGAAACCCGCGGAACCTTCAGCCCAGAAGCGGCGATCATCTCGCGCATGACCTCGTTGACGCCGCCGCCGAAGGTGATCACCAGGTTGCGCTTGGCCATCTTGTCCAGCCAGACGAGGACTTCGGCGGTCTCGGGGTCCGCCGGGTTGCCGAATCTGCCGACGATCTCCTCAGCGAGGCGATTGACTTCCTGGATTCGCTCGGTGGAGAACACCTTGGTGGCCGCAGCGTCGGCGACGGCGATGTTCTCACCAGAGGATGCCACCTGCCAGTTGAGCAACTCGTTGATACGCCAGATCGACTTGATCTGCGCCAGAAGATGTTTCACGTCGTCCTGCTCGATCGGCGTAACGCCGTCCGAACCGGGCTTGGACGCCCAGTGGTGCACCTGGTCGTAGATGCCGGCGATGCGACCGGCCGGACCCAGACCGACGCGCTCATGGTTGAGCTGCGTGGTGATGAGCTTCCAGCCGCCGTTCTCCTCGCCGACCAGCATGTCGGCGGGTACGTGCACGTCGTTGTAGTACGTCGCGTTGGTGTGATGGGCCCCGTCGGACAGGATGATCGGGGTCCAGGAGTATCCGGGATCCTTCGTGTCGACGATGAGGATCGAGATGCCCTTGTGCTTGGCAGCGGTCGGGTCGGTTCGGCAGGCCAGCCAGATGTAGTCGGCGTCGTGGGCGCCGGTGGTCCACATCTTCTGCCCGTTGACGATGTATTCATCGCCGTGCTTGACCGCGGTCGTGCGCAGTGACGCGAGGTCGGTGCCGGCGTCGGGTTCGGAGTAACCGATCGCGAAATGTACATCGCCGGAAAGAATTCCAGGCAGGAACTTCTTCTTCTGCTCTTCGGTGCCGAGCAATTGCAGCGTGGGGCCGACAGTCTGCAAGGTGACCATCGGCAACGGGATGTCGGCCCGGTTGGCTTCGTTGATGAAGATCTGCTGCTCGAGCGGACCGAATCCCAGGCCGCCGTACTCCTTGGGCCAGCCGACGCCCAACTTGCCGTCACTGCCCATCCGCTTGATCACGGCACGATAGGCCTCGTTATGCCGATCCGACTCCATCGCCTGCGCCTCTTCGGGCGTGATGAGGGTCGAGAAGTACTCGCGCAGTTCGGCTTGCAGTGCCCGCTGCTCGGGTGTCAGGTCGATGAACATTTACGCTCCCACCAAATCGAGGCGGTGCACGGGACCACCCAACAGCCGGGTCAAGTCTTTGATCCAGGAGTAGTAGCGGTCCATCGGGTAGGTGATGTCCATACCCATACCGCCGTGCAGGTGGTGACAGAGTCGCATGGCCGGTGCAGCCTGCGATGTCAGCCAGTAACCCAGGATCCCGATGTCATCACCGGCGTCAAGACCTTGGGCCAACCGCCAAATCGATGAGGTCGACAGCAAGGCAATGGTCCGCGAGGCGATGTACACCTCGGAAAGCTGCGCGGCCACCGTCTGGAACGTCGACAGGGGACGGCCGAACTGCTCGCGGGTGGCGACGTAGTCGGCGGTCAACCGCAGGGCGCCTGCCACCAGCCCGGCCCCGAAGGCCCCGGTGGCGGCCAGCGCCAACTGGTTGACCCGGGCAACGCTGGCGCCATCGAGCACGTCGGCGTCCGCGATCGCGACGTCGGCGAACGTCACCACGTATTCGTCGGACCCGTTGGAAGTCGGCGTCTTGGTGACCGTGACACCGTCGGCGTCCGGGGCGACGACCACCACCGCCTTGTCAGCCGTGACGATCAGCCAAGTCGCCGCCTGGGCATAGGGCACACCGGTCTTGGTGCCGTTGAGCTTTCCGCCCGCAAAGCTGGTCGCGGGGTGCTCCGGCAACTGCCGGCCAGGTTCGTTCAGCGCGGCCGACAGCACCGCGCCGGTGGGCACCCCCGACAGATACCGGTCCTGCTGGGCATCGGACGCCAGGTCCAGCAGCGGAATCAACCCCAGGCCCAACGTTGCCAGTGCGGGACCGATGGTGCCATGACGGCCGATCTCGGTCAGCGCGGTGGCCAGTTCCGACAGGCCCAGACCGTCGCCACCGAGTCGCTCTGGCACACCCAGCGCTGCGACCCCGCCGGCTACCAGCGCATCCCAGCTGTTGTCTCGGTCGAGCACCGACGTCACCACATCGGCGACAGCCTGCTGCTCCGGGTTCGGTGTGAAGTCCACCCGAATCCTCCTTGATTCGTTAGGCCGTCAGTCAGGTCAGTGCGCGACCGGGCACGCACCCGAGTAGTCGACCGGCCAGTGCTTGATGCCGTTGAGCCAGCCGGACTTCAACCGCTCGGGGTCGCCCATCGGCTTCAGGTCGGGCATGTGGTCGGCGACCGCGTTGAAGATCAGGTTGATGGTCAGGCGGGCCAGGTTGGCACCGATGCAGTAGTGCGCCCCGGTGCCGCCGAAGCCGACGTGCGGGTTCGGGTCACGAAGGATGTTGAAGGTGAACGGGTCGTCGAACACCTCCTCGTCGAAGTTGGCCGAACGGTAGGACATCACCACGCGGTCGCCGGCCTTGATCTTGACGCCGTCGATCTCGGTGTCTTCGCTCGCGGTGCGCTGGAATGCCGAAACCGGGGTGGCCCAACGGATGATCTCGTCCACGGCGGTCTGCGGCCGTTCCCGCTTGAACAGCTCCCACTGGTCGGGATTCTGCGAGAACGCGACCATGCCGTGCGTGATCGAGTTGCGGCTGGTCTCGTTGCCGGCAACCGCCAGCATGATGACGAAGAAGCCGAACTCGTCATCGCTGAGCTTCTCGCCGTCGATGTCGGCCTGGATCAGCTTGGTCACGATGTCGTCGGTGGGGTTCTTGCCCCGCTCCTCGGCCATCTTCATGGCGTAGGTGATGACCTCGAACGATGACATCGCCGGGTCGACGTCGGCGTACTCCGGGTCCTCGCCGGCGGTCATCTCGTTGGACCAGCGGAACAACTTGTCCCGGTCGTCCTGGGGTACACCGAGCAGTTCGGCGATGGCCTGCAGCGGCAGTTCGCAGGACACCTGCTCGACGAAGTCGCCGGTGTTGGACGCCGCGGCAGTCTGGGCGATCTTCTGCGCCCGCGCCTTCAGCTCGTCCTCGAGCCGCGAGAGGGCGCGGGGGGTGAAGCCCCGGGAGATGATCTTGCGCAGCCGGGTGTGGTGCGGCGCGTCCATGTTCAGCAGGACCGCCCGCTGCAGGTCGACCGCCTCGCGGGTCATCTCCTGCGGCCAAACCGGGATCGCGCCGTTCATGGCGCTGGAGAAGACGTCGCTGCGCAGCGAGACGTCCTTGACGTCCTTGTGCTTGGTCACCAGCCAGTAACCCTTGTCGCCGAAGCCTCCGGTTCCGCCGGGAACGTCGACCCAACGCACCGGTTCGGACTTACGCAGCTCGGCGAGTTCCTTGACCGGGAGGCCCTGCAGGCTCATCTCGGAATCGAGGAAGTCGAAGTCGCTGGGGATGGCGGGGCAGCCCATGTGTCTACTCCTAGAGTGATCTGTTAGTAGGTTCGACGACGCAGGAACAACGCCGTCTAGTGCCTGATTGCGACCATTGAAACACGGCCCGACCGCAGATCAAAGGCGGTGCTGCATCGTCGCTTGTCAGACTAATGAAACGTGTTCTAGCCTGGCCGCATGGGTAATCCTGTCATCGTCGAAGCCACCCGCAGCCCCATCGGTAAACGTAATGGCTGGTTGTCCGGCCTGCACGCCACCGAACTTCTCGGGGCGGTGCAGAAGGCATTGGTCGCGAAGGCCGGGATCGACGCGGGAAGCGTCGAGCAGGTCATCGGCGGCTGCGTCACGCAGTTCGGCGAGCAGGGCAACAACGTCACCCGGCAGTCGTGGCTGGTGGCCGGGCTGCCCGAGCACGTCGGCGCCACCAGCATCGACTGCCAGTGCGGCAGCGCGCAGCAGGCCAACCACCTGATCGCCGGCCTCATCGCCACCGGCGCCATCGACATCGGCATCGCCTGCGGCATCGAGGCGATGAGCCGCGTCCCGCTGGGCGCGAACGGCGGCGGTGCGCGAGCGGCGTCCTGGGACATCGACCTGCCCAACCAGTTCGAGGCGGCCGAGCGCATCGCCAAGCGCCGGGGCATCACCCGCGCCGACCTGGACGCCCTGGGGCTGCGGTCCCAGCAGCTGGCCAAGCAGGCCTGGGCCGAGGGACGGTTCGACCGGGAGATCTCCCCGATCGAGGCCCCGGTGATCGACGAGAACAAGCAACCCACCGCCGAGCTGAACATCGTCAGCCGCGACCAGGGCCTGCGTGACACCACGGCCGAGGGCCTCGCGGCGCTCAACCCCGTCATGGAGGGCGGCTCACACACCGCCGGTACCTCGTCGCAGATCTCCGACGGCGCCGCCGCGGTGCTGTGGATGGACGAGGACAAGGCCAAGGCGCTGGGCCTGCGGCCGCGGGCCCGGATCATCAGCCAGGCCAACGTCGGCGCCGAGACCTACTACCACCTGGACGGCCCGGTGCAGTCCACCGCCCGGGTGCTGGAAAAGGCCGGGATGAAGATCGGCGACATCGACCTGGTCGAGATCAACGAGGCGTTCGCCTCGGTGGTGCTGTCCTGGGCCGCGGTGCACAAGCCGGACATGGATCGGGTCAACGTCAACGGCGGGGCGATCGCGCTGGGCCACCCGGTGGGTTCCACCGGTAGCCGGCTGATCACCACGGCGCTGCACGAGCTCGAGCGCACCGACAAGTCGACCGCGCTGATCACCATGTGTGCCGGCGGAGCGCTGTCCACCGGCACCATCATCGAGCGCATCTAGTGGCCTCGGTTCCGGAGGCTGACCGCATCGCGGCGGCCCAGGCCTACATCGACGCCCTGGTCAGTCACGACGCCTCGGCGGTCCGGTTCGCACCCGACTGTGTCCGGATCGAGGTCGGGCTCAAGACCGGATTCTCGGGAAATCATTTGCGGCGCAGCCTCAACCGCGGTCCGCAGTTCCGGTTGATCTCGGCGGCCACGCTGCCGAAGTACAGCATCGACGGCGACGACGTGCGGGCGGTCTACGACATCATCACCAAGCCGTCGCTGTTCGGGGTCCGGGTCTGCTCGCATGTCGACGAGGTTTTCCGGATCCCCGCGGACAGCGCGGACGGCACCGCTGTGATCCATCACATCCGCGCGGGGATTCGTCCGTTCATCCACCGTTAGAGTGAGCCCGTGAGCAACCCAGACACACCAGAGAAGCCGAAGTCGCTGGATTCGCCGGTCACCGGAACGGTGATCAAGTGGATGTCGAAGGCCAACACCTGGGCCTACAAGGCGACCGGCGGCCGGGTCGGCGGTAAATGGCGGTTGGGCACCAAGCACTTCGGTGAGGTTCCCGAGGTCGGCATCCTCACGACCACCGGACGCAAGTCCGGTCAGCCGCGCGAATCCCCACTGTTGTTCCTGCGCGAAGGTGACCGAGTGATCCTGGTGGCCTCCCAGGGCGGGCGCGCCACCAACCCGATGTGGTACCTGAACCTGAAAGCCAACCCGCAGGTGTCCTTCCGGATCCGCAGCGAGGTGCTCATCCTGCGTGCCCGCGACGCCAGCGAGGCCGAACGGGCCGCCTACTGGCCCAAGCTCGACAAGATGTACCCGGACTTCGTCAACTACCGGGCCTGGACCGATCGGGAGATCCCGATCGTCATCTGCGAGCCCTAGCAGCAACCTCGCGAGGGCTGCGAATCAGACCAGCCGCCAACGAGAGCCCCGCACACCCGGTGTGCGGGGCTCTCGTTGGCGAAACGCTTAAGGCGTTTTGCCGCTCGCGCCGGTCGTGCCGTTGGTGGCGCCGGTCCCACCCGTGCCGCCGGCACCACCGTTGATCGCACCGGCGTTGGTGCCGATGGATCCCGGACCGGTCGGCAGGTTCGGGGTGATGACGGTGCCGCCGGACCCGCCGCTACCGCCGACACCGTTGGTCGCCTGGCCGACGCCACCGTTGCCGCCCTTACCGCCATTACCGCCGTGCACGTTGTTGACCGGTCCGGAGGCGCTGGTGGTTCCGTTGCTGATCGAGGACGGAGGCGTTCCCTTGCCGGTCCAGCCCCAGCGGATGTTGCTGCCGTCGCCGCCCTTGCCGCCGGCACCGCCGTCGCCACCGGTGCTGCCTGCCCCGACACCGGCGCCGCCGTTGCCACCGGTACCGCCCGCGCCGCCGTTGGAGCCGGCCGCGTACTGATCGCTGCCGCCCATGCCGCCGGCACCGCCGTCTCCGCCGACGAATCCGGTACCGCCGTTGCCACCGGTACCACCGGCGCCGGTGACATTGGCCGGGGTCCCCGCCGAGGAGTTTCCGGCGGTGTCGAGGTAGCCCAGCGGTTGGAGGTTTCCACTGCTGCCACCCTTGCCGCCGACACCGCCGTCGCCACCGTTACCCGCGTGGCCGGCAGCGCCCAGGCTGGTACCGGCACCGGCCGCACCGCCGTTGCCGCCGGCGCCACCGGCGCCACCATTCGCGCCGGTGCCGATGTTGTGGCCCTGGAGCGGCTCACCGTCATTGCCGTGCGTGGTGTAACCGCCGTTGCCGCCGTCCGCGCCCGCGCCGCCCTTACCGCCGTCGCCACCATTGGTGCCCACACCGGTAGTCCCGCCGCCGGCCCCGCCGGACCCACCGGTACCACCGGTGCCGCCGGCGCCGCCAACGGTTCCGTTGCTGGCAGCGGCGTTGTACTCCGGAGACGCAACCCCGTTGGTGCCCTTGGCGCCGTCGCCGCCGTCGCCACCGTTTCCGGCCACGCCGCCGTTACTGTCGATGCCCGACGTTCCGTTGGCCGCACTGCCGCCGGCGGCGCCGTTGCCGGCGTTGCCGCCGGTGCCGCCGTTGCCACCCTTGCCGCTGGCCGCGGTGGCGTTGGCCCCGTCGCCGCCGTCGCCGCCGCTGCCGGCCTTGCCGGCATTGCCACCGGTGTCGCCGACCCCCGCGCCGGCCTTACCGCCGGCACCGGCGTTGCCGCCGTTGCCGCCGGCGGAGCCGTTGGAGCCGGCCGTGGTCGCGTTGTTGCCGGTGCCGCCGTTGCCGCCGCTGCCCCCGGCCCCACCGTTGCCGAGCGTCCCGGCTGCACCGCCCTGGCCGCCGGCCCCACCGTTCTGGCCGGCGCCGCTGGCCAGCGTGGTGCCGGTGCCGCCATCGCCGCCCTTACCGCCGTTACCACCGGCAGTACCGGCCGCACCGGCCGCGCCGTTGGCGGCCGACTGCCCACCGCCACTGTCGCCACCGGCACCCGCGCTGCCCGCAGCGCCGCGGTTACCGCCGGCGCCACCGGCGCCACCGACGCCCGCGGTCGTCCCGGTGCCACCACCGAGGCCCTTACCACCGGCACCACCGTTGCCGGCATTGCCGCCGCTGCCGGCGTTGCCACCGACACCACCAGCACCGTGATGGTTCGCCGCACCGTTGCTGGCGGTGCCACTGGCCCCGCCGGCGCCACCGGCGCCACCGTTGCCGCCCTTGCCACCGCTTGTGCCGTCGCCACCGGTGCCGCCGGCGGCACCGGCCACTGTGGCATCCGCGCCGGCCTTGCCGTCCGCGCCGGAACCACCGTTGCCGGCGTTGCCACCCTGACCACCGGCGCCACCGCTGGCCGCCACCGCGCCCCGGTCGCCACCGGCGCCGCCGACTCCACCCTGGCCACCGTTGCCGCCGTTGGCCGAACTGCCCGCCGCCTGGGTGAAGCCATTGCCACCCCGCCCGCCGGCACCACCATCAGCACCCTGGCCGTCGGCACCACGGTCCACCCCGTTGGCCTGCAGGCCACCGACGCCACCGCTGCCGCCCTTGCCACCGCTGCCGCCGGTGCCACCGTTGGGGTTGGCCGAGCTACTGGCATCGGTACCGGCGGCCCCCTGGCCGCCCTTGCCACCGGCACCACCAACACCCGCGTCGCCGTTGGCTCCATCGGTGGCCGCACCGGTCCCGGTGCCGGCCTTGCCGCCGACACCGGCGTTGCCGCCGTTACCGCCGTCATGGCCCGCGCCACCGGCACCGTTGTTCACACCCGCAACCCCGGCACTACCCGCAGCCCCCTGGTCACCGGCACCACCGTTACCGGCGTTACCACCCGAGCCCGCAGCACCCGTGGCACCCGTGGTCGAACCGGTACCACCGACACCACCGTTACCGCCGGAGCCACCGTTACCGCCGTTGCCGCCGTTGCCGTCACCGGTCACAAACGACCCGGCCGCACCGTCAATACCGTTGCCGCCCTTACCACCGGCGCCACCATCGGCACCGGCACCCGAGGCAGCGTGCGTGGAACCGTCGGCCTCCAGGCCACCCTTGCCACCGTTACCGCCGGCGCCACCGCTGCCACCGGAGGTGCCGCTGTCGCCGGCATTGACACCGTTGACACCCGCGGCACCTTGGCCGCCCTTACCGCCGGCACCACCAACACCCGCGTCGCCGTTGGCTCCATCGGTGGCCGCACCGGTCCCGGTGCCGGCCTTGCCGCCGACACCGGCGTTGCCGCCGCTGCCGCCGTCATGGCCCGCGCCACCGGCACCGTTGTTCACACCCGCAACCCCGGCACTACCCGCAGCCCCCTGGTCACCGGCACCACCGTTACCGGCGTTACCACCCGAGCCCGCAGCACCCGTGGCACCCGTGGTCGAACCGGTACCACCGACACCACCGTTACCGCCGGAGCCACCGTTACCGCCGTTGCCGCCGTTGCCGTCACCGGTCACAAACGACCCGGCCGCACCGTCAATACCGTTGCCGCCCTTACCACCGGCACCACCGCTGCCACCGGCACCCGCGGCAGCGTGCGTGGAACCGTCGGCCTCCAAGCCGCCCAGGCCGCCGTTACCGCCCTTGCCGCCGTTGCCACCGGCGACACCGTTGACGTCAGCGGTGGTGCCGTCGGCGCCGTCGGTGCCCTTGGCACCGCTACCGCCGTTGCCACCGACACCGGCTGAACCGTCGGTGCCGTTGTCGGAGTGCTGACCGCCGCCGCTGTCGCCACCTTGGCCACCGATTCCGGCGTTACCGCCGGCGCCGCCGTTCTGCCCGTCGCCGCCACCGGTGCTGCCGTTGGCACCATCGGCGCCGTTGCCGCCGTTGCCACCGTTGCCACCGAGCCCGCCGACACCGTGGTCACCCGCGGTGTGTCCGGTGCCTGCGACACCGCCGTTACCACCGGCGCCACCGTTGCCACCGTTGCCGCCGTCGGCCCCGGGCGCCGAGCCGTTGAGACCGTTGTAACCGTTGCCGCCAGCGCCACCGTCGCCACCGCTGCCGCCGTCGCCCTGGTTGAGCTGCGTTCCGTTGCCGGCGAAACCACCGGCACCACCGTTGCCGCCGGCACCGCCGTTACCACCGGCCGTTCCGTTGATGTCGCCGGCCTTGCCGTTGGCACCGATGTAGCCGCGGCCACCGTCGGCGCCGTCGCCACCGATGCTTCCGTTACCGGCCTGCCCGGCGGCACCAGTGGTGCCGTCGCCATTGTCGCCACCGGCACCTGCCGCGCCGGCGCTGCCGCCGGAGCCACCGGCCCCACCGTTGCCACCGTCGAGGTGGCTCGCGGTCCCGTTGGCGCCCTTGCCGCCGCTACCGGCGCTACCGGCGTTACCACCGTTTCCGCCGGCACCGCCGGCGCCGTGGACGCCATCGGTGGCACCGTTGAGGCCGATACCGGCGTTGCCGCCAGCCGCGCCGGCGCCGCCGGCGCCGCCGTTGCCGGCGTTGCCGCCCTGGCCACCGTCACCGTTGTCGCCACCGGCGAAGGTGCCGGTAGCGCCCTTGGCGCCATCGCCGCCGTCACCACCATTGCCGCCGTTGCCGCCTAGGCCGCCACTGCCGGCGTGGTAACCGACGCCGCTGCCGGCACCGCCGTCGCCGCCCTTACCGCCGGCTCCACCGGCCTGGCCGTCGCCGCCGGCCTCACCGGGCTGGGTTCCGCTGCCGCCGTTGGCGCCGTTGGGACCGTTCGGGCCCGGCAGTCCATCACCGCCGTAGCCACCGTTGCCGCCGTTGCCTTCGCCCGTGGCGCTGCCACCGGTGCCGCCGTCACCGCCGTGCTGGCCGCCGTCGCCGCCGTCACCGGCATTGCCACCATCACCGGTCTGGGTGCCGCCGGCACCACCGTCGCCACCGTTGCCACCGTCACCGGTCTGGCCTGTGCCACCGTCTCCGGCGTCGCCACCATTGCCGTTGGCGCCGGCGTCGCCGCCACCACCACCGGCACCACCGTTGTGGTCGCCGTTGCCGCCATCGCCGCCGTTGCCGCCGTTGCCGGTGTCGGTACCACCGGCACCACCGGAGCCACCGGAGCCGCCGTTGGAGTTGTCACCGTGCCCATCGCCACCGTTACCGGCATTGCCGCCGTTGCCGTGGCTGCCGGCGTCGCCACCATTGCCACCGTTGCCACCGTCGCCGTTGGGGTTGGTGTAGCCGTTACCGCCGTCGCCGCCATCTCCCGACGGCGTGCCTTCGGCACCGTCGCCACCGTCGCCGCCGGCATTGCCGGTGCCACCTGCACCACCGGTTCCGGCACCACCGCCGGATCCCCCGGACCCGGCGTTACCGGTGTCGCCACCCTTGCCGCCGTCGCCGCCGTCGGGGTTGGTGGCGTCGCCGTCGGCACCCTTGCCGCCGTTGCCGGCCGAACCGGCGTTACCGCCGGCGCCTCCGTCGCCGCCATCGCCGTTGTTGCCGGCGTTGCCGTTGTTGGCACCGCCGCCGCTGCCGCCGGTACCACCGGCACCGCCGGTACCACCCGAGCCGCCGTTGCTGCCGGTACCGCCGTCGGCGCCGGGAGTGGTGGCGTCGCCGCCGTCCGCTCCGGCACCACCGTTGCCGGCGTCACCACCGCTGCCGGCATTACCACCGGCACCACCGTTGCCCACGACCGAACCGCCGGTGCCACCAGAGCCACCGTTGCCTCCGGCACCACCGTTGGTGCCGTCGCCACCGGCCTGCGACGGGTCCGTGCTGTCGCTGCCGTCTGTGCCGTTGGAGCCCGAGCCGCCGTTGCCGCCCTGTCCGCCGTTGCCGTGGTCACCGGCGTTACCACCGGCGCCACCGTTGCCACCGGCCGTGCCGGGGGCGGCGTTCGGGTCGGTGGAGGCGTCGTAGCCGTTGCCTCCGGCGCCACCGTCTCCACCGGCGTCCGCTGTGCCGTCGGTCCCGCCATTACCGGCCGTGCCGGTACCGCCGGCACCGCCGCTGCCCGCCGAACCGCCGGTTGCGCCCTGGCCGATGGCGCCGTCGTTGCCGCCGTCACCGCCCTTGCCGCCGTCGGGGTTGTTGGCGTCGCCGTCCGCGCCCTTGCCGCCGTTGCCGCCGACACCGGCGTTGCCGCCGTTACCGCCGTTGCCGCCGTCGCCGTTGGCACCCGCCGAACCGTTGGTCGCCGAGCCGCCGTTACCGCCGTTGCCGGCCTTGCCGCCGGCCCCCGCGTCGCCACCGACACCGCCGTTGCCGCCGTCCTGGCCGGGTGCGGTGGCGTCGGTACCGTTGGCGCCCGTTCCACCGGAGCCGCCGTTGCCGCCGTTGCCGGCCAAACCGCCGGCCCCGCCGTCGCCTTCGACCGAGCCGCCCTTACCACCGGCACCGCCGTTGCCGCCGGAGCCGCCGGCCGTGCCGGAGCCACCCGCGTTGCCGTTGCCGTCACCGTCGGTGCCGCTGCCGTTCGCACCGGTGCTGCCGTCGGTGCCGCTACCGCCGTTGCCGCCCAGACCACCGTTGCCGTGGTCGCCGGCGTCACCACCGGCACCACCGTTGCCACCAGAGGTCCCCGGCGCCGCGTTCGGGTCGGTCGAGGCGTCGTAACCGTCGCCACCGGTGCCGCCGTTGCCCTGGGAACCGGAGGGGATGCCCCCGTCCTGACCGTCCGTACCGTGGGTCAGGCCGCTGCCGCCCGTGCCACCGGTACCGCCGGTGGCGGCGTTACCGCCCTGACCACCATTGCCACCGTCGGGGTTCTCCGCGGTGCCGTGCGCACCCGTGCCGCCGTCGCCGGCCTTGCCGGAATCGGCACCATCGCCCGCGTTGCCGCCGGCACCCTCGCTGCCCGCCTTACCGTGCGTGGAACCACCGGCGGCACCACCTGCGCCGCCATCGCCACCGGCACCACCGGTGCCGGCGCTGCCACCCGCACCGCCGTTACCGTTTCCGCCGTTGTCAAACGTGCCGTCCGCACCATTGGCGCCATTGCCACCGACACCACCGTCGGCGCCGGCGCCACCGGCACCACCGTTACCGCCATCACCGGCGAGCGATCCACCGGCACCACCGGCACCGCCGGTACCGCCCTTACCGCCCGATCCGCCGGTCTGTCCGGCGTCGCCCGGGTTTTCGCCGTTGCCACCGGCACCACCGGCGACACCACTGCCGGCGTTGCCGCCGTTACCGCCATTGCCGTGGTCACCGGCGGCACCACCGGCACCGCCGTTGCCGCCGGCCGTTCCCGGTGCGGCGGTCGGGTCGGACGCGGCGTCATAGCCTGTCCCGCCGTTACCGCCGTTACCGCCGCTGCCGGGGGTGTTGCCTGCCGAGCCGTTGTTGCCTGCGGTTGCGCCGGATCCGCCGGTTCCGCCGCCGCCGCCGACGCCGACGTTGCCGCCGTGGCCGCCCGCGCCGCCGTCGGGGTGGGCCGCCGTGCCGTCGATACCGTCGCCACCGTCGCCGGGAGCACCGCCGTTGCCACCGTTGCCGGCATTGCCGCCGGCCCCGGTGGTGCCACCACCGGCACCGCCGTTGCCACCGGTACCACCGCCGCCGCCGTTTCCGCCGGCGAACCCGTCCGCGTGCCCGGCGTCGCCGTTGTTGCCGTCGAAACCGGCACCGCCCTGACCGCCATTACCGCCGAGGCCACCGTGGCCGTCGGTCGCATGTCCGCCGCCGACTTCTTGGCCGCCGGCGCCACCCGCGCCACCGGTACCGCCATTGCCGCCGGCGGTGCCGTCGACATTGTCCCGGTCGCCGTTTGCGCCGTCCAGGCCGGAACCGCCCGCGCCGCCGTTACCGCCGGTGCCGGCGGCACCATTGCCGCCGTTGACGCCCTGCTGACCGCCGCCGGAGTCACCGCCCTTGCCGCCAGCCCCGGCATTGCCACCGTCACCACCGGCGCCACCGTCGTAGCCACCCACGTGCTCGGCGTCTCCGTTGGCACCGTTGGATCCGTCGGCGCCGTTACCGCCGTTTCCGCCGTTGCCGCCGGCGCCACCGACGCCGTGGCCACCGGTGGCCGCACCCGTACCGCCGACACCACCAGCGCCACCATCGCCACCCGTACCACCGGACTGGCCGTCTCCGCCCGGGTTGGTGCCGTTGGCACCGTTGAAGCCGCTACCACCACGGCCACCGGCGCCACCGGCGCCGCCGTTGCCGTCGGCCGCCTGGGCGGTGCCGTCGGCTTGCACGCCGCCCTTGCCGCCGTTGCCGCCGGCGCCGCCGGCCGCACCCGCGGTGCCGTTGACGTTCCCCGCGGTGCCGTTGGTGCCGTCCAGACCGGCGCCACCGACGCCACCGTTGCCGCCTTGGCCGGCGGTGCCGGAGTTGCCGCCGGCGGCGGTGGTTCCGTTGCCGTTGTCGCCGCCCGCTCCGCCGATGCCGGCGTTGCCACCAGCACCACCGTCTTGGCCCGCGTAGCCCGCCTGGTGCTGCGCGTCGCCGTTGGCACCGCTAGCGCCGTCCGCGCCAGCACCACCGTTGCCGGCGTTACCACCCACACCACCAGCACCGTGGGCACCGGTGCTCGAGCCGGTGCCACCGGCCCCGCCGGCGCCACCGGTGCCACCGTTGCCACCGCGGGTGCCATCGGCACCGGGCTCGTCACCGTTGGTGCCGTTGATGCCGTTGCCGCCGCGCCCACCGGCGCCACCGGCACCACCCGTGCCCGTGGTGGCCTGGGTGGTGCCGTCCGCTTCGAGGCCACCCGTGCCGCCGTTACCGCCGGCCCCTCCGGCGCCACCGGCAGTCCCGTCGGGGTTCTCGGTGGTGCCGTTGGTGCCGTCGAGGCCGGTACCGCCTAGGCCACCGGCGCCGCCGTTGCCGGCGGTGCCGTCACTGCCATTGGCGGCGGAGGTGCCGCCGCCGCTGTCGCCGCCGGCGCCACCGATACCGGCGTTGCCGCCGGCACCACCGTCTTGGCCGGCATACCCGGCCGTGTGCTCACTATTGCCGTTGGCACCGTTGCCGCCGTCCGCGCCGCTACCACCGTTGCCGGCGTTACCGCCGACACCACCGGCGCCGTGGGCACCCTCGATCGTGCCGGTGCCGCCGACACCACCAGCGCCGCCGGCGCCACCATTGCCGCCGCGGGTGCCATCAGCCCCCGGCTCGTCACCGTGGAGGCCGTTGATGCCGTTACCGCCGCGGCCACCAGCACCGCCGGCACCACCAGTGCCCGTAGTGGCTGCCGTGCCATCGGTGTTCAGACCACCTTGGCCGCCGTTACCGCCGGCCCCACCGCTGCCGCCGGCGGTGCCGTCGGGGTTTTCGGCGGTGCCGTTGACACCGTCGAGGCCGGTGCCGCCGAGGCCACCGTTGCCGCCGATCCCGGCAACACCGTCAGCACCGCTGGCCGAGGTAGTGCCGTTACCGCTGTCGCCGCCGGCGCCGCCCTTACCGGCGTTGCCACCGTTGCCGCCGTCTTGACCCGCATACCCGCCGGCGTGCTCGCTGTCCCCGTTCGCGCCGTCACCACCGTCGGCGCCGTTACCCCCGTTGCCGCCGTTACCACCGAGGCCACCAACACCGTGAGCACCGTCGGTCGAGCCGTGCCCACCCTGGCCGCCGTTGCCACCCGCGCCACCATCACCGGCATGGGTGCCATCACCGCCGGGGGTGTTGCCGTTGTAGCCGTTGAAGCCGTTCCCGCCGGCACCACCATCACCACCGGCTCCACCGGCGCCTTGGGCGGCCTGGGAGCCCTCGGCGGTCAGGCCGCCGGCACCACCATCACCACCGTTGCCGCCCTGGCCACCGCCGGTGCCATTGATGCTGCCCGCGACACCATTGGTACCCAGGAAGCCATCGCCACCGGCCCCGCCATTGCCACCCACACTGCCGGTGCCGTCCACACCATCAGCACCCTGACCGCTGCCGTCACCACCGGTGCCGCCGGCACCGAAGTCGCCACCGGCGCCACCGACTCCACCATTGCCGGCGTCGGGATGCTCGACCGTGCCGGCAGCACCCTGGCCACCGGAACCGGCAACCCCGGCATTGCCACCATCCCCGGCGCCACCACCGGCACCCGCGCTACCGGCGTTGCCGTTGGTGGCGCTGCCGGCCGCACCGCCGGCACCGCCATGACCGCCCGCACCACCGGAACCGGCGTCACCACCGGCACCACCCTGGCCATCACCACCGTCAGCGAAGCTGCCGGTCGCACCATCAGCACCCGAGCCACCCGCGCCACCGGTCGCGCCTTTACCGCCGGCGCCACCGGAGCCGGCGTTGCCGGCCACCGCACCACCATTGCCGCCCGCACCCCCGGCGCCACCATGGCCACCGTTGCCACCGGAGACCCCGGAGCCACCGGCCGTGCTGGCATCGGCACCGATCGCACCCGCAATACCGTTACCGCCCAGGCCACCGGTTGCGCCGTTGCCGTGCGCACCACCATCACCGCCGGCCCCACCCTTGCCACCGGACGCGCCATCACCGTTGGCCAGGGTGCCGGTGCCGTTGCCACCGTTACCGCCGACCCCACCATTGCCACTGATCCCGGACGGGACCTGTCCGTCGGCGCCCGGACGGCCCGCGTTGCCCCACAGCCAGGACATGAACTTCTCACCGGCAGCCCCACCAACGCCGGCGATCGTGCCGATCTGGCCGCCGGCGCCGCCATCGCCACCATCACCGCCACCGAGGAGACCGTCACCACCGAGGCCACCGGCGCCGCCCTCACCGGCTAAGCCCGCATTACCGCCCACACCACCATTGCCGGCAGCACCGAAGTGCCCGCCCACACCACCGACACCACCACGGCCACCGACGCCACCATCGCCACCGTTACCGCCGACACCACCATTGCCACCCAGATCATCGGCACTCACCGCGCCGGCGCCACCGGCTCCACCCGTGCCACCAGTGCCCCCGACACCACCTGCGCCGCCCAGGCCGCCCAGGCCGAGCACGAAGCCGGCCGCACCACCCGCGCCGCCATTGCCACCCACACCACCGGTCAGGCCCTCGCCACCAGCGGTGCCATTGAGCGCACCCAAGACACCGTCAACACCAGCCGTGCCCGTGGTGCCGACCGCGCCCGCACCACCAGCGCCACCGGTGCCACCGAACCCGAACAGGCTGATCACATCACCGCCGGCACCACCATTACCGCCGGCCACCAACACATCCAGTGACGCCCCACCCACACCGCCCGCGCCGCCATCGCCGAACAACCACCCACCCACGCCACCAGCGCCACCATCGCCGCCGTCGGCACCCACACCACCGGTGCCGCCGTTGCCGAACATGCCCGCGCTACCACCGACACCACCAACACCCCCAGCGATCCCAGCGACACCGGCCGCACCGGCACCACCATCGCCGAACAAGAAGCCGCCATCACCGAGATTGCCGAACCACCCCGACCCACCCAGCAACGACTCATTGGTCCCATCGAAGCCATCGACGCCGTTACCGATCAACGCCCGACCGAACAAGTCCACAAACGGCTGATTCACCAAGTCCAAAAACTGCTGATTACCAGCAATAAAGTCCTGCGTCAGGTTGTACAGCGGCAGATACAAATCCTCGTGATAAAACGACGCCACCGCCACATCGAACTGCTCAAACGCATCGACGATGAACCCACCATCGGCCGCACCCGGCTCACCCCACCCCACCCACAACGCCGAACCCGGATCCGACAACTCCGACCAAAACCCCGGATCCAACACATCAAAACCATCCGCCGACGCCACCGACGCCGACCCCACCCCAAACCCCAAAAACACCGCCACAACACTCGACGCACCCACCACACGCCGACGGCCCACGGCCCGGCCGGACGAATGAACACCTTTGCTAGACATCCGACGGCTCATGACGACCCTCTCCATAACTTCTACTAAGCTTTCACGCAGGTTCGAATTATGGCCGTCTGTTCACTTATCGCAAACTCAAGCGCCGCTTATGTGGTTGCAACTACACGGCAGGACGCTCCACAGCTCTAGGTGGAGTCTTATATCCGCCGGTCACCGCCCTACGGACACGGCTAGCGCGATTAGAGTGATGTTGGTCACAGTCTAAAAATGTGAACCATTGGCACGAAATTTGCATTTACTTCACGGCGATTGGCGTTGATTGCACGCCTTTAATGCGTAGGTCAAAGAGGCCTACGCATGCAGTGGGTCAAATATTCAATCGCAGTTTGCTGACACGACAAATTCGGCAGCAATAAGACGCCGAATACGGGCCTCGACGACCCACCAGGGGCCGCCATGGAGCACATCCTGGGCTTCCTTGCTGCCGCTGCCCTCGATCAGGAGTTCGCGATCAGTTGGAGATCAGCGAAATACGTCCGCTGCGAGGCGGCGGACTGGGCAAGCGCAGCTCTGCCACTGTCACTGTGCGGCAGTGCGCCCCCCAAGAGCATCGGCAAAATTGCCGAAATCGCGCTGGTATCGTGGCGCCGAGACTGGTCGGTAACTTAGCGGTAAAAGTACCTAGATGACGGGAAGCAAGCCTTACGACTGCACAACTGCATGGATGCACAGCTGATCCATCCGGGGGGAATGGAGGGCTTGCCCGCTTGCGCGGGCGTCCTTGCCTCTGAGAGACGGTAGATGATGTCGCACGCGAAAGTGGCGCTTTTGCCACCTTCCCCACCTCGCACGGTCCTCGTGGTCAGCCCCGGAGACTCACGGCCACAATGGCAACCTCCGACAGAGTCCATGACCACCGGGCTCTCCTGGCTGGAACGCATGCTCGCCGAAGTCGTTGCCGCCCATCGTGGTGAACGTCTGATGGACCAGGACCACAACGGCAAGTTCGCCGTCGGGTTCGCCGACGCCGGCGACGCAGCCGCTTGTGCCATCGCATTGCAGCACGCCCCCTCGGCGCCGATCCGTCCGCGGATCGCCGTGCACGCCGACAAGGTCTCGGTGGCCGAGCCTTGGGCACACCGGCATTCGCTGGTGAATCGCGCCGCACGGCTCTGCGATCTCGCCCATAGCGGTCAGACGTTGTTGTCCGAGACGGCCCAGCGGTTGATGGCTGACCGACTCCCACCAGAGGCTTGGCTGATCGATCTGGGTGTGTTTCGGCTGCGCGGCATACCGTATCCGGAGCGGGTCGCGCAGCTCTGCCACCGCGAGCTTGTCATCGACTTTCCGCCGCTTCGAACCGGAAATGCGGTGCACGAGCCCTACTTTCCGACGCCACTGACGAGTTTCGTCGGACGCGAAACGGAGTTGGCCGAGCTGCGGCGGCTGGTTG
The DNA here is from genome assembly GCF_045310815.1 of Mycobacterium sp. SMC-19. NCBI lineage: Bacteria > Bacillati > Actinomycetota > Actinomycetes > Mycobacteriales > Mycobacteriaceae > Mycobacterium > Mycobacterium sp. SMC-19. The sequence goes on along the minus strand of NZ_JBJIAM010000009.1, from coordinate 195,800 downwards.
ACGGCAACCGCCTTGTGACGCTGACCGGCTCCGGCGGCGTCGGCAAGACACGGCTCGCGCTGCAACTGGCCGAGGAATTTGTCGACCGGTTCCGCGATGGAGCATGGTGCGTGGACCTGGCGCCGATCACCGATCCGGAGCTGGTTCCCGAGCGAGTGACGCACATGTTGGGCCTGCCGGACCGACCGGACCGCTCCCCGGTGGACCCCCTCGTCCGCTTCATCGCGGACCGCCAATTGCTGCTGGTGCTCGACAATTGTGAGCATCTACTGGACGCGTGCGCGCAGCTGACCGCGACGCTGTTGGCCGCGGGTGCAGAGCTGACCATCCTGGCGACGAGTCGCGAGCCCATCGGGGTAGCCGGCGAAGTGACCTGGAAGACCCCTTCACTCTCGCTCGTCGACGAGGCTGTCGAGTTGTTCCGGCAGCGTGCTCGGCTGGTCCGGCCCGGATTCACCGACACCGACGGTGATGCCGCCTTGGTAGCCGAGATCTGTCGCCGCCTGGACGGGGTGCCATTGGCCATCGAGCTTGCCGCGACGCGGGTTCGGGCGTTGTCGCTGGCCGAGATCGCCGACGGGCTGGACGAGCGGTTCCAACTGTTGACCGGTGGTGCGCGCACGGTGGTCCCACGCCAGCAGACACTGCGGGCTTCCGAGGACTGGTCGCACGACTTGTTGAGCGAACCCGAGCGCGTGGTGTTTCGCCGTTTGGCGCCATTTCGTGGCGGTTTCGACATCGATGCCGCCCACGCCGTGGCCGGCGGCACTGACCTGCCGCGTGGGCAGATCATCGACAAACTCACGCAGTTGGTCGACAAATCGCTGGTGATAGCCGACAGCACCGGAGAGTCGACGCGCTTCCGGATGTTGCAGACCGTGCAGCAGTACGCCCTGGAAAAGCTTGAACAGGCCGGGGAATCAAAGGCCATCCGGGCGCGCCACCGTGATCACTACACAGCCCTGTTCGGCTCCGAGGTGACCGCCGGATACGGCTGGCACATCGCGCAGGCGGAACTCGAGATCGACAACCTCAGGGCCGCCTTCGCCTGGAGCCGCCAGCATGGCGAGCTGGAGCTTGCCGCGCGGCTCGCCTCAGCACTGCTCCCGCTGTGGATCCACAGCCGGACCCTGGAGGGGCTGGCATGGTTCAACGCCGTGCTCGCCGTCGGCGACGCGATGGCGCCTGCCGCGCGCGCCCGCGCGCTTGCGGACAAGGCCATCTTCGACGCGTTGATCGGGAACTACGGGCAGGTCCAACAAGCAGAGGAAGCGGTCTCGATCGCACGGAATCTCGATGAACCGGGACTGCTCGCCTGGGCCCTGGCCGCCTGCGGCTTCACCTGTAGCTACAGCCCCGAGCTCGCCCTGCCCTACTTTGAGCAGGCCATCGCGCTTTCCCCGGCAATGAACGACGACTGGCGGTTGAGCCAGTTGTATGGCGTACAGGCATATTCGGCGTTCGTGGCCGGGGACCTGGAGACGATGCGGCTCGCCGCGGAGAAGGGCGCAACCCTCGGCGACGCGGTCGGTGACTGGTCGGTTGCGCGACTGTGCCGCCTTTGCCTGGGACTTGCGCACCTGCACCGCGCGGAGCTCCCACTGGCCGCCGAGCAGGCCCGACAGGTAGCCATGGAAGCCGAAGACGCACACGATCCGCTGTTCAGCTCCCAGAGTCTGACAGTCCTGGCCGAAGCCCTTGCATGCCAGGGCGATATCCGCGGGGCGCACGCGGCAGCGGACGCATGTGTCGAGGCCGCGGCCGAACTGATCGACTTCCACCGCGCGTTCGGATTCGGCGCGGTCACAGACACGCTGTTGGCCGCCGGCGATGTGCCCGGCGCAATCCGTGCAGCCGAGGCGGCGTGTGACGCGTGCGAGCTACCCCAACTGCTGGCCATCAACGGCAATCCGGTCGCCCGGGCGGCACTGGCATCCGGCGACTTGGTCGCGGCGCGCCGTTGGGCTGACGAGGCACTGTCGGTGGGTTCGGGTATCCACCGAATACTGCTGCTGGAGATACGCGGCCGGGTGGCCATGGCCGAAGGAGAGTTCGAGCAGGCCGAACGGGACGCACGCGACGCGCTGGCGATCGCGGCGCACACCGAGGCAGTTCTGGGCGCCCCGGATCTGATCGAATTGCTGGCGGCATTGGCGACTGCCGCCGGGCGACACCACGACGCAGCACGAATGTTCGGCTCAGCAGCGGGTGCCCGTAGTCGCACCGGCGCGGTCCGCGCCAAGGTCTACGACGCGGACTACGAAACCACTGTGGGCACGTTGCGAGAAGCGATGCAGCTGAACGATTTTGAGCGTCGTTGGGCTCAGGGCGAGGCCTTGTCGACGACTGAGGCCATCGCCTACGCATGCCGAGGCGACGAAAAGACCAAGGGCGAATCCAAACGCCCCTCCAGCGGTTGGGAATCGCTGACGCCGGCCGAACGCAATGTCGTCCGGCTCATCAGTGCCGGTCTGCGCGACAAAGACATCGCCGCCGAACTGAGCGTTTCACCACGAACGGTGCATTCGCATCTGAACCGGATCTACACCAAGCTCAACATCTCGTCCCGCTTGCAACTCGCGCAAGCGGCGGCGCAACATACCTGACCCGGCAGCGTTGCCCCGACGTATCAGGCGATGCGGGACTCGGGCTCCACGTACGCCCACTGCTTCCAGTGCCGGTATTCCTCGGCGGTCAGTTCCCGGCCGAGCAAGGTGGTGACGGCGGCGTCGTGCTCCAGGTAGAGCTCCTGGTTACGTCGCCACGCCGGCAGGTAGCGGTAGAACGGCAACCACGGGTGCAGATGATGGATGAGGTGGTAATTCTGGGACAGGCTCAGCGGAGCCATCAGCCATTCCATCCCCACCCGAAGCCGGCTGGCCCGATACCGGTCCTCACGCTGGGTGACGTCGATGCCGTGGTGCGGTAGCCAGTCGAACGCCCAGCCGATGATGAAGAGACCGAGGCGCTGCGGGATCAACACCACCTCCGCGAGCAGCCAGAAGTGGTCGGTGAGGATCGCCGCGACGGTCATGACGATCGTCAGCGTGAACAGCACCGACGTTTCGGCGAGCTCGGCAACCGGACGCCGCCAGGAATGGCGTATCCGCGGCCACAGCTTGCGGACATACCAGGTCGCGTTGAACAGGTCCATCAGCGCCCAGCGGAACGGCAGCTGCCAGGTGGGCGCGTGGGTGGCGAACATGTCGGGATCGCGCTCGGGATCATTGGTGTGGCGGTGATGCTCGCCGTGGACGTAACCGAAAGCCGGTAACGAGAACGGCAGCACCACCAACAGCCAAGCCACCCTGCCGACCACGGCGTTGACCCAGCGCACCGAGCAAAACGAACGGTGCAGGGCTTCGTGCGCCACCGAGAACAACACATACGTCACCAGGGTGCTCACCGGTATGACGACCCAGGCCGAAAGTGATCCGCGGGCTGCGCCGATGGCCACCAGCACGAATACGGTGACACCGGCCACCCCGAGCCCGAATGTGGGCCACGAGAAAGTCGGTACGCCCTCGCCGGGGTGTGGGTGGCGCCGACGCCGTACTGCCGCGGGTCGGTGGTCTTCCACCTCGAGCACCGACACGTGACCTCCAGCAGCTGGACATGAACAACGAGCGCGTCACCTAAGAGCAGGTGAAAGATTACGTCGCTTCCCAATGAGGGCCGGGCCGCAACGCATACTTGTCCGGCTAAGTAAGTATCACAATATTGACGCCCGCGTATAACGTCGCAGGTCCGCGCATCGAGACTTCCGTCTCCTTGAGGCGCTACGCCCCATACACCGGCACCGGCGGCCGCGACTGGCCCAGCAGCTCGGTGACGACCGGCCCCAGCTCGGCGGGATCCCAGCGGGAACCCTTGTCAGCCTGCGGTCCGTGCGCCCAACCCTCGGCGACCCGGATCTTGCCGCCTTCGACTTCGAAGACCTTGCCGGTCACGTCGCGCGATTCGACACTGCCCAGCCAGACCACCAGCGGGCTCACGTTCTCCGGCGCCATTGCGTCGAAGGCATCGCCCTGGGTGGCCATCATGTCGGCGAAGACGGTCTCGGTCATCCGGGTCCGCGCCGACGGGGCGATGGCGTTGGCGGTGACGCCGTAGCGGCCCATCTCGGCGGCGGCGACCAGGGTCAGTGCGGCGATGCCGGCCTTGGACGCGCTGTAGGTGGCCTGCCCGACGCTGCCCTGCAGGCCCGCACCCGAGCTGGTGTTGATGATCCGGGCGTCAACGGTCTCGCCGGCCTTGGACTTGGCCCGCCAGTACGCGGCAGCGTGTTTCATGGTCGCGAAGTGGCCCTTGAGGTGCACCGCGGTGACGGCGTCGAATTCCTCTTCGGTGGCGTTGGCGAACATCCGGTCACGGACGATGCCGGCGTTGTTCACCAGCACGTCGAGTGTGCCGTAGGTGTCGACAGCCTGCTTGATCAGAGCCTCGGCCTGGCCCCAGTCGGCGACGTTCGAACCGTTGGCGACGGCTTCGCCACCGGCGGCGACGATCTCGTCGACCACGTTCTGGGCGGCGCTGCCGCCGCCGGCCGGCGAACCGTCCAGGCCGACGCCGATGTCGTTGACCACGACCCGGGCGCCCTCGGCGGCAAAGGCCAGCGCGTGCGCCCGCCCGATTCCGCCGCCCGCTCCGGTGACGATGACCACGCGGCCGTCAAGAAGTCCCATGAGTGCTCTCTCCTTATTTGTTAGCGCTGGAAGCGTCGAGGTAAGCGGGGTTCTCGCCGCCACCGTGCACGGTCAGGCTGGCGCCGCTGACATAGGACGCCAGTTCGGAACTCAAAAATGCGGCCGTCCAACCGATTTCGGATGGCTTGGCCAGCCGGCCCAGCGGCACCGTGGCACCGACGGCGGCCACCGATTCGGCGTCGCCGTAGAACAGTTCGGACTGCTCGGTCTCGACCATGCCCACCACGATCGAGTTGACCCGCACCTTCGGCGCCCATTCGACGGCCAGCGACGTGGTCAAGCTGTCCACCCCGGCCTTGGCCGCACCGTAGGCGGCGGTCCCCGGAGACGGCCGGCGGCCGCTGACGCTGGTGATGTTGACGATCGCGCCCCCACCGTCTTGGTTCTGCATGACCGCGTTGGCGTGGGTGGACACGTACAGGGCGCTGAGCAGGTTCAGCTCGATGATCTTGCGGCTGAAGTTGGCCGACGCGTCGGCGGCCAACGCGAACGGGGACCCGCCGGCGTTGTTGACCACGGCGTCGATCCGGCCGTGCTTGGCGACGATCGCCTCGATCAGGCCCTTCACCGCGTCGTCGTCGCGGACGTCGCAGGAATGGAACTCATACGGCAGTCCGTCCACCGGGCGTCGGGCGCAGGTCACCACCGTTGCGCCCTGATCGGCGAAGACGGCGCTGATGCCCGCGCCGACCCCTCGGACGCCACCGGTCACCAGCACCACCTTGCCGGTCAATCCGAGGTTGATAGCGGCAGCCGCAGAGTCAGACACTGTGCTAGCGTACCAAGCAAGTGCTTGCTTAGGTATCTAAGACCCCAATACGACAGGGAAGTCCGCCCATGCCGATCACATCCAAAACCGTCGAACCGGGGATCGTCGCGGTCACCGTCGACTACCCCCCGGTCAACGCCCTGCCGTCGCGGGCCTGGTTCGAGCTCGGCGAGGTCATCACCGCCGCCGGCAACGACATGTCTACCCACGCGGTGATCCTGCGCGCCGAGGGCCGTGGCTTCAACGCCGGTGTGGACATCAAGGAGATGCAGGCCACCGAGGGCTTCACCGCCCTGATCGACGCCAACCGCGGCTGCTTCGCGGCGTTCAAGGCCGTCTACGAGTGCGCAGTCCCGGTGATCGCCGCAGTCAACGGCTTCTGCGTCGGCGGCGGCATCGGCTTGGTCGGCAACGCCGACGTGATCGTCGCCTCCGACGACGCCAAGTTCGGCCTGCCCGAGGTGGAGCGCGGCGCCCTGGGTGCGGCCACCCACCTGTCCCGGCTGGTGCCGCAGCACATGATGCGCCGGCTGTTCTACACCGCAGCCACCGTCCCCGCCTCGGTCCTGGCCAACTACGGCTCGGTGCACGAGGTGGTGCCGCGCGCCGAGCTCGACGAGGCAGCGCTGCGGGTGGCCCGCGACATCGCGTCGAAGGACACCCGGGTGATCCGGGCCGCCAAGGAAGCCCTCAACCTGATCGACGTGCAGAAGGTCAACTCCAGCTACCGGATGGAGCAGGGTTTCACCTTTGAACTCAACCTCTCCGGTGTCGCCGACGAGCACCGCGACGAGTTCGCCGGTACCGAGAAGGGCGCTAAGAAATGAGCAAGGTAACGACTCTCGACGACGCCGTCGCCGAACTGCGCGACGGCATGACGATCGGCATCGGCGGCTGGGGCTCGCGCCGTAAGCCGATGGCGTTCGTTCGCGCCATCCTGCGCACCGACGTCAAGGACCTGACGGTAGTCACCTACGGCGGACCGGATCTGGGGCTGCTGTGCTCGGCGGGCAAGGTGCGCCGGGCCTACTACGGCTTCGTCTCGCTGGACTCCGCGCCGTTCTACGACCCGTGGTTCGCCAAGGCTCGCACCACCGGTGCCATACAGGCCCGCGAGATGGACGAGGGCATGCTGCGCTGCGGTCTGCAGGCCGCCGCCCAGCGGCTGCCGTTCCTGCCGATCCGCGCCGGTCTGGGCAGCTCGGTGATCGACTTCTGGGAGGGTGAGCTCAAGACCGTCACCTCCCCGTACCCGGTCTCGGCTGCAGAAGGGGGCGGACACGAGACGCTGGTCGCGATGCCGGCGCTGAACCTGGACGCCGCGTTCGTGCACATGAACATCGGCGATGAGCGCGGCAACGCCGCCTACACCGGGATCGACCCGTACTTCGACGACCTGTTCTTGATGTCGGCGCAGCGCCGGTTCCTGTCGGTGGAGAAGATCGTGCCCACCGAAGAGCTGATCGCCACCACGTCGCCGCAGACCCAGGTGATCAACCGGATGATGGTCGACAAGGTGGTGGAAGCCCCGGGTGGCGCCCACTTCACCATTGGCGCAGCCGATTACGGCCGCGACGAGAAGTTCCAGCGGCACTACGCCGAAGCCGCCAAGTCCGACGAGACCTGGGCGGAGTTCAAGGCCACCTACCTGTCCGGCAGCGAAGACGACTACCAGGCGGCGGTTAAGGCATTCGGAGCGGAGGCACAAGTATGACCGACTCACCCACACGCGCCGAGATCTGCGCCGTCGCCTGCGCCGAGCTGTTCCGCGACGCCGGCGAGATCATGGCCTCACCGATGGCCACGGTGCCCTCGGTCGGCGCCCGGTTGGCCCGCCTCACCTTCTCCCCCGACCTGGTGCTCACCGACGGCGAGGCCCGCATCCTGGCCGACACCCCGGCGATCGGCAAGGTCGGGCCGCTGGAGGGCTGGATGCCGTTCAACCGGGTCTTCGAAACCCTGTCGTGGGGCCGGCGCCATGTGATCATGGGCGCCAACCAGATCGACCGCTACGGCAACCAGAACCTGTCGGCATTCGGGCCGCTGCAGCAGCCCACCCGGCAGATGTTCGGGGTCCGCGGCGCACCCGGCAACACCATCAACCACACCACCAGCTACTGGGTGGGCGCGCACTCGTCACGGGTGTTCTGCGAGGCCGTCGACATCGTCTCGGGCATCGGCTACGACAAGGTCGATCCGGCCAACCCGGCGTTCCGGTTCTTCAACCTGGGCGGGGTGGTGACCAACCTCGGAGTGTTCGACTTCGGCGGCCCGGACCACCAGATGCGTGCGGTCTCGCTGCACCCCGGCGTCACCGCCGACGAGGTCACCGAGAACACCTCCTTCGAGGTACACGGCCTGGCCGACGCGGCAACGACCCGACTGCCTGAGGTCGAGGAGCTGCGACTGATCCGCGAGGTCATCGACCCGAAGTCGCTGCGGGACAAAGAAGTCAGAGCATGATGATCCGCCTCCTCATCGCTCCGCTCTGCATCGTCGGCGGTGGCCAATGAGCCGCATCAAGACCCCGCTGACCGAACTGGTCGGCATCGAACACCCGGTGGTGCAGACCGGGATGGGCTGGGTAGCCGGCGCCCGACTGGTCTCGGCCACCGCCAACGCCGGCGGACTGGGGATCCTGGCCTCGGCGACCATGACGATCGACGAGCTGGCCGCCGCGATCTCCAAGGTGAAGTCCGCCACCGACAAGCCGTTCGGCGTCAACATCCGCGCCGACGGTGCCGACGCCGGCGACCGAGTGGATCTGATGATCCGTGAGGGCGTCAAGGTCGCGTCGTTCGCGCTGGCCCCCAAGGCCGAGTTGATCGCCAAGCTCAAAGAGGCCGGCTCCGTGGTGATCCCGTCGGTCGGTGCGGCCAAGCACGCCAAGAAGGTGGCCTCGTGGGGCGCCGACGCGGTGATCGTGCAGGGCGGCGAGGGCGGTGGGCACACCGGCCCGGTCGCCACCACGCTGCTGCTGCCGTCAGTGCTCGACGCCGTCGCCGGTACCGATGTGCAGGTGATCGCCGCCGGCGGCTTCTTCGACGGCCGCGGCCTGGCCGCCGCGCTGTCCTACGGCGCGACCGGTGTCGCGATGGGCACCCGATTCCTGTTGACTTCCGACTCCACCGTTCCGGACGCAGTCAAGCAGCGCTACCTGGCCGCTGACCTGAGCGGCACCGTGGTCTCCACCCGCGTGGACGGCATGCCGCACCGCGTGCTGCGCACCGAGTTGGTGGAGAAGCTCGAAAGCGGCTCGCGGGCGCGCGGTTTCAGCGCGGCGATCGTCAATGCGGCCAAGTTCAAGAAGATGTCGGGCATGAGCTGGCCGGCGATGGTCCGCGACGGGCTGGCGATGCGGCACGGCAAGGAGCTGACCTGGTCGCAGGTGCTGATGGCCGGCAACACCCCGATGCTGCTCAAAGCCGGTCTGGTGGAAGGCAACACCGAAGCCGGTGTGCTGGCCTCAGGTCAGGTGGCGGGCATCCTGGACAGCCTGCCGTCCTGCGCCGAGTTGATCACCTCGATCGTCGACGAGGCCGTCGAGCACCTGAAGGCCGCCTCGTCCCACATCGTTTAACCCCGAGTGTGAATCTCACGACGCGACTCGCCGAGGCGTCGTCGCGAGATTCACACTCGCGCCGGTCCTCGCCCATCCTGCGGCGAGCATGGCGTCTTCAACCCGGCCGATGAGCGCGGCGCGACGGTATCGCAGCAGCTCGGCGCTTACCCGGATGATCACCCAGCCCAGGGCGGCCAGCGCCCAGTGTCGGTCGATATCGCGCTGCCGCTGAGCCGGATCCGTCCAGTGTTGCTCGCCGTCGTATTCGATACCGACCTTCAATTGCCGGTATCCCATATCGATCCGCGCCACGAATCCCCCGCACTCGTCATGCACCATCATCTGGGTCTCCGGGCGCGGCAGACCGGCGTCGATCAACGCCAACCGGGTGCGGCTCTCTTGCGGCGATTCCGCCCCGCTGTCCACCACCGGCAAGACCCGCCGCAGCCTGTTGAGCCCGCGCGCACCGGGGTGGTCGGCGACAACGCACTCGACTTCGTCGATTCCGAGACCGGTGGCGTTGGCCAACGCGTCGAGCCGCTGCACAGCCAGCAGCCTCGACGACGTTCGCCGTCCGATATCGAAAGCGGTACGCGCCGGGACGGTGACCGCGATCCCGGCGACGTTCGCCACCTCACCCGCTTTCAGCGTGTCGGTGTGCACCACGAGGTTGGCCGGCGGCCTGCGGTTGAGGTGCACCAACTCGGCCGCGAGCCTGGGACTGACCCACTTCGCGCCCAGCAGGGCCGCGGCCGAGTTGCCGGCTACCACTCCCTTGCGCCGCGACCATAGCCAGGCGGCCAGTGCCCGTTGCGACGCATCCAGCTCGATACCCCAGGGCGCGAAGACTCCGGGATAGACCGGTTCGTAGAGCCTCCGCATCGCCCGCTCGGGGATCGCCCTGTCGGCCAACGCTTCAGTACCCAGGAACGGCCAGTCCAATTCCGCCATGGTCGAAGCGTGCGGCCACCGACGAAAACGTGCCGACGACCATCCACAGCCTGCCGAGTGTGAATCTCACGACGCGACACGCTGGGAAGACGTCGTGAGATTCACACTCGGCGGGGCGGTGAAAGGCTAGGCCTCGACCACCATCAGGGTGTGCCCGGTCGGGTCGCGAAGCCAGAACATCGGCGGCACCGGGTCACCCATCCGGGCTACCTGGTCGTCCACGTCCACCCCGAGCTCACGGATCGCGGCGTGCGTGGCGTCGATGTCGTCGGTGGTGAGCGCGATGCCGGTGTCGGTCGGCTCGACCGGCCCGCTCTCCGGCGGGGGCGGAGCCAGCGCGATCCCGGTGTTGCCCTCGGGCGGGTAGACCTCCACCCAGCGGTAGCCATCACCCATGTCGATGTCGGTACGCTTTTCGAAGCCCAGGGACTCGTAGAACGCAACCGCCTTGTCCTGCTCGGGCGTCGGCACGCACACGAGGTTGATCGTCTTCAGGCCGATCTTGGCAGTGCTCATCATGCTCCTTCGGGGTTGGGATGGGTTGGGATGGGTTGGGGAAACTACGAATTGACGCCGTATAGCTGGGCGATCTCCGGCGAGCTGGCCCAGCGACCGTAGGTAGGACCCTGCGGCCAGCCGTCGGGCGAGTCCTGCCACTGCTCCTGACGCCCATAGGGCAACACGTCGATCAGCGGAAAGACGTGGCTGAGCTGCTCTACACCGCGGTGGTTGGTGTGCCAGGTTCGGTAGACCGCATCACCTTGGCGCAGAAAGACATTCACCCCGAACTGGCCGCCTGGAGGCACCCCGACGTCAGTCCCGAACGGGCTGTTGGCGGTGCTGTACCAGGGCATCTGATTGCCGACCCGCCGCTTGTAGGCGATCGCTTCGTCGATAGGCCCCTGCGTGACGATGACGAACCGCGCGTCATAGGCGTCGAGGAAGTCGAGCCGGGTGAACTGCGAGGTATAGCCGGTACACCCCGGGCACTGCCATTCCTGGCCCGGCGACCACATGTGGTGGTAGACGATCAGTTGACTCTTGCCCTCGAACACCTCGGGCAGGCGCACCGGTCCGCTCTCGCCTTCGAGCACATAGTCGTCCATGGCGACCATCGGCAGCCGCCGGCGCTGCGCGGCGATCGCGTCGAGTTCGCGGGTGGCCGCCTTCTCCCGGGCACGCAACGCGTCGAGTTCTCGTTGCCAGGTCTGGTGATCCACGACCGGCGGCGCCTTGAAACCCGTCATCGCTGAAAACCCCCATTGGTATGTGTACGGCGTCTACATTGGTTATGTTCACACCGTACACTTGGACCCGAGGGGGCTGTCAAGAGGTGACTGCGACGAAGACCGGTTATCACCATGGCGACCTGGGGGCGGCACTGATCGACGCCGGCCTACAGCTGACCCGCCTCGGCGGTCCCGAGGCTCTGACCGTCCGGGAGGCGACCCGGCGCGTCGGGGTCTCCCCCAACGCCGCATACCGCCACTTCGCCGACCGCGAGGCGCTGTTGAGAGCCGTCGCGATTGCCATCGGAGACCGCATGGCCGCACGCATGCTGCCATCGGTGGGCCGACGCGGCACCCCGGCGAACCGGGCGCGCAATCAGCTTCGTGCGGTCGGACTGGGCTACATCGGATTCGCGTTGGACGAGCCGGGATGGTTCACCGTGGCCTTCTTCGGTTCCGGTGTCACCTCGGTCGACGACGACGGAGTCCCACCACCGTTTCGCGCACTGGTCACCGCACTGGATGCGATGACGGAGGCCGGTGTGCTGCACGCGAACCGGCGTGCGGGCGCGGAGTGGCCGTGCTGGTCAGCCGTGCACGGATTCGCCGAACTGGCCCTGCGCGGGCCGCTGCGCGGTGCCCCCCGCCCCGACCTGGATGCGCTGGCAGGGCGAACGGTCGACGACATCATCGCCGGGCTGGTGGGGTGAGGCCGCGACCGCGCCGGTTCAGCTGGCTTGGGCGGGCAGATGGATCCCGTTACTGACCGTGATCAGGAACGTGGTGAGGTCGCGCGTGAGGTCGTCGATCGATCGCGGCGGGTCGGTCTGGTGCAAGAAATCAACGATGATCTCGAAGAGTCCCCCGACGGTGGCTACCGCCATCGCCCGGTAGTCGACGGTCTGGCCGGGTAGGGCCTTGCTGCGCCAGAACGACTCGATGAAGTTCGCGGCCCACTTGCGGTTCGCCCGCCGTTGCGCCTCGACCCGCGGCGAGATTCCGGTGCTTTCCCGGAACGCAACGACGGCCACTCGGGGGTCGACGACCAGCTCATGGGCGAACACCGTTAGGACACGGCGCACCGTCGCCTCTTCGGTCTCGTCGGGAGCACCGTGGAGCAACTCGTCCGAGACCCGCGCCTCGATGCGCTCGCCGATCTCGTTCATCAGCGCCAGGTAACAGTCTTCCTTGCTGTCGAATAGCTCGTAGAACGCCTTGTTGCCCACGTAGGCGGTTTGGCAGATCTGCTCGATCGAGGTGTTGACGTAACCGTCTCGGGCAAACAATTCGAACGCTGCGGTCAAGAGTTGCTCGCGGCGCTGAGCTCGACGCTGATCAGCGTCAAGCCCGCGAATCCGGCGCCCCCCTGGTGCCGTCGGAGTCGGTGTTTCCATAAGGCCCGATTTTAGCTGCCAAGGCGCTCGATGATCGTGACGTTAGCGGTGCCCCCGCCTTCGCACATCGTCTGCAAACCGTACCGGCCGCCGGTGCGCTCCAGTTCGTTGAGCATGGTGGTGAACAATTTGGCCCCGGTCGCCCCGAGCGGGTGGCCCAGCGCGATCGCTCCGCCGTTGGGGTTGACCTTGGCCGGGTCGATCGGGAATTCCTTCATCCAGGCCTGCACCACCGGCGCAAACGCCTCGTTGATCTCCACGACGTCGATGTCGTCGATGCTCAGGCCGGTCTTCTCCAGCGCGTAGCGGGTGGCCGGAATCGGGCCGGTCAGCATGATCACCGGGTCGTCGCCACGGGCACTGATGTGGTGGATGCGGGCGCGCGGCTTGAGACCGTGCGCCTGCACTGCGCTTTCCGAGGCGAGCAGTACCGCAGCCGACCCGTCGCAGATCTGGCTGGAGAGCGCGGCGGTCAGCCGGCCACCCTCGACCAGCGTCTTGAGACCGGCCATCTTCTCCAGCGTGGACTCGCGCGGGCACTCGTCCACCCGGAAACCGTCGACGTCGATGATCTCGTTGTCGAAACGGCCCTCGGCGATCGCGGTGAACGCCCGCTGGTGGCTCTGCAGCGCGAAGCGCTCCATGTCCTCGCGGGAGATGTCCCAGCGCTCGGCGATCATCTCGGCGCCGCGGAACTGCGAGACCTCCTCGTCGCCGTAGCGTTCCAGCCACTTCTTCGACTCGTTGGTCGGCGAGGTGAAGCCGAACTGCTCACCGACGACCATCGCCGACGAAATCGGGATCCAGCTCATGTTCTGCATCCCGCCGGCCACAATCAGGTCCGCGGTGCGCGACATGATCGCCTGCGCACCGAACGAGATGGCCTGCTGGGACGAACCGCACTGCCGGTCAACGGTGACGCCCGGCACCCCTTCCGGGAAGCCGGCTGCCAGCCACGCCAGCCGGCCGATGTTGCCGGCCTGGCCGCCGACAGCGTCCACGCAGCCGGCGATCACATCGTCGATGGCGGCCGGGTCGACGTCGACTCGGTCCAGCAGGCCGCGAAAGGCCAACGCGCCCAAGTCGATCGGGTGGATACCGGCCAGCGACCCATTGCGCTTGCCGACGGCGGTACGAACGGCGTCGATGACATACGCCTGCGAAACTTGTGCGGCCATTTCAGACTCCTTCTTTGGTGATACCACCCAGCACGATGGCGAGGTATTGTCTGCCGACTTGTTCGGCGGTCAGTGGACCACCGGGTTGGTACCAACGCACCGATACCCAGGTGGTGTCGCGGATGAAGCGATAGACCAGGTCGACGTCGAGGTCGGGGCGGAAGATTCCCGCTTCAATGCCCTGCTGCAGCACGTCAAGCCACATCTTACGTTGCTGCCGGTTGCGTTCCTCGACGTAGGAGAACCGCTCGTGAGATGACAACCGCTTGGCTTCGTCCTGGTAGATGACGACTTGGGCGTGCCGATGCTCGATCGCGTCGAAGGAGGCCAAGAACAGTCCCTTGAGGCGCGCCAGCGGATCCGTTTCGCTGTCGACGATCTGCTGATACCGGGCGAACAACCAGTCCAGGAAGTCGCGCAGCACCTCGTCGACCATCTCCTCTTTGGAGGAGAAGTGGTGGTACAGACTGCCGGACAAGATCCCAGCGGCGTCGGCGATGTCGCGCACAGTCGTGGCACGCAGGCCACGCTCGGCGATCATCGCCGCCGCCAGGTTCAGGAGTTCGTCACGGCGCGTCATGGCATCAGGCGCGCTGGCTGGAAACCGAGATGACCTCGCCGGTCAGGTAGCTGGAGTAGTCACTCGCCAAGAACGCGATGGTGGTGGCGATCTCCCACGGCTCGGCGGCCCGGCCGAACGCCTCGTCGTCGGCAAGCCGGTCCAGCAGTTCGGACGAGCTGGTCTTCTCCAGGAACTTGTGCCGGGCGATCGACGGCGAGACGGCGTTGATCCGTACCCCGTACTCGACGGCCTCGATCGCGCTGCACCGGGTCAGGGCCATCACGCCGGCCTTGGCCGCGGCGTAATGCGACTGCGAATGCTGTGCACGCCAACCCAATACGCTGGCGTTGTTGACGATCACCCCGCCGTGCGGGGCGTCGCGGAAGTAGCGCAGCGCCGCCCGGGTCGCCCGCATCACCGAGGTGAGCGTCACGTTGAGCACGCGGTCCCACTCGTCGTCGGTCATGTCGATGACCGGGGTCTGCCCGCCGAGTCCGGCGTTGTTGACCAGCACGTCGAGACGGCCCATCTTCGCCACGGCCTCGTCGAACAGCGCGTCGACCGCTGCGGTGGAGGTGACATCGCAGACCACCGCCTCCACCCGGCCCAGCCCGAGGCCGGCCAGTTCGTCGCGGGTCTCGCCGAGGCGGCGTTCGTGGTAGTCGGAGACCACCACGTCCGCGCCTTCGAGCAGCGCACGCCGCGCGGTGGTGGAGCCGATCCCGGTGCCCGCGGCGGCGGTCACCAGGACCGTCTTGCCCGCCAATAGGCCGTGCCCGGCGATCTCTTCCGGCGTCTTGGACAGATCCTTGGACGTCGAGCTCATCCCTTTGCCTCCCGGGGTAGGCCGAGAACCCGCTCGGCGATGATGTTGCGCTGAATCTCGTTCGACCCGCCGTAGATGGTGTCCGAGCGGGTGAACAGGTAGAGCCGCTGCCACTCGTCGAATTCGCCCTCGTGCAGCACCAGCGAGTCGCGCCCGATCACGTCCATCGCCAGCTCGCCCAGGTCACGGTGCCAGTTGGCCCACAACAGTTTCGATACGTTGTCCTGGCCGGGCTGCTCGACGTCCATGGTGGCCATCGCATACGACCGCATCGCCCGCAGGCCGACCCAGGACCGGGTCAACCGCTCACGGATCAGCGGGTCTTCGGCGGCCCCGTTGCGCGCCGCGAGCTCAGCCAGCGAAGACAGCTCACGGGCGTAACGGATCTGCTGGCCCAGTGTCGACACGCCACGCTCGAAGGTGAGCGTGCCCATCGCGACCTTCCAGCCGTCACCGGGCTCACCGACCACCAGGTCCGCGTCGGTGCGCGCGTCGTCGAAGAACACCTCGTTGAACTCCGAGGTGCCGGTGAGCTGCACGATCGGCCGGATCTCGACGCCGGGCTGGTCCAGCGGCACCAACAGGTACGACAGCCCGTTGTGCCGCTTGGAGCCCTTCTCGGTGCGGGCCACCACGAAGCACCACTGCGACAGGTGCGCCAGGGACGTCCAGACCTTCTGGCCATTAATCACCCACGCATCGCCGTCGAGCACCGCGGTGGTGGCCACATTGGCCAGGTCACTGCCGGCACCGGGCTCGGAGTAGCCCTGGCACCACAGCTCGGTGACATTGCGGATGCCGGGCAGGAACCGTTGCTGCTGCTCGGGCGTACCGAAGGCGATCAGGGTCGGGCCCAGCAGCTCTTCGCCCAGGTGATTGACCTTGTCGGGCGCGTCGGCTTTGGCGTACTCCTCATAGAACGCCACCCGGTGCGCCACCGACAGGCCGCGCCCGCCGTGTTCCACCGGCCAGCCCAGACAGGTCAGGCCGGCGTCGGCCAGATGGCGGTTCCACGCCATCCGCTCCTCGAACGCCTCATGCTCCCGCCCCGGGCCGCCGAGGCCCTTGAGCTCGGCGAACTCCCCGACCAGGTTGTCGGCCAGCCATGCACGGACCTCAGCCCGGAACTCCTCGACTGCTTGCACCCTTGTAGGCTAACCTACCAAGCACTTGCTCGGCTACGAGCCGTCGAGCCCCGGGAGCCCGCGCTGACGGCGATGCAGAGTTCAGCGACGGGGAGGAGCAGCGCCTATGAGTACAGAACCGCAGACCACACCTGCGGCCCTGGACCACATCGCGCGTGCGCTTCCCGACCATGACGCCCTGGTCACCGAGGACAAACGCTTCACCTACGCCGGCCTGCGCGATGAAGTGCGACGGGCCGCCGCGGCCCTGATCGCCCTGGGCGTGGAGCCCGGCGACCGGGTTGCGCTGTGGTCGCCCAACACCTGGCATTGGGTGATCACCTGCCTGGGCACCCATTACGCCGGCGGGGTGCTGGTGCCTTTGAACACCCGCTACACCGCGCCAGAGGCCGCCGACATCCTGTCCCGCAGCCAGGCCAAGGTGCTGGTCGGCATGGGCCGCTTCCTCAAGACCGACCGGCTCACCGAACTGGACCGGGACCAACTGCCCGATCTGCAGCACGTCATCCGGATTCCGGTGGATGTCGCCGACGGAACCTGGGACGAGTTCATCGCCGCCGGGGCCGCGGTGCCGGCCGCCGACGTCGACGCCCGTGCCGCCGCCGTCGGACCTGACGATCTCTCCGACATCCTGTTCACCTCCGGGACCACCGGCCGCAGCAAAGGCGTGCTCTGCGCACACCGCCAGTCGCTGGCCGGCCCGGCGGCTTGGGCCCAGTGCGGCCAGATGACCGAGCAGGACCGCTACCTGTGCATCAATCCGTTCTTTCACAACTTCGGCTACAAGGCCGGCATCCTGGCCTGCCTGCAGACCGGGGCCACGCTGATCCCGCAGCTCACCTTCGACCCGGCCGGCGCGTTGCGCGCAATCGAATCCCACCGGATCACCGTGCTGCCCGGACCGCCCACCATCTACCAGACCCTGCTGGATCACCCCGAGCGTGACCAACACGATCTGAGCTCGCTGCGGTTCGCGGTCACCGGAGCGGCCACCGTCCCGGTGGTGCTGATCGAGCGGATGCAGACCGAACTGGACATCGACATCGTGCTCACCGCTTACGGGCTGACCGAATCCGGCGGGTTCGGCACCATGTGCCGCGCCGATGACGACGCCGTCACCGTCGCCACCACCTGCGGGCGTCCGATCGGCGACTTCGAGCTGCGGCTGGAAAGCACCGGCGGCGCTTCGGATTCCGGCGAAGTACTGCTGCGCAGCGCCAACATCATGATCGGCTATCTCGATGATCCGGAGGCCACCGCCGCGGCGATCGACGAGCAAGGCTGGCTGCACACCGGCGACATCGGGACCGTGGACGCCGCCGGGAACCTGCGAATCACCGACCGGCTCAAGGACATGTACATCTCCGGCGGCTTCAATGTCTATCCGGCCGAGATCGAGCAGGTCCTGGCCCGCCTCGACGGCGTGGCCGACGTGGCGGTGATCGGCGTGCCCGATGAACGGATGGGCGAAGTGGGCCGCGCCTTCATCGTGCGCCGGGCCGGGTCGACTCTGGACGAGCAAGCGGTGATCGCTTACGCCCGTGAACATTTGGCGAACTTCAAGGCACCGCGATCGGTGACCTTCACCGACTCCCTACCGCGCAATCCCGGCGGCAAGGTGGTCAAGCATGAATTGAGAGAGTGGGCCTAGATGGACCTGAATATTGATGCAGAGGTCGAGGAGTTCCGTTTGGAGGTCCGCGACTTCCTGGCCGCGAACTCCGACAAGTTCCCGACTGAGTCCTATGACACCGCCGAGGGTTTCGAGCAGCACCGTCGCTGGGACAAGGTGCTCTTCGACGCCGGCCTGTCGGTGATCGCCTGGCCGAAGAAGTACGGCGGGCGCGACGCCAGCATGCTGCAGTGGGTGGTGTACGAGGAGGAGTACTTCCGCTCCGGTGCGCCCGGCCGGGCCAGCGCCAACGGCACCTCGATGCTGGCGCCGACGCTGTTCGCGCACGGCACGCAAGAGCAGCTGGACCGGGTGTTGCCGAAGATGGCCAGCGGCGAAGAGATCTGGGCGCAGGCGTGGTCGGAGCCGGAGTCCGGCAGTGACCTGGCTTCGCTGCGTTCGACGGCCACCAAGGTCGACGGTGGCTGGAAGCTCAACGGGCAGAAGATCTGGAGCTCACGCGCCCCGTTCGGTGAGCGCGGCTTCGGGCTGTTCCGCTCCGACCCCGAGGCCCAGCGCCACCACGGCCTGACCTACTTCATGTTCGACCTCAAGGCCGACGGGATCACCGTGCGTGCCATCGAACAGCTCGGCGGTGAGACCGGCTTCGGCGAAATCTTCCTCGACGATGTCTTCGTGCCGGACAACGACGTGATCGGTGTGCCCAACGAAGGCTGGCGCGCGGCGATGAGTACGTCGAGCAACGAGCGCGGCATGAGCCTGCGCAGCCCGGCCCGATTCGTGGTGGGCGCCGAGAAGCTGGCGGCCATGTGGAAGCAGCACGGCAGCGATCCGGTGTTCACCGACCGCGTCGCCGACGCCTGGATCAACGCGCAGGCCTACCGGTTGCAGACGTTCGGCACCGTGACCCGGCTGGCTGCCGGCGGCGAACTGGGCGCGGAGTCCTCGGTGACCAAGGTGTTCTGGTCCGACCTCGACGTTGCCCTACACCAGACCGGCCTGGACATCCGCGGCGCCGACGGCGAACTCGCCGACGCCTGGACCCACGGCTACCTGTTCTCGCTCGGCGGCCCGATCTACGCCGGCACCAACGAGATTCAGCGCAATATCATCGCCGAGCGGCTGCTGGGCCTGCCCCGGGAGAAGAAATGAAATTCGATCTAGACCAAGAGCAGCGCGACTTTGCGGCCAGCATCGACGCGGCCCTGGGTGCCGCCGACGTGCCCGGCGCGGTGCGCGCCTGGTCGCAGGGCGACGCCGAGCGGGGTCGTCAGGTGTGGAATCAGCTGGCCGAGCTGGGCGTGACTGCGCTGGCGGTGCCGGAGGAGTTCGACGGCATCGGCGCCCATCCCGTCGACGTGGTGCTGGCCATCGAGGCGCTCGGCCGCTGGTGCGTGCCCGGCCCGGTGGTGGAGTCCATTGCGGTGGCGCCAATCCTGCTGGCCGGCTCGCCCGATGCCGGCACGCAGCTGGCCGGCCTCGCCGCCGGTGAGCTGATCGCGACTGCGGCACTGCCGCCGCGCACCCCGCGGGCCCTGGATGCACAGATCGCCGACCTTGTTCTGCTGGCCGAGAACGGGACGGCGTCGATCGCCCAGGCCGGTACCCGTCACGCCTCGGTGGACCCCAGCCGGGCGCTTTTCGATGTCACCGCCAACGGAGCGGCCTGGGACACCGACACCGCCCGCGCCTACGAGATGGGCGCCCTGGCCACCGCCGCGCAGCTGATCGGCGCCGGGCAGGCGATGCTGAACACCGCCGTCGACTACGCCAAGCAGCGCACCCAGTTCGGCCGCGTGATCGGCGGCTACCAAGCCATCAAGCACAAGCTGGCCGACGTGCACATCGCGCTCGAGCTGGCCCGCCCGCTGGTGTACGGGGCAGCGCTTTCGTTCGCCGACAACTCTTCCGATACTGCCCGCGACGTCAGCGCCGCCAAGGTGGCCGCATCCGACGCCGCCCTGCTGGCCGCGCATTCGGCGCTGCAGACCCACGGAGCCATCGGCTTCACCAGCGAGTGCGACCTGTCGCTGTGGCTACTGAGGGTGCAGGCCCTGCGTCCCGCGTGGGGAGATCCGACCGCGCACCGGCGTCGAGTGTTGGAGGCGATCTAAGTGGCCCGTAACGACGAACGCGACCTGCTGCGCCAGACCGTGGCCGCACTGGTCGACAAGCACGCCACACCCGAAGCCGTGCGCGTGGCGATGGAGTCCGAGCGCGGCTACGACGAATCCCTGTGGCAGCTGCTGTGCGAGCAGGTCGGCGCCGCCGCCCTGGTGGTGCCCGAGGAGCTCGGCGGCGCCGGCGGCGAACTGGGTGATGCCGCAGTCGTTCTCGAGGAGCTGGGCAAGGCCCTGGTGCCCACCCCGCTGCTGGGCACCATCCTGGCCGAGCTGGCACTGCTGGCCGCCCCCGAGCCCGACGCCGAAACGCTGGAACAGCTGGCGGAGGGCGGCGCGATCGGAGCGGTCGTCTTCGGTGACGACTACGCCGCCAACGGTGATATCGCGGATGTCGTCGTGGGCGCCCAAGACGGGCAACTGCAGCGCTGGACCGAATTCAGCACCGAGCCGGTGGCCACCATGGACCCCACCCGGCGCCTGGGCCGGATCACCCCCACCGCGACCGCAACCATCGGTGACGACCCGGGCATCGCGGACTACGCGGCGATCCTGCTGGCGGCCGAGCAGATCGGCGCCGCGACCCGCTGCCTGGAGCTCACCGTGGAGTACACGAAGAGCCGGGTGCAGTTCGGCCGGCCGATCGGCAGCTTCCAGGCGCTCAAGCACCGGATGGCCGACCTGTACGTAGCCGTGTCGGCCGCCCGCGCCGTCGTCGACGACGCGATCGCCGAGCCATCGGCGACCTCGGCTGCGCTGGCGCGCGTGGTCGCCAGCGAGGCATTCTCCAAGGTGGCCGGCGAGGCCGTGCAGCTGCACGGCGGTATCGCGATCACCTGGGAAAGCGACATCCAGCTGTACTTCAAACGCGCGCACGGCAGTTCACAGTTGTTCGGCCTGCCGGCACAACATCTTCTCCGGTTGCAGGCCGAGGTGCTGTAGCAGCCCCGTACGGTAGCCGCATGTGCACCCGACTGGTTTATCTCGGCCCGAACGGCAACATCATCACCGGGCGGTCCATGGACTGGAAGCTGGATCTGGCGACCAATCTGTGGTCGTTGCCGCGAGGCATCAAGCGCGACGGCCGGGCCGGGGCGAACTCCGCCACGTGGACCGCGAAGTACGGCAGTGTGGTGGCCACCGGCTACGACATCTGCACCACCGACGGTTTGAACGAAGCCGGGTTGTCCGCCAACCTGCTCTGGCTGGCCGAATCGGTGTATCCGCAATACGACGGCAGCCGGCCCGGCCTGTGCATCTCGGTCTGGGCGCAGTACGCCCTGGACAACTTCGCCACGGTCGCCGAAGCGGTCGCAGCGCTGAGCACCGAAGCGTTCCAGGTGGTCACCGACGGCGTACCCGGCGAGGACCGGCTGGCCACTCTGCACCTGTCACTGTCGGACGCCACCGGTGACAGTGCGATCGTGGAATACGTTGACGGCAAGCAGGTGATCCACCACGGGCGCCAGTACCAGGTGATGACGAACTCGCCGATCTTCGACCAGCAGCTCGCCGTGAACGCCTATTGGGAACAGCTTGGCGGCACCGTCATGCTGCCGGGCACCAATCGAGCCGCGGACCGGTTCGCGCGGGCTTCGTTCTACGTCAACGCGATTCCGAAGGCCGACGACATGAAGATCGCGCTCGCCTCGGTGCTCAGCGTGGTGCGCAACGTGTCGGTGCCGTTCGGCATCTCCACACCGGGCGAGCCGAATATCTCCTCGACCCGCTGGCGCACCGTCGCCCACCACACCCGCAAGCTGTACTGCTTCGAGTCGGCGCTGACGCCCAACGTGTTCTGGGTGGACCTGGCCAAGCTCGACTTCGCCGACGGCGCCGCGGTGCGCAAACTCGACCTCGGCTCCGACGACAGCAATATCTTCGCCGGTGAGACATCGGCGAACTTCGAAGTCGCCGAACCATTCACCTTCTTGGCCCTGAACACGTGAGCACACTTCGTCGCGTGGCCACCGCCTCGCTGTCGGTCGGGCTGGCCGCCCTGGTGCTGGCCGCATCGGCCACGGCTGAGCCGGGGCCGCAGTGGTCGGGACTGGATGCGCGCGCCTACGCCGGTGCCATTCCCGCCGACGGGGAGCTGATCACCTCGGCACCACTGGACCCGGCACTGTCGGTGACCGGCGCCGCCCAAGCATTCCGGATCCTGTACGCCACGCCCGACCAGCACGATCGACCCGCGGTGAGCACCGCAGCGGTCTTCGTGCCGCGCGGCGCGGCCCCGGCGGGGGGATGGCCGGTGATCGCGTGGGCGCACGGCACCGTCGGTCTCGGCGACGACTGCACCCCGTCGGCCCGGCCACGCAGCCCCCGCGACAACCAATACCTGTCGCACTGGCTCGACCAGGGCTATGTGGTGGTCGGCACCGATTACGTCGGGCTCGGTACTCCAGGCCTGATGAGCTATCTCAACAGTGCCACCGAAGCGCACTCGGTGATCGACTCCGTGCGAGCCGTCCACCAGCTGGACCTGCCGCTGTCCCCCAAGTGGGCGATCGTCGGGCAGTCCCAGGGCGGCGGTGCGGCGATCAACAGCGCCTGGTGGGCCGCCCGGCTCACCGCCGGCACCGGCCTGGACTATCGCGGCGTGGTGGCCACCGGGACCCCGGCCAACATCGAACGGCTGGTCATGGAGGCCGGCCCCGATCTGCCGCCGCAGTCGGTGCCACCGGCGGCGATCAGCTACACCTCGTACATCGTGGCTGCCCTGCGCGAAGCGCATCCCGAGATTCCCATCGACAGTGTGCTGACTCCCCGCGGGCACGAGCTGGCAGACCTGGCGGAAGCGGTGTGCAAACCGGAGCTGGATCAACAGGTGGCGGGAACGACGCTGAACGAGCTGTTCAGCGCACCGGTGAGTTCGCTGGACGGTATCGGCGCCGCGCTCGATCGCTTCATGGGCACCCCGACCGACGGGTATGACCGGCCGATTTTTCTCGGACACGGCCTGCGCGACACCGACGTGCCGCCCCGGTCCAGTCAGACGCTGTACGAGCAGCTGATCGCCAACCACCAGAATGTCGAGCTGCACATCTATCCCGACCAGGACCATTCGGGCACGGTGCTCGCCTCGATGCCGGACTCCACCCGGTTCCTCCAGCAACTGATGACAGGGTGAATCGCATGACCAACCAGCTCGACCGCACGGCGCTGCGCGCCGGCATTCCACCGTTCCACGTGATGGACGTCTGGCTGGCCGCCGCCGAACGCCAGCGCAGCCATGGCGATCTGGTGAACCTGTCGGCCGGCCAGCCCAGCGTGGGCGCACCCGAGCCGGTGCGCGCTGCCGCTGCGGCGGCCCTGCAGGCCAACGAACTGGGCTACACCGTCGCACTGGGCATCCCGGAGCTGCGCTCGGCCATCGCCGGCTCGTACGCCGACCGCTACGGCCTGGACGTCGAACCCGACGACGTGGTGGTGACCACCGGCTCGTCGGGCGGATTCCTGCTGGCATTTCTGGCCTGTTTCGACGCCGGCGACCGGGTGGCGATCGCCAGCCCCGGCTATCCCTGCTACCGCAACATCCTGACCGCGCTGGGCTGCGAGGTGGTCGAGATCCCCTGCGGGCCCGAGACCCGCTTCCAGCCCACCGCAGCCATGCTCGCCGAGATCGAAGGGCCGTTGGCCGGGGTGATCGTCGCCAGCCCGGCCAATCCGACCGGGACCGTCATGGAACCGGCGGAGCTGGCCGCGATCGCCGCCTGGTGCGACGCAGCCGGGGTGCGACTGATCAGCGATGAGGTGTACCACGGCCTGGTCTACGAGGGCGCTCCGCAGACCAGCTGTGCGTGGGAGACCTCCCGAAACGCGGTGGTGGCCAACAGCTTCTCGAAGTACTTTGCGATGACCGGCTGGCGATTGGGCTGGCTGCTGGTGCCGCCGGCATTGCGCCGGGCGGTGGACTGTCTGACCGGCAACTTCACCATCTGCCCCCCGGTACTGGCCCAGTACGCGGCGGTCGCCGCGTTCACCCCGGAATCCATCGCCGAATCCGATGGCCACCTGCGGCACTATGCCGCCAACCGGGAGCTGCTGCTGGGCGGCCTGCGGGGCATGGGCATCGAGAAGTTGGCGCCCACCGACGGGGCGTTCTACGTCTATGCCGACCTCGCAGAGCACACCGACGATTCACTGGGGTTCTGCGCCCGCCTGCTGGCCGACACCGGTCTTGCGCTGACGCCGGGAGTCGACTTCGACACCGAGCGCGGCAACACCTTCGTCCGTCTGTCGTTCGCCGGCCCCACCGCCGACATCGACGAAGCCCTGCGCCGGCTCCGCGGTTGGCTGCCGCTCCGGTAGGTTTACCTTCCGAGCTGGAAATACCTGATCGAAGGGACCACTGCTATGCGCATCACCACGACTTCTGGCCCTGCTCTCGCGGCGGTCCCAGCTTCGCCTCTCCTCCGTCGAGGCTCGCTGAACCGCCTGGCGCTCGGCGCCGCAGCCGTCGGCATCCTCGGGGCGGTGGCCGCATCCACGCTGACGACCAGCAACCCGGCCGATGCCGCACCCGGTGCCTGCACGGCTGCCGGGCTGTCCACCACTGCCAGCGGCGTCTTGGGCCAGGCCGGTGGATTCCTCAACGACCACCCGGAGACCAACGACGTGCTGACCGCCGCAGCCACCATGCCGGCGGATCAGGCCAAGTCCTCGGTGCAGGGCTACTTCATCAGCCACCTCGACCAGCTGGCAACCCTGCAGGGCATCGCCCAGCCGCTCACCGACCTCAAGAGCCAGTGCGGGATCGCGGTCTCCCCGACCCAGCTGGCCATGCTGCTGGAGACCGTCAGCAAGTAGGTCCGGGCCATGGCCCTGGCGATCAATGACCACGAACGGGCCGCGCTGGCGCAGGCGGCCGGTTTCGGGCTTTTCGCCGCAATCACCGGACGCCGGTCGCGGCGGTTCCCCGTGGGCGGCGCCATTCCCGCCGGTGCGCTGGCCTACACCAGCCGCCGTCCGGTACAGCCGTTGTCGGAGGTCGAACGGGCGCTGCTGCTGTCGCTGATGGCCGGCACCACCGGATGGCACGACGGCATCGCGCACCATCCCGGGTACGCCCCGGCGCTGCCGAACTACCCCGGCAGCGCCACCGGGCGGGCCATCCCGTCGGCGGCGGGTTTTCACACCAGCCAGCTGTTCTTCACCGACGACACCGGCTGCTACCTGCTGCCCACACGCGACCAGGCGCCACGGGAGTTCGACACCATCGAGGAGTGGATCGGCCACACCGCCGATTCGTATGTGCGGCTCTCGGATTCTCGCCTGGAACTGCCCGCCGAAGAGCCCTACATGGAGGGCCACAACACCTGGATCGGCAACCACCCGGGCAGTCTGCTGGCATTCAACGTGGCTGACCTGGCCGAACACCTGCTGGAGAATCTGTGGTTCTTCGCGGCCAACGGTTATCCGATCACCGATGACATCACTGGCCGCAACATCCCAGGCGTGCAAGCGTTTTCCGGTCTGGCGCATGCCGCCGACCCGATACCGCTGTCGTTCGTAGAGCAGTACACCCTGACCGAGGCCAGTGCCGAGTTGTCCATCGCGGCCCACAACGGGGCGCTGGGCCTGCAGGCGATGGGCTTGGGCGGCTGGATCTTCGACGGCCTGGACCGGTTGTCGGTCCTGGGCGGCTCCGGTGACCCGCGTGCACCCGGACTGGGATTCGTCGCCGACACCGATCCGCGCTGGCCGTTCCCGAATGTCACCGGCTTACCCGGCTACTTCGAGACGCTCAGTCCCCCGCATGTCACCTCGGTCGCCGAGGGTGTGCGCAAGCTGATGGTCCGCAAGTTCGGACCGGGCGGGCCGTCGCACCCCGAAACCCCGGGTCCGTGGTCGGACAGTCGGGCCGTGCGCGGTTCGGCACTGCCACCGGACGGCATCGCCGAACTGGTCACCTGCGAGGCGTCCTACATTTACGACACCTTCGGCAAACTGCCGGGCACCGTCCCGACCGTGCACGTGCTGATGTACCTGCAGGCCCAGCATCTGGACACCGATTTCTACGACGAGTTCTACTCCCCCGGTGCGTATCTGCGCACCCACGCCGAGCACCAGCGATGCTGGCACGGCTCATGACCGCCGGCGCGCTCCCCCGATGACGGTGTAGACCAGCCCCACCGCCAACAACGCGAACTTGGCCAGTGCCGCGCTACGGGCAAGCCGGGCGTTGGTGTCGACGCCGACGCCGTCGAGGGCTTTGAGCAATGCCACCCCCTCGATCGCATCGCCGGCCACCGCGCCGATCGGCAACAGCCGCAGTGCGATCGGATGACCATGGCGACTGCGGGCCCGCTCGATGAGCAACAGTGCCAAGGTTCCGTAGGTGAGCATGTAGCCGAAGTCGAGCCACAGCGACCAGCGCGCCCACCGACGGCCCTCGGATCCCCAGGCGGTCAGGATCTCCTGGACTCGCTCGGCATTGCCGGCCAGCTCAAACGGAATGATGCCGGGGCCACCCGTCTTGCGCATCCCGCGCTCCAGCACCAGCATCACCGCGGCGTAGGCGAGAGTCGCCACCGCCGACCAGCCAAGTCGCTTCACCCGGTGCATGGTAGGCACCAGCGCGCCCCGCGAGTGTGAATCTCACGACGCGACACGCCGCGTCGTCGTCGCCGGATTCACACTCGTGGCGAGGAATTACAGCCAGGTGTCGTCGGTGGTGGCGGTGAGGAACGCCTCCAGGTCGTCGCGCCAGTGCGCCGGAGTGGTCTTGTCCGGCTCGATGCCGGTGTAGTCGCCGCGGTAGAACAGCAGCGGCCGCGGCTTCACCTCCGGGATATCCGACAGCGACTGCACCGCGCCGAACACCACGAAGTGGTCGCCACCGTCGTGCACCGACGCCACCGTGCAGTCGATGTGGGCCAGCGATCCGGCCAGGATCGGCGACCCCAACGGGGACGGGCTCCAGTCCACGCCGGCGAATTTGTCCGGTTCGCGGGAGCCGAAGCGGGCGCAGACGTCCTTCTGCTCCTCGGCCAGGATGTTGACGCAGAACTTTCCGCTGGACTCGATGGCCAGCCAGGACCGCGACTGCTTGGTCGGGCAGAACAGCACCAGCGGCGGGTCCAGCGACAGCGCGGCGAACGACTGGCAGGCGAAACCGACCGGCACCTCGTCATCCACCGTGGTGATGATGGTGATGCCCGTGCAGAACTGGCCCAGTACGTTGCGGAACGCACGCGGGTCGATCGAGAGGTCGTCAGTCACTGCTACTGCATACCCACAGTGAAGTCATGCCCCCAGAGGCTGACCGCGGTGCTCTCCCGAGCCACCCAGTCATCGTCGTCGACCTCGAGGCCTTCGCAGCCGAACTCGATCTGAAAACCGCTGGGCGCCTTCATGTAGAACGACAGCATCTTGTCGTTGACGTGCCGTCCCAGGGTGGCGGCCATCGGCACCTTGCGGCGGTAGGCGCGGTCCAGGGCGAGCCCGACGTCGTCGGCGCTCTCCACTTCGACCATCAGGTGCACGATTCCGGTCGGAGTCGGCATCGGCAGGAAGGCCAGGCTGTGGTGACGCGGGTTGCAGCCGAAGAACCGCAGCCAGGCCGGGTCGCCGTCAGCGGGGCGCCCGACCATCTGCGGGGGCAGCCGCATCGAGTCACGCAGCCGGAATCCGAGCACGTCGCGGTAGAAGTGCAGCGCCTCGGCGTCGTCCTTGGTCGACAGCACCACGTGGCCCAGGCCCTGTTCTTCGGTGACGAACCGGTGCCCGTAGGGGCTGACCACGCGGCGGTGCTGCAGCGCCACCCCGTGGAAGACCTCCAGGTGATTGCCCGACGGGTCGTCGAACGCGATCATCTCCTGGACGCTGCGCTCGGCCAGCTCCGCGGCGGTGGCTTCCTTGTAGGGCGTGCCCTCGGCGTCCAGGCGCTGCCGAATCTCGGCCAGCCCTGCGGCGTTGGCGCATTCCCACCCCGATACCAGCAGCCGGTCGGTGTCCCCCGGCACGATCACCAGGCGGGCGGGGAACTCGTCCATCCGCAGGTACAGCGCACCGTCGGTGGTACCGGATCCCTCGACCATGCCGAGGACCTTCAGTCCGAAGTCCCGCCAGGCCGCCATGTCGGTGGCCTGGATCCGCAGGTAGCCCAGCGAACGGATACTCATCGGTGATACCTCCAGCAAGCTCTTCTATGTCCCAGCCAGGTCCAGTTCGATCAGACCATGGTGTCGCCGGGCGGCAACCCGAACTCGTGGTTACCGAAGATCATGTATGCGCGCTCGGGGTCATTGGCCGCGTGCACCCGACCCGCATGCGCGTCGCGCCAGAACCGCTGCACCGGAGCGTCGTTGGACAGCGCGGTGGCGCCGGCCGCCTCGAACAGCCGGTCGATGGAGGCGATGGCCCGGCCGGTGGCACGGACCTGATCGCGCCGGGCCCGGGCCCGCAGCTCGAACGGGATCTCCTGGCCGGCGGACAGCAGCGCGTACTCGTCGCCGACGTTGCCGATCAGCTGACGCCAGCCGGCGTCGATGTCACTGGCGGCCTCGGCGATCCGGACCTTGGCGAACGGGTCGTCCTTGGCCTTCTCGCCGGCGAACGCCGCGCGCACCCGCTTGCCCTGGTGCTCGACGTGAGCGTCGTAGGCGCCGAAGGCCATGCCCATGATCGGCGTCGAGATGGTGGTCGGGTGGATGGTGCCCCACGGCATCTTGTAGACCGGCGCGGTGTTGGTCTGGTAGCCGCCGGCGGTGCCGTCGTTCATGGCCCGGTAGGACAGGAAGCGGTGCCGCGGCACGAACGCGTCCTTGACCACGACGGTGTTGCTGCCGGTGCCGCGCAGACCGACCACGTGCCACACGTCGTCGATGCGGTAGTCGGAGATCGGGATCAGGAAGCTGCCGAAGTCGACCGGCTTGCCGTCCTTGATCACCGGGCCGCCCAGGAATGCCCAGGTGGCGTGGTCACAGCCCGACGACCAGTTCCACGAGCCGTTGACGATGTAGCCGTCGGCGGTCTCGGTGACCACACCGGCGCCCATCGGCGCATACGACGAGGAGATCCGGACGCCTGTGTCCTCGCCCCAGACGTCTTCCTGGGCCTGCTGGTCGAACAGCGCCAGGTGCCAGTTGTGCACGCCGATGATTCCGGCGACCCAACCGGTGGAGCCGCAGGCACTGGCCAGCCGGCGTACCGCCTCGTAGAAGAGGGTCGGGTCGCACTGCAGGCCGCCCCACTGCTCGGGCTGCAGCAGCCGGAAGAAACCGGCGTCCTCGAGCGCCTTGACGTTGGCGTCGGGCAGCTTGCGCAGGTCTTCGGTCTCCTGGGCGCGCTCACGCAACTGCGGCAGAAGGTCGTCGATGGCGGCCAACACCGACTGCGCGTCACGCTGTTGAATGGACGTCACTAGATTGCCTCCCAGAAGTGAACAGGTTCATCGGCGGTGTTTTCCAACCAGCCTAGAGTGAGATTAGAACACGTTCCGATTTGTGTCGAGCGGGGTGTTCCTGCAGCTGGTAGCAATACCGGACCACTTTTCTGTAACCTGTTCTAGTTATGACCGAAGATGAAGGGCGGCCCGTGACGGAGACCATTCCGGACGAACCACTCGGCAGTCACGTCCTGGAACTGCAGATCACGCAAGTCGTCACCGAGACCGACGATGCGCGTTCGCTGGTATTCGGCGTGCCGGACGGGCCAGACGACCCGGAGATCCCTGAGCAGCGCTTGAAGTACTTGCCGGGCCAGTTCCTGACGCTGCGAATCCCCAGCGATCAGACCGGCTCGGTGGCCCGCTGCTACTCGCTGTGCAGCTCGCCCTTCACCGACGACTCGCTGGCGGTCACCGTCAAGCGGACCGTCGACGGCTACGCATCGAACTGGCTGTGCGACAACGCCCGGCCCGGGATGCGCGTCCATGTGCTGGCGCCCTCGGGAACCTTCGTGCCCAAGTCACTGGACGCCGACTTTCTGCTGCTGGCCGCCGGCAGCGGGATCACCCCGATGATGGCGATCTGCAAATCGGCGCTGTCGCAGGGCAGCGGCAAGGTGGTGCTGGTCTACGCCAACCGCGACGAGCGGTCGGTGATCTTCGGCGCCGCGCTGCGCGAGCTGGTCGACAAATACCCCGACCGGCTGACGGTCCTGCACTGGCTGGAGTCGGTCCAGGGCCTGCCGAGTCGTGCGGCGCTGGCACAGCTGGCCGCCCCCTACACCGATCGCCAGGTCTTCATCTGCGGTCCGGGCCCCTTCATGGCGGCCGCTCGCGAGGCCCTGGATGCCTGCAACGTCCCGGCCGATCAGGTCCATCTGGAGGTGTTCAAGTCGCTGGACAGCGACCCGTTCGCCGCGGTCAAGATCACCGAAGCTCCCGAAGGCGAGCAGGCCGCGGCGCCGGCCACCGTCATCGTCGAGCTGGACGGCGAGAAGCACGAGTTCGCGTGGCCCCGGCACGTCAAACTGCTCGATCTGCTGCTCGACAAGGGCCTCGACGCCCCGTTCTCCTGCCGGGAGGGCCACTGCGGCGCGTGCGCCTGTGAGCTGAAGAAGGGCAAGGTCTCCATGGAGATCAACGACGTGCTCGAACCCCAGGACCTCGCCGAAGGGCTGATCCTGGCCTGCCAAGCCCATCCCGAGACCGATTCGGTGGAAGTGACCTACGACGAGTGATGTCCGGTCTAGGTTGGTGCGACATGAAGCGGTTGCTGATGATCCCAGCGGCCTTGACGCTGTTGGCGGCGCTGATCCCGTCCGCGATCGCGTCGGCGGCCAGTGACACCAAGACCACGTTGTTCCCGGTGAACGACGCCGATCAGCTGCAGACTCACAGCTGGGTCGACTGCAGCGCACCGCCGCTGTGCCGATTCACCGTCGGGGTGCAACTGCAGACGCCCGCGGGGATGGCCGGGTTCCCGCCGGACCTGTGGGCTCGCCAAAGCACCGAGATCCGCTCGTCCAAGCGCACCGCCTACCTGGACGTGCACACCGACGGCGGTGAGGGCTGGTTCAAGGACCGCGGCGGCCCGGGAACCAAGGTGTTCAAGGACGGCACCGGCGCGGTGATCCAATCGATGTACTACGGCGAGGGCCCGCCGGAGAAATACCAGACCAACGGCAGCATCGATGTCCTGGAATACTCCACCGGCCGGCCCAAGACCGACGCCAACGTGATCGTGTGCACCCATGTGCAGGTGGTCTACGCCGGAGTCAACCTGACCACGCCGTCCACCTGCGCCCAGACGGTTTTTTAGAGGCGCACTCAGTACACGTCGCGCTGGTAGCGACCGGCGGACGACAGCGCCCGCACATGGGCCTTGGCGGCGTCGCGGGCGAGCAGCCCATGGCGCGCGGCGATATCGCAGATCGCGCGGTCGACCTCCTTGGCCATCTGGCTGGCATCGCCGCACACGTAGAGGTGTGCGCCGTCCTGCAACCACGCCCATACTTGGGCGCCGCGCGCGCGGAGCAGGTCTTGTACGTAGACCTTCTCCGGCTGATCGCGGGAGAACGCCAGATCGAGTTCGGTGAGGAAACCGCTGGCGTGCATGTCGTTCAGCTCGTCGCGGTAGTAGAAATCGGTGGCGGCATTGCGTTCGCCGAAGAACAACCAGTTCCGGCCTCGGTGCCCGAGCGCACGGCGCTGCTGCAGGAAACCACGGAACGGTGCGACGCCGGTCCCGGGCCCAATCATGATCATCGGAGCGTTGGGATCCGCCGGCGGCCGGAAATGATTGGTGGGCTGTACGAATATCCCGATCTCGGCGTCGTCGCTTCGATCAGCCAGATACGTCGAGCACACGCCGCCGCGCGGCATTCCCTGACATTCATAACGCACTGCGCCGACCGTCACGTGCACCTCGCCCGGATTGTCCACGCATGCCGACGAAATCGAATACATCCGCGGCGTCAGCGGTTTGAGCACGGCAAGCCAGTCGTCGACGGCGGCATGGACCGGGGTTGCGGCCAGCACATCCACCGACTGGCGACCCCACATCCAGTCCGTCAGCACGGCTTTGTTCTCCGGCCGCAACAACTCGACCAGCTCGCGGTCTTGACTGCGCTGCGCCACGAACCGTAGTAATTCACCGGTGACACGGGCGATCTCGAATCGCTCGACCAGGGCTTGTCGCAATGGCATCGATCCGTAGTCGGCGGCCTCGACGACGTGCCCGCCATCGAGGCCGGTCACCGTCAGCCATTCGTCTACCAGTGCGGCGCAGTTGCGTGGCCACACCCCGAGCGCATCACCGGCCTGATAGCTCAGAGACTTGTCCGGGAGCTCGAACACCAGCTGCCGCACCTCTTTGGTCGAACCCGGTCCGCTGAGCACGGTGTTACGTATCAGCCTGGTGAGCAGCGGGTTCTTCCTGCTGTACCGCCCCGGTACCCGCGACGAGCGGGCCGCGACGGGAGCCGCCACAGCCGGTGCCGACGCGGCGCCCAGCGCCCCGCGGAGCGTACTGAACCACTCGTCCACGGCGTCGTCGTAGTCGGGCTCGCAGTCGACACGGTCCAGCATGCGGGTGGCGCCGAGTTCTGCCAGCCGGGTATCGAGTTTGCGCCCGTAACCACAGAAGTCGTCGTAGTTGGAGTCGCCCAGCGCCAGCACGGCGTAGCGCGTGTCGGTGAGTTGCGGTGTGCCCTCGGCGGATAACTCGTCCCAAAGGACAGCGCCGTTGTCGGGCGGCTCACCGTCGCCGGTGGTGCTGGAGACCAGGATCAACTGTCGGGTTGCGGACAGGTCGGTCACCGGGAAGTCGTTCATCGTGTGCAGCGCGACCGGAAGTCCGGCCTCGCCGAGGTGTGCCGCGCAACGGGCGGCCACCTCTTCGGCATTGCCGGTCTGCGAGGCCCACAACACCACGATCGACTCAGGCCGAGACCCGATGTCCTGGGGTGGGGACGCCGCCGGCGTTGGGCACCGGGAGAACAACCCGGCCAACAGGCCGTCTACCCACATTCGGGTGGCCGGCTCCAGCGGTGCGTTGGCCGGTACCGTCGGCACACCGCTGGCGCTGCGCCCGGCCTCGGTGCGGAGCGCGGTCAGCAACCCACTCAGATATATGCGCTCCATGGGAGCGAATGAGGGCACCGTGGTCACGGATTCCCCACTGAGCCCGAACAATTCGATGAGGGTATCCACCCGGTCCAAGCTGACTTGGCCGGTCTTCGGCGTCTCGGGCGTTTCCGGTTCGGGCGGCGAATCGACCAGAACCTTCGCCAAGGTGACCGCACACGCCTTGTACTCCGGCTGTTGCGATGTCGGGTCGACGGCGTCATTGGTGACGGCGTTGATCGACAGGTATTCACCGAACGCGTCGTTCCAGTGGAACGGAGCGAAACAGTTCCCCGGCCGCACCCGATCGGTGACCACCGCCGGGAGCACGGCCCGGCCCCGGCGCGAGGCGATCTCCACCGCATCGCCCTCGACGGCGCCCAGTCGGATGGCGTCGTCGGGGTGGATCTCCACGAACGGGCCCGGGTTGAGCTTGTTGAGTTTGGCGACCTTTCCGGTCTTGGTCATGGTGTGCCACTGATGCGGCAGCCGTCCGGTATTGAGCAGGAAGGGATAGTCGTCATCGGGCATCTCGTCGGGCAGCAGGTGCGGACGGGGGTAGAAGACCGCTCGGCCGGACTCGGTCGCGAACGCCAACCGCGGCACGCCGCCGTCCTCGCGGACCACCAGTGTCTGACTGACCCCGTCGTTGAGGTAGCGGATCGGGTGGCGGTCTTGCGCGCTCTCCGGCGGGCAGGGCCACTGGATCGGGCTCTGACGCAATCGCTCGTAGCTGATTCCGCGTAGGTCGTAGCCGGTCTTGGGGTTGGCGAATCGTTTGATCTCTTCGAACACGTCCTCGGCGCTCGAGTAGTCGAACGCGTTGGCGTAACCCATTTCTGCCGCGACGCGGGCGATGATCTGCCAGTCCGGCAACGATTGCCCGACCGGGTCGACCGCCTGCTGAAAGAGCGTGAGATTACGCTCGGAGTTGACCATCACGCCGTCGCACTCGCTCCACAACGCCGCCGGTAGCAGCACATCGGCGTAGGCGCTGGTCTCGGTGTCGGCGAACGCGTCCTGGGCGATCACCAGCTCAGCCCGTTCCAGCCCTTCCAGCACCGTCTTGCGATTGGCCACTGTGGCAACCGGATTGGTGCAGATGATCCAGCACGCCTTGATCTGGCCATCGGCCATCCGCGCGAACATGTCGATGGTGCCGGCGCCCACCTCGGTGCGCAGCGAGCCGCGCGGGATACCCCAGATGTCCTCGACGAATTCGCGATCGTCGGCGCAGACGACGCTGCGCTGACCCGGTAGACCCGGGCCCATGTAACCCATTTCCCGGCCGCCCATCGCATTGGGCTGACCGGTCAGGGAGAACGGCCCGCTGCCGGTCTTGCAGATGGCTCCGGTGGCCAGGTGCAGATTGCAGATGGCGTTGGTGTTCCAGGTTCCGTGGGTGCTCTGGTTGAGTCCCATCGTCCAGCAGCTCATCCAGTTGCCCGCCTCGCCGATCCACTCCGCGGCGGTGCGGATGTCGTCCTCGGGGATTCCGGTGAGCTCGGCCACCACCTCCGGCGTGAACTGTTCGAGGAAGCTGGGCATGACCTCCCAGCCCTGCGTGTACTCGGCGATGAATTCGTCATCGGTGTGGCCATTCGCGACGATCAGGTGCAGCAGCCCGTTGAGCAGCGCCAGATCGGTTCCGGGCGCGATCTGCAAGAACAGGTCGGCCTTCTCCGCGGTGGCAGTGCGGCGCGGGTCGACGACGATCAGCTTGGCGCCGGCCTTGACGCGATCCATCATCCGCAGGAACAGAATCGGGTGGCAGTCGGCCATATTCGCGCCGATCACGAAGAACACGTCGGCGTGATCGAAGTCCTGATAGGAGCCGGGCGGCCCGTCGGCGCCGAGTGACTGCTTGTAGCCGCTGCCCGCGCTGGCCATACACAGCCGCGAGTTGGACTCGATCTGATTGGTGCCGATGAAGCCTTTGGCGAGCTTGTTCGCCAGGTATTGGGCCTCGGTGGACATCTGGCCGGAGACGTAAAGCGCTACGGCATCGGGCCCGTGCTGGTCGATGATCGCCCGCAGCCGGCCGGCACAGTGGGTGATGGCGGCGTCGATGTCGGTCGGCTCGACGGGCTCGTCGCGTTCGGGCCGCAGGTAAGCCGATTCCATGCGGCCGGGTGCGGCGAGCAGGTCGGCGGTCGTGGCTCCCTTGGTGCACAGTCGGCCGAAGTTGGTCGGGTGGGATTGGTCGCCGGTGGATTTGGCCACCCGGCGACGCCCGCTGGCCGGATCGGTTTCGACCTGCAGCACCACGCCGCAGCCGACCCCGCAGTAGGCGCAGAGACTGGAGACGGCCGGTGCGCGCGGGGAGTCGTCTGACGTGGGCACGGAAGCTCACCTCCTGCGGTTGCGGGCCTTGCCGCCACCCTGCCGCGCCCAGGTTTCAAGATCATTTCAGGACCATTACCACGCGTTGCGATATTCCTGCAGAGTTGCCGACCGGAGGTGATGCCGACGTCATCGCGGGAAGAATGTTGCGTGAATCACTTCGGGGCCAAGGACTTCTGGGGCAGACGCAGAACCGCGAACGAATGCCCCGGCAACCGTGTGATGTCGCTCTCACACTCTGGTGTCCCCCAGCCCAGTACCAGCTCGCCACAGACCGGCACACTCACCGTGTCCTCGCCGAGATTGCAGACGAGCAGCAGCGGACCGCGGCGCATGGCGATCCATCGCCTGTCCTCGTCGTAGTCGATCACGAGCTGGCTCAACCAGGGGCCGACCGGATCGATCTCGGTGCGCAGCCCGATCAGCGCCTGGTAGAGGCGGAGCAGCTGCACGTGGCGTTGGTCTTCGAGCTCGCCCCACGCCAGCTTGGACCGGTGGAAGGTATCGGGATCCTGCGGGTCGGGGATCTCGTCGGCGTTCCAGCCGTGCTCGGCGAACTCGGCCTTGCGGCCTTCGGCGGTGGCGCGTGCCACCTGTGGGTCCTCATGGGAACTGAAGAATTGAAACGGGGTGAGCGCACCCCATTCCTCCCCCATGAAAAGCATTGCGGTATAGGGCGACAGCAGTACCAGCGCAGCTTTTATCGCGAGTTGCCCGGCGGTCAGGTTCTGCGATGGGCGGTCACCGAGCGCGCGGTTGCCGACCTGGTCGTGCGTGCACGTGTAGGCCAATAGGCGGGTGGCCGGGATCTGTGAGATCGGCAACGGCCGGCCATGGCGCCGGCGGCGAAACGACGAGTAGGTGGCCGCATGGAAGAAGCCGTTGCGCAACGTGGTCGCCAGGGTGGCCATGCTCCCGAAGTCGGCGTAATAGCCTTGCCGCTCGCCGGATACCGCGGTGTGGATGGCGTGGTGGATGTCGTCATCCCATTGCGCGGTGATCCCGTAACCGCCGTCCTCGCGCCGGGTGACGGTCCGTGGGTCGTTGCGATCGCTTTCCGCGATGAGTGACAGCGGACGCCCCAGCTGCGCGGCAAGCGCGTCGGTTTCGGCAGCCAGCTCCTCAAGAATATTGATCGCTGTGGTGTCCACCAGCGCGTGCACGGCGTCCAGTCGGAGGCCGTCGACGTGGAAGACGCGCATCCAGCGCAGCGCACAGTCGATGATGTAGCGGCGTACTTCGTCGGAGTCGGCGCCGTCGATGTTGATGGAATTGCCCCATGGGTTACGGGCTTGCGACAGGTACGGCCCGAAGCGGGGAAGGAAATTCCCGGACGGCCCAAGGTGATTGAAGACGGCATCGATCAGCACGCCGAGGCCGCGTTCATGGCAGGCGTCGACAAAGCGCGCCAACCCATCCGGGCCGCCATAGGGCTCATGCACGGCGTACCACAACACACCGTCGTATCCCCAGCCGTGCTCACCGGAGAAGGCGTTGACCGGCATCAGTTCCACGAAGTCGACGCCCAGATCGACCAGGTGATCCAGCTTGGCGATCGCGGAGTCGAATGTGCCGACGGGCGTGAATGTGCCGATGTGCAGTTCGTAGATCACCGCGCCTTCGACCGGCCTTCCCTTCCAGTCGTCGTCGGTCCATTTCAGGCTGGACGCATCCCACAAGGCCGAGCGCGCGTGCACTCCGTCGGGCTGGCGGGCCGACCGCGGATCCGGGAGTACCTGCGGGTCGTCATCGAGCAGGTAGCCGTAGCGCGCATCCGGCGCCACGTCGACCGTCGTTCGCCACCACCCATCATCCGAACGGGCCATCGGGTGCGGCACCCCGTCGACATCGAGGCCGACGACTGCCGAATTCGGTGCCCAGACGGCGAACTCAG
The DNA here is from genome assembly GCF_045310815.1 of Mycobacterium sp. SMC-19. Taxonomy (NCBI): domain Bacteria; kingdom Bacillati; phylum Actinomycetota; class Actinomycetes; order Mycobacteriales; family Mycobacteriaceae; genus Mycobacterium; species Mycobacterium sp. SMC-19. The sequence continues at coordinate 158,470 of NZ_JBJIAM010000009.1, read as the reverse complement.
TCATCGACACGCTCCAGCAGCACAACCGGTAGATCGGCGAACAACTCGACGGCCCGCACCGGCCCGCTGTGTCTGATGCCGGAGAGCACGTCAGACCACGTGCCGGGAGGCAGCGCGACCACCGTATCGCCCCACCCGGTGCCCTGCAGGCGCACCGTCCACCGGCTGACCGCCACCACTACGTCATCGCCCCGGCGAAAAGCCACGACCTGATCTCCGGCCGCGCCCGACGCCGGCAGGGGCTGATAGCCGCCGTGCAGGAAGGTGTCGGGACGTGCTCGTCTCATCTGCAGCGCGGCGGCGACCACCCGCATCTTCCGGTGCCGATGCAAAGACTCCAGCGCTTCGCGGCGCGCGGCGTAGTCGACCGGTCGCCGGTTGTCCGGGTCGACCAAACTGTCATCGCAGAGTTCGGTGCCCTGATAGACGTCCGGGATGCCGGGGACGGTCAGGGCCAAGAGCTTCTGGCCGAGGATGTCGCTGTCGATGTGCGGAGCGAGTTCGGCAACGAACTGCGTCAGCTCCTGAGCGATGGGGCCATCCAGTATGTCGTCGAGCCATCGGTGCAGCGCACCCTCGAACTCTGCGTCGGGGTCGTGCCACGATGTCCGGCGGTCCGCCTCGCGAACCGCCTTTTCGGCATAGGCGTGCAACCGCTCGCGCAGTGCGGTGGTCACCCGGCCGTCGGCTGGCCACACACCGAAAATGTTCTGCCACAGGAAAAGTCCGGTAGCCAGATCGGGTGCGGGCGTCCTGGATTCCCAACGAGCGACGAACTCCGCCCATAACGACGGCACCTGCGACAGCACGCCGATGCGCGCCCGTACATCCTCGCCGCGTTTGGTGTCGTGGGTGGACAGCGTCGTCATGGTCTGCGGCCAATGCCGAGCCCGGGTGGCGGCCCGGTGATGAAACTCGGCCGAGCCCACACCGAAATACTGTGGGTTGCCGCCGACTTCGTTGAGCGACACCAGCCGGGCATCCCGGTAGAACAGGCAGTCTTCGGTTGCCTTGGCGGTCACCGCTCCGCACAGCTGTTGCAGCCGCACCGCTGCTTCCCCACCGTCGGCGATCGCAGCCGCGAGGACTGCAAGCGGTTCGTCGAGTTCGGGCCGCTGCGCATGCGCGTGTGCCAGCGCCACCGGCAATATCGCCGCCAACCCGGGATAGTCGCCGCGATAGACACCCACCTGACCGAGCACGGCCACGATGGCGTCGGCCAACCGCGGATGGTCGGCGCCGGCGGCACTCACCACACAACGACACAGCCGCGCCAGCTCGCTGCCCAGCGTCTCGGCAGCGGCGATCTCCTTCTGCTCGGCCAGCAGGATCGGCATCGCGCGGTAGTCAACGCCGGCGGTTTCACACAACTCGGTCAGCGCCGGTTCACCGTTCGGGTCGATGAACAACCCGCCGATCTCCCGCAGGACGTCGTAACCGGTGGAGCCGGCCACCGGAAGGTTGACGTCGAGTGACTCGTCAACGGCCAGAATCTTTTCCACGACGATCCAGGCGTCAGGTCCGACCAGCTCCCGCAGCCATTGCAGATACCCCTGCGGATCCGCCAGCCCATCCGGGTGGTCGACCCGCACCCCATCGACAAGGCCCGCGTCGAACCAGCGCGCCAGCTCGGCGTGCCAGGCGTCGAAGACCACCCGGTCCTCTTGACGCAGGCCGGCCAGCGACGTGATCGAGAAGAAGCGGCGGTATCCACAGCCGCCGTTGCGCCAGCCGACCAGCCGATAGTGCTGGCGATCGTGGACTTGGGCTCCGCTGCCGGCGCCGGTTCCGGGCGCGATCGGAAACACCAGATCACCCAGACGGAGCGACTCGCCGTCGACGGCCAGGTCGGCGACGTCGTCGTCAGAGCCCAGTACCGGCAGCATGATTCGTCCGTCACCAAGGTCCCAATCGATGTCGAAGAACGCGGCATACCGCGAGGATCGGCCGTGCTTGAGCACGTCCCACCACCACGGGTTCTGCTCGGGCCTTTGCACGCCGACATGATTGGGCACGATGTCGATGATCAGACCGATCCCGCGGGCATGCGCGGCCGCCGAGAGCCGCGCCAAACCCGCCGGGCCGCCCAGCTCGGCGGAGACCGTGGTCGGATCGACGACGTCGTAACCATGGCTCGATCCGCGCACCGCGGTCATGATCGGCGAGAGGTAGAGGTGCGAAATCCCCAGCGCATCGAAATAGCCGAGAAGTTTCTCGACGTCGGCGAAGGTGAACGCGAAGCCGCTTTCTGCGCCCCGCAGCTGTAACCGGTAGGTGGACAGCACTGGGCGGGCCATGCGTTAGCGCACTTTCCTCAAGACCAGCAGCGAAACGGGCAGCGCGCCCCCGGGTCGCACGGCCTGCTCAGCGCGGGATGCCGGCTCTGCGGTGTCCAATTCGACGGTCCATTCTGGGGCGTAATCCTTGCCGGGAACGGCGAACTCGCCCGTCCCCTCGTGCGCATTGAAGCACAGCAGGAACCGGTCAACCACCCCGCCGGACCTCGGGCAATGCCCGTCCTCGCCCAATTTCGTCAGCACTTTCGATTCCACCCGCCTTTGCCGACGGGGGCTACCCGCCCGCCGCCCGGTCAAACTATCGCCTGCTACGACACTACGGTCCGGTTCACGATGCAGACTGTTGAAATGCACCCCGGGTGGGTATAGGCGTTGTTCGTGGCACCCGATGACCTACGCCGGCTGGCCGCGGCACACGGCGTAGCCACCGCCTATCGCAACGAACGGCGCGAGTTGGTGCAGGTGGATGCCGACGTCGTTGTCCGGGTTCTTCGGCTGATGGAAGTCGAGGCGGGCAACCAAGCCGCCCGTCGTCATGAGTTGCTCAGGCTGGACGAACGCGAGCGTGCGGGCGGCTCGCCTCCGACGGCCGCCGTGCGGGTGACCGGCACTGCCCTACCGTTTCCCGGGGCCGCCGCACTGGTGAGCGAGGACGGCGAGCGCACGGTGGTGCGCGATGAACTGCCCGCCGAGCTGTCGCCGGGCTGGTACCAAGTTGAGCTGCGCAGCGGCCAAGAGGCCACCCTGGTGGCGGCTCCGACGCGGGTGCCGCAGGCGCCGGATGCCTGGGGATGGATGCTGCAGCTGTACGCGTTGCGGTCCGCGCGCTCCTGGGGAATCGGCGACCTGTCAGACCTGCGGGATTGGGTGTCCTGGACAGCCGCCGAGCACGGCGCCGGCGCGGTGCTGCTCAATCCGCTGCACGCGCCGGGGCCGACGCATCCGGTGCAGCCGTCACCGTATACGCCGTCGAGCCGGCGGTTCGCCAACCCGTTGGCACTGTGCGTCGTTGACCTGGCCGCCTACCAGCGCGCCGATCCGGACACCCGGGCGGAGGTCGACGCGCTGCGGGTCGCTGCGGACACCGCACGAATCGACTACGACCTGGTCTGGGCAGCCAAACGCTCGGCCCTGGAGTTGCTCTGGCGTGCTGAAGGGCGTCCCAGCGGGCTTGACGAGTCGTCGGAGCCCCGGGCGCTGCGTGACTGGGCCACCTACTGCGCACTGGCCGAACGCCACGGTGGTCGGTGGTCCGGTTGGCCTGCGCCGCTGCAGGACGTAACCGGCGCCGCGGTGGCGGCCGCGCGGCGGGAGCTCGCGCCGAGGGTCGCGTTTCATGCGTGGGTGCAGCAGCGCTGCACCGAGCAGCTGCTGGCGGTGCAGCGCGCCGCCAGGGACTCGGGCATGGCCGTGGGCGTGCTGCACGACCTGGCCGTCGGCGTCGACGGCGATGGCGCCGATGCGTGGGCCCTGGCCGACGTACTGGCCGTTGAGGCCAGCGTCGGCGCGCCCCCGGATACGTTCAGCCCTCGCGGACAGGACTGGTGTCTACCGCCCTGGCGGCCGGACCGCTTGGCGGCCACCGGCTACCGCGCGGTGCGCGACATGTTGCGGGCCGTCCTGGCCCACGCGGACGGTGTGCGTATCGATCACGTCGCCGGCTTGTGGCGGCTGTGGTGGATCCCGCCTGGCGAGAGCCCCGATCGCGGCACCTACGTCCACTACGACGCCGACGTCATGATCGCGGTGCTGGCGCTGGAGGCGCATCGCGCCAACGCCGTCGTCATCGGCGAGGACCTGGGCACCGTCGAACCCTCCGTCACCCGTGCGCTGGCCGACAACGGAATGCTGGGATGCGCGGTCTCCTGGTTCACCCGCGACGATTCGGCCCCCGGTCAGCCGTTACTTCCGCCGGGGAAGTGGCCCGCGCGGGTGGCTGCCAGCATCTCCACCCACGACCTACCCACCGCGGCCGGATTCTTCCGCGCCGAGCATGTGCGGGCACGCGCGGAGCGGGGTCTGCTCGACGACGTGGCGGCCGCGCAGGACGCCGCCGAGAAAGAACGCGCCGAATGGCTGGCGCTGCTGCGTTCCGAAGGGTTCCTCGAGCATGACGACATGGCCCCGGATGAGCCGCGAATCATCGACGCCATGCACCGTTTCTTGGCAGCCACGCCGAGCCGGCTGAAACTCCTCTCCCCTTACGACGTGCTGGCCGAACCCTGTCAGCCCAACCTGCCCGGCACCGTCGACCAGTATCCGAACTGGCGCCTGCCGCTGTCCGAGCCTCTTGAGCTGTTGCAGACCGATCCGAGGATCGCCCGCACTGCCGCGTTGTTCTCGCACGATCACGGTCACCAAACCTCCGCCAGGTAATCACGTCCGGAATGGGGTACATGTCGAGATATGGCCATCGACGCTGACGACGAATTTGGTCAGGACCTAGCGGACCCCGTGGCGGGCAGCCATGTCGAGGACGGCATCGTCGAGCACCCGAGCGCGGACGACTTCGGCGATGCCGCGGCCCTGCCGGCGGATCCCGTCTGGTTCAAGCGAGCGGTGTTCTACGAGGTGCTGGTCCGGGCGTTCTACGACTCCAATGGGGATGGCATCGGTGACCTGCGGGGCCTGACCGAGCGACTGGACTACCTGCAGTGGCTCGGCGTCGACTGCCTGTGGCTGCCGCCGTTCTACGACTCGCCGTTGCGCGACGGTGGCTACGACATCCGGGACTTCTACAAGGTTCTGCCGGAGTTCGGCACGGTCGACGATTTCGTCGAACTGCTCGACGCTGCGCACCGCCGCGGTATTCGGGTGATCACCGACCTGGTGATGAACCACACCTCCGACAGCCACCCCTGGTTTCAACAGTCGCGGCAAGACCCGGACGGCCCACATGGCGACTACTACGTGTGGAGCGACACCAGCGAACGGTATGCCGACGCCCGGATCATCTTCGTCGACGCCGAGGAATCCAACTGGACGTTCGACGCGGTGCGCAAGCAGTTCTATTGGCACCGGTTCTTCTCCCACCAGCCCGACCTGAACTATGACAACCCCGCGGTGCAGGAGGCCATGATCGACGTGCTGCGGTTCTGGCTGAACCTCGGTATCGACGGTTTTCGTTTGGACGCGGTGCCGTACCTGTTCGAGAGGGAGGGAACCAATTGCGAAAACCTGCCCGAGACACATGATTTCCTGAAGCGCTGCCGCAAGGTGGTCGACGACGAGTTCCCGGGCAGGGTTCTGCTGGCCGAGGCCAATCAATGGCCCACAGATGTGGTCGAATACTTCGGCAACCCCGACACCGGCGGCGATGAATGCCACATGGCATTCCACTTCCCTTTGATGCCACGTATTTTCATGGCGGTGCGTCGCGAGTCGCGCTTCCCGATTTCCGAGATCATGGCGCAGACGCCACCGATCCCCCACCTGGCGCAATGGGGAATCTTCCTGCGCAACCACGACGAACTGACCTTGGAGATGGTCACCGACGACGAGCGCGACTACATGTACGCCGAATACGCGAAAGACCCGCGGATGAAGGCGAATGTGGGGATCCGACGCCGGTTGGCCCCGCTGCTGGACAAAGACCGCAACCAGATCGAACTGTTCACCGCACTGCTGCTGTCGTTACCCGGATCCCCGATCCTCTACTACGGTGACGAGATAGGAATGGGCGACATCATCTGGCTGGGTGACCGCGACGCGGTACGCACCCCGATGCAGTGGACACCCGATCGCAATGCGGGCTTCTCCACCGCGAACCCCGGCCGTCTTTACCTGCCTCCCATTCAAGACGCGGTGTACGGCCATCAGTCGGTCAACGTCGAATCGCAACGCGATACCTCCACGTCGCTGCTCAACTGGACCCGCACCATGCTCGCCATTCGACGCCGATACGAAGCTTTCGCCCTCGGCGGATTCCGGGAATTGGGCGGGTCCAATCCCTCGGTGCTGGCCTATGTACGGGAGATCTCCGGCGGCGATGGGCGCGTCCAGGGGCACACCGTCTTGTGCGTCAACAACCTGTCCCGGTTTCCGCAGCCGATCGAATTGAATCTGCAGCACTGGGACGGCCACACGCCGGTGGAACTCACCGGGTCCGTGGAGTTTCCGCGAATCGGAAAACTCCCCTACCTACTCACGCTGCCCGGCCACGGCTTCTACTGGTTTCAGCTGAGCGAGCCATGCGAGCCGAAGGAGGACATGTCATGACTGGTGGCATCGGCGAACCAGCGCACCTGCCGTGGGCCGAATGGCTACCGACCCGGCGCTGGTACGCGGGACGCAATCGGCAACTGGCGAGCGCAGATCCCGCCCAGGTGGTGCAGCTGGGCGGTGGACTGCAACTGGTGCTGATCGATGCCGACTACACCGACGGAACCACCGATCGCTACCAGGTGCTTGTCAGCTGGGATGTGGACATGGCACCGGAGTACGCCCAGATCGCGATGATCGGAACCCACGATGGGCATACCGCCTACGACGCGCTGTATGACGTTGCGGCAACCCGAGTCTTGTTGTCGCTGATCGATTCTTCGGCCCGACGCGGCGAGGTCACGTTCACACCGGAGCCGGGAGTGCCGCTGCCGGTTCGGGCCGATTCTCGCGTATCGGAAGCCGAGCAGAGCAACACCAGCGTCATCGTCGAGGAAAAGGTGGTCCTCAAGGTTTTCCGGCGGATCAGGGCTGGCATCAATCCGGACATCGAGCTCAACGCGGCGCTGGGTCGGGCCGCCAACCCACACGTGCCGCGCCTGCTGGGCTCCTACCAGATCGAGTTGCCGAGCGACTCTGGCGCGCTGCCCTACGCGTTGGGCATGGTCAGCGAATACGCGATGAACTCAGCCGAGGGTTGGGCGATGGCGACCGCCAGTGTGCGTGACCTGTTCGCCGAGGCCGATCTGTATGCCTATGAAGTGGGCGGCGACTTTGCCGGTGAGTCCTACCGTCTCGGCGAGGCTGTCGCATCGGTCCATCGGGCACTTGCCGACAGTTTGGGGACGTCGCAGTCGGTCTTCCCCGCCGAGGCACTGCTGTCACGGTTGGCGGCGACGGCGGCGACGGTGCCCGAGGTACGCCCCCACATGGCCGCTATCGAACAACGGTTTGCGGCGCTGGCCGGTGAGACCATCACGGTCCAGCGAGTCCACGGCGACTTGCATCTGGGCCAGGTGCTTCGCACCCCGAACGGATGGCTGCTGATCGACTTCGAAGGCGAACCCGGTGCGCCGTTGTCGGAGCGTCGGAGGCCGGACTCGCCGCTGCGAGACGTGGCCGGCGTGCTGCGGTCCTACGAGTACGCCGCGTACGGGAAGCTGGCCGACGTGGCGCGTGATGGTCAAGACCGGCAACTGGCCACCCGGGCGCGCGAGTGGCTGGACCGTTGTCGCAGCGCCTTCTGTGACGGCTATGGCGCGGAATCGGGCACCGATCCGCGCGACTGCGCCGCACTGCTGGCCGCCTACGAAGTGGACAAGGCGGTCTATGAGGCCGGCTACGAGGCCCGGCACCGGCCCGCCTGGCTGCCCATTCCACTGCGCGCGCTGAATCGACTCACCAGCCCGGCGTGACAACAGCCTCCTGGGGCTCCAGCCACAGCGCCGACAGCGGCGGCAGCACCAGCACCGCAGAGGCGGGGCGGCCGTGACGGGGCTCGTCGACGGCGTCCACGCCACCGAAATTGCCTGCGCCGCCGCCGTTGTAATCGACGGCATCGGTGTTGAGTATTTCGCGCCACCGGCCCGCGAAGGGCAGACCCAGGTGGTAGTCGGTGTGCGCCACACCGGAGAAGTTGAACACCGCCGCCAGCACTGACCCGTCCGACGCGTAGCGCAAGAAGCTCAGCACATTGTTGGCGGAGTCGTTGGCGTCGATCCAGGAATAGCCGTTCGGGTTGAAGTCTTCGCTCCACAGCGCGGGGCGACTGCGGTAAACGGAGTTGAGATCGCGTGCCAAGCACTGTATTCCGGTGGAGAATCCAGAGTCTGCACGTTGCGGGTCGAGCTGGAACCAGTCCAATCCGCGCTCCTGCGACCACTCGGCACGCTGACCGAACTCCTGGCCCATGAACAGCAGCTGCTTACCGGGGTGCGCCCACTGGTAGGCCAACAGGCTGCGCACCCCGGCCGCCCTGGCATGGTCGTCGCCAGGCATCCGGCTCCACAGTGTGCCCTTGCCGTGCACCACTTCGTCATGGCTGATCGGCAGCACGAAGTTCTCGCTGTAGGCGTAGAGCATCGAGAAGGTCATCTCGTGGTGGTGATAGGAGCGATGCACCGGGTCGTGACCGAGATAGGACAGCGTGTCGTGCATCCAGCCCATGTTCCACTTCATCGAAAAGCCCAGCCCGCCAAGGCTGGTCGGCCTCGATACGCCGGGCCACGAGGTGGATTCTTCGGCGATGGTGACGATGCCGGGCACCGACTTGTGTGCGGTTGCGTTCATCTCCTGCAGGAACTGGACTGCCTCCAAGTTCTCCCGCCCGCCGTGGACGTTGGGCGTCCAGCCGCCCTCCGGCCGTGAATAGTCCAGGTAGAGCATCGAAGCCACGGCGTCCACTCGCAGCCCGTCGATGTGGAATTCCAGCAGCCAATACAGTGCATTGGCCACCAGAAAGTTACGCACCTCGGGGCGGCCGAAGTCGAACACATAGGTGCCCCAGTCGAGTTGCTCGCCGCGGCGCGGGTCAGCATGTTCGTACAGCGCGGTGCCGTCGAACCGGCCCAATGCCCAGGCATCCTTCGGGAAGTGCGCCGGCACCCAGTCCACGATTACTCCGATGCCGGCGCGGTGCAGCGCGTCGACCAAGGCACGGAAGTCGTCCGGAGTGCCGAAGCGAGCAGTCGGCGCGTAGTACGACGTCACCTGATATCCCCACGACCCGCCGAACGGGTGCTCGGCGACCGGCAGCAGTTCGATATGGGTGAACCCTTGCTCCACAACGTAGTCCGTCAATTCGGTGGCAAGCTGGCGGTAGTTCAACCCCGGCCGCCAGGAGCCGAGGTGCACCTCGTAGATGCTCATCGCTTCGAATGCGGGATCTGCGGTGGCCCGCCGTCTCATCCAGTCGCCGTCACCCCAGGTGTAGCGACTGGTGGTGACGCGCGAGGCGGTGTGCGGCGGAGTTTCGGCGGCGAACGCCATCGGATCGGCCCGCTCGGTGACGACGTCGTCTACGCCGTGGACCCGAAACTTGTACAGGCCGCCGATCGGGAATCCCGGCCAGAACAGCTCCCACACACCGGAAGAGCCGAGTACCCGCATGGGCGCTCCGATGCCGTCCCAGCCGGTGCTGTCACTGATCAACCCGATTCCCTTGGCGTTGGGCGCCCACACCGCGAACGACACACCCGTCACCGACCCGTCCGGGGTGGTGAACGTGCGTGGATGGGCGCCAAGGACCTCCCACAGCCGTTCGTGTCGCCCCTCGCCGAACAGATGCAGGTCGATCTCGCCCAGTGTCGGCAGGAAGCGATACCCGTCGGCCACAGTCTGCGGTTCCGCGGTACCGGGATAGTCGATCTGCAACCGATAGTCGATCAGGTCGGCGAACGGCAGCGTCGCGGCGAACAACCCCTCACCCAGGTACTCCATGGGCACCCGGTCGTCACCCACCAGGATCGTCACGGCTGCCGCCCCCGGGCGCAGGGCGCGGATCACCGTGCATTCACCGTTGTCGTGGGCGCCAAGGATCGCGTGTGGATCGTGATGGGCACCGGACAACAGCCGGTCGATCTCGATTCGGTCCAGCACCGAGCTCCCCGTTCGTCGGATCGACTTGCGTCTTTCCGACCGGGATACCCGCGGCGGGCCGAAGCTATGCGGACGGCGGGTCTACCCGCGCGGCAGCCCCAGCAGCCGCTCGGCGGCCAGCGTCAACAGGATCTGCTCGGTGCCCCCGGCGATCGACAGGCACCTGGTGTTGAGGAAGTCGTGCACCTCGCGCCCGGCCACCGCGCCGGCCCCGTCGGCCACGTCCATCCGGAACTCGGCCAGCTCCTGGCGGTAGCGCACCCCGATCAGCTTGCGCACCGAGGACTCCGAGCCGGGGTCTTGGCCGCCGACAGCAAGCTGGGCGATGCGTTGATCCAGCAGCGAACCCGCCTGCGCGGCGATGATCAGCCGGGCCAGCCGCTCGGCGGTGGCGGTGTCGGGTTCCCGATCCGCCAGGGTCTTCAGCAGCTCCTCCATCGGGTTACCCAGCGCGGTTCCGCCGGCGATCGCGACGCGCTCGTTGGCCAGCGTGGTGCGGGCCAGCCGCCAGCCGTCGTTGACGCCGCCGACCACGTGCTCGTCGGGGACGAATACGTCGTCGAGGAAGACCTCGTTGAACAAGGCCTCGCCGGTGATCTCCCGCAGCGGCCGGATGTCGATGCCCTCGGCGGCCATGTCGACCAGGAAATAGGTGATGCCCTTGTGTTTCGGGGCCTCGGCATCGGTTCGAGCCAGGCAGACGCCCCACTGCGAGTCATGGGCCCGCGACGTCCAGACCTTCTGACCGGTCAGCCGCCAGCCGCCGTCGACCTTCACGGCCTTGGTGCGCAGTGCCGCCAAGTCCGATCCGGCGCCGGGCTCGGAGAACAACTGGCACCAGAACACCTCGCCGGTCAGGGTGGCCGGGATGAAGCGCTCGATCTGCTCGGGCGTGCCGTGCTCGAGAATCGTCGGCGCCGCCCACCAGCCGACCACCAGGTCAGGGCGCCCGACGCCGGCCGCGGCCAGTTCCTGGTCGATCACCAGCTGTTCGGCGGGGCCGGCCGCGCGGCCGTAGGGAACCGGCCAGTGCGGCGCCAGCAGCCCCGATTCGGCCAGCGCCACCTGGCGCTGGTCGGTCGGCAACGCCGCAATGCGGGCCGCCTCCGCGGCGATCTCGGGCCGGACCTCGGTGGCCTCACCCAGGTCGACCTCCAGTCGACGTCGCAGGCCGTCGCGGGTCAGCGCGGCGGTACGGCGCAGCCAGCGCTCGGGCCCGCCCAGTGCCTGCCCGATGCCGTAGGCCCGGCGCAGGTACAGGTGCGCGTCGTGCTCCCAGGTGATGCCGATGCCGCCGAGCACCTGGATGCAGTCCTTGGCGTTGGCCTTGGCAGCATCGATGCAGATCGCGGCGGCGACCGCGGCCGCGATCGTGAACTGCTGGTCATCGGGGTCCGACGCGGCACTCGCCACGTCGCTGGCCGCCACCGCGGCCTGGTCGGCCCGGCACAGCATCTCCGCACACAGGTGCTTGATGGCCTGGAAGCTACCGATCGGCTTGCCGAACTGTTCACGCACCTTGGCGTATTCGACGGCGGTGTCCAACGCCCAGCGGGCGACCCCTGCGGCCTCGGCGGCCAACACCGTGACCACCAGGTTCTCCACCCGGTTGCCCGCATCGACCAGCACCGCCGGCGCGCCCGACAGCGTCACCTTGGCCAGCGGCCGGGAGAAGTCGGTGGCGGCCAGCGGTTCGACCTCCACGCCGTCCGCTCGGGCGTCCACGAGTACCCAGGCCTGACCTTCTTGACCGGCCGGCAGCAGCAGCAGACCGTCGGCGGTGGCACCGAGCACCCGCTCAGCGGTGCCGGAGGCCTGACCAGCCGCGGCGTCGAAGCTCACCGCCGCCGAGGCAGGGTCGGTGACCACGCCGGCCACCCGTTCGCCGGCGGCCAGGGCTTCGACCAGCGCCGGATCGGTGACCACCAAGGTGGCCAGCGCGGTGGTCGCCACCGGCCCGGGAACCAGGGCCTTGGCGGCCTCATCGACCATCGCGCACAGGTCTTCGAGTCGCCCACCGGCCCCGCCGGACTCCTCGGGCACCGCCACTCCGAACAGGCCCAAATCGGCCAGGCGCGCGAAAACGGCTCGCCAGGAATCGGTTTCACCCAACTCCGCGGCACGAATCGCCTCGGCGGTGCCCGCGGCGGCGGCCCAGTCGCGGACCAGCTCGCGGGCAGCGAGCTGTTCGTCGTTGATGGTCACGGACACGCTGGGCTCCTCGGGGTCGAGATGGGCTTGAGAGAGGCGGGTCACGAACGCCCCCACCAACCACTAGAACGTGTTCTAATAGTGCCAGCGTCCGAGCGTCAAGTCGAACCGTAATGGCTGGACACGTTGGGTCCGGCCGATGTCGGGAGTGCGAAATTCAACTACGCGGTGCGTATCGTTATGGGCCAATAGATCGACGGAGGGAGCCGCGCAGCACATGTCGTCACCAGCTGGGGGCACCGCAGGCCGCGGATCGTCGAGCCAACCGCGAGAGGTGGTCAGCGTCGCCGTGCTGACCGAATCCGACCTGGGCTCCGAAGCGCAGCGCGAGCGGCGAAAGCGCATCCTCGACGCGACGCTGGCGATCGCCTCCAAGGGCGGCTACGACGCCGTGCAGATGCGCGCGGTCGCCGATCGTGCGGACGTGGCCGTCGGCACCCTGTACCGCTACTTCCCGTCGAAGGTTCACCTACTGGTTTCGGCGATGGGCCGCGAGATCGCGCGGGTGGACACCAAGACCGACCCGGCAACGTTCGCCGCAACCACGCGGCACCAGCGACTCAACCTGGTGGTCAACAAGCTCAACCGCGCCATGCAGCGCAATCCGCTGCTCACCGAGGCGATGACCCGGGCCTACGTCTTCGCCGACGCCTCGGCGGCCGGCGAAGTCGACCACGTGCAGAAGTTGATCGACTCGATGTTCGCCGGGGCCATGAGCGACGGCGAGCCGACCGAGGAGCAGTACCACATCTCCCGGGTGATCTCGGATGTGTGGCTGTCGAACCTGCTCGCCTGGCTGACCCGGCGGGCGTCGGCCACCGATTTCAGCACCCGACTGGACTTGGCTGTCCGATTGCTGATCGGCGACGACGACAGCCCCAAGGTCTAGCCCCACTTCTCTAGACAGATGCGGACCGGTTTGCGAGATTCAAAACCGGTGACGGATCCAAGTTCACGCCGGCTGGCGCACGCGCTGGATCTGTTGAACTTCACCCTGGCCGACGTACGGGACGGGCTGGGCCCCTATCTGTCGGTCTACCTGTTGGTGACCCACCATTGGGACCAGGCGTCGATCGGCCTCGTGATGGCGATCGGCGGGATCGCCGCGGTCGTGGCGCAGACCCCGGTAGGAGCGCTGGTCGATCGAACCACCGCCAAGCGAGCACTACTCGTCGTCGGTGCGCTGGCGGTCACGGCGGCGGCATTGGCAATGCCGCTGTTCCCCGGCTTCTACAGCGTCGCCGCGTTGCAGTTGCTCACCGGAATCGCGGGTTCGGTGTTCGCCCCGGCACTGGCCGCGATCACCCTCGGCGTGGTCGGCCCCCGCATGTTCGCAAAACGGCTCGGCCGCAACGAATCGTTCAACCATGCCGGCAATGCCGCGACCGCGGCAGCCACCGGGGCCATGGCCTATTTCTACGGCCCGATCGTGGTGTTCTGGATGCTGGCCGCCATGGCCGCGCTGAGCGTCGTGGCCACCTTGCGGGTGCCCGAGTCCGCGATCGACCACGACGTAGCCCGGGGCATGGACCATCTGGCCGGCCAGCCCCATCCGCAGCCGTCGGGATACGCGGTACTGCTGCGCAATCGGCGACTGCTGGTGTTCGCCGCGACCGTGGTGATGTTCCACTTCGCCAACGCGGCGATGCTGCCGTTGGTCGGCCAGGAACTGGCACTGGTCAACACCGAGGTAGGCACGGCTCTGATGGCGGCGTGCATCGTGGCCGCCCAGCTGGTGATGGTGCCGGTGGCCTATCTGACCGGCTCCAAAGCCGATGCCTGGGGCCGCAAGCCGATCTTCCTGGTGGGGTTCGCGGTGCTGACCATCCGCGGACTGCTCTACCCGGTCTGGGACAACTCCTACTGGCTGGTCGGAGTGCAGCTGCTCGACGGGGTGGGAGCGGGGATCTTCGGGGCGCTGTTCCCGCTGGTGGTCCAGGACATCACGCACGGCACCGGCCGCTTCAACGTCAGCTTGGGGGCCATCACCGCGGCCTGCGGCGTCGGCGCCGCATTGTCGAACTTCGTCGCCGGCCACATCGTCTCGGCCGCGGGCTACAACGCGGCGTTCATCACCCTGGCCGCGGTGGCCGGCGCGGGCTTCATGCTCTACCTGACCGCGATGCCCGAGACGGCCAGACTCAGCGGCGCCTCCGCACCCCCGTTAGCCTAAGCGGATGCGCCTCAAGCTCGGCCGCCCCGACATCGGCCGGTACGCCGACCGGTTCGACGTCACACCCGCGGCGCCGGGTGCACCGTTGTCGGTGACGTGGCTCGGCGTGACCAGCATGCTGATCGACGACGGGTCGTCGGCGCTGATGACCGACGGTTATTTCTCCCGACCCAGCCTGGCGCAGGTGGCACTGCGCAAGGTGTCGCCGTCGGCCGCCCGCATCGACGGCTGCCTGGCCCGGGCCGGCGTCCATGAGCTGGCTGCGGTGATCCCCCTGCACTCACACATCGACCACGCGCTGGACTCGGCCGTGGTGGCCGAACGTACCGGTGCGACGCTGGTGGGCGGTGAGTCGACAGCCAATGTCGGCCGGGGCCATGGACTCTCGGACAACCGCCTGATCGTGGCCACCACCGGAGCGTCCCTCACGTTGGGCAGCTACGACGTCACCCTGATCGAGTCGCGGCATTGCCCTCCGGACCGCTTCCCCGGCATCATCACCACTGCGGTGGTTCCGCCGGTGCGGGCGTCCGCCTACAAATGCGGTGAGGCATGGTCGGCGTTGGTGGCCCACCGCTCCTCGGGGCGCAGCCTGCTGATCATGGGCAGCGCTGGGTTCATCCCGGGGGCGTTGGCCGGCCGCAGCGCCGACGTGGTCTACCTGGGCATCGGCCAGCTCGGCATCCAGCCGCGGCAATATCTGGTCGACTACTGGAACGAGACGGTCCGCGCCGTCGGCGCGTCGACGGTGGTGTTGACGCACTGGGACGACTTCTTCCTGCCCCTGTCGAAACCGTTGCGCGCCTTGCCCTACGCCGGCGATGACCTCGACGTCACCATGCGGGTGCTCAGCGAGTTGGCCGAATCCGACGGAGTCGGACTACACCTGCCCACCGTGTGGCGTCGTGAGGATCCGTGGGCCTGAACCTGGCTCTCGCGCTGCTGCTGCTTGCCGCGGTGCTGGGCTTCGCGGTGGTTCGCCCGCGGGGCTGGCCGGAGATGTTCGCTGCGGTGCCGGCCGCCGGCATCCTTGTTGCCACCGGCGCGATCTCGATGCAGGACGCACTCACCGAAGCCGCCACGCTGCTGCACGTCGTCGCGTTCCTGGGCGCGGTACTGGTGCTGGCTCGGCTCTGTGACGATGAGGGCCTCTTCGAAGCGGCCGGCGCGGCGATGGCACGAGGCGATGTCGGCCCGCCGCAACATCTGCTACGCCGTGTCTTCGTCATCGCGGCCGGCCTGACCGCGGTGCTGAGCCTGGACGCGACGGTGGTGCTGCTGACTCCGGTGGTACTGATGATGGCCCGCCGCCGCCACGCCCCGATCCGTCCGCACGCCTATGCGACCGCGCACCTGGCCAACACGGCGTCCCTGCTGCTGCCGGTGTCCAACCTGACGAATCTGTTGGCGTTCAACCAAGCTGGGCTGTCGTTCGTGAAGTTCACCGCGCTGATGGCGGCGCCGTGGCTGGCCACCACGGCCGTTGTCTATCTGATCTTCCGCTGGTTTTTCCGCGCCGATCTGCGGGCCACACCGGTGCACCAGCACGCCGGCCCGCCGCCTCCGGTCCCGGTGTTCGTGCTGGTGGTACTGGGCCTGACCTTGGCCGGCTTCGTGGTCGCCGAGACATTCGGCGTGCCGGCGGCGTGGGCGGCCGTCGCCGGTGCGGCCGTGCTCGCCGTCCGTGGTCTGGCACAGCGGCGCAGCACCCCGGCCGGTATCGCGCGGGCCGCCCACCCGGGCTTCCTGGTGTTCGTGCTGGCGCTCGGCGTGGTGGTGCGTGCCGTCGTGGACAACGGGCTGGGCGAGCGGATGACCACGGTGTTGCCGACGGGATCGGGACTGCCGGCGCTGCTGGGTATCGCGGCGGTGGCCGCGGTGCTGGCCAACGTCGTCAACAATCTGCCGGCGACCCTGGTACTGGTGCCGTTGGTGGCACCGAGCGGCCCACTGGCAGTGCTGGCGGTGTTGATCGGAGTCAACATCGGGCCCAACCTCAGCTACACCGGCTCGTTGTCGAATCTGCTGTGGCGCCGGGTATTGCGCCGCTACAGTGTTGCGGCCGGGGTCGGCGAATACACCCGTCTGGGGCTGTGCACGGTTCCGGCCACGCTGGGAGTGGCGGTGCTGGCCCTGTGGGCCGGCGCTCGACTGCTGGGTGTCTAGGACCGGGGAAACGACGGCGGCAGGGGCATGCCGAGGTCGGCCATGACGGCACGCAGGCGCGCCGGATAGTCGGTGATGAGCCCGTCGACGCCGGCAGCGATCTGCTCGCGCATGGCATCGGCATCGTTGACCGTCCACGGAATCACCCGCAGCCCAGCGGCATGCGCGCGTTCGACGAAGGCTCGATCCACCATCGAGTAGTCCGGGGACACGATGTCGGCACCGACCCCCACCGCCCCAAAGATCGGGTCGGGCCCCTGTTCGGCCAGCGCCACCAGCGGAATGGCCGGTTCGACGGCGCGAACCATCGGCAGAGTGCGCCAGTCGAAACTCTGGATCTCGACGGAATCCAGCTTGCCGGCGGCGCGCACCGCCGCCAGGATCACGTCGACGAGCTGCTGCTGGTTGGCCGCGTCGACCTTGGTCTCGATGTTGTACCGGACGCCCGTGTGGCCGGCGAGCGCGAAGACCTCCGGCAGGGTCGCGATCACGTTGTGCTGCACGACTTCCGCGTCGGGGAATTCCGGCAGCAGCTGTCCACAGTCCAAGGTTCGGATCTGGGCGAGGGTGAGATCGGCTACCCGCTTGCCGACGTACGGGTAATCGGGGTCGCCGGCGAAGGCCGGTCCGGTGTCGACGCACTTCGCCGGCTCGAGGACCGGGTCGTGCCACACCAACGGCTGGCCATCGCGGGTCAGCACGATGTCCAACTCCAGGGTGCTGACCCCCAACTCAAGTGACTTGGCGAAGGCTCGCAGCGATTCCTCGGTGGTCTCGCCCCGGCCCCCGCGATGCGCCTGCAGATCGAACGCCGGCGGTTGCGCGGCGGCGGTTGACGAAGGATTCACTACCGAAGCGATCAGGACCGCAGCGATCAACGCGCGGCGAATCACCGTCGCTGACGCGCGATCTCGGCCAGTACCACCCCGGCAGCCACCGATGCGTTGAGCGACTCGGTGGGCCCGGACATCGGGATCGACACGATGGCGTCGCAGTTCTGCCGGACCAGCCGGGACAGCCCCTTGCCCTCGGAACCGACGACCAGCACCATCGGCATGGTGCCGTCCAACTCATCGACCACGGTGTCGCCGCCGGCATCCAAGCCGACGATCTGCAGGCCGCGGTCTGCCCACGTTTTCAGCGTTTGGTTCAGGTTGGGCGCACGCGCAATGGGAACCCGAGCTGCCGCACCGGCACTGGTGCGCCAGGCCACCGCGGTCACCGACGCCGACCGACGCTGCGGAATGACCACGCCGTGCCCGCCGAACGCCGCGACCGAGCGCACAATGGCGCCGAGATTGCGTGGATCGGAGATGTTGTCCAGTGCGACCAGCAACGGCGGTGCGACATCGCGCCGCGCGGCGGCGATCAGGTCGTCGGGATGCGCGTAGTTGTAGGGCGGAACCTGTAGCGCGATGCCCTGATGCAGACCGTTGGTGGTCATCTTGTCCAGGTCAGACCGCGGGACCTCCAGGATTGGCAATCCGGAATCGGCTGCCCGAGTAACTGATTCAGTCAGGCGCTCATCGGCTTCGGCCCCCAGCGCCACATACAGCGCGTTGGCCGGGATTCCGGCACGCAGGCACTCCAGGACCGGGTTGCGGCCCAGCACGGTCTCGTTCTCGTCGGTGCGCTTGGTGGTCCGGTAGGCGCGCTGCTTCGCCGCGCGCTTGGCCGCCTTGGCCGCCGGGTGGTATTCCCGCTGGTGCGCCGGCGGGGTGGCGCCGCGGCCTTCGAGCCCACGGCGGCGCTGACCTCCGGAACCGACGGTGGGCCCCTTCTTGGTGCCCGGCTTGCGCACCGCACCCTTGCGCTTGGAATTTCCGGCCATCTACTCAGACCCCTCCACCAGTAGTGACCATTGCGGACCGTCTCCGGTGTCGGTGACGTCGATACCGGCATCCTTTAGCCTGCAGCGGATCTCATCGGCCAGCTGCCAATCCCGTTCCGCGCGAGCCGTTTCCCTGCGTTCCAGTTCGGCTCGGACCAGCACGTCGACCGCGGCCAGTGCCGCCGAGGTCTCATCGCGCGATTCCCAGCGCTCGTTGAGCGGGTCGCAACCCAGCACTTCCATCATCGCCCGAATGGCACCGGCGGCAGCCAGCGCGCCCTCGTGGTCACCGGAGTCCAGGGCCCGGTTTCCCTCCGCGCGCGTGCGGTGCACCTCGGCCAGCGCGATCGGCACCGCCAGGTCGTCGTCGAGCGCTGCGGCGAAACGGTCCGTCCAGGTGCTGGGAACCACGGCGCCCACCCGACTGCGCACTCGGTGCAGGAAGTCCTCGATACCGACGTAGGCGTTGACGGCGTCACGCAACGCGGTCTCGGAGAATTCGAGCATCGACCGGTAGTGCGCGCTGCCCAGGTAGTACCGCAGCTCGGCGGGCCGGACCCGCTGCAGCACCGCCGACATCGAGAGCACATTGCCCAGCGACTTGCTCATCTTCTCGCCACCCAGGGTGACCCAGCCGTTGTGCAGCCAGTAGTTCGCGAATCCGTCTCCGGCGGCGCGGCTCTGAGCGATCTCGTTCTCATGGTGCGGGAAGACCAGGTCCATCCCGCCGCAGTGGATGTCGAATTCGGCGCCGAGGTAGGAGCGGGCCATCGCCGAACACTCCAGGTGCCAGCCCGGCCGGCCCGGGCCCCACGGCGTGGGCCAGCTGGGCTCACCGGGCTTGGCGCCTTTCCACAGCGTGAAGTCGCGCGGATCGCGCTTGCCGGTGGCGACCCCCTCGCCCTGGTGCACATCGTCGATCCGATGACCGGACAGCTGGCCGTAGTCGGGGTAGCTGAGCACGTCGAAGTACACGTCGCCGCCGCCGGCATAGGCGTGGCCTCGCTCGATCAACCGCTCGATCAGCTCCACCATCTGGGTGATGTGTCCGGTGGCGCGCGGTTCGGCCGACGGCGGCAGCACGCCCAGCGCTTCGTAGGCGGCGGTGAACTCACGCTCATGGGTAGCGGCCCACTCCCACCACGGCCGGCCCGCCGCGGCGGCCTTGGTGAGGATCTTGTCGTCGATGTCGGTCACGTTGCGCACAAAGGCGACGTCGTAGCCGCGGGCGGTGAGCCACCGGCGCAATACGTCGAACGCCACGCCGCTGCGGACGTGGCCGATGTGGGGCGCGGCCTGGACGGTGGCACCGCATAGATAGATAGAGGCATGACCGGGCCGCAGCGGGATGAATTCACGCACGGCGCCGGTTGCCGTGTCGTGCAGCCGCAGGCTGGGGCGATCGGTCACGACGGGCCAGCTTACCGGGCGCCGAGCCCACGACCGCCACGCCCGCCGCTACCAGGGCCTTGCCAGGAACGGCCACCACCTGCCGTATCGGTGGACAGGGGGTGTGACGTGGCATATATTGCGGCAGTGAGTAAACGTCTGGTGGCAGTCTCGGGAGCAGTCTTGGCTGCGGTCGCATTTGCAGGTAGCGCGACCGCCTACGCCGATGAGCCGAACAACAACCAGCAGCCTCAGCCCGCAGAAGTTGTGGCTGCGGTTACTCCGGTGCCAGCCGAGCACCAGGCGACGCCAGACCTCCAGGCCCAGCAGGCCCCGCAGGCGGTAGACCCGGACATGCAGTCCCAGCACGAGGCGATGCAGGACGCCCAGGCCGAGCAGCAGCGGCAGCAGGCCGAGGCGCAGGCCGACCAGGCGGCGGGCGCCGCTGGTGCTGCTGGCGCCGGCGCGAGCAGCGCCAGCATGGCTGCGATGGGTCCCCAGATCGGTATGTCGATGGCGATGATGGCGCCGATGGTCGGGATGATGGGCTTGCCCCTGGTGACGCCCCTGTTGACCTCGGGGCTGACTGGTCTCGCCACGTCGGGCGCGAACAACGGTGCGAACGCGGCTGCCGACGCCGGTTCGGCCGCGGCGACCGACGCGCTGAACTTGGGAGCACCGGACGTCGGCTCGGCCGCGGCGACCGACGCCTTCAACCTGTTCGACCCGGCGGCGGCGACCGACACTTTCAGCCTGGCCGGCGCCGACGTGCCCCTTGGTGACATACCGCTTGACGTCGATATATCCGACTTCCTGGCGGGGACTGCCGACCTGCCGGCTGAGCTCGCGAACCTTGGCGCGGACGTTGGCACGCAGGTGGCACCTGACGCCGTCGAAGCAGGTGTGTGCTTGGGCCTCTCCATCATCGGGGCCTGCGGCTAACCCCGCCGAAGCAACTACCCCGGCACCACCAACGCGGTAGCCACTGCGGCCAGTCCCTCGCCACGACCGGTGAGCCCTAGGCCGTCGGTGGTTGTCGCCGACACCGAGACCGGTGCGCCCAACAATTCCGACAGCAACTGCTGCGCTTCGGCGCGGCGGGGCCCCACCTTCGGCCGGTTGCCGATGACCTGCACCGCGGCATTCCCGATCACGAACCCGCTCTCGGCGAGCAGTTCGCGCACGTGGCCGAGCATCACAGCACCGGTTACTCGTGCCCAGCGAGGCTCGTCGACGCCGAACACCGTCCCGAGGTCCCCCAACCCTGCCGCCGACAACAGCGCGTCACACAGGGCGTGTGCGGCCACGTCGCCGTCGGAGTGTCCGGCGCAGCCATCGGCGTCGGGAAACAGCAATCCCAACAACCAGCAGGGCCGCCCCTGCTCGATCGGGTGCACGTCGGTGCCCAGTCCGACCCGCGGCAGCGCGCTCACCGGTTGACCACCGCCTCGGCAAGTACCGCATCCAGCGCGGTGGTGATCTTGAAGGCCAACGGATCGCCTTCGACGGTCTGGACCTGGCCGCCGACATGCTCGACCATCGAGGCGTCGTCGGTGAACTGCGTGCCCGCACTGGCCTGCTGGTAAGCCCGCAACAGCAGCTCGGCGGCGAAGCCCTGCGGTGTCTGTACGGCCCGTAGTCCGGCCCGCTCAGGTGTGCCCAGCACCGTGCCGTTGGCGTCGACCGCCTTGATGGTGTCGGCCACCGGAAGCACCGGAACGACTGCGCGGTGCCCGGCGTGCAAGGCCTCGACCACCCGGGCCACCAGTGCGGGCGGAGTCAACGGTCGGGCGGCGTCGTGGACCAGCACGAAATCGGGCTCTCCAGCGCTGGCCAGCGCCAACCGGACGGAATCGACGCGGTCGGCGCCGCCGGCGACGATGGTGGCGGCCCCACCGAGGATCAATTTGGCCTCATCGGTGCGGTCCGGCGGCACCGCGACCACGACCTGGTCGACTACCCCGGACTCCCGCAGGCCGGCCACCGCGCGCTCAACAAGCGTCACGCCGCCCAGCAGAAAGAACGCCTTCGGTATGCCGGCGCCCAGCCGCACACCCGAACCGGCAGCCGGTACCACGGCTACTGTGCTTGGCACCGAGTCCTCGGAAGCTCAGAACGACGCGGTAAGGACACTGCGGTCAGGACGCCGCGGCCAGCACCTCGTCGAGGATGGTCTCCGCCTTGGCGTCATCGGTGTTCTCGGCCAGGGCCAGCTCACCAACCAGGATCTGACGTGCCTTGGCCAGCATGCGCTTCTCACCGGCGGACAGACCGCGCTCCTGGTCACGCCGCCACAGGTCACGAACAACCTCGGCTACCTTGTGCACATCGCCGGAGGCGAGCTTCTCCAGGTTGGCCTTGTAACGACGCGACCAGTTGGTCGGTTCTTCGGTGTGCGGGGCCCGCAATACCTGGAAGACCTTGTCCAGGCCCTCCTGGCCGACAACGTCACGCACACCGACATATTCGGCATTTTCAGCGGGAACTCGAACGGTGAGGTCGCCCTGCGCCACCTTAAGGACCAGATAGTCCTTTTGCTCGCCTTTGATGGTCCGGGTTTCAATCGCCTCGATCAACGCTGCACCGTGGTGTGGATATACGACGGTGTCTCCGACCTTAAAGATCATCTGATTTGAGCCCCTTTCGCTACCTCATGCTAACACGCCGCCACAACACGCGACCACCAACGGTGCAGGTCAGGGGCACCGCGACCCCAGAAGGGGGGTTGACACCACGACGGAAGCGTGCTGGGTCGATCCTGATTGGAGCCTGATCGGGGCTGGTCGATGGGGGTGGTGGACGACCGGTAACCCTGCGCTACCGCCAGCAGATGGTTGCTACTACAGTGCATAGTCACAAGTCGCCACGGCCGAGCAGGAGACCATACGTGAACTCGTTCAGCAGGGCCTTCAACAAGGCTGCGATCGCGCTGATTGCTGCAGCGGCGCTGGCCGGCTGCGGTACCGGTCAGATCTCTCAGACCGCAGACCAGGCATCCGCGGTCAACGGCTCCTCGGCCACCATCGGTGACCTGGCACTGCGCGACGTGCGGATCCAGGCGACTCAGACCGGCGACGCGTTGGAGCCCGGCCAGACCGTCGACCTGGTGTTCGTGGTCAGCAACCAGTCGACCGACGCCGACGACGAGCTGACCGACATCAAGACTTCGATCGGCAAGGTGTCACCGACCGGTAGCAAGACCGTGCCGGTCGGCGGTGTCCTGGTCGTGAGCGCGCCGGCCGGCCCCGACCTGCCGACGGCTCCCGCGGCCAAGGCACTGCCCGAGGTCGCCAACGCCAACACCGCCACGGCGACGGTGACCCTGGACAAGGCGATCCGCAACGGGCTCACCTACGACTTCACCTTCAACTTCAAGAAGGCCGGCGAGGTGCGCGTGGACGTCCCGATCTCGGCCGGCCCGGTTTCGCACCACTGACGCATCGGTCGCCGCCGACACTGTCGGACCTAACCGATACGGTCGCCGGGTGGCCAAAGCGCGTTCGCTCTATCGCTGTTCGGAATGCGGGAACACCACCGCGAAGTGGCTGGGCCGTTGCCCGGATTGCGGCAGCTGGGGTGGTATCGACCCGGTAGGCGAAGCGGCAGCACCGGCGGGCGGGCTGCGGCCGGCGGCACCGGCGCGGCCCGCGGTCCCGATCAGCTCCATCGCGGCGGGGCGCGCACAGCCGGCGCCCACCGGTGTCACCGAACTCGACCGGGTGTTGGGCGGCGGGGTCGTCCCCGGCTCGGTCACCCTGTTGGCCGGCGATCCCGGGGTCGGCAAGTCGACGCTGCTGCTCGAGGTCGCCCACCGCTGGGCGCTGGCCGGGCGCCGGGCGCTGTACGTCTCCGGAGAGGAGTCCGCGGGGCAGATCCGGTTGCGCGCCGAACGCACCGGATGTAGCCACGACGAGATCTACCTGGCCTCCGAGGCCGACCTGCAGACCGTGCTGGGCCACATCGAGGCAGTGCGGCCCACCCTGGTGGTGGTGGATTCGGTGCAGACGCTGGCCGCTGCCGACACCGACGGCGTGGCCGGCGGGGTCACCCAGGTACGGGCCGTCACGGCCGCCCTGACCGCGGCCGCCAAGACCGCCGATGTGGCACTGATCCTGGTCGGACACGTGACCAAGGACGGTGCCATCGCCGGCCCACGTTCACTGGAGCACCTCGTCGACGTGGTCCTGCACTTCGAGGGAGACCGCAACTCGGTGCTGCGAATGGTGCGAGCGGTCAAGAATCGATTCGGTGCCACCGACGAGGTGGGCTGTTTCCTGCTCCGTGACAACGGCATCGAACCAATCGCCGACCCGTCCGGCCTGTTCCTGGAACAGCGCAGCGAGCCGGTGCCGGGCACCGCGATCACCATCGCACTCGATGGCAAGCGACCGTTGATCGGCGAAGTGCAGGCGCTGCTGGCCAAGCCTGCGGGTGGGTCGCCGCGCCGCGCGGTCAGTGGCATCGACCACGCCCGGGCGGCCATGATCACCGCGGTGCTGGACAAGCACGCCGAGCTTCCGATCGCGGCCGGCGACATCTACCTGTCCACGGTGGGCGGTATGCGGTTGACCGATCCGTCCACGGATCTGGCCGTCGCCATCGCACTGGCGTCGGCCTATGCGGATCTGCCGCTACCGGCGACCACCGTTGTGGTGGGCGAAGTCGGTCTGGCCGGTGACCTGCGCCCTGTCAGCGGGATGGACCGCCGGCTCGCTGAGGCGGCCAGGCTCGGATTCACCACCGCACTGACTCCCCCGGGCGCCCCGGCCAGCGTCGGTGCCCTGCGTACGGTGCCGGCCGCCAATATCGTTGCGGCGCTGCACCATCTGGTCGAGATCGCCGACCGGCGTGTGGGACAGCTGGCGCCACCGAAACTACTGGACCGGAGCTAAAGCCAACCCGACGATCAGTTGCCCGGCGGCGGAGCGTCCGGCGGGGGCACGTCCTGCCCCGGCGGCGGCAGGTCCGGTGAAGGCTCGGTAAGCATGAACGGCACCGTCGCTGATCGCAGATTGCCCAGTTGGACGACGAGGTTGTAGGTACCGGGCCCGATCGGCTGCCGTGGCAGTGGGCACTGCGGCGCCGAACCCATTCCGGTCCAGGTCACCGTGGTGGTCACCTGCTCACCGGGATCGAACGTCTTCACCAGGGTTTCGTTCGACGGCGCGCAGTCCAGGTTCGACCACAGCCGTTGGTTGTCCAGCGAGTAGACGTAGGCAGCCAGTACCGCGGCACCCACGTCCCGCTTGCAGGCCACCAACCCGATGTTGGTGACGACCATGGTGAACTGGGGCTGTTCACCCACCGTGTACTGCGGACCGGTCAGACCCTTGACCGCCAGCGTCGAGTCGGGGCAGTCGTCGCCCTCCTTGAGCACTGGGGGCGGGGTCACCGCAGCGGTAGGCGTCGGCGCTTGGGGTGGCACCTGCTCCGCGGGAGCCACCACAGGCGTCTTGACCTCTTCGGGCGAGGGGTTCTGTGGCTTGGCGTGCTGCGCGGCGGAAGACTTCTTCCCGTCGGCGTTGTCGGCACCAGCGCTGCCATGAATGACACCGAAGATGATGGCCGACACGACTGCAATCACGATGAGCGCAATGCCCAGCGCGAGGCCACGTCGTCGCCAATAGATCTGCGAAGGCAGCGGACCCTGCGGTTCCAAATCGAGCACGTTCTCACGGTAGGACGACCTCACCGAGAGTTGTTCGACCCGTCCCGGCGTGTCGTAGCCGCGTTGTGACCTTCGGCGACTATTCGGCGCCGTAATCGCCGATGTCGCCCAGGTGATTGCGCGCCGACACCCGTCCGTCGGCCAGGTGATAGGTGGCGCCGACGATCGCCAACGAACCGGCCACGATCCGCTCGGCGATCGCCGCGGACCGCGTTGCCAGCTGGGCCACCGTCTCGGTCACGTGCCGGGCTTCGAACTCGTCGACGGCACTCAGCCCGTCGCGGCGGCCCAGCAGGATCGACGGCATGACCCGCTCGACGATGTCCCGCAGATAACCGCCCGGCACGGCCCCGCCGTCCAGCGCACCCAGGGTCGCCGAGATCGCCCCACAGCTGTCGTGGCCGAGCACGACGATCAACGGAACGTTGAGCACCTCCACCGCGAATTCGATCGAGCCCAGCACCGCCGCGTCGACGACGTGGCCGGCGGTGCGGACCACGAACATGTCGCCCAGACCCTGGTCGAAGATCAGCTCGGCGGCCACCCGACTGTCACCGCAGCCGAACACCACCGCGGTCGGCTTCTGACCGGCGGCCAGTGCAGCGCGGCGCGCGACGTCCTGGCTGGGATGGCTGGGCTCGCCTGCGACGAAGCGCTCGTTACCCTCTTTGAGTGCTTTCCACGCTGAGATCGGGTTGGAATTAGGCATGCCCGATATTCTGCCTGTGAATCCAACGCAGCGCGCGGCGAGCATCGAATTTCACCAGCTGTTCAACTGGTTCGCGTCGGCTGAACGCGATCTGCCTTGGCGGGCGGGCGATGTCACGCCGTGGCAGATCCTGGTCAGCGAGTTCATGCTGCAGCAGACGCCGGTCGCACGGGTCCTGCCGATCTGGCCGGACTGGGTGGCACGCTGGCCGACGCCGTCGGCGACGGCGGCCGCAAGCCAGGCCGACATCCTGCGGGCATGGGGCAAACTCGGCTATCCCCGCCGCGCCATGCGGCTGCATGAATGCGCGACGGTGATCGCTCGGGAATTCGCCGACGTAGTGCCCGACGACGTCGATGTCTTGCAGCAGCTGCCCGGGATCGGCAGCTACACAGCCAGGGCGGTGGCCAGCTTCGCCTACCGCCAGCCGGTTCCGGTGGTGGACACCAACGTGCGCCGGGTGGTGGCCCGGGCCGTGCACGGGCAGGCCGACGCCGGTGCCCCGTCGGCAAAACGCGACCACGCCGACGTCGGCGCCCTGCTGGCCCTACTGCCCAAAGCCGACCGGGCCGCCACGTTCTCCGCGGCGCTGATGGAGCTGGGCGCCATCGTGTGCACCGCGCGGTCGCCGCGCTGTGACGCCTGCCCGCTGCGGGCTACCTGCCAGTGGCGGCTGGCCGGCTCGCCGCCGCCCACCGGTCAGAAGCGCCCCACCCAACGCTATGCCGGCACCGACCGCCAGGTCCGCGGACGGCTACTGGATGTGTTGCGGGACAACGCCGTTGCAGTGACACGCGCCGAGCTTGACCTCGCCTGGCCGGCCGACGCGGTGCAGCGCGAGCGCGCCCTGAGCTCCCTGCTGGGCGACGGACTGGTGGAATTACTGCCCGACGGCCGCTTCGCGCTGCCAGGTCAGGACAGGAACGACTCGACGGCCTCGCGGTAGACCTGCGGCGCCTCGTCGTGCACCAGGTGTCCCGCCTCGGGGACGTGCAGGTAGGTGCTGTCGAAGGCGATGCGGTGCATTTCGCGCATCTGCCCCGGCGGGGTCACCGAGTTACCGGCCTCGATCAGCAGGGCCGGCGCACGCACCGCGCGCCACTGCTCCCAGTAGTCCCGAGTGCCCCACTCGGCGGCGATCTGCAACCACCACTCGGGTCGACCATGGAGCCGCCAGCCGGTCTCGGTGTGGTCGAAGGCTTCCAGGAAGTAGCGTCCGGCGATGTCGCCGAATTCGGCGATCACCTGCTCAGCGCTGGGGAACTCCACCGGCAGGGCATGCACCCACGGCTCCCACGGGCCGGTGGTGCGGCCCCGGAAGTCCGGCGCCATGTCCTCGACCACCAGCGCGGAGATGAGTTCGGGGCGACGGGCCGCCAGGCACCACGAATGCAATCCGCCCATCGAATGTCCGATCAGCCGCACCGGGCCGGGCAACTGCTCCACCGCGGTGGCCAGGTCGGCGACGAAGCGTTCGGTGGCGATGGGATGGGGGTCGGCGACCTCGCGGCCTCGATGCCAGGGGGCGTCGTAGGTGTAGACCGCACCGAGCCTGGTCAGCCAGGGCAGTTGCCGCGGCCAGGTGGTGCCACGCCCCATCAGGCCGTGCACCAGCACCAACGGCGCCCCGCGTCCGCCGCGGTAGGTCAGCAACTCGGTCGACGCGATCCCCACCCGGGGCACGGTAGCCTAGGCCCATGTCAGTGGTGAAGATCAATGCAATCGAGGTGCCCGCCGACGCCGGGCCCGAACTGGAGAAACGGTTTGCAAATCGCGCGCACGCGGTGGAGAACCAGCCCGGTTTTCTTGGCTTCCAGCTGCTGCGCCCCGTCAAGGGCGACGACCGCTACTTCGTGGTGACGCACTGGGAGTCCGACGAAGCGTTCCAGGCGTGGGCGCAGGGACCCGCCGTCGAAGCCCACGCCGGGCAGCGCGCCAAGCCGGTGGCGACCGGGGCATCATTGCTGGAGTTCGAGGTCGTGCTTGACGTCGCCGGAACCGCCGCACAGGCCTAGTCCCGTGCGGCGCCACCTGGCGGCATGGACGACCGCTCTGACCCTGGTCCCCCTCGCCGCCGGGGCAGCCGCCGGCTGCGCCCCTTCACCGGCATCTCCCGCCGACGCCGGCGCCGACAGCGGCGTGACGATTTCGACCAAGACGCCGCCGGGTCTGCGCGCCAAGCAGACCATGGACATGCTGAACTCCGACTGGCCGATCGGCCCGATCGGGGTGGCGACCCTGGCCGCACCGGACAAGGTCGAGCAGGTGGTCACGACCATGGAATCACTGTGGTGGGACCGGCCGTTCCACCTCGACAGCGTCGACATTCGCGCCGGTGCGGCCACCCTGCACCTGACCACCTCCTACGGCGCTCGGCAGGACATCAGGCTCCGCACCGACGACAACGGCATGGTCGACCTGTTCAAGCCGACCACCGAGGCACCGACCATCGCCTCGTGGCACGACCTCGATGCGGTGCTGAAAAAGACCGGCGCGCGGTACTCCTACCAGGCCTCGCGGATCGAGGGCGGTGCCTGTAAACCGGTGGCCGGTGCCAACACCGCCCAGCCCCTGCCGCTGGCATCGATCTTCAAGTTGTACGTGCTGCTGGCGGTGGCCAACGAGGTGAAGGGCGGGACGGTGTCCTGGGACGACCCGCTGACCATCACCGGCCGAGCCAAGGCGGTCGGCTCGTCCGGACTCGAGGAGCTGCCCGACGGCGCCCATGTCTCGGTGCGCAGGGCAGCCGAGAAGATGATCGCCACCAGCGACAACATGGCGACCGACCTGCTCATCGGCCGGGTGGGCACTCGGGCGGTCGAGCGCGCGCTGGCCGCGGCCGGCCACCACGACCCGGCCAGCATGACACCGTTTCCCACCATGTACGAACTGTTCTCGGTGGGCTGGGGCAAACCAGACCTGCGCGAGCAGTGGCAGCACGGCTCACCGCAGGAACGGGCAAAGCTGCTGCAGCAGGCCGATTCCCGGCCCTATGAGCCGGATCCGATCCGTGCGCACATCCCGGCGTCCGCGTACGGCGCCGAGTGGTACGGCAGCGCCGAGGACATCTGCCGGGTGCACGTCGCGTTGCAGGCCGCTGCGGTCGGCAAGGCCGCACCGGTCCGGGAGATCCTGTCCGCGGTGCGTGGCATCGACCTGCCACGCACCGACTGGCCCTATATCGGCGCCAAAGCCGGTGGCCTGCCCGGCGATCTGACCTTCAGTTGGTACGCCGTTGACCGGGGCGGTCAGCCATGGGTGGTCAGCTTCCAGCTCAATTGGCCGCGTGACCACGGCAAGAGCGTCGGTAGCTGGATGCTGCAGGTCGCCAAGCAGGCGTTCGGCCTGCTGCCCGTCCAGCGCTAGCCCGAACCGCCGCACAGTGCAACCAGGAAGGGACCCCATGCGACAGCTGGTCCGGGTGCAGAACTTCAGCATTTCCAGCGACGGATACGGCGCAGGGGAAGGACAAAGCCGCGAGCGTCCGTTCGGTCACGCCGACCCGGCGGACTTCATGTCCTGGGCAGGTGCCACCGCGCACTGGGTCAACCGGACCGATCCCGGCGGCAGCTTCGGACTAGATGACTACATCACCCGCGACTGGGCCAACAACATCGGCGCAGAGATCATGGGGCGCAACAAATTCGGCCCGCAGCGGGGTCCGTGGGAAAACTACGACTGGCAAGGATGGTGGGGCGACGAGCCCCCGTTCCGCACACCGGTGTTCGTCCTCACCCACCATGCGCGGCCATCTTTCACACTGGCAGACACCACCTTCCATTTCCTCGACGCCTCCCCCGAGGAAGCACTGGCGCGCGCATTGTCTGCGGCCCAGGGCAAAGACGTGCGCATCGGCGGCGGCGTTGCCACGGTGCGGGAGTTCCTGGACGCCGATCTCATCGACACAATGCATGTCGCGGTGGCACCGGTCGAGCTCGGCCGCGGGGAACGGTTGTGGACGAGCCCCGACGAACTCGTGGACCGTTTCCATCTCGAGCAGGTCCCCAGCCCCAGCGGGATGTTGCATCACTTCTTCTGGCGTCGAGGCCTGAGCTGACCAGTCTGCCGGAAACGAAACGGGCGGCACCTCGAGTGAAGGTGCCGCCCGTTTCGCGTCAGTAGCAGTTACTCGCCAGTGGGCGCGCCCGCCTTGGCCAGGTCGGACGCCTCGGCGGTCGGCTTCTGGCTACCGGCAAAGGTGAACACCGCGTTCTCGTGTGCACCCTCGCCGTCCCAGTTGTCGACATCGACGGTGACCAGCTGACCGGGACCGATCTCGTCGAACAGGATCTTCTCCGAGAGCTGGTCCTCGATCTCGCGCTGGATGGTGCGCCGCAGCGGACGCGCACCCAGCACCGGGTCGAAGCCACGCTTGGCCAGCAAGGACTTGGCCCTGTCGGTCAGCGCGATGTCCATGTCCTTGGCCCGCAGCTGCTTGGCCACCCGGCCGATCATCAGGTCGACCATCTCGATGATCTCTTCCCTGGTGAGCTGGTGGAAGACGATGATGTCGTCGATGCGGTTGAGGAACTCCGGACGGAAGTGCTTCTTGAGCTCGTCGTTGACCTTGAGCTTCATCCGCTCGTAGTTGTTCTCCCCGCCGCCCTGGGTGAAGCCCAATCCGACCGCCTTGGAGATGTCGGAGGTGCCCAGGTTGGAGGTGAAGATCAGCACGCAGTTCTTGAAGTCCACCGTGCGACCCTGCCCGTCGGTGAGCCGGCCGTCCTCGAGAACCTGCAACAGGCTGTTGTAGATCTCGGCGTGGGCCTTCTCGATCTCGTCGAACAGCACCACCGAGAACGGCTTGCGCCGCACCTTCTCGGTCAGCTGACCGCCCTCTTCGTAGCCGACGTAGCCCGGAGGGGCACCGAACAGCCGCGACGCGGTGAAGCGGTCGTGGAACTCGCCCATGTCGATCTGGATGAGCGCGTCGTCGTCGCCGAACAGGAACTCAGCCAGCGCCTTGGACAGCTCGGTCTTACCGACACCGGACGGGCCGGCGAAGATGAACGAACCAGACGGCCGCTTGGGGTCCTTCAACCCGGCGCGGGTACGCCGGATCGCCTTGCTGACCGCCTTGACCGCATCCTCCTGGCCGATGATCCGCTTGTGCAGCTCGTCTTCCATCCGCAGCAGGCGGGTGGTCTCGGCCTCGGTGAGCTTGAACACCGGGATACCGGTCCAGTTGCCCAGCACCTCGGCGATCTGCTCGTCATCGACCTCGGCCACTACATCCAGATCACCCGAGCGCCACTGCTTTTCACGCTCGGCGCGCTGCGCGACGAGTTGCTTCTCCCGGTCCCGCAGACTGGCCGCCTTCTCGAAGTCCTGCGCGTCGATCGCGGACTCCTTCTCCCGACGTGCGTCGGCGATCTTCTCGTCGAACTCACGCAGGTCCGGCGGCGCGGTCATCCGGCGGATACGCATCCGGGCACCGGCCTCGTCGATCAGGTCGATCGCCTTGTCCGGCAAGAACCGGTCGTTGATGTAGCGGTCCGCCAGGGTGGCTGCCGCCACGATCGCCGAGTCGCTGATGGAGACCCGGTGGTGGGCCTCGTAGCGGTCCCGCAGACCCTTGAGGATCTCGATGGTGTGCTCGACGGTGGGCTCGCCGACCTGCACCGGCTGGAACCGGCGCTCCAGTGCGGCGTCCTTCTCGATGTACTTGCGGTACTCGTCGAGAGTCGTGGCGCCGATGGTCTGGAGTTCACCGCGAGCCAGCTTCGGCTTGAGGATCGAGGCCGCGTCGATCGCACCCTCGGCCGCACCGGCACCCACCAGGGTGTGCAGCTCGTCGATGAACAAGATGATGTCGCCGCGGGTGTTGATCTCCTTGAGGACCTTCTTCAGGCGTTCCTCGAAGTCACCGCGGTAACGGCTGCCGGCCACCAGCGAACCCAGGTCCAGGGTGTAGAGCTGCTTGTCCTTCAGCGTCTCGGGGACCTCGCCGGCCACGATGGCCTGCGCCAGGCCCTCCACCACGGCGGTCTTGCCGACGCCGGGCTCACCGATCAGCACCGGGTTGTTCTTGGTGCGCCGGGACAGCACCTGCATGACCCGCTCGATTTCCTTCTCGCGGCCGATGACCGGGTCGAGCTTGCCCTCCATGGCGGCCGCGGTCAGGTTGCGGCCGAACTGGTCGAGCACCAGCGAGGTGGACGGCGAGCCGGACTCGCCGCCCCGGCCTCCGGTGCCGGCCTCCGCGGTCTCCTTGCCCTGGTAGCCACTCAGCAGCTGGATCACCTGCTGGCGCACCCGGGTGAGGTCGGCACCCAGCTTGACCAGAACCTGCGCGGCGACGCCCTCACCCTCACGGATCAGGCCGAGCAGAATGTGCTCGGTGCCGATGTAGTTGTGGCCGAGCTGCAGCGCCTCGCGCAGACTCAGCTCGAGCACCTTCTTGGCGCGCGGGGTGAACGGGATGTGCCCGGACGGCGCCTGCTGGCCCTGGCCGATGATCTCCTCGACCTGGCTGCGCACCCCTTCCAAAGAGATGCCCAGGGACTCCAGCGACTTGGCGGCTACGCCTTCACCCTCGTGGATCAGGCCCAGCAGGATGTGCTCGGTCCCGATGTAGTTGTGGTTGAGCATCCGGGCCTCTTCTTGGGCCAGGACGACAACCCTGCGGGCGCGGTCGGTAAATCTCTCGAACATCGGTGGCTACCTGCTCTCCCTCGCGATCGGCACTTGATCGGCCTCGGCTCGGCCGGCGTGCCTGCTGTCCACTCTAGTGGGCGGCGCAGCGCGCTGTGACCTGCCTTGCAGTGCGTACTGAATCGACCACCCGATGGCCCGGCCCCGAAGGACCTGGCACCGGATGCAAGGGAGCAACGTCTAACCCATCGAATGTGTTTCCGACGGGTCCCCGGTTCGCCAGCAGCGAAACCTATCGGGTCCACGCGACGGTCCCAGGTTCGCCGATCCTGCGTCGAGCCTCGCTGAACCGCCGGCTAGGTTGCGGCGTGAAATGCGTCGATGATGTCGGCCGGGATACGCCCGCGGGTCGACACATTGTGTCCGTTGCGGCGGGCCCATTCGCGGATCGCGGCGCTCTGCTCACGGTCGATGGTTCCACGGCGGCCACCACCGGACCGTCCGCGCCGGCGACCCCCGACCCGACGGCCCGCGTCGGCCCACTTCTTCAGTTCTGCGCGCAGTTTTGTAGCATTCTTGCTCGAAAGGTCGATCTCGTAGGTCACCCCGTCCAGGCCGAATTCGACCGTTTCATCGGCGGCACCCTCACCATCGAAATCATCGATCAAGGTGACGGTCACTTTTTTCGCCATTGGTACCCCTAGGTAGCTTTCCTGCGCGCGAACGGGAGCGCAAAGCCGTATTCGACCTCGCCGACTAATCTGCCATAAAAATACGCCTGCTTCAACACAACAGGCTGCGGCGCAGTTCAGTTGCCTTGACGACGAACAATCGGAAACAAAACGGTGTCCCTAATTGATAGACCCGTCAACACCATCAACAGGCGGTCGATACCCATTCCGGTACCTGTGCAGGGCGGCATCGCATGTTCCATGGCCGCCAGGAAGTCCTCGTCGAGCGCCATCGCCTCGTCATCGCCGGCGGCCGCCGCGCGCGCCTGTTCCGCGAAACGCTCACGCTGCACCACCGGGTCGACGAGCTCGGAATAGCCGGTGGCCAGTTCAACACCGCGCATATAGAGATCCCACTTCTCCGTGACACCCTCGATGCTGCGGTGCTGGCGGGTCAGCGGCGTCGTCTCGACCGGGAAATCCCGGACAAAAGTTGGGGCGTTCAAGGCGTTGCCGACGGCATGTTCCCACAGTTCCTCGACCAGTTTCCCGTGACCATAGCCGCGGTCTTTGGGTATCTCTACGCCGAGGCGATCCGCGATCGCCCACAAGTCGGCCACCGAGGTGGCCGGGGTGATCTCTTGGCCGAGCGCGGTCGACAATGATGGATACATTTCAACGGTCGCCCATTCACCGTCAATGTCGTAGATGCTGCCGTCGGGCAGCGGCAGTTGACGGGTCCCGATCACCTCATCGGCGACCTCTTGAATAATCTCGCGGGTGGCCACCGCAGAGTCGTCATAGGTGCCGTAGGCCTGGTAGGTCTCCAGCATCGAAAACTCGGGCGAATGCGTGGAATCGGCGCCTTCATTCCGGAACACCCGATTCAGTTCGAAGACCCGGTCGAAGCCGCCGACAACGCACCGTTTCAGGAACAGTTCTGGTGCGATTCTCAGGAAAAGGTCCGCGTCGAGCGCGTTCGAATGAGTGACGAAAGGCCGGGCGGCCGCTCCGCCGGCCAATGTCTGCAACATCGGAGTTTCGACTTCAAGGAATCCGCGCCGCTCAAGCGCGTTGCGCACGGCGCGAATGACCGCGATGCGCTGACGCGCCACGGTACGGGCTTCCGGCCGGACGATCAGGTCGACGTAGCGCTGCCGGACCCGCGACTCCTCGCTCATCTCCTTGTGCGCGACCGGAAGGGGCCGCAATGACTTCGACGCCATCTGCCAGGAGTCGCCCAGCACCGACAGCTCGCCGCGGCGGGAGCTGATCACCTCGCCGTGCACATAGACGATGTCGCCGAGGTCGACGTCGGTCTTCCACGCCTCCAGCTCCTGTTCCCCGACGCTGGCCAGGCTGATCATCACCTGTAACTGGGTGCCGTCGCCCTCCTGCAGGGTCGCGAAGCACAGTTTGCCCGAGTTGCGGGAGAACACCACCCGACCCGCGACGCCGACGACGTCGCCCGTGGCGGTGTCCGCCTCCAGATCGGGGTAGTCGGCCCGGATCTGGGCAAGTGTGTGGGTGCGATCGACCGCGACCGGGTAGGGATCACGGCCTTCGGCCAGCAACCGAGCTCGCTTGTCGCGTCGGATCCGGAACTGCTCGGGGAGGTCGGATTCGTCCTGCGTCTCAGGGGATACATCGGCGGAGCTCACGACCCGCCAGCTTAGAGGAACACGGCGACAGGACGAAAAGCCCGCGACACTCAGCGCGCCGGGCGCAGTTTGCCCCGCTGACTGTCCCGATTGCGTTCGAACACCAGCCGCAGTCCGTCCAGGGTGAGGTTGGGGTCGTGATGGTCGACAGTCTCCAGATCGGCCAGCAACAGCGGTGCGGAGTGACCGGTGGCCACCACGGTCACGTCGTCTCCGGCTCCCGCGGCTTCCTCGCGGACCCGGCGAACCAGACCGTCGACCAGACCGGCGAACCCGTAGACCGCGCCGGCCTGCATGCATTCGACGGTGTTCTTGCCGATCACCGAGCGCGGCCGGGTGAGTTCGACCCGGCGCAGGCCGGCGGAGCGGGCCGCGGCGGCATCCGAAGAGATCTGGACGCCGGGCGCGATGGCGCCGCCCAGGAATTCGCCCTTGGCCGAAACCACATCGACGCAGATCGAAGAACCGAAGTCGACGACGATCGCCGCTGTCTTGAACTTGTGAAACGCGGCCAACCCGTTGACGATCCGGTCAGCCCCCACTTCCTTGGGATTGTCCACCAGCAGTGGGATCCCGGTGCGCACCCCCGGCTCGATCAACACGGCGGGGATCGAGGGCCAGTACTGGTCGAGCATCAGCCGGACTTCGTGCAGCACCGACGGCACGGTGGACAGTGCGGCGGCACCGGTGAGCTGTTCGCCGTCATCGCCGATGAGTCCGTCCAGGGTCAGCGCCAGCTCGTCCGCAGTGATCTCCGCCTCGGTCCTGATCCGCCACTGCTGCACGACGTTGCCGTGATCACCGGAGCCGGCGATCAGGCCGATGACGGTGTGGGTGTTGCGGACGTCGATCGCCAGCAGCACGGTTAGCGCACGCTTCTGGGCGAGAGTAGATCCGAGACGTCATCGGGCACGAAGGCCGGGTCATCGCCGAGATCCACCTGCTTGTTCTCGGCGTCGACGAACACGATCCGCGGCCGGTAACGGCGGGCCTCGGCGTCCTCCATGGTGCCGTAGGCGATCAGGATGACCAGGTCACCGGGATGCACCAGATGCGCTGCCGCACCGTTGATCCCGATGACACCGCTGCCCCGCTCGCCGGTGATGGCGTAGGTCACCAGCCGGGCGCCGTTGTCGATGTCGACGATCGTGACCTGCTCACCCTCGAGCAGGTCGGCGGCGTCCATCAGATCGGCGTCGATGGTCACCGAGCCGACATAGTGCAGGTCCGCATGGGTGACCGTGGCACGGTGAATCTTCGACTTGAGCATCGTCCGAAACATCAATTCCTCCGGGTTTGTGCGGCTAACGCCACGTCGGCGTCGATGGGAAGTCCGAGCGTGATCGCCGCGTTGTCGAGCAGTCGGGTAGAACCCACCCGGGCGGCGATCAGCAGCCGTCCGGGTCCGTCGGTGGGGGCCGGGCCGAGGTCGACGCCTCGAACCTGCAGGTAGTCGACGTCGACGGCGGGGACCGCGGACAGCACCGCGGCGGCGGCGTCCAGCGCCGCTGGTGCACCGGCCGCGGCCGCGCGCTCACCGGCAGCCAGTGCGGCCGACAGGGCCGTCGCCGCTTCGCGCTGCGCCGCGTCGAGGTAGCGGTTGCGTGACGACATCGCCAGGCCGTCGGATTCGCGCACGGTGGGTACGCCGACCACGGTCACGTCGAGGTTGAGGTCGGTGACCATCTGCCGCACCAACACCAACTGCTGATAGTCCTTCTCGCCCAAGAACACCCGGTCGGGGCTCACGATCGACAGCAATTTCGCGACCACGGTGAGCATGCCGGCGAAGTGGGTCGGGCGCGCGGCACCTTCGAGTTCGGCGCCCAGCGGACCCGGGTGCACCGCGGTACGCGGGCCGTTCGGGTACATGGCCGCGGCGGTCGGCGTGAAAACCAGGTCTACGCCCGCGGCGCGCAACGCGATCAGATCGGCATCCAGGGTGCGCGGGTAGGCGTCGAGGTCTTCACCGGCGCCGAACTGCAGCGGGTTGACGAAGATCGACACCGCGACCACCGAACCGGGCACTCGCTGCGCCGCTCGAATCAGCGACAGGTGGCCGTCGTGCAGGGCGCCCATGGTCGGCACCAGCATCACCCGGCGACCGGTCGACCGCAGCGCGCGGCTGACGCGGGCGACGTCCTCCGGGCGCTCGTAGACGTTGAACCCGCCGGCGGTGAAGGTGGGCTGCGGACCCCGGGACGTGTTCGGGCTCATCGGGCCAGCACCTCCAATACGTCGTCGGCGGCACCGGCGCGGTGCGCGGTGCGCAGCGCGTTGGTGCGATATGCCTCGGCCAGGTCCGGGTCCACATCGGCCAGCGCGCCCAGGTGCCGGGCCAGGGTGGCCGAGTCGCCGCGGGCCACCGGCCCGGTCAGCGCGGCCCGGCCGTCACGCAGGGTGTTGGCCAGCGCGGCACGCACCAACGGTCCGAGCACCCGCTCGGCAATCCCGTCCGGGTCATCGGCGGCCACTGAGCCGATCCGCCCCGGCAACGCCGCCCGCAACGCCGCCAGCGCGTCGTCGATCACGGTCACCACATGGTTTCCGCCGTGACAGAGCGCGGCGTGATAGAGGGTGCGGGCGGACTCGTCGACCCGGAACGGCGCGGCGCCGATCTCGCAGGTCAGCGCTTCAGCGACGGCGTAGCCGATCTCGTCGGCGGCGGTGATGCCGAAGCAGCTCTCCGACAACCGGTCGATGTCCTCATCCGAACCGGTGAAAGTCATCGCGGGATGGATGGCCAGCGGCAGGCAGCCCTGCTGCGTCAGCGGCGCGAGAACGCCGATCCCGGCGGCGCCGGAGGTGTGCACCACGATCGTGCCGGCCCGCACCGCACCGGTGGCGGCCAGGCCGGACACGATGCCGGCCAGTTCGGTGTCGGGAACGGCGAGCAGCAGCAATTCAGCGTCCGCGGCGACGTCGGGTGCCGACCGCACCAGGCTGTCGGGCAGCCGGCGCCGGGCGCGCTGGCGCGATTCCTCGGAGATGGCGCTGCAGGCCACCACCACATGTTCGGCGCGCTCCAGCGCGACACCGAGCGCGGTGCCGACGCGGCCGGCCGAGATGACGCCGACCTTGAGCCGGGCGGGCCGCAGTCCGTCGAACTGCGCCATGCAGACGACCTCACAGGTTCTCTTGGTATTCGTTCCAGTCCCGCGCTGCGGGTACCGGACGGTCGCCGGTGAGTCTATCCCGATCGGTCGCGGCGCTGCGAGTGACGTTGGTCGCAGTTGGCCGCGGATCACCCCTCGCGACGGCGGTGCCGGCGCCCTTCGCCCGCGGTGGGCTGCAGCCGGGCCAGCAGGTCGGCCACCGACTGGCCGCCGGTGCTGGGCCCCTCGGCGCTCCCGTCGGCGCCGGCGGAATGCCGCGACGCGGGCGCACTGGCGTGGGCCGGAGCCGGCGGCTCGG
This sequence comes from Mycobacterium sp. SMC-19, assembly GCF_045310815.1. NCBI lineage: Bacteria > Bacillati > Actinomycetota > Actinomycetes > Mycobacteriales > Mycobacteriaceae > Mycobacterium > Mycobacterium sp. SMC-19. The sequence continues at coordinate 119,928 of NZ_JBJIAM010000009.1, read as the reverse complement.
CCGGCTGCGGTTCGGCGGCTACCGGGGGCGTGGCGTCGTCCTGCGCCGGCCGGGCATGGTCGCCGGCCTGCTCCGCCGCGTGCCGGGAGCGCGCCCGCCGGCGCCCCCCTCCCTCGTTGGGTGCCGGCTCGGCGCCGTTGACCGGCGGACCGGCGACGGATTCGGCGGGGTCTGCGTGGCGACCGTGTCGGCTCGGCGCTTCCGCGCTGCGGTCGGGCGCCCCGTGCCGCCCGGTGTCGGCCGGAACATCCGCGGACCAGTTGCTACCCGGCACGCCCGGCGGCAGCCATTCCCCTTCGGCACCAACGGGTTTCCAGGATGGGGTCGGCGCTGCGGCCCGGGGAGGCTGGGGGGCCGGCGGAGGCTGCGGCGGTTCCGGCTCACGGCGGGGTTCGGGCGCGATGAAGGGCTGCGGCGGCTGCGCCCAACGGGCGGCGGCCGGTTGCGGTGGCGGCGTCTCGTCGGGGGCCCGCCGTGGTGACTCTTCGACGCTGCGCCGGGGTGACTCGTCGGCACGCCGACGATGCGAACCGCGGCGGCCCTCGGCGTGCGGCACCTGCGGCGTCGGCGAAGCCTGCGGTGTGGGGTTTCCGGCCGCCGGAATCCGCACCTCCGGGACGTCGATGATCGGGTTCTCTGCGGTCTGGGTGACCGAGTCCGGCGGGTAGATCGATGTGGCCGACGACGCGACTCGGGTGGCGCCGGTGGAGGGTTCTCCGCCCGAGCGCGCCCAGTCGCTGTAGGCGCGGACCGGGGTGCGCTCCGGCTCGAGCGCCGGCCGGTGGCTCAGGTCGGCGTCGAAGAGGATCTCCAGGTTGGTGCGCAGCGCTGCCAACTCCGACCGCAGGGCCGCGACCTCGTCAGCGGCCTGTGCCCGCAGTTCAGAGGCCAGCTCGCGGCGCAGCTGCGACTCCACCGTCAGCTCATACTCGCGCCGCGCGGAAATCTCGCGATCCAATTGCAGGTCGTAGACCAACTTCAGGTCGCGCGCCCGCGCCTGGTCGACATCGCTTTGCCGCCGATAGATGACCGACACGAATGCCGCCGCGACCGCGGCCCACAGCGCGATGATGACTGCGAGTTTGAGCAGCTCCACCCGACTGGTGAACACCAGCGCCGAACTCGCGGCGATCGCAAGAATCAGCAACGCCGTCATCAGTGTCCAGCCCGGCCTGCGAACTCCACGCCGACCCGGGGCGCGGGACAGGACCGAATTCATCTGCGCCGCTCCACCTCGTCGCTCTGTCCCGTATCGTTGCTGGCGCGCATTGCCCGACTGTACCTGTACGAGGTCAATCCGCGTGTCGCCCCGCTCCGGCGATTCTTACCCGGCTTGATTACCGGTCAGCTCGGCGGGCGGGCCGGGATCGTGCGGCGATTTGCAGCGGTTCTGCAACCACAGCGCGGCGATGAGCAGAGCCAGCGCGCTGGCCGCCGCGACCACCGCCCCGCCGGTGTCCTGGTCCGCGACGTGCAGGGTGGACCGGCGCGGCAGCAGATAGCCGAGCACACCCAGCCAGAAGCCCAGTACCAGCGCCCCCATCCAGGCCGACGCCTTGGCGACCACCACGGTGCGGGCCACCGCAAGCGGATGCAGCCGGCCGGCTCCGGCGCCGATCTGACCGTCGTCGATCTTCGCGCCGACGTAGCGGCCCCAGGCCAGCTCGGCGATCGCGACCGCCAGCAGCGATATCCCGGTCCACACGGTGATCGGCGGGAACCATCGGTACAGCAGCGGGACCGCCAGGTAGCTGATGATCGCGACCACGGCGGCCGCGGCGGCCACGTCACGCTTGCGAGTCGGGCCCATCAGAGCCGCAGACCCAAGTCGGTCAGCGACACCCCGGCGCGCTCCGCCGGTTCCAGCTCGTCGAGCAGCTCCGTCACCGCACGCGGCCGGCCGCCCACCGTGAGCCGGGCCTGCGGCTCCACCGACAGCCAGGGCACCAGCACGAACGCACGCAGATGGGCCCGGGGATGGGGCAAGGTCAGCTGTTCGTCGTCGGACAGCACCTCCGTGCCCCCGGTGCCGTCGTGGCAGCTGATCACGTCGACATCCAGGGTCCGCGGCCCCCACCGCTGGGTGCGCACCCGCTCGGCCGCCTGCTCCAGTTCGTGCGCGCGGCGCAACCAGCCGTGCGCATCGGCGGCCGGGTCGTCAACGATCAGCACCGCGTTGAGGAAGGGCCCCTGTTCGACGCCGCCCCACGCCTGCGTCTCGTACACCCCCGACACCGCGCGCACCGCGCGGCCCAGGCCGTCGACCGCCGACTGCAGCAGGGCCAACCGGTCCCCCAGGTTGGATCCCACCGAGAGCACGGCGCGACTCATGCCGGAACCACCTTGCCGCGCCGGTCGCTGCGTGAGCGCCGTGCCACCACCGCGACGTCGGCGAAGGTGAGCGGGATCGGGGCGTGCGGCTTGTGCAGCGTCACCTCCACGGCCTGCACTCGCGCGTCGCCCATCACCTCCTCGGCGATCTCGGCGGCGACGGTCTCGATGAGATCGCGAGCCGGGCCGGCGATGATATTCGCGGCGCGCTGCGCGAGCAGTCCGTAGTCGTAGGTGTCGGCCAAGTTGTCACTGGCCGCGGCGACGGCGAGATCCATCCAGACCGTGATGTCGACGATGAAGTCCTGACCGTCGGCCCGCTCGTGCTCGAACACACCGTGGTTGCCGCGAACCTTCAAGCCGCGCAGCTCGATCCGATCAGTCACCGCTCGCACCTCCTTGGCTCCAGGCTCCCAGGACACGTAGCGCGTCGACCGAGGCTCGCACGTCGTGCACCCGCACGCCCCAGGCGCCGTGCAGCCCGGACAACACCGATATCACCGCAGTGGCCGTTTCGCGCTCGTCGGGCGGCCGCGGCGTACCGTCCTCGCTGGCCAGCAGCGTACCGAGAAACCGCTTGCGTGACGCGCCAACGAGAACCGGCATGCCGAGATCGACCAATTGCGGCAGCCCATGCAGCAGGGCCCAATTGTGTTGGGCGGTCTTGGCGAAGCCCAGGCCGGGATCGACGATCAACTGCGAGGGATCCACGCCGGCGGCCACGGCCGCGTCGACGGCGGCGAGCAGATCCTCACGGACCTCGGCGGCCACGTCGCGGTAGCACGGCACCCGATGTGGATTGTCCGGATCGACCGGCCGCCAATGCATCAGCACCCATCGGGCACCCGAGGAAGCCAACAGCGGTGCCATGGCCGAGTCCGCGGCTCCCCCGGACACGTCGTTGACGATCGTGGCGCCGGCGTCCAGCGCGGCATCGGCGACGGCGGCGTTCATCGTATCGATGCTGACGGTAATACCTTGCTCAGCAAGTTGTTTCACGACCGGAACGACCCGCTGAGCCTCCGCCCGCGGATCGGCGCGCAGCGCACCAGGCCGGGTCGATTCGCCCCCCACGTCGATGATCGCCGCACCCTGGCTCGCCAGCCGGCGGCCGTGCGCAACGGCGCGATCGACGTTGAGGTAGCGCCCGCCGTCGGAGAACGAATCGGCGGTGACGTTGACCACCCCGACGACCTGCACGCGTGTCGTGCTCACTTGCGCCGAATGAGTTCCAGGGCCTCAGCGCGCGACGTGCTGTCGGATTTGAACTGTCCGCGGACCGCCGAGGTAGTGGTGATCGCGCCGGGCTTGCGCACTCCGCGCATCGCCATGCAGAGGTGCTCGGCCTCGACCACCACGATGACTCCGCGCGGATTGAGTTTGCGCATCAGGGCGTCGGCGACCTGCGCGGTCAACCGCTCCTGCACCTGCGGCCGCTTCGCGTAGAGATCCACCACCCGGGCCAGCTTGGACAGACCGGTGATCCGGCCGTCGTAGCCGGGGATGTACCCGACGTGCGCGACACCGTGAAAGGACACCAAGTGGTGCTCGCAGGTCGAGTAGAGCGGGATCTCCTTGACGATCACCAGCTCTTCGTGCTGCTCGTCGAAGGTGGTCTCCAGCACCGCGTCCGGGTCGGTGTAGAGCCCGGCGAACATCTCCTGATAAGCCCGCGCGACCCGCGCCGGGGTGTCGAGCAGGCCCGCCCGGTCGGGGTCTTCGCCCACCGCGAGCAGCAGCTCGCGCACGGCGGCCTCGGCCCGCGCCTGATCGAAAATTGCCGACGTCATCGTCGACCCCGCTTTCTCAGTCACCGGACGGCTGCTCGGACCGGTTGTTCTCCGTGCCACGACCACCGCCGTCGGCCTCACCGGACGATGCCGGCGGTGGCGGCGGCTGGCCGGCACCGGGGTACGGCTGGGGCCGGTGCTGATAGGGCGGGTAGTGCTGGGCGGGCGGGTAACCGCTGGGCGGCCAGTGCTGCGGGGGATACCAGTAGCCGCCCTGCTGCTGGGGCTGCGACTGCGGGGAGGGCGGCCAGCCCGGTGCGTGCCAGCCGGCCGGGGCCCCATAGTCCGGTTGGGTGCCCGCCTCACCGCCGGCGGGCACACCGTTACTGCCGTTGGGGCCGGATTCACCCGCCCGCGCGGCCGCCTCCCGGGACGCCTGAGCGATGGCGGCCTTGAACGCGGGTTCCGGCTTCGGCTGCGGCCACGGCTCGCCCCGCTCGATGGCCAGCTCACCGGGGGTCTTGATCGGCGGCTTGTCGGACGGGACCCGACCGCCGAAGTCGTCGAACGCCGTCAGCCGGGGCCGCTTGTTCACGTCGCCGAAGATCTTCTCCAGGTCGGCGCGGTGCAGCGTCTCCTTCTCCAACAGCTCGCCGGCCAAGACGTCGAGGACGTCGCGGTATTCGGTCAGGATCTCCCAGGCCTCGGTGTGCGCGGCCTCGATCAGTTTGCGGACCTCGTCGTCGATGTCGCGGGCCACTTCGTGCGAGTAGTCGGCCTGCGTACCCATCGCTCGTCCGACGAACGGATCGCCGTGGTCGGTGCCATAGCGGACCGCGCCCAGCTTGGCGCTCATGCCGTATTCGGTGACCATGGCGCGCGCGACCGCGGTGGCCTTCTCGATGTCGGAGACCGCGCCGGTGGTCGGCTCGCGGAACACCAGTTCTTCGGCGGCGCGCCCGCCCATGGCGAAGACCAGCTGGGCGATCATCTCCGAGCGGGTGCGCAGTCCCTTGTCTTCCTCGGGCACCGCCACCGCGTGCCCGCCGGTACGGCCGCGAGCCAGGATGGTGACCTTGTAGACCGGGTCGATGTCGGGCATCGCCCACGCCGCCAGGGTGTGGCCGCCCTCGTGGTAGGCGGTGATCTTCTTCTCGTGTTCGCTGATGATCCGGCCCTTGCGCCGGGGACCGCCGATCACCCGGTCCACCGCTTCTTCCAGCGCCGCGCCGGTGATCACGGTGCCGTTCTCGCGCGCGGTCAGCAGCGCCGCTTCGTTGATCACGTTGGCCAGGTCGGCGCCGGACATGCCGACGGTGCGCTTGGCCAGCCCATCCAGATCCGCGTCAGGGCCGATCGGCTTGCCCGCCGAATGCACCCGCAACACCGCCCGCCGCCCGGCGATGTCGGGGTTGGTCACCGGGATCTGGCGGTCGAACCGGCCGGGCCGCAGCAACGCGGGGTCGAGGATGTCGGGCCGGTTGGTGGCCGCGATCAGGATGACCCCGGCCCGCTCGCCGAACCCGTCCATCTCCACCAGCAATTGGTTGAGGGTCTGCTCCCGCTCGTCGTGTCCGCCGCCCATGCCGGCGCCGCGCTGGCGGCCGACGGCGTCGATCTCGTCCACGAACACGATGCACGGGCTGTTCTGTTTGGCCTGCTCGAACAGGTCCCGCACCCGGGAGGCGCCGACGCCGACGAACATCTCCACGAAGTCCGAGCCGGAGATGGTGAAGAAGGGCACGCCTGCCTCACCGGCGACCGCGCGGGCCAGCAGCGTCTTACCGGTGCCGGGGGGGCCGTAGAGCAGCACGCCTTTGGGGATCTTGGCGCCCAGCGCCTGGTAGCGGCCCGGGTTCTGCAGGAAGTCTTTGATCTCGTAGAGCTCTTCGACCGCCTCATCCACGCCGGCGACGTCGGCGAAGGTGGTCTTGGGCATGTCCTTGCCCAGCTGTTTGGCCCGTGATTTGCCCATGCCGAAGCCCATGCGGGCGCCGCCCTGCATGCGGGAGAACATCACGAACAACCCGATCAGCAGCAACATCGGCAACATGTAGATCAGCAGTGACCCGAGCAGGCTGCCCTGGTTCACCACGGTGTTGATCTGAGCCTTCTTCGCCGTCAACGCGGTGTAGAGCGGAACCGCGTACCCGGTCGGGTACTTGGTGATCAGCTTGTCGACCTTCTCGGCCCGGCCGGGCTTGTCGGCTTTGCCCGACTGGCCGGCCTTGTCGGTCACCTCGACGCTGGTGAGCGGAGTCTTCAGGACCAGCCGCAGCTGTTGCTCGCGGTCGTCGAGCTGGGCGCTCTTGACGTTGCCGCTGTGGATCTGGGCCACCGCCACCGAGGTGTCGACCGGCTTGTATCCGCGGGTGTCGTCACTGAAATAGAAGAACGACCAACCGAGCAGCAACACCACTGCGATCGCGGTTACGGTGCGGATCACGTTTTTGCGATTCATCAGACATCGGCCGGGCGCGGCCAAATCCTTCCAATACATGCAGCTGGGCATGTTCAGGCTACCGTCCCTTGCGGTTAACCTGCCTGGCCGGACTCGGGAACCCTGTTCGATCCCGGCCCGGTTGTGCTTTGGTGTGACGGTGGCTCCCGCAATCGAACGAGCAACTCAACGATCCGTCGACACCAACGGCGTGACCCTGCGGGTCACCGAAGCGGGCGAGTGCGGTGCCCCGGTGGTGTTGCTGGCGCACGGATTCCCGGAGTTGGCCTTCTCCTGGCGACATCAGATCCCGGCCCTGGCCGACGCGGGCTTCCACGTACTGGCCCCCGATCAGCGCGGCTACGGCGGCTCGTCGCGACCGGACGAGATCGCGGCCTACGACATGGCAGCGCTCACCGGCGATCTGGTCGGCCTGCTGGACGACGTCGGCGCCGAGCAGGCAATCTGGATCGGCCACGATTGGGGCGGTCCGGTGGTGTGGAACGCCGCGCAGCTGCACCCCGAGCGGGTGGCCGCGGTGGTGGGGCTCAGCGTGCCGCCGGTGCCCCGCCCGCAACTGCCGCCGACTGAGGCGTTCGCCAAGGTCTTCGGCGAGAACTTCTTCTACATGCTCTATTTCCAGGAGCCGGGCGTCGCCGATGCGGAACTGGATGCCGACCCCGCCCGCACCATGCGCCGGATGATGGGCAGCCTCAGCCCGGCCGACCACGACACGGCGCTGCTGATGGTCGCGCCCGGCCCGATGGGTTTCATCGATCGACTGGCCGAGCCGGCGGCGCGACCGGACTGGATCAGCGCCGCCGAACTGGACCACTACATCGCCGAATTCACCCGCACCGGTTTCACCGGTGGGCTGAACTGGTACCGCAACCTCGACCGCAACTGGGAGATCATGACCAATCCGGCCGCCGCCACCATCGACGTCCCGACCCTGTTCATCGCCGGATCCGCCGACCCGGTGCTGACCTTCACCCGCCGCGACCGGGCCGCCGAGCTGGTGACCGGCCCCTACCGCGAGGTGATCATCGACGGCGCCGGCCACTGGCTGCAGCAGGAGCGGCCCGACGAGGTCAACACGGTGCTGCTGGAATTCCTGGCGGGCCTGCCGGCCGGAGCGGCATCGTGACCGCCCGGCCGCTGCGCTTCGGGGTCTTCATCACCCCGTTTCACGCACTGGGTCAATCACCGACCGTCGCACTGGAATACGACCTGGAGCGCGTTGTCGCTCTGGACCGGCTGGGCTTCGACGAAGCCTGGTTCGGCGAACACCATTCGGGCGGCTACGAGCTGATCGCCTGCCCCGAGGTGTTCATCGCCGCGGCTGCGGAACGCACCAAGCACATCCGGCTGGGTACCGGCGTGGTTTCGCTGCCCTACCACCACCCGTTGATGGTGGCCGACCGTTGGGTACTGCTGGATCATTTGACGCGCGGCCGAGTGATGTTCGGTGCGGGGCCGGGCGCCCTGCCCACCGACGCCCACATGATGGGCATCGACCCCGTCGAGCAGCGCCGGATGATGCAGGAGTCCCTGGAGGCGATCCTGGCGCTGTTCCGGGCTGAGCCGGGCGAATTGATCACCCGGCATTCGGACTGGTTCACCCTGCGCGACGCGGCCCTGCATATTCGCCCCTACACCTGGCCGTACCCGGAAATTTCTGCGGCCGCGATGATTTCGCCGTCCGGACCGCGGTTGGCCGGCGCGCTGGGCACCTCACTGCTGTCCCTGTCGATGTCGGTGCCGGGCGGCTTCGCCGCACTGGAGAACACCTGGCAGGTGGTGTGTGATCAGGCCGCCAAGGCCGGCCGCGACGAGCCGGATCGGGGTGACTGGCGGGTGCTGAGCATCATGCACATCGCCGACACCCGCGAGCAGGCGGTGGCCGACTGCACCTACGGGCTGCAGGATTTCGCGAACTACTTCGGCGCGGCCGGGTTCGTACCGCTGGCAAGCGAAGTCGAAGGATCGCCGCAGACGCCGACCGAGTTCGTCGAGGCCTACGCCGCCGCCGGGAGCTGCTGTATCGGCACCCCCGACGACGCCATCGAACACATCACCGGCCTGCTGGAGCGCTCCGGCGGGTTCGGCACCTTGCTGTTCCTCGGGCACGACTGGGCCTCACCGGAGGCCACCTATCACAGCTACGAGCTGTTGGCCCGCAAGGTGATTCCGCACTTCAAGGGTCAGCTCACCGCACCCAAGGCATCACACGAATGGGCCCGGGGCATGCGCGACACATTGTTCGGCCGGGCCGGCGAGGCGATCAAGAACGCCGTCGTCGAGCACGTCACCGAGTCGGGTGGCGGGTCACGCTGATGCGCGCGGCGGTGCTGCGCGACGGGCGGATGGTCTATCGCGACGACGTGCCGGAGCCGACGCCCGGTCCGGGCCAGGTGCTCGTCGAGGTGACCGCCTGCGGCATCTGCGGATCCGACCTGCATTTCGCCTCGCATGGCGAGCAGGTGCTGGCCGCGACGCAGGCCATGTCCGGCAGCCCGTCCTCTCGTGCGTCCGTCGATCTGGGCGCCGATATCTTCATGGGCCACGAGTTCAGCGCGACGGTGCTCGAAGCCGGTCCCGGCACCGACACGTTTGCCGCTGGAACGCCGATCACCTCCATACCGGTCCTGCTGGCCGCCAAGGGTATTGAACCGATCGTCTACTCCAACACCACGGTGGGCGGCTACGCCGAGAAGATGCTGCTGTCGGCCCCGCTGCTGGTGCCGATCCCCAACGGGCTGGATCCCCGTCACGCCGCGCTGACCGAGCCGATGGCGGTGGGCCTGCACGCGGTCAACAAATCCGGCATCGCGGCTGGCGAGACTGCGCTGGTGCTGGGCTGCGGACCGATCGGGATGGCGATCATCGCCGCCTTGCGCACCAAAGGCGTGGAAGACATTGTGGCCGCTGACTATTCGCCCGCCAGGCGAGAGCTTGCGGCCACGATGGGTGCGCATCGCACCCTCGATCCGGCGCAGGGCTCGCCGTTCGACACCGTTACCCCGAAGGTGATCTTCGAGGCGGTCGGGGTGCCGGGCATCATCGACGACGTGCTGCGGCGAGCGCCGGTGGGCAGCCGGCTGGTGGTGGCCGGCGTGTGCATGGAATCTGACACCGTGCACCCGTTCTACGGCATCGCCAAGGAGATCAGCGTGCAGTTCGTACTGGCCTACGAGCCGGCGGAGTTCGCCGCGTCGCTGCGGGCCATCGCCGAGGGCCACATCGACGTGGCGCCGCTCATCACCGGCGAGGTCGGACTCGACGGCGTGGGTGCGGCCTTCCAGGAGCTGGCCGACCCCGACCGGCACTGCAAGATCCTGGTTACCCCTTAGCCGAAGCGCCCAGCCACGCCTTCGGGAAACCACCGGCGTCGACCAGCTGCTTCGACCACCCGCCCACCAGTTCCACCAGTTCACCCAGGTCGTCACCGAGGCGGGCCACGATCCGGGCACATGCCGCATCGGTTGACGTCTCGACCGCCTCGCGCGCGGCGCGTCCGGCATCGCTGAGCACGCCGTCGCGCGCCAGGCCGCGCTCGGCCAGCCGGGCCTCACCCCCGGTCAAGTCGTCATCGCTCCACGCCCGGGACCGGACGTAGGTGCGCGGCGGAAATCCGCGATAGAGCTCGGTGATCAGACCGATCTCGACGGCATCGAATCCCGCTGCGACCCAGGCGTTCACGTGCGCGTCGCCACGGAATTCGCGGAGCTGGTCGGCCAACAGCCAGGCATCGGTCAGCGGCTCACCGACCAGCCCGTCGGCAACCAGCCCGGCGAACAGCGGCTTGCCCGCCACCGAGAGACCATCCACGGCGCGGCGCAGCAGCTCCACGGCGCGCTCGATGCCGTCGGGGGCTGCACCCAGGACCCGGCGCAGCTGAGCCAGCGCACCCTCGGTACGCGCCGCCCGGATGGTCGGCGCATCGGTCAGCTTCCAGCCGTAACCGACGGCGGGAACGACCACGGCCGGATTGAACACCCCGAACGTCGCGGCGATCACGTCGCCGGGCGCCTGTCCCAGCGCGGAACCCCTGCTGCAGAAGTACGCTGGCCCGTCCGGCATTTCGACCCCATCGGTTGTTGCGGGGCTGGCACCGAAACCGAGCGCCGCGTAGCCGCGGTGACACTCCGGGGAGAAGTACACCTGGCCGGCGAACGGCTCGATGGCGCTGGACAGTGCTCGCGACGGCGCGGAGGTCATCACCTCAGTGTGCCGCATGGATCTTTTCCGCCGGTGTCTGCGTCGACTCCGATAAGGTGCCACTCATGCCGACACACAGTGCCCGGATGGTTCTCCGCTGGTCGATGACGCTGGCGCTGGCCGGCGTGGCCACGCTCGCGATGGCCGGCTGCGACGCCGCACCGAGCGGCGGGACGGACATCCCACGTCAGGTGACCGTGGTGGGCACCGGCGAGGTCCAGGGAGTTCCGGACACGCTCACCACGGAGGCTGGTATCGAGTTCGTCGCCGGAGACGTCACCAGCGCGATGAACCAGACAAGCGAGCGTCAGCAGGCGGTGATCGATGCACTGGTGGATGCCGGCGTGGACCGCAAGGACATCAGCACCACCGGCGTCAGCCTGCAGCCGCAGTACGGCAATCCCGACGCCAGCGGGTCGGCGAACATCACCGGCTACCGCGCCGGCAACACCATCCGGGTCAGGGTCGAGCGCGACTCCGCCTCCCAGGTGCTGGCAGTGATCGTGCGGGCCGGCGGGGACGCCACCCGAATCAATGGAGTGAGCTACTCCATCGAGGACGATTCGGCGCTGGTGCGCGGCGCCCGGGAGCGGGCCTTCAACGACGCCAAGGACCGCGCCGAGCAGTACGCCCAGTTGTCGGGCCTGCGGCTCGGTCAGGTGATCTCGATCTCCGAGATCGCCGGCGGGACGCCGCCGCCGTCACCGGTGGGGATGCCGATGCCCCGCGCGATGGCCGCCGCTCCCCCGGTCGAGCCCGGTCAGCAGACCGTGAGCTTCACCGTGACGGCGGTCTGGGAGCTGAGCTAGGACTCCCAACCTTCTGATCCGTAGTCAGATCTCACTCCACAGCCTTCCAACTGTGGCCGCAGTTATCCACAACTGGCGACCCTGCCAAATAGCTTGAGTCAGTGGAGACGCGTAGAATCGAACGTATGTTCGAAGGAACGCTTCCCTCCGCCGAGTCGGTTGATCGGCTTAGTGAGCGGTTTGAGCGGCGGTATCCGTCGGTGACGCCGGAGTCGGCGGTGTTGGTGGAGCGGGTTTGTGTGGCGGGGCGGGCGGAGAATCGGGCGGCGGCGGCGCAGTTGGTGGCGATCGGGGAGTTGTTCGTGCTGCGCTTGAGTCGGTGTAGTGAGACCGAGGAGTGGGCGGTTGATACCGAGGCGGCGGTGGCTGCTGAGGTGGCGGCGGCGTTGCGGATCAGTCAGGGGTTGGCGGCGAGCCGGTTGCGGTATGCGCGGGCGATGCGGGAGCAGTTGCCGCAGGTGGCTGAGGTGTTCAAGGCCGGTGATATCGATATTCGTCTGTTTCAGACGCTGGTGTATCGCACGGATCTGATTGCGGATCGTGAGGTGTTGGCGCTGGTCGATGGGCAGTTGGCGGCGCAGGTGGTGCGTTGGCCGTCGCTGACTAGGAGTCGGTTGGCCGGCAAGGTCGACAAGATCGTGGCCAAGGCCGATGCTGATGCGGTGCGGCGCCGCAAGGAGCGCCAGGTGGAGCGCAAGATCGGGTTTGCGGACCAAGAGGGCGGGCTTTCGGAGGTTTACGGCAGCGTGTTCACCCCTGATGCCCGTGCCCTGGACAAGGCGCTGGATGGGTTGGCGGCCACGGTGTGTGAGCATGATCCGCGCAGTCGTGCGCAGCGCCGTGCCGATGCGATGGGGGCGTTGGCGGCGCGGGCGGATCGGCTGGGGTGTCGCTGCGGGCGCCCGGATTGCGCCGCCGGGGGGCGTGCGGCGGCCTCGCCGGTGGTGATTTATGTGATGGCCGAGCGGGCCACCGTCGAGGGGACTGGTGATGGGCCGGGCTCGTTAGTCGGGTCTGACGGATTGATCCCGCCGGAGTTGATTGCCGAGCTGGCTCGATCGGCCCGGTTGGTGTCGTTGGTGCACCCCAGCGATGCCCCGCCCGAGCCGGGGTATGTGCCCTCGAAGGCGTTGGCTGATTTTGTGCGGTGCCGGGACATGACGTGCCGTTGGCCGGGGTGTGACCGTCCGGCGGCAGAGTGCGATCTGGACCATACGGTTGCCTACGGTGACGGTGGGTCCACGCATGCGTCGAACCTCAAATGTTATTGCCGTACGCATCATTTGGTGAAGACGTTTTGGGGGTGGCGGGATCAGCAGCTGCCCGATGGGACGGTGATTTTGACTTCGCCGTCGGGGCAGACCTATGTCACCACCCCGGGCAGTTCCCTGCTTTTCCCGCACTTGTGCGCACCTACCGGGGAGCTGCCGGCACCGTTGCGCCGCGATGATGACCGCTGTGGGGAGCGCACCGCGATGATGCCCCGCCGCCGGCGCACCCGGGCTCAGAACCGCGCGGCCCGCATCGCTACCGAACGCAACCAGAACCACAAGGCCCGCCAAGCCCGACGCGCCGCACTCGACGCCATCTGGTTCCCGAAAGTAGCCCCCGGCATCGACCCCGACGAGCCACCGCCCTTCTAACGGCCCCGTGGGTTCGAGCTGCGGGCGTGGGAACTTTCCACGTGCCTCGTCCGACTCATTGGGCGATGACTTGTCCCAACGCTTGCGCCATCTATGACAGCCGCTGCTGGTCCTGAGATCACCTCTCCTGCACCGGCGCCGCTACCACGGGCAGAACACTCCGCCGTCGCCACCTGGATTCGGCGGCTCGCCGTCCCGATCATCCTCGGATGGCTCGCAGTCGTCGTCGTCCTCAGCACCGCGGTGCCGCCGCTCGAGATCGTCGGCCAGATGCGCTCGGTGCCCATGAGCCCAGACTTTGCACCATCGGTAACCGCGATCAAGCGCGTCGGCCAGGTCTTCGGCGAATACACCTCCGACAGCTCGGCGATGATCCTCCTCGAGGGCCAGCAACCACTCGGCGACGGTGCGCACCGCTACTACGACGCACTGGTTAGCCGGCTCAACGCCGATACCGCTCATGTCGAACATGTGCAGGATTTCTGGGCAGATCCGCTGACTGCAGCCGGCGCGCAGAGCAACGACGGCCGAGCGGCCTACGTGCAGGTCTACCTGGCCGGAAATCAGGGCGAGACACTGGCGAACGAGTCGCTTGAGGCGGTCCGCAGAATCGTCGCCGAGGTCGAAGCCCCTCCGGGAACGCGCACCCATGTCACCGGCCCCGCGGCTCTGGCCGCCGACGAGCAGGTAGCCGGTGACCACAGCGCGCAAGTCATCGTGGGTCTTACGTTCTTGGTCATCACTGCGATGATTCTGTTGGTGTACCGGTCGATAAGCACCGGTTTGATTGTCTTGGCATTGGTGTTTCTCGCCCTCGCAGCGGCGCGCGGCGTGGTGGCCTGGCTCGCCTACTTCCATCTCATCGGTCTGACCACCTTCGCAACCAACCTGCTGGTCACCTTGGCTATCGCCGCCGCGACCGACTACGCGATCGTTCTGGTCGGCCGTTATCAGGAAGCCAGGGCAGCCGGTCAAGACCGCGAAACCGCCTACCACTCAATGTTCGACGGAACGGCGCACGTGATCCTGGCGTCGGGCTCGACGATCGCAGGTGCCACGTTCTGTCTGCACTTCACCCGGCTCCCCTACTTTCAGACGCTCGGCATTCCGCTGGCCGCCGGAATGGTCGTCGCCACGCTGGTGGCGCTGACGCTCGGCCCAGCGATCATCACCGTGGCCAGCCGTCGAGGACTCCTGGAACCCAAGCGCGCCATGCGAATCCGCGGCTGGCGCAAACTCGGTGCGGTCATCGTCCGATGGCCGGCTCCGGTGTTGGTGGCCAGTACTTTGCTGACCCTGATCGGGCTGCTGACGCTGCCCGGCTATCGCACCAGCTACAACGAACGCCGCTACCTTCCTTCGGATCTGCCTTCCACCGCCGGCTATGCCGCAGCCGAACAGCACTTCTCCACGGCGCGGATGAATCCCGAGGTCTTGCTGGTGGAGACCGATCGGGATCTGCGCAATCCGGCAGACTTCTTGGTGATCGACAAGATCGCCAAGCGGGTCGTGCACCAACCTGGGATCAGCCGGGTCCAGACGATCACCCGCCCGGATGGGACGCCATTGACGTTCAGCACGCTGCCGGCTCAGCTCAGCCTGCAGGGCACCGTGCAGGTACTCAATCAGGGATACCTGCAGGACCGCATGAAGGAACTCCGCGCCAGTGCCGAAGATCTGCAGCGCGGCATCGACGCCATGGAGCAGATGCAGCTGTTGATGACCGAGATGGCCGCCACCACCCACAGCATGGTCGGCAAGACACATCGGCTAGCCTCTGACACTTCGGAATTGCGGAATCATCTGGCTGACTTCGATGACTTCCTGCGACCGCTGCGCAGCTACCTGTACTGGGATCCGCATTGTTATGACATCCCGACCTGCTGGGCCCTGCGATCGGTCTTCGATGCCCTCGACGGCACCGATGTACTGAGCGGCGACATCGACCAGGTGCTGCCCGACCTCGATCGACTCGACGCCCTGATGCCACAGCTGCTCCGGCAACTGCCCGCACAGATCCAGTCACTGACGTCGGCGCAGACGGCGATGCTCACCATGTATTCGGCCCAGAGCGGCCTGCTGGATCAGACCGCGGCGATGCTGGACAACCAGTCCGCAATGGGCACGGCGTTCAACGACTCGAAGAACGACGACACGTTCTATCTGCCACCTGAGGTCTTCGGCAACCAGGACTTCAAACGCGGCTTGAAGGTGTTTCTGTCACCGGACGGCCACGCCGTTCGGTTCATCGTCACGCACGACGGCGATCCCCTAACCCCCGAAGGGATCACACACGTCGACGGCATCAAGCACGCCGCCAAGGAGGCCATCAAAGGCACTCCGCTGGAAGGTTCGAAGGTCTACGTCGGCGGTACGGCGTCGGTGTTCAAGGACATGCAGGTGGGCAACAACTACGACCTCTTGGCAGTCGGTATAGCCGCGCTGTGCCTGATCTTCATCATCATGTTGATCATTACCCGCAGCGTGATCGCCGCCGCAGTGATCGTCGGCACCGTGCTGGCGTCGCTGGGGGCGTCGTTTGGCTTGTCGATCTTGTTGTGGCAGCACATCATCGGTTTGGAGCTGCACTTTATGGTGATGGCGATGTCGCTGATCATCCTGCTGGCTGTTGGCTCGGACTACAACCTGCTGCTGGTCGCCAGGTTCAAAGAAGAGATCAACGCCGGGCTGAACACCGGAATCATTCGAGCGATGGGCGGCACAGGTTCGGTGGTGACCTCGGCCGGAGTGGTGTTCGCCTTGACGATGCTGTCGATGGCGGTCAGTGCTCTGATGGTGGTGGCACAGATCGGCACCACTATCGCACTCGGGCTGCTGTTCGACACTTTGGTTATTCGCTCGTTTGTCACGCCATCGATCGCCGCGCTGCTGGGCAAGTGGTTCTGGTGGCCGCAGGCGGTTCGGACACGTCCAACCCCAGATCGCTCGCTGGTTGCGAAATTGGTTGACCTGGAAGACCACTCAAGACCGACGGTATCGATCGGGAGCTGACCACCATCGGTTGCGACGAAGCGGACGCCCCGACGAGAGTCCGAGCGCCCGCTTCCCTCAGCGCACTGCAGTTCGGCGTCAGTCCGTCCCGGCCACAAACATATCCAAGAGGTTGACCAACGACGCGATGAGACCAATACCCTCACCCGGGGCCGAGTACGGCATGCCCATCCCTACCATCTGCAGGTCGAGACCGAGCGAGTTGTAGATCGAACCACCGATGCTGCCGGAATCTGTTACCCCGGGCGTGAAAAGACCGCCGAAATCGAAGCTGGCACCGAGGACCGCATTGCCTTCCGGAACTTGCAAAGCATCATTCAGCAACGGAACCAAGGCATCAAGGTTCAAGGTGGCGCCGTTGAAGAACGCACCGACAACGTTGGCTGGAGCGGCCAGAAGCCCTTGCAGCGCAGCCTCAAAGTCGCCATCGCCGATACTGTCGACGATCGACCCGATGCTGTTGATCAGCTCTACCCCGGGGCTCACCAGCGGGCCGATCAGCCCCATCAGGACGCCGCTCAACGGTGACGACAAGAGCGTCAGAATTGTGGCCGCGGGCTCGGCAGCGTCTACCGGCACGACACCCATACCCATGTCCATCCCGGCCAGATACTGCAGGCCCCAGAGATGACTCCAGTCCAGAGTTTGAGCGGCCAAGTCCGAGCCCTCGGGCGTTGCCACGTCGACGCCGATGAACGTTGTTGCGGCCAAAGCCTCTTGCAGCGATCCGGGGAAACCGAAGTCAGCTTCCTTGATTGCGTCGAAGACGTCGGTGGCGTTGGCCAGCGTGGTGTTGAAAACGTCGGCCCATGGCCCGAACAGGTCGAGTGACGCGGTCAGTTGCACGGACGGCGGCACGGCCCTACCCAGCGCCGGCGCCACCGGGCTTACTGCGATTATTCCGGTAAGGGCCAGTGCGGTCCCCCCGGCCATGAGGCCACCGATGCCGAGTTGCGATGCGAGGTCGTGAGCGTGATGAGACGATTTCATGCCTAGTTTGTCGAGCCGGAGGCAGGATAAGTTCCTGAGCGGAGACGAGATTCTGAAACATTTTCAATCTTGCTGTCAGGTATGACTTCTCGTCAGCCGAACTCGACCAGAGTGGTTGGCGCACGAAACCTCGCCAGACCACGCATACCGTAGATCAGCGGGACCGCCGCTCCAAGCACCTTGCCTCGTCCACGCGGAATGCCGAGTTCAGAGACGGCCCTGACCCCGGGCACCGCACGCAGTTCGTCGTAGTCATGCGCAGTGAACCAGAACGGCATTGGTGGCGCCGTGTAGTTGTCACTGAGCTTGAATCCACGGCGCGAGCGCGAGTAGGCACTCAACAAACGCGGGACACTGTCGAAGATCATCCGCCCGCCGGGAAACCTCCCGGCGCAGGCGGCGAACAGCTCGAACACCGCCTCGCGGTCCAAGTACTGCAATAGCCCTTCTGCTGTGATCAACACCTCAGCGCAACCGCCGACCTCATCCATCCACGAGTAGTCAAGCGCCGACTGGGCACAGTACCGCAGCCGATCTGATACCGGCAGTAGCCGCTGACGAAGTCGAATGATGGGTTCCAAATCCACCGAAAGCCAGCTCAACTCGCCGTTATCGACCCGCCAGAAGCTGGTCTGCAATCCCTCTGCAAGTGCGACCACGGTCGCGCGCGGATGCACCGCCAAGTACTCCCGCGTGGCCTGGTCGAACGCCAACGCCCGCATAGCGGTGGCCTGGTGTGTCCTGCCGAAGTCGGCGTAATCGTAATCAAGGCTGTTGAGCAACTCGATCGCCATCGGGTCAACGATCAGCCCGTCGGGCCGCTTCGCCTCGGCCGCCCGCTGATACAACGTGAGTAACGCGGTCTCCGATATCCCATCGAGATGACGAGCGTCAATGACTGGCACGCCTTCAGACCGTACCCGCCGGGCCCCCGAGAGTCGCTGCGAGAAATCTAACCGCGATCGAACGGAACTTTTTGATTCCCGTCTCCGACCACCTCGTTGGCGGGAACTGGCCCGCGCCTTGCGTTCCGCGCAATCCACGACATCACAGGAGGTGCCATCCTGACCGCCCCGATCTGGATGGCAATGCCTCCCGAGACACATTCCGCCATGCTCGCCACTGGCCCAGGGCCAGGGCCTCTGCTGGCGGCAGCCGCACAATGGCAGCAGCTCAGTGTCATGTACGACGACACCGCCACCGAATTGACCCACGTACTGGCCGCTGTACAGACCGGTCACTGGCAGGGCCCCAGCGCAACGGCGTATCTGTCCGCGCACGCGCCGTACCTCACCTGGTTGGAGCACGCATCCGCCGACAGTGCCACGACCGCCGCACAACACCAAACGGCCGCTGCCGCATACGGCGCCGCAGTGGCCTCGATGCCCAGCCTCGAAGAATTGGCCGCCAACCACGCTGTCCACGCGGTGCTACTCGCCACAAACTTCTTCGGTGTGAACACCGTTCCGATTACAGCCAACGAGGCCGACTACACGCGGATGTGGGTGCAGGCTGCCGAGACCATGTCCGTATATCAGGGCACCGCCACTGCGGCAGTCGCCGCGACCCCGCAGCTCCTCCCCGCGCCGCCCATCGTCTCCCCCGCCGAGGCCACCTCCCCAGAAAGCGTTGGAGACGGCAAATGGCTGCAGGAACTTTCACGACTCATCACCGACCTTCTCAACAACGCCGGAAATGTCGAAGAACTGTCGCGCATCTTCGAGGAGTTCTTCCAGGGCCTCGGTTTCAACCCGGCGGTCGCTGCCTTCCTGGCGGTGGTCGCATTGATCGCCTACGACGTGTTGTGGTACCCCTACTACGCGTCATACGCCCTGTTGCTGTTGCCGTTCTTCGCTCCCGCCCTCAGCGCGCTGAGCGCCTTGAGGTTGCTACCGCTGCTGAACGGCCAACAGATCCCGGCCGATCAAGGACCGGACATCATTGCTGCGTTGATCGGTGAAGCAAGCGTGGACATCCCCGCTGCGGCGATTGTGGCGCCGCCCGCTGCGGCCGGCTCCTCCGCTGGCGTGGGCGGCGCGGCCAGTTCTCCGGGACCGAGCACACCCATCATCCCGAGCGCCGACGGCGTTGCCGCGCTGATCCCCTATCTCGTCTCCGGCTGGGGACCACCCGGCGTCAAGACCGGTCCCAAAGAGAATATGGCTGCGTCCAACAGCGCTGCGGCGTCCCGTCGCGCAGCCTCTCCGCGGGTCGTCGCCGCTGATGCCCGCAGACAACGCAGTCGTCGCAGCAGGGGCCGGATTCGCATGCACGGCAACCGTTACGAGTTCCTCCAGGCTGGCGACGGCGCTGTCGTGGCCGCGGATTCCGATGCCGTCCCCGCCGAAGGACCCGAGGCCATCGCAGCAGTGGTCGCCTCCACCCGCGCCGCTGGATTCGCGGGCCATGCCGACGAAATCCGGCGAGTACCGATGTTGCCCGCCAGTTGGCGCGCCTCCGAACAGGTAGAGCAATTGACCCAACCGATGAATGAAGGAAAAGATAAATGAGCACGGAAAGCAACATCGGATGACGCTGACCGTCACCGGCGCCGGCCTTGGAGCGCAGATCACCGGGGTCGACCCCAACGATCTGAGCACCATCACCCGCGAAGAGATTCGCGAAATCGTTTACGCCAACAAGCTCGTCATCCTCAAGGGCGTTCACCCCTCGCCGGAGCAGTACCTGCAGCTGGGCAGGATAGTCGGCGACATCGTGCCGTATTACGAATCCATGTACCACCATCACGAGTTTCCGGAGATCTTCGTATCCTCCACCGAGGAACACCAGGGCGTTCCGCGAACCGGCGCGTTCTGGCACATCGATTACATGTTCATGCCCGAGCCGTTCGCGTTCTCGATGGTGTTGCCCCTGACCGTTCCCGGGCCTGACCGGGGAACCTACTTCATCGACCTCAACCAGGCCTGGGCCTCGGTTCCCGCCGCGCTACAGGACGCCGCCCGAGGGACGTTGAGCACTCATGATCCCCGGCGGCACATCAAGATCCGCCCCGATGACATATACCGGCCGATCGGGGAAGTGTGGGACGAGATTACCCGGACCACGCCGCCCATCAAATGGCCGACCGTGATCCGGCATCCACGGACCGGGGAAGAGATTCTGTATATCTGCGCGTCGGGGACCACCCGGATCGAAGGTCAGGACGGCCAGGTGCTGGATCCGGCGATCCTGCAACAGCTGATGGCGGCGACCGGGCAGCTTGATCCGGATTTCGCGCATCCCTTTATCCACACCCAACACTACGAGGTCGGAGATATCATCTTGTGGGACAACAGAGTTCTTATGCATCGCGCCAAGCACGGCAGCTCCGAAGGAACGCTGACCACGTATCGACTGACCATGCTCGACGGCCACCAGACCCCGGGATACGCAGCGTGAGCGCCATCGTTTCACCTCCTCCAGCGCTAAGTGATGCAACACCGATCGACGAGGACGTGCTAGCCACCGTACTGGAGCCGTATACCTACAAGGGTTGCCGATATCTGGTCGATGCGGTGTCGCAAGCGGGCACTGATTCTGTTCTGGCTCAAGGCAACTTTGCGATCGCTGAATCCGCCTATATTCGTAGTACTGGGCATTTCAACGCGGTCGAGTTGGTGCTGTGCTTCAATCAGCTCGCTTACAGCGCTTTTGCGCCGGCAATCGGCGATGGCATCATCCCGGCCTTCCGCGGTTGGGGGCTCGAGGACTATTGCAAGCACCAGCTCTCCAGCATGTTCATCAGAAGATCGTCTTCGCGGTTCAAAAGGCCGATCGATGCCAACAAGTTCAGTGCCCGGCTGGAATGCCGAAACTTCGAGATCGTGCAACGCACGGTGCGGTATCTGCGCGTGCCCTGCGCCATCGAGTTCTGGGACGAACACGGCGGCTCGGCGTTCGGCGAGTTCGAACTCGCCGCTCTGAACATCCCCGGTTGACAACCCAGAAGAGGCACGCAGATATGACGGGACCGGCCCCCACGTCCGTACTGGATCGCATTCTCGAACATGTGCGCCAGCGCCCCGATGCCATCGCGTTACGCCGTTGCGATGGAGGCAGTCTGTTTCGCTACGGCGAATTGGCTGCCGAGTGGGAGCGCCTGGCTTCAGTACTGCAGGCGAGTGGGGTATCACTGGGTTCTCGCGTACTTATCATTTCCGACAACGGGCCACAGACATACCTGGCGGTGCTTGCCTGCGCCCGACTGGGCGCCATTGCTGTTCTGGCGGACGGCAATCTGCCCATGGCCACCGTCGAACGGTTCGCCGAACTCACCCAACCCGCCGCAATTCTGAGTACCGAGGGTGCTCGACTGTCCCTGTCGGACCCGCCGGAGTCCCTCGCCGCGGTACCGACGATGTCGGTTGCCGAACGCAACCCCACATTGGCCGCTGTCGGTGCGCACCCCAGGCCGAACGACGTTGCCGATCACCCGCTGGCGATGATCTTCACCAGCGGTACGACCGGCGAACCGAAGGCTGTGTTGCTGGCCAATCGAACCTTCTATGCGGTCGCCGATATTCTGCGGGCGACGGGCTTGACGTGGATCGATTGGGTGATAGGCGAAGTCGCGTACTCGCCGCTGCCGGCCACGCACATCGGTGGCCTGTGGTGGATTCTGAACTGCCTGATGCAAGGTGGTACGTGCGTCACCGGCGGCGAAGGCGGAGCGTCGCTGCTGGAGATACTCGCGACCAATGAGGTCGCTACGGTCTGCCTTGTCCCGACACTGCTCTCACGTCTGGTCGCCGAGCTGAATGCAACCGGCACACCCGTGCCGCCTTCGCTGCGTTTTCTCGGTTACGGCGGATCACGAGCTATCGCATCCGACGTGCAGTTCGTCGAGAACGCCGGTATACGGACCGCACAGGTCTACGGATTGAGCGAAACCGGCTGCACCGCACTATGTCTGCCCACCGCACCGGGATCGATCGCCGCCATCGAGGCAGGGGCGGTCGGTCGACCCTATCCAGGGGTGCAAGTTCACCTCGACGGCGACGGTAGCGGGCCGGCCGGTCCGCCGGCCGCATCGGGCACTCTGTGGATCAAATCGCCGGCAAACATGCTGGGGTACTGGAGCAATCCAGACCGGACCCACGAGGTGCTGCGCGACGGGTGGGTGAACACCGGCGACCTGCTCGACGAAGGCAGCGACGGCTACTTCTACATCCGGGGGCGGGCCTCGGAGATGATCATCTGCGGCGGAGTCAATGTCGCCCCCGACGAGGTTGACCGCGTCGCAGAATCCGTCCCGGGGGTCCGCGAGGCAGCGTGCTACGAGATCCCAGACCCAGAGTTCGGAGCTCTCGTCGGCCTGGCGGTGATCGCGTCGGAAGAGTTGAACGAGGCCGCTGGGCGACGCCTCAAGCAGGCAATCGCCGCCCGCTACCGCAGCGAAGTGGAATCCGCCGCCCGCCCGTCACGGATCTTCTTAGTCGGCAGCATTCCCCGAACCCAGTCCGGAAAGGTCATGCGCACGTCGCTGGCCGCGGCGATCGGCGCTCGCGCACATGGTTGAGAGTGTTCGGCAGCGGATCCTCGCTGTGGTCTGCGATGTGCTGTACATCGACGAAGACGACCTCTTCGACGGCGATGACACCGACCTTCGCGATCTGGGTCTGGACTCGGTTCGATTCGTCTTGTTGATGAAGCGCCTCGGAGTGGACCGCGAGTCTGAACTGCCGGCACGCTTGGCGCGTGACCTGTCGATCGCAGGCTGGGCTGCAGAACTGGGAGATCCCGGTTCACATGCCTGATTCGCATCCCCCGGTGACCATCCCGCTTTCCATCTCCCAACAGAACATCTACCGGGGCGTGCTGCAGGATGTCGATCCTTCGCTGTATCTGATCGGCCGCCGGTATCGCCTGTCGCCCATACCGCTTCCCCGATTCCGGCTCGCATTGGCAGCCGCTGTCCAACGCAACCCGGTGCAATTGTGCGTTCTCGAACAGGCCGAAGCGCAGTATCCTCACCTGGTTCCGCGGCTGCGGGCGGATGATCTCATGCGAATGTCCCATGACGGCACAGAACCACTGGTGCGGGAATGGAACTCGGGAATTCTGTCCCGCCCCCTGGTGCGCTACACCATGGAGGTCAATTCGAGCGGCGACGTCGTGGGTCTGGATATGTACGCACATCATCTGCTGCTCGACGGTGGTGCGACCGGTCTGATCGAAGCCGACCTTGGTCGCAACCTGTCGGCCTCAAGCTCCGAGTCGCCCGACATGGCCGCCGGCCTCGAGCGCCTGGCCGAAGCCCACCGCCGCGAAGCCGAACACGTTGACGCCGCACAGCAGCGGTTGACCGAATCGGTGCAGCGGGAGGTGGCAGGTGAGGCAAGCACCGGCGGCTATCCACAATCGCCACCGACGTCAGGTAGTGCTCACCGCGGGGTTATGCACGAGTCAATCCAGATCACCGGACCCGACTACGAAGCGATCACGACGCTGGCTGCTCGGGCACAAGTGCCGCTGCATGTGTTGGTGACGGCGGCCTCTGTCGCTGTCGATGCAGGACGTCGAAGCAGTACCGATGCCCTGGTGGTGCACGCCATCGACAATCGGTTCGGTGAGCCCGCTCTGGATGTGGCCACCTGCATCGTCAACTCGGTTGCCCAGTCCGTTCGCTTCCCGGCATTCGCATCAGTGCGAGATCTCGTGGCCAATGTGGACCGCGGATACGTCAAAGCCGTGCGGCGGCGCTGGTTTCGAGAGGAGTTGTATCGCCGCATCCATCTGACGATCAACCGGACTCCCCAAACTGACGCATTGGCGCTCAACTTTCTTCCCGACCCCTGTGCACCCGAGCTGCGTCCGTTCCTGGACGGCATGCCGACTACCACCGATATCGGGCCGGTCGAAGGCCTGACCGTGGCGGCCATTCAAGACGATCCGAACCGCACCCTGACGCTGTCGATTTGGGATGCCGATCACCGAAGAGACCGACCCCAAACCACGGGCGTCGCAGCCCTGACTGCCCGGGTGCTGCTGAAGATGCCGGCTCAGTGGAATCAACCGGTCGCGATGCTTGTGGGCCAGTGGTTCGATGTTCACTCCGACGGCACCTGCCATGCCACCGACATCGCACCCAGCCCGACAGGGCCGACCGCATCGGCATGGTTTCTGGACCCGAACACCGACATCGAAGCCTGGCGACAACGCCGTCGGTATGTCGACCCTTGGATCGATTGGCTGGCGAGTTCGGGCGTCGAGCCCGGCGAGGTGTTGGTATTCACTGACGATCAGACCGATAAGACCATCGACCTCTTGGTCGCCTGCCATCTGGCCGGTTGCGGCTACAGCGTCTGCGAGCACGACGGCGAAATCGAAAGCCGTACAGCGGCCATCGAATCGGAATGCGGGCTGTCAGCACGATTGATCGACATCGGCAATACCGACCTGCCGGGACAGCCCCTGCGCGTGCGGGACCGCCTTCAACAGGTCCGCGAAGACGATCACTTGGCGGAACGGATCGCCTACATCATGCCGACCTCTGGGTCCACCGGCAGCCCTAAGCTGGTCCCGATCACCCACGGCGCACTGGCGGTCTTCTGCCGGGGATCGCACCAGGCCTACGGCTGGGGACAGCACGACAGGGTCCTGCAATGTGCGCCTCTGACATCAGATATCAGTGTCGAGGAGATTTTCGGCGCCGCGCAAACCGGTGCCGCGCTGGTTCGCTCGGCGGCAACGCGGACCGGAGATCTCACGCAACTGGGGGCAGACCTGACGCGCCACCGAGCTACGGTCCTTGACCTGCCTACGGCCATCTGGAATCTGTGCTGCGACCAACCCGACATGCTTGCCGCCTTGGCGGCATCGCGCGTGCGCCAAATCGTGATCGGCGGAGAGGCAGTTCGCCCCCGCGCCGTCGAGCGGTGGCATGCGTCCAGCGGTGTTTCAGACGTCGCGCTGATTTCAAGCTACGGTCCCACCGAGGCGACGGTGGTGGTGACGTACCTGCCGCTGAACGAGGAGACTGTGGCCGAGCCCAGTTGCCAACGGCGACTGGGGAAACCCTTGGCTCCAAACACCGTTTTCATCGCATTCGGTGAGGTGGTCTTGCTCGGCGACCAGGTGTCTGCGGGCTACGTGGGTATCGCCAGCCCCAACTTTGGCACCGTACTCGCCGTCGACGGTTCGCCACTGCACGCGTTTGCCACCGCCGACCGCGTGAGCTTTGACAGCGCGGGCTTCCCGGTACTTGCGGGTCGCAAGGACGCCGTTGTGAAGCTTGCCGGCAGGCGCGTCGACACTGCCGAACTCATGCGGCTGATCGCCGAGGATCCCGCGATCTGCGATGTTGCCATGGAGCCCGACGACACCCGTCTTGAAGTTTGGTTCACCAGCCTGCTCACCCGTGATGGAGCCGCCGACCCCGCGGCCGAAGAACGAATTCGCGCAGTCCTGAGGGCCGCCCGGGTCACCGGATTTGCGATCTCGGCGGTCTCGGAGATCCCGCGTAAGCCCAGCGGCAAGGTCGATTCCGATCGTCTGCCCAAGACCCAACTCGACGACACCGGCACAGCGCCGGCCCAAGCAAACGGCCTGGCTCAGTTATGGAGTCGGCATCTGGACCGTGACCTGCGCCCGGACTCGTCGCTGCTGGCCGAGGGTGTCGGCTCGCTGGACCTGATCCGCATCCTGCCTGCCACCCGCAGCTACCTCGGCCGACAGCTGTCATTGCTGGATGTGATCAGCGCCGATAGCGCCAGCCGGCTGATCGAAAGCTCCGACGGGATGGGGATGGACGAAGGCGCCGCCGCCGAGATCGACGACGATCTCGCCAACCTGGCCCCGTCGCTGCCCTACCCAGCACCAAGCCCGAACTCCGAGCGCGCCGGCACCGTTGTGGTGTTTGGCGCGTCGGGAATCCTGGGCACCGGCTTTGCCCGAGCTGCGGCCGAGCTGCGCACCCACGGATTCGACTCGGAGCTGGTCTTGGCCACCACCTCTACACTGCCCGACGTTGGTCCCTGGCGAGAGCTGCCCGGGGTCGACGGTGTTCGGGTAGAACACATTTCCCCGCAACGGATCCCTGAACTGATCCGCGCCACTCACGCTGGAACCGTGGTCAACGCCATCGGCAATACCAATGTGGTGGTGCCATATCGCGAGCTGCGGCCGGCCAATGTGGAAGCGGTAGCGGCCATCGTTGCGGCCTGCACCGCACACGGCGCCCGGCTGGTGCATTTGTCGACGTCGGTGGTGAGCCCGCAACCGGCAACACCGCAGGTTGTCGATCCGCGTGCCGCGCCCTACCCCTACGCGGCGTCCAAGGCGCTGGCCGAGCTGATAGTCGCGCGCAGCGCAGGTCACCTCGCCTTCTCGCTAGTACGGCTACCCCGGGTGCTGGGCGAGCCCCACCAGCTGCGGACGTCGGCCGATATTTTGGTCGCACTCGCCGATGCCTGCACAGCGCTGCGCGCTTATCCCGCCGTACACCTGACCGAGGAGGTCACCAGCAACCGGTCGGCAGCGGCGGCGATTCTGGGCATGTTGTCGGCGCCGCTGGGACGCACCGTGACCGCGCTGCGCGGAACACCCGTCGAGTACTCGAAATTTCTGGCTCACTTCGGTTCCCGCGAGTACGAAGTCCAACAGTGGAAGCAGCACTTGGACGCCAGCGACTGGGCCAGACGCAACCCACGCCGGTGGGCGGTTATCGACGCCTGGCTCACCTTGGGGTTGCGCCTGGGCGAGCGGTCCTACGCGCAATACCTCGCCGGCCACGCCAGTTTCGACCTGCAGGTCGATGCGGTCACCGAAGTGACCGCCCCATCTTCGCGGCTGGCCGAGCTGGTGGCTCACGGTTGCGGAGTGGAACCGGACGACCCTTTCTGACGACCACTCACAGAGGACCTGAAGAAGGAGATGCCTTGTCTGACATTCGACGGATCCAACTCGACGTGACCGGCATGACGTGCCGGATGTGCGAGGCGCATATCGCCCTGAAACTGAACACGATCACTGGGGTGCAAGCATCGGTGGACTTTCCGACTGCGACCGCCACGATCGACGCAGACCCCACCGTGGCCGTCGCCGACCTGTGCGCGGCCATCGAAGATGCCGGCTACCACGCCGAGCTGCGGGACGAACGGCTCCGCACCCCTGCGGATGCCGCGATTCCCGGAGGTCCGGTGAAGCGCATCGCCGGGCTGGCGCGGTTCCTGTCACGCGGCCGACGCGCCCAGGTCGCCCACTAGACCTGGCTGGCCACTCCCCGCGGGGCTCAGCTCTGATAGACCCGCGGGTCCAGGGTCCCGATGTAGGGCAGGTCGCGGTACCGCTCGACGTAGTCCAGGCCGTAGCCGACCACAAAGTCATTCGGGATGTCGAAGCCCACGTAGGAGATGTCGACGCCGGCCCCCAGCGCGTCGGGTTTGCGCAACAGGGTGCAGACCCGCAGGGACCGCGGCCGCCGGGTGGCCAGGTTGCGTAGCAACCAGGACAGCGTCAGGCCGGAGTCGACGACGTCCTCGACGATCAACACGTCGCGATCGCTGATGTCGCGGTCGAGGTCCTTGAGGATGCGCACCACACCCGATGACGAGGTCGACGAACCGTAAGAACTGACCGCCATGAACTCGAATTGGGTGGGCAACGGAATCGCCCGGGCGAGGTCGGTGACGAACAGCACCGCGCCCTTGAGCACGGTGATCAGCAGCAGATCGCCGCTCTCGGCACGTCCCTCGGCGTAGTCGGCCGCGATCTGCGCGCCGAGTTCGGCAGTGCGGGTCCGGATCTGCTCCTCGCTCAGCAATACCGATTTGATGTCACCCGCATACAACTCGGGTCCCTCCCCAGGCGAGTTCTCAGCCACCAGCACAGCGTGCCATGGCGGGAGTTCGACAACCAACTGCGGCGGACAAATTCACGTCCGGGGCTCAGACCGGCTCGCGGCGCAGCCGTAGCAATCCGTCGCCGCGGACCGCGAACAGTCGCTGTCCCCGCAGGTCTGATCCGACCGCCACCCCACCCTGTCCGCGCCATGCGGTGACCAGTCGGTCCACCGCGCGGATCTGCAGGTCGGTCAGGCCGCGCCCGCCTCCATCGATCAGCCAGCGCCGGATCACCGCGAGGCGTACCGGAGCCGCCAGGGCCGCCAGGGCCGCAGCGTCCAACCCGGCACCGGCTGTGGCGCCGGGCAGCGCCTGCTCCGCCAAGGCGTCAATGAGCTCGGTGTTCTCCCGCAGCGCGATCGCGGTCCGGGCCAGGGCATCGGCCACCCCGCCGCCGAGCACGTCCTCCAACAGGGGCAGCACTTCGGCGCGCAACCGCACCCGGGTGAATCGAGGGTCGCTGTTGTGCGGGTCGAGCCAGGGCGCCAGCCCCAGTTCGGCGCAGGCCTGTCCGGTCACTGCTCGTCGCACCCCCAGCAGCGGCCGGCACCATGGCGGGTCGTACGGCCGCATGCCGGCCATCGACCGGGCGCCCGAACCGCGGCCGAGCCCGAGCAGCACGGTCTCGGCCTGATCGTCGAGCGTGTGTCCCAGTAACACCGGGCCTGCGCCGCGGGCATCGGCCAGCGCGGCGTAGCGGGCCGTACGCGCCGCGGCTTCCGGACCTCCTTGAGCTCCGACAGTCACCGAAATAACCCGCGCATCAACACATCCCAGTTCGAGCGCCTGACTTCGTGCAGTCTCGGCCACCTGCGCCGAATCGGCTTGCAGGCCGTGGTCGACGATCAGCGCGGTGGTCGGCCGCAGCCGGGCGGCGACGGCGGTCAGCGCCAGCGAGTCGGGCCCACCGGACAACGCGACCGCCCAGCCTCCCCCCTGCGGCAGATGCTGCTCGGCGAACGCCCCCAGCGCGGCCCGCAGCGCGGCTACAGCACCCGGTCGATCCACCGCTGGGGCTCTTCGATCTCGGCGGGCAGCGGCAGGGTCTGCGGACTCGACCACACCGCGTTGAACCGGTCCATGCCGACGCGGCCGACCACGGCGTCGACGAAGGCCTTGCCGCGGGTGTACTGGCTCAGCTTGGCGTCCAGGCCCAGCAGCGCCCGCAGCAGCCGTTGCAGCGGGGGTTGGCTGCGCTGGCGGCGTTCCTCGAAGCGGCTCCGGATGGTCGCCACCGACGGCACCGCCAGCGGCCCGACCGCGTCCATCACGTGATCGGCGTGGCCTTCGAGCAGCGTGCCCAGCATCAGCAGCTGGTCCAGCGCGGTGCGCTGTTCCTCGGACTGCACCGCCCGCACCAGGCCCAGGATCCCCGACGGGCCCGGCGACTCGGCGTCGTCATGGCGGCCCCGCAGGTAGTCGGCCAGCCTGCCCACCACCTGGGTGAGGTCCGGGCTGCTGTCGCCGGTCAGTACCGCCAGCGCCTCGGACATGTAGCCGGCCAGCCACGGGTTGACGCTGAATTGCACGCGGTGCGTCACCTCATGCAGGCACACCCACAACCGGAAGTCGGCCGGAGTCACCTGCAGCTGACGCTCGACTGCGACCACGTTGGGGTAGACCAGCAGCAGCGCGCCACCGTCAGCACAGAACGGGTCGTACTGGCCGAGGATGCCCGAGGAGACGAACGCCAACACCGCGCCGGTCTGCGCCCCGGTCAGCCGGCTGGTGAGGAAACCGGCCGGCCGCTCGGAGGCGCCCATCATCACCCGCATCGATTCGGCGGCGGCGGCGACCCACTGCCGCCGGTCGACCACGCGGGCGTCGGGGACCGGACCGTCGTCGCCCAGGCCGGTGACTTCGCGGACCAGGGGTTCTGCCGCGCGAGCGCTGGTGTGCAGTTCCTCGACGACCTGACGGCGCGTGTAGTCGGTCATCGGCGGCGCGGGACGTGCCAGCCAACCACCGACCGTCGCGGCGAACTCGAAGTCCACCGCGCTGCCGACGTCGGACTCGCTCATCCGCACCCGCAGGTTCGCAGGACCGCGGCCAGCGCGTCGATTGCGGTCCGCCCGGTGGGTCCGGCGTCGTTGGAGATGAACGCAAACGTCAGCACCCGCTGATCGCGGTCGGTGACAATGCCGGCCAGCGCATTGGTGCGGGTCAGCGAGCCGGTCTTGGCCCGCAGCCAGCCGGCCGCGCCGCGCCCGGTCTTGGGGTTGAGGAACCGCTCGGAAAGCGTGCCACTGCCGCCGGCGACCGGCAGCATGTCCAGCAGTGGACGCAGCTCGGGCAGGTCCGGCCCGGCAGCCGCCTGCACCACCGAATCGAGGGTCCGGGCCGACAGCCGGTCGTCGACCGACAGCCCGCTGGAGTCCTGCAGGGCGGCTCCGCTCACCGCGATGTGGGCGGTGGCCAGCCGGTTGGTCACCGCGTCGACCGCGCCGGCAAACGAGCGAGGCCGGCCCATCGCCGCGGCCACCTCCCGGGCGATGGATTCGGCCATCACGTTGTCGGAGGCGTTCATCATCTCGCCGAGCCGGACCACCAGCGGCGCCGATCGGACCGCCCCCAGTTCGCGCCCGGTCACCGTCGAGGACGCAATGCTCACCTTGTCGGGGTCGACGCCCAGCTCCGCGGCCAACGCCTTCCCGGCGTCCAGCGCGGGCGTCGGGGACCGCCGCGACTCGACCGTGGTGGGCTGGACGCGGCCACCGTCGACCATCACCGCCTCGATCGGGGCGATGTCGCCGCCTTCGATGTCCTCGGCGTCCCAACCCTGGGCCATGGTCGGGCCGGTGAACGCCGACACGTCGACCTGTACCTCGGAGACGCTTGCCCCGCTGCGCCGAACCTGCTCGGCCAGATCACTGATGCGCGCGGCTTCGCGGTACCAGGTGTCCTGACCGACCTCGGCGGTCGACAGCGTGGGATCTCCGCCGCCCACCAGCACCACCACCCCGGGCTGGTCGCCGGCCGTCACGCGGGTGGTGACCCGGGCGCCGGAATCCAGCGCCAGCAGGGCGGCGGCGGCGGTCAGCACCTTGTTGGTCGACGCCGGCTGCACCGGCAGATCTTCCTGCTGTGTCCACAGCGCCTTGCCGGTCAACGCATCGGTGATTCGCCCGGTGAGCCGGCCCAGATTCGGGTCGGCCAGCGCAGGCGCCATGGCTGCCGCCAGGGCGCTGCCGACCGGCACTGGGGCGTCGTCGGAGACCGGAACCACCCCGGGTTTGGCGGTCGCCACCGGTGCCGGCGACACGACGCGCGCACCGGCGCCGGATTCATCCGGGAGCACAACCACCGCGATGACCACCACCGCGGCGGCCAGTGCCAGTACCGCTGCCGCGATACCCAGATGGGCGCTGCTGTGTCGCCACCGAGTGGGTTGCATGTCTCTCCTGCCTTCTCAGGCGCAATTGTGCCGGACGGGCGGAGTCCGAGCGTGAATGCGGGCCGCTCTAGACTGGCCCGGTGCAATTCGACGTGACCATCGAAATCCCCAAGGGCCAGCGCAACAAGTACGAGGTCGACCACGCCACCGGGCGTGTCAAGCTCGACCGCTACCTGTACACGCCGATGGGCTACCCCGCCGACTACGGCTTCATCGAGGACACCCTCGGCGAGGACGGCGACCCGCTGGACGCGATGGTGCTGCTGCCGCAGTCGGTGTTCCCCGGTGTGCTGGTCGAGGCACGGCCGGTCGGGATGTTCCAGATGACCGACGAAGCCGGCGGCGACGCCAAGGTGCTGTGCGTGCCGGCCGGTGACCACCGGTGGGACCACATTCAGGACATCAGCGACGTGCCCGCCTATGAGCTGGACGCGATCAAGCACTTTTTCGTGCACTACAAGGACCTGGAGCCGGGCAAGTTCGTCAAGGCCGCCGACTGGGTGGACCGTGCCGAAGCCGAGGCCGAGATCACCCGGTCGATCGAGCGGTTCAAGACCTCCGGTCACTGACCCGGCGGTTCAGCAAGCCTCGACGCAGGAGAGGCGAAGCTGGGACCGCCGCACCAACCCGCCGGTTCAGCAAGCCTCGACGCAGGAGAGGCGAAGCTGGGACCGTCGCATCAGCCCGGCGGTTCAGCAAGCCTCGACGCAGGAGAGGCGAAGCTGGGACCGTCGCATCAGCCGAGCGGCTGCGGCCGCCCCAGTACGTCCAGCAGGAGTGCGAGCTGGACGTCGAACACCGCCCGTGGTGCCGACAGGGTGTCCTCGCCATACCCACCGAACACCTCCAGGCTGACCGCGCCCACGAGGGCGGCCCACAGCAGGAAGCATTTGCCGACGACGGCATCGTCGCCGGGGAAGCCGAACTCCTGCCGTAGTTGCTCGAAGTCTGCCGATAGTGGTTGCGCGGCACCGCTGTTGCCGGACGCAATGTCGCCGACCGCGATGCCCGCCGCGACCGCTTCGAAGAACGCCCCGACCACCCGGGTGCCCGGGGCCGCGGTCTGCTCGGCAGGCGCGTGGTAGCCGGGAACCGGACTGCCGTACAGCAGTGCCCACCCGGCCTGGTTGGCCAATGCCCAGTCCCGCACCGCGTGAGCGATGGCCTGGATGTCCGCGTGCCACGACGTCCGCGTCCGAACCCGCGCCACCGCGTCGGCCAGATCGTTGTAGGCGTCGACCAGCAACAGGGTGATCAACTCGTCGCGACTGCCCACGTATCGATAGACCGCCGAGGACACCATGCCCACATCGCGGGCGACGGCGCGCAGTGACAGCCCGGCCGCGCCGTGGGTGCGCAGTTGCCGCCGCCCGACCTCGATGATCTGCGCCTCGATACGTTCGCGCGATTCCTGCCGTCGGCCCATCGCGCCAGTCTGACAGATCCGAGAGCACCGCTCTTGTTTTGATCCGCCCAGTGTGTCACCCTCAAATAAACAAGAGCGGTGCTCTCGAAACTTCCGCTAAGGGGGACGACCCATGGCCGCCGGATACGACCGACCCAATGCAGCCGCCCGATTGGCCAACGCACTGATCCGCAAGCTGGCCGAGGCAGGGATCAGCATTGCCGGCACCCGCGCCCTGTCCGTACGAGGCCGCAAGAGCGGCAAGCGCCGCGGCGTCGTGATCAATCTCCTGACCGTCGACGGGGTGGACTACCTGGTGTCGCCGCGCGGCAACACCGAGTGGGTGCGCAATGTGCGCGCCGCCGGCGAAATCCAGATCGGGCCGCGGTGGCGTCCGAGGCCAGCCCGGGTCAGCGAGGTGGCCGACGATGACAAGCCGGCGGTGCTGCGGCGGTATCTACAACGGTGGTACTGGCAGGTCAAGGGTTACGTGGCGGGGCTGACGCCGGATTCCAGCGACGACGAACTGCGGATCGCGGCGCCGTCCATTCCGGTCTTCTCACTCCACTGAGGTCGATCCGCGGGTCCGGTACAGGCTCGCACCCGTCGTCAGCAGCAACACCCCCACCACCACCCCCAGACTGACCGGGGTCGGAATCTCCGGGACGTTGAAGTTGCGGCCCCCGTTGATGAACCAGACGTCGTTGGTGCGCAGCGCGTGCAACACCATCCGCACCCCGATGAAGCCCAGGATCACCGCCAGCCCCTGCGACAGATACACCAGCCGGCTCAGCAGCTTGCCGAGGATGAAGAACAACTGCCGCAGCCCCATCAGGGCGAACACGTTGGCGGTGAACACCAGGTAGGGCTGGCGAGTCAGCCCGTAGATGGCCGGGATGGAGTCCATCGCGAACACCAGATCGGTGGTGCCCAACGCGAGCGCGACCAGAAACATCGGGGTGACGGCCCACGCCCCGGCGTTGTCCCGGACGAAGAACCGCACGCCGGCCCACCGATCAGTGGCGTTGAAGTGGGTGCGTGCAAACCTCACCACGGCGTTGTTGCCGCCCTCGCCCGCACCCTCACCGGTCGGGTCCTCGTGGCGCAGGAGTTTGATCGCGGTGTAGGCCATGAATGCGCCGAAAACATAGAACGTCCACGACAGCCGCTGCACGGCGACTCCGCCCAGCGCGATGAACACCGCCCGGAACGACAGCGCAAGGATGATGCCGACGAACAGCGCCTCCTGGCGGTACTTCTTGGGCACGTTGAAGCTGTTCATGATGATCACGAACACGAACAGGTTGTCCACCGACAGGCTGTACTCGGTCAGCCAGCCCGCGTAGAACTGCATCCCGTACTTTGCGCCGTGAAAATGCCACACCCAGACGCCGAATGCCACCGCCAGCCCGATGTAGCACGACAGCCGGATCGCGACCTCGCGCATCGTGGGCTCGTGTACGCGGCGGGCCACCAGGAAAAGGTCGAAACCGAGCACCGCGCCCAGGCCCGCGAATGTCACCAGCCATTCCCACAGCGACGGGTCCATCGGGGAGCCTCCGGTCGTCGAGTCAGTTCAGCGGGCTGACCGACCGTACCCCGCGACCCGCTTAGTATTTTCGCCGTGGTGACCGATGTCGGTGGTACCGGATCCCCCGGGTTCCCTCGTGGGGTGGCCACGGGCCCCGTCGCCCGAGCCAGTATGGCCCGGGTCGGCACCGCAACCCTGCTCAGCGCCCTCTGCGGCTACGCGGTGCTGTACCTGGCGGCACGCGACCTGGATCCGGCAGGTTTCTCGGTGTTCGGCGTCTTCTGGGGCGCCTTCGGCCTGGTCAACGGCGCCGCCAACGGCCTGCTGCAGGAGACCACCAGGGAAGTCCGGCGCGCCGGCGAATCCGAGGCCGGGCCCTCCGCCACCGCGCACACTCGCCCGCTGCGGGTTGCCGGGCTGACCGGGCTGGTGGCGGCCGGTGTGGTTGCCGCCAGTTCGCCACTGTGGAGCGGCCACGTGTTCGTCGAGGCGCGCTGGCTGTCGGTGGGGCTGCTGTGCTTCGGTCTGGCCAACTTCGCGGTGCACGCCACGTTGCTCGGCGTGCTGGCCGGCGCCAACCGGTGGACGCAGTACGGCGCCCTGATGGTGACCGATGCGGCCATTCGGGTGGCGGTGGCCACCGCGACGTTCGTCATCGGCTGGGGCCTGCTCGGGTTCTTGTGGGCCACCGTGGCCGGCGCGCTGGCCTGGCTGCTGCTGCTGGCCGCCTCGCCCGCGGCCCGCTCGGCGGCGCGACTGCTGACTCCGGTGAGCACAGCGGAGTTCCTGCGCGGTGCGGCGCATTCGATTACCGCCGCCGGGGCAAGCGCGATCCTGGTGATGGGTTTTCCGGTGCTGTTGCAGGCCACCTACGGCGAATTGGGCGCCGCGGGCGGTGTGGTGATCTTGGCGGTCACGGTGACCCGCGCGCCGCTGCTGGTGCCGCTGACCGCCATGCAGGGCAACCTGATCGCGCACTTCGTCGACCAACGCGGTCGCCGACTGCGGGCGCTGAGCACGCCGGCCGCCGCCGTTGCCGCGCTGGGCGCGGCCGGCGCGGTGGCGGCGGGCCTGCTCGGCCCGTGGCTGCTGCGCACGGTGTTCGGCCCGGATTACCGCGCCGACGGGCTGCTGTTGGCCGGACTGACCACGGCGGCCACCGCGATCGCGCTGCTGACGCTGACCGGGGCAGCGACCGTCGCCGCGGCACTGCATCGCGCCTACGCGCTGGGCTGGGTGGGTGCCACGGTGGCCTCGACGCTGCTCCTGCTGCTCCCGCTGGACCTGCCCACCAGGACCGTGGTGGCCCTGCTGTGCGGTCCGCTGGTGGGAATCGCCGTGCATCTGGCCGCGTTGCGCACCGATTCCTAAGCCGGACGGGCGTGTATTTTCTAAACCATCGATACCCGCTACCCCGATGTCTGGATCATCGTCCCGGCGTTCAACGAGGCGACCGTCATCGGTGACGTGATCGCAGGGATCCGTTCGGTTTTCGACTACGTGGTCTGTGTGGACGACGGAAGCGCCGACGACACCGCCGTCACAGCCCGACGTGCGGGCGCCTATGTCGTGCGCCATCCGGTCAACCTCGGCCAGGGAGCGGCCATCCAGACCGGGGTCGAGTTCGCCCGCCGCCAGCCCGGCGCCCGGCTGTTCGCCACCTTTGACGCCGACGGCCAGCACCGGGTGGCCGATCTGGTGCGCATGATCGACCGTCTCGACGCCACCGACCTCGACATCGTTATCGGCACGCGGTTCGGCGCACCCGAAGCTGCCGCGTCGGTGCCTCCGCTCAAACGAGTGGTGCTGCGGGCCGCCGTGTTGCTCAACCCGCGGATCCGCCGGCTCGGGCTCTCTGACGCCCACAACGGTCTGCGGGTGTTCAACCGGCGGGTCGCCGATCGACTCGACCTCACCATGAACGGCATGAGCCACGCCGGGGAGTTCATCGCCCTGATCGCCGAGAACCGCTGGCGAGTAGGGGAAGAGCCGGTCGAGGTGCTCTACACCGACTACTCGAAGTCGAAGGGTCAGCCGCTGCTCAACGGCGTCAACATCCTTTTCGACGGGTTGCTACGCAAGAGGATGTCGCGATGAACAGGATCGCCATTCAATGAATAGGATCGTTTTTCAGTGAATTGGATCAAGGTGCTGTTGATCGCGGCGGTGCTGGTGCTGCTGATCTACCTGCTGCTGTCGCGACGATCCGCCCAGTCGCGGGCTTGGGTGAAAGTCGGCTACCTGGTGTTCGTGGTGGCCGGTATCTATGCGGTGCTGCGTCCCGACGACACCACCGTGCTGGCCAACTGGCTCGGGGTGCGCCGCGGTACCGATTTGATGCTGTACGTGCTGATCATGGTTTTCGCGTTCACCACACTGAGCACCTACATGCGATTCCGCGATCTGGAGCTGCGCTATGCCCGGCTGGCACGGGTGATAGCGCTCGGGCAAGCCCAACCACCCGAGCCGGCCGAACCGGCGGTTTAGCGAGGCTCGACGCAGGAGAGGCGAAGCTGGAACCGCCTGAAACACAGTAATTCGGCAACAGTTGTCCCTGTGGTAACAACGGGTTTGCCGCTCGTCCGATTCGAGCCCTCACCGTTGCAGGTATGCGGGGGACCGACATCCTGGCAGAACCTCTGGCCGACGCCACAGCGGCACTGCTGACAGTGCCGATGGTCGAGTTGTACGCGGTGCTCTGGCGCGCCGGGCTGCTCGAGGCGCGAGTTCGCGCATCCAAACGACCGCTTTCGCAGGTGTCGGTGCTTCAGCCGGCGTAACGGGACAGCCTCAGCGCACCAGCTCTAGCTTGGCGGAAGACTTCTTCGCGGCGGCCTTTTTGGCCGGTGCCTTCTTGGCCGGCACGGCCTTCTCGGCGGGGGCCTTCTTGGCAGCCGGAGCTTTCTTGGCAGCCGGGGCCTTCTTCGCCGGGGCCTTCTTGACCGCGGCCTTCTTGGCAGCCGCGGCCTTCTTGGCAGCCGGGGCCTTCTTGGCAGCCGGGGCCTTCTTCGCCGGGACCGCCGCCACCGCCTTGGCGGGGG
Organism: Mycobacterium sp. SMC-19; assembly: GCF_045310815.1. Lineage (NCBI taxonomy): Bacteria > Bacillati > Actinomycetota > Actinomycetes > Mycobacteriales > Mycobacteriaceae > Mycobacterium > Mycobacterium sp. SMC-19. The sequence continues at coordinate 82,540 of NZ_JBJIAM010000009.1, read as the reverse complement.
CCGCAATCTCCTTGGCCGGGGCAGCGATCTCCTTAGCCGGGGTCGAGAACCTGCTCGCCACGGCCACCGCGGCGGTGGCCGCCGCGGCCGTGCCGAGACCCTGCGCCCAGCCGATCGGGCCGACCGGCGTGCAACCCAACAGCTGGCTGACTCCGGGGGTGGAGACTATCGCCGCGAACAGCGCGAACGATCCGGCCGCGGTCGCCAGCACCATCGGCGCCCGCGAGTCGACCACGGTCTGACCGAGTTCGGTGGTCACCAGCGAGATCAGCGCCACCGTTGCGGCCCGCTGCGGCAAACCGGTTGCTGAGGCCATCGCCCAGGCGGCGGTGCCCGCCGCGGCGGTGACACCGCCGCGGAACGCCACCGCACGCCACAGTTTGCCCTCGTCGAGTCCGGGCACCGCGTCACCGATCGGGCCGGCCGGCGTGCTCACCGCCACGGCGGTGGCCGGCAGTGCGTCAGTCAGGGTGTTCATCAACAGCAACTGCCGGGTGTTCAGCGGTGAATTCCCGGTGATCGCAGTGCCGATCACCGAGAACATCACTTCGCCGGCATTGCCGCCCAGCAGCCCGGAGATCGCCAGTTGCACGCCCCGCCACAGTCGCCGGCCCTCGTCGATCGCGTCGACCAGAGCGCCGATCTTGCCGTCGGTCAGCACCACGTCTGCGGTGGCGTGCGCCGAGTCGCTGCCGTGCGCAACGACACCCAGCCCCACCGTGGCGGCCCGGATCGCGGCGGCGTCGTTGGCACCGTCCCCGACCATCGCCGACACTCGGCCGGCGCGCTCCAGGGTCTGGACGATCTGCACCTTGTTCTCCGGTGACATCCGGGCGAAGATCACCCGCTCGCAGACCACGCGCTCTTGTTCCTTGCGGTTCAACGCATTCCACTCCGAGCCGGTGATCACCTGCTCGGCGGCTACGGTCACACCCATCTCGGCGGCGATCGCGGTGGCCGTGATCGGGTGGTCGCCGGTGATCATCCGGATGTCGACGCCGCGGGCGGCCAGATCGGCCAGCAGCTGCGGAGCGTCGGCCCGGGGTGTGTCGGCCAGGCCGAGGAACCCGATCAGCGTCAGCCCGGCGGCGCTGACCTCCGAGAGACGGTCGGAATCTTCCTGCACGGCCCGCACCTGGCCGGCGGTCAGCTTGCCCTGGGCGACCGCGATCACCCGCAGCCCCTGGGCCGCCATCGCGGCCACCTGCTGCTCGACCGCGGCGCCGGCGTTCTTGCAGGCTCCCAGCACCACTTCCGGTGCCCCCTTGACCAGCAGCTCCGATCCCAGCACCGATGCCGAGAAGGCTCGCCCGGAGCGGAACGGCAGGTGCGCGTCGGGTTCGATCCACGGCCGGGAACCGGCCGCGGCCGCCGCGCCTTCCACGATGGCCTGGTCGGTGGCGTGCGCGTGGGCCGCACCGTCGGGGGCCGGCGCCGCCTGCGCGGCGGTGCCCAGCACGTCCTCGTCGGAATACCCCGCGAGCGGGCGCACCGTGGCGACCCGCAGCCGGTTCTCGGACAGCGTTCCGGTCTTGTCGAAGCAGACCACGTCGACCCGGCCGAGTGCCTCCACCGACCGCGGGATCCGCACCAGCGCACCGGTTTTGCTCAACCGCTGCGACGACGCATGCTGGGCCAGGGTGGCCATCAACGGCATGCCCTCCGGGACGGCGGCGATCGCGACCGCGATCGCGTTGCCGAGCGCGACGCGCAGCCCGCCCTGGCGCAGCAGGCCGAGCGCACCGACCGCCACACCACCGGCGGCGCTGTAGGGGAAGGTCCGGTACATCAGCTGGGACAGGTGGTGCTGCAGACCGACCTCGGGCAGCTCGCCGGAGGCCAGTTCGGAGGCCCGGCGGGCCTGGGTGTCGGCACCCACCGCGGTCACCATCGCCAGCGCTTTGCCGGCGATCACCGTGGTGCCCGCGTAGAGCATGGAGCTGCGCTCGGCCAGTTCGGCGCCGGGAGTCGGGTCGAGCTGCTTGCCGACCGACAGCGATTCGCCGGTCAACGCGGACTCGTCGACCTCGAGGTCGGACACCTCGATGACGCGCGCGTCAGCGGGCACCACCTCGTTGCTACGCACCTCGATCAGGTCACCGGGCAACAATTGCTCGGCGACGATCTCGTGGTAATTCGGTGTTCCGTCGGCACCCATCTGCACGACCCGGGCGGGCGGGGCCTGCTGGGCCAGCAAGATGTTCAGGCGGCTCTCGGCCCGCAGCCGCTGGTAGGCGGCCAGCATGGCGTTTCCGGTGAGCACCGTACCCACCATCACCGCGTCGATCGGCGAACCCAGCATGGCAGTCGCCGCCGAGCACAGCGCCAGGATCGGCGTCATCGGGTCGGACAACTCCTCACGCACGGCGTGGAAGTACGGCCAGAACATGCCTTGGGTTTCCGTGTCGACCGGCGCGCGTTCGGCAAGCGGCGTCACCGCGTCCGGCGTCAACAGCTCGCGCGCCTGCTCGACCGTCATGGCGTGCCACTCGTAGGCCGGGGCCGGCTTCGGTGCGTGCGCCCGCAGCACCCGGCGGGCCAGCAGATACCCCGAGAGCATTCCGGCGCCGGCACCAACGGTCACCGGCCCCGGACCGCGGCTCTGCCCCGCCCCGACCCCCGGGATGGTCGCCCGGACCCCGCGGACCAGCAGCAGCCCGGCGATAGACGACGCGCCGATCGAGATCGCCACCCCGCGCTCGGTGGCTGACCGGGCGGCCGGCAGCGCGCGCAGCACCTGCCATGCTCCGGCCAGGTCAGCCAGCAACAGGTCGGCATAAAAGGGTGGTGGGGTGTCGGCGTGCTCGCTGGTCGGCATCACACCCAGCGCCAGATCCGCCGACGCCAGCGCCTGCGCCGCCGAGGTGGACAGCACCGCGACGGTCCGGCCGGCCTGCTGCAGGTCGGTCACGGCCGCGGCCAGCGCGGCGTCCAGATCGTCGCCGGAGACCGGGCGGATGTCATCGAAGCCGGGGCGCAGCTCACCGAGGATCTCGGTGTCCACCGTGACCAGCTCAACGCCCGCGGCACGCCCTTCGAGCACCACCGCCGACGCCAGCGCGTGGTGCGCGGGCAAGATCAGCGCGTCCACCGGCTCCTTGCGGGCCGACCCGCGGACTGTCATCCCGGGAACCCGGTGCCAGCCCGGACGCAGTCCGGGCTTGTCAAGCAGGCTCTGCGCGCTGTTCCAGGCTTTCGGCAGCTCGTGCTCGCTCGCGCCGCGGATCTGCACCACCCGGCGTTGCTCACCGGTCAGCGCCCGCGGGTCGATGACCACGGTGTCGATCTTGTCGAGGCGGCGCAGGCTGTCCGGCCGCAGCGGGAGCACTCCGTGCGTGTCCGCCAGCCCCTGCCCGAGAGTCGCGGCGAACGATTCGCAACTGGTGCGCACCGCCTTCGGCGAGGTGGCCAGGATCGCACTCGAGGTCATGTCCAGATTGCGGGTCAGCGCGCCCACCGCCCCGGCCGCCACCACCTGCGCCACCGCGGTGCGCTTCAGGTAGCGCTCGGCCGCACCGGCCGGCCGCGGGACAGGTCGCGCAGAGGGGTGCACGTCCGGATGGTCCGCGTAGCGGGCCAGCTCCGGCTCGTAGCGGTTCCAGGCCAGCGCCCCGGCGCGGGTCTCGGAGGCTTTCAGCCCCTCCACCATCAGGTCCACCGCCAGAATCGCCGGGGACATGGTGATGACGTGCGACCCGAGCGAGACCAGGGAAAGCACCCTCTCGGTCTTGGCCGGGCCGATCCGGCTTTCCAGCGCGCTGCGGACCAGCGGCTGATAGCGGGCCACCGACGCCGCGGCGTCGAAGATCTTGGGCGCGGCGGGCAGGCGCATCGCGCTGCCCAGGGTCGCGATCGCCAGACCGACCGCGTTGGCGCCCACCATCGCGCCCTTGGTGGCGAGCAGCAGTCCGTCGCCCGGCAGCGCCGCGGTTTCGGTCAATTCGGCATTCTTTGCTTCCTTTTCCAGGGCTTCCACCTTGGCGCACAGATCGGCCAGCGAAACGTGGTCGCCGATCTCGACGACCACCCGGGACAGTGGTCGGTTCAGCCGCACCGAGGTGACACCGGGCTCGGCCCGCAGGGCTTCGAGAACCTCGGCACCGATGTCCACGCCGTCGGGGTCGTCGAGCCCGTGCACCTCGATCCAGGCCCGTCCGGCGCCGCGCCAGCTGCGGCGGCTGGTCAGATCGGAGGGCTCACCGGCCAGGATCTTGGCGCCTTCGCGCAGCGGGATGGCGGCCAGGTCCAGGCTGGCCGATGCGACGGCGCCGACGGCGTCCAGTCCGAAACGACCGATTGCGAACACATCCATGGATTGCCTCCAGCGTTATTGCAGCGCTGGAGGTCTCTTCCGCCGGTTGCCCGGCCCACAGCCCCGGTCACCCGATGACGGGCGACGTGATGACGACACTGCGAATTGGGGAATACTCCCCTCCGACCGGCCAGTATGCCACAAACTTCAGGTGGTCTTCATCTGCCGGAAATATGCGACGGTGCGTGTCACGCCGTCGTCCAACCCGACCTGCGGGCTCCATCCCAGTACTTGTTGCGCCCGCTCGATGTCCAGGCAGGAGCGTCGCAAATCGCCGAGCCGGGCCGGGTGGAACTCCGGGTCGTCGGGCGCTCCGACCGCGGCGGCCACCGCCGAATGCAGTTGCCGGTCCGAGGTTTCCACGCCGGTACCGACGTTGAACCGCTGCCCGTCGCCGTGCTCCCCCGAGGCCCGCACGAAGGCGTCCACCACGTCGTCGACGAATACGTAGTCGCGGGTGTTGGATCCGTCCCCGAACACCTTGGTGGGCCGGCCCTCCAGCAGCGCCTGGGCGAAGATCGCCACCACCCCGGCCTCGCCGTGCGGGTCCTGGCGGGGGCCGTAGACGTTGGCCGGCGCGATGGCCGAACACTGCAGCCCGTAGAGGTGGCGATAGGTGTTGAGGTAGATCTCACCGGCCACCTTGCCGGCGGCATAGGGCGACGCCGGATCAGTGGGGACGTCCTCACCGGTCGGATAGCGCGGCGGGGTGCCGTAGATCGACCCGCCCGAGGAGGTGTGCACGATCTTGCGCACCCCCGCGGCGCGCGCGGCGTCGGCGACCCGGATGGTCCCGATGACGTTCACCGAGCCGTCGAAGACCGGGTCGGCCACCGAGTGGCGCACGTCGATCTGGGCGGCCAGGTGAAAGATCACCTCGGGTCGGTGTTGGGCCACGATCGCGTTCAGGTCGGCGGAGACGATGTCGGCCTCGACGAAGCTGAAGTCGGCGTCGTCGGCCAGGTGCTCGATGTTGCCGGCACGCCCGGTCGCGAAATTGTCCAACCCGACTACCTGGTGTCCGTCCGCCCGCAGGCGGTCGACCAGCGTCGATCCGATGAATCCGGCTGCCCCGGTGACCAGTGCTCGCACCGGCCCACCATACCGACAGGTAAGAAAGACCCATGCGCACCCGGACTGCCGCCCTGCCCTGGGTCTGTTGGGCGGCGCTGGCGCTGATCGCCGCCCAGTTGGTAGTGCGGGCGGTGGTGGCGTTCGGGGGCTACTTCTACTGGGACGACCTGATCCTGGTCGGCCGGGCGGGCACCCATCCGCTGTGGTCGCCGGCATACCTGTTCGACGACCACGACGGTCATGTGATGCCGGGCGCGTTCCTGGTGGCCGGGGCGCTGGCCAAGCTGTGGCCGCTGCAGTGGGCGGCGCCGGCGGTCAGCCTGGTGGTGCTGCAGCTGTTGTCGTCCTGCGCACTGCTGCGCGTGCTGTGGGTGATCCTGGGCTGGCGGCCGGTGCTGCTGGTGCCGCTGACCTTCGCGTTGTGGACTCCGCTGGGCCTGCCGGCCTTCGCCTGGTGGTCGGCGGCGCTGAACTCCCTTCCGCTGTGCGCCGCGATGGCCTGGGTGTGCGCCGACGCGATCCTGTTGGCGCGCACCGGCAACCGGCGCTATGCGTACACCGCCACGCTGACCTACCTGGGCGGCTTGCTGTTCTTCGAGAAGTCTGCGGTGATCCCGTTCGTCGCGTTCGCGGTAGTGGCGCTGCTGGGGTACGTCTGCGGATCGCCGCTGACCAGCGCGATCGCCGGGACGTGGCGGGCCGGTTCCCGGATGTGGACGGCGATGCTGGCGGTGACCGCGGGATGGATCGGGGTCTATCTGGCGGTGGTCAATCAGAAGCGGTGGAGTTTCGATCTCGAGATGACCCGCGACCTGCTGCTGCGCTCGATCACCCACGGCATCGTCCCGAGCCTGGCCGGCGGCCCTTGGACGTGGGCACGCTGGGCACCGGCCTCGCCGTGGGCGCTGCCGGGGCCGGTGGTGATGGCACTCGGCGCTCTGGTGCTGGCCGCGCTGGTGGCGGTGTCGCTGGCGCGCAAGCACCGCTTGGCCCCGGTGTGGCTGGCTGCGGCCGGCTACGCGGCGGCCTGCCAGGTGCCGATCTATCTGATGCGGTCCTCGGCGTTCACCGCGTTAGAACTGGCCCAAACCCTGCGCTACCTGGCCGACCTCGTCGTGGTGCTCGCGATCCTGGGGGCCGTCGGGTTGTGCGCCCCCAACCGGGACTCGTCGCGGTGGCTGGACGCCGCCCGCCCGCGCACCGTGGCGGTGACCGGCCTGGCGGTCGCGTTCACTGCGAGCAGCCTGTACTCGACGGTGACGTTCTTGACCTGTTGGCGGGACGATCCGGCTCGCGCGTATCTGCAGAACGCCCGGCACGGCCTGGCCGCCGCCCACGCCGCCTCCGACGCGCCGATGCTGGATCAGGAGGTCGACCCGCTGGTGCTGCAGCGGGTCGTCTACCCGGAGAACCTGGCCAGCCACATGTTCGCCCTACTTCGTGACCGTCCCGAGTTCGCCTCGGCGACAACGCAGTTGCGGATGCTGACCAACTCGGGAACGGTGACCGACGCCCAGGTGACGTGGGTGCGCTCCCTGGTGGCCGGACCGGTGCCCCGCTGTGGGTATCTGGTGCAACCGGACCTGCCGGCAACACTGGCACTCGACGGCCCGCTGTTGCCCGCGGACTGGACCGCCGAGATCAACTATCTGGCCAACGTCGACGGTGCGATGACGTTGTCATTGTCCGATGGCCCCGACGTGCGGGTCCGAGTGCGACCGGGCCTCAACCGTGTCTTCGTGCGGCTGCCGGGCGCCGGGCACAACGTGTCCGCGCGCGCCGACACCGCAGCGCTGTCGGTCTGCATCGCCGTCGGCCCGGTCGGCTACCTCGCGCCGCGATAGCGACAGTGGGCTGGGTTGATGGAGGATCACGCCACACCTGACCGGCAGCGCAATTCCGGCGAGCTGCGCCGGCAGCTGGGCATGTTCGACGCGGTGACGATTGGACTGGGCTCGATGCTCGGTGCCGGAATTTTCGTGGCGTTGGCGCCTGCGGCACGGGCGGCCGGTGCGGCGATGCTGATCGGTCTGGTCGTGGCAGCGGTGATCGCCTACTGCAACGCCATTTCCTCGGCGCGGCTTGCCGCACGGTATCCGGCCTCGGGCGGTGCCTACATATACGGGCGCGAGCGGCTGAGCCCGTTCTTTGGCTATCTGGCCGGGTGGGGATTCATCGTCGGTAAGACCGCGTCGTGCGCGGCGATGGCATTGACCGTGGGTTTCTACGCGTGGCCCGCGCACGGACACGCGATCGCGGTGGCGGCGGTGCTGGGGCTGACCGCCATCAACGTGCTGGGCGTGCAGAAATCAGCGTGGCTGACCCGGCTGATCGTGGCGGTGGTGCTGGTGGTCCTGACAGCGGTTGTGGTGACCGCCGTGGACACTCCGGGTCTTGCCCCTCTTCGGTTCGACCACTCGCCGGTGTCGGTCCCGGGGGTGCTGCAGGCAGCGGGCCTGCTGTTCTTCGCGTTCGCCGGCTACGCCCGCATCGCCACCTTGGGAGAGGAGGTCCGGGAGCCGGCGCGCACCATTCCGCGCGCGATCCCGATCGCCTTGGCCATCACCCTGGTGGTGTACGCGCTGGTGGCGACGGCGGCACTGAATGTTCTTGGCCCAGAAGGTCTTGCCGGCGCTTCGGCGCCCCTGGTGCAGGTGGCGACGGTCGCCGGGGCGGGCAAGCTGGCCGTGGCAGTCCAGATCGCGGCGGTACTCGCGGCGACCGGGTCCTTGCTCGCCCTGATTCTGGGGGTGTCGCGTACCACCCTGGCCATGGCCCGTGACCGGTATCTGCCCGCGTATTTGACCGCGGTGCATCCCCGGTTCGGGGTGCCGCACCGCGCCGAGATCGCCGTTGGTCTGGTAATCGCCGTTCTGGCCGCCACTACCGATATCCGTGGCGCCATCGGTTTTTCCTCGTTCGCGGTCCTGATCTACTACGCCGTGGCCAACGCCGCGGCCTGGACCCTGACCCCCGCCGAAGGCCGTCCCCCGCGCCCGATCCCCATCATCGGCATGCTCGGCTGCGTCGTTGTCGCTTTCGCCCTGCCCCTCACCTCGGTCCTGGCGGGCCTTGTGGTCTTCGCGGTCGGTGTTGCCGCCTACGGCGCCCACCGCCGGTTGGCGCGGCTCGGCGGGCGCCGGTAGACCCGAGCGCCCGCGAACAACGCGCCGAGCGGACGGTGACGCGCTGCACGCCCCGACCGTGCTGGGTACGTTCTACAGTCGTGCCCTCACTGCAAGTCCCCGCGCAATATCTGCGCGGCTCCTCGGCGCCGCAGCCCCGCACCCTGATCGACATCCTGCAAGAGACCGCTGCCCGCTACCCCGATGCGCCCGCCATCGACGACGGCAACGTGGTGTTGACCTATGGCGAGCTGATCGAGGACATCGCCGACAGCGTCGCGTGGCTGGCCGCCCGCGGACTGGGCCGTGGCGATCGCATCGGCATCCGGATGCCGTCGGGCAATTACGCGCTGTACGTGGCGATCCTGTCCGCGCTGGCCACCGGCGCGGCCTACGTGCCGGTGGACGCCGACGATCCGCCCGAGCGCGCCGAGCTGGTGTTCAACGAGGCCCAGGTCGCGGCGGTCATCACCGAACAGGGCCTGACCCGCGGCCCCGGCGCGTCCCGCGGCTGGCGGGCCACGGCACCGCAGACCAGCGACGACGCCTGGATCATCTTCACCTCGGGATCGACCGGCACCCCGAAGGGCGTGGCGATCACGCACCGCAACGCGGCGGCCTTCGTCGACGCCGAAGCTCAGCTGTTCTTGCAGGACAACCCGATCGGGCCCGGCGACCGGGTACTGGCCGGACTGTCGGTCGCGTTCGACGCGTCCTGCGAGGAGATGTGGCTGGCCTGGCGCTACGGCGCCTGCCTGGTGCCGGCACCGCGATCGCTGGTGCGCAGTGGCATGGATCTGGGCCCGTGGCTGGTGGCGCGGGACGTGACCGTGGTGTCCACCGTGCCCACCCTGGCGGCACTGTGGCCCGCCGAGGCACTGGAAGCGGTACGGCTGCTGATCTTCGGCGGCGAGGCCTGCCCGCCGGAGCTGGTGTCTCGGCTGGCAGTGGACGGCCGCGAGGTGTGGAACACCTACGGCCCCACCGAGGCCACCGTGGTGGCCTGCGCGGCGCAGCTCGACGGCACCGGCCCGGTTCAGATCGGACTGCCGCTGTTGGGTTGGGACCTGGCCGTGCTCGGCCCCGACGGGGCGCCGGTGTCCACCGGCGAAGTCGGCGAGCTGGTGATCGGCGGTGTCGGACTGGGCCGCTACCTGGACCCCGACCGAGACGCCGAGAAGTACGCGCCGCTGCCCACCCTGGAATGGCCGCGGGCCTACCGCAGCGGCGATCTGGTGCGGCTGGACGCCGACGGACTGGTGTTCTGCGGCCGGGCCGATGACCAGGTCAAAGTCGGCGGCCGCCGCATCGAACTGGGCGAGGTGGACAGCGCGCTGGTGACACTGCCCGGCGTCAGCGGCGCCGCGGCGGCGGTGCGGACCAGTGCCGCCGGGACCCCACTGCTGGTCGGCTATCTGGTCAGCACCGATCCGGACTTCGACCTCGCAGCCGCCCGCGCCGAGCTGGGCCGGCGGCTGCCCGCGGCGCTGGTCCCCCGGTTGGTGCTGGTCGACGAACTGCCTACCCGCACATCGGGCAAGGTGGACCGCGAGGCGCTGCCGTGGCCGGTGGGGCCGGAGCCGGGTGCCCCGGCCGGCTGCGGAGTTCTCGGGGACGACCCGGACAGCACCCTGGGCTGGCTGGCCGGACTGTGGCGCGACGTGCTGGGCGCCCCGGTCGACGACGAGCAGGCCGACTTCTTCGCCCTCGGCGGCGGATCGCTGCAAGCCGCACAGCTGGTGGCCGCCGTGCGGCAGCGTTACCCGCAGACCACCGTCGCCCAGCTCTACGACCGTCCGCGCCTGGGCTCTTTGGCCGGCTTTCTCGATGACATGGGCCGCAGTGATCCCGGCGCGGAGGGGCCATCCCGCGCGGTGGAGCCTACGCCGTGGCAGACCCAAGCCGCACAGGTGCTGCTGTCGGTGCCGCTGGCCACGCTGACCGGGTTGCAGTGGGTGACCTGGCTGGCACTGATCAACAACGTGGTGGCGGCGGTGCACCCGTTGCCCTGGCTGGCGCGACTCGACTGGTGGTGGGTGATCGCCGCCTTCGTGCTGTTCGTCACCCCGCTGGGCCGGATGGGCATCGCCGCGCTGGGGGCGCGCGCCCTGCTTTCCAACCTGCAGCCCGGAACCTATCGGCGCGGCGGTCCCGAGCACCTTCGGGTCTGGATCGCCGAACGGCTCGCCACCGCCGGCGGCGCCGAGAATCTTTCCGGCGCACCGTGGCTGGTGTATTACGCGCGAGCGCTGGGTAACAAGATCGGCGAGGGTGTGGATCTGCACTCCGCCCCGCCGGTGACCGGGATGTTGACGCTGGGCCACCGGTGTTCCATCGAGCCGGAGGTGGACCTGACCGGGCATTGGATCGACGGCGATACGTTCCACGTCGGTCCCGTCACGGTCGGCAACGACGCCACCATCGGTGCCCGCACCACGCTGCTGCCCGCTGCCTCGGTCGGCAAGGACGCCGATGTCGCTCCCGGCTCCGGTGTGGTCGGCGAGGTGAAGAAGGGCCAGTACTGGACCGGCTCGCCGGCGGTGAAATCCGGTAAGGCGCACCATCCCTGGCCGGATCACCGGCCGCCGCCGCGCCCGGTGTGGGCCGCGGTGTACGGATTGACGTCGATCCTGCTGGCCGGCTTGCCGTTGTTGGCTTTAGGTGTCGGGCTGGCGGTGCTCGGCTGGGCGGTGCGCGATTGCGCCACGCTGGCCGACGCGATCCGGCCGGCGATGCTGGCCACCCCGCCGGCCGCGCTGATCGCGATGCTCAGCTACGCCGCCTTGACCGTGATCGGGGTGCGGTTGTTGTCGATCGGGCTGACGGAGGGCTACCACCCGGTGCGCAGCCGGGTGGGTTGGCAGCTGTGGGCCACCGAACGTCTGATGGACGCCGCGCGCGACTACCTTTTTCCGGTGTACGCCAGCTTGATCACGCCGTGGTGGCTGCGATTGCTGGGGGCCAAGGTGGGCGACGGTACCGAGATCTCCACCGCGCTGGTGATCCCGAAGTTCACCACGATCGCCGACGGCGCCTTCCTGGCCGACGACACCATGGTGGCCTCCTACGAGTTGGGCGGCGGCTGGATCCACGTCGCGCCGGCCACCATCGGCAAGCGCGCATTCCTGGGTAATTCCGGGATCACCCAGCCGGGCAGGCGGGTCCCCGACAACTCCTTGGTGGCGGTGCTGTCGACGGCACCGCACAAGGCCAAGACCGGCTCGTCGTGGCTGGGCAGCCCGCCGGTGCGCCTGCGGCGCAAGGCCGCCGACCTCGACGCCGAGCGGACCTTCGAACCACCGCTGCGGCTGAAGATCATGCGCGCCGTCATGGAGACGTTCCGGCTGATCCCGGTGGTGGTCACCTTTGCGATCGGGGCCGCGGTTTTGGGCACGTTGCAGTGGGGGGCAACACGGTTCGGCTACGGCTGGACCGCGCTGGGCAGCGGTGTCACGCTACTGGCCGCGGGCGCGGTGGCCGGCGGCAGCGCGGTGGTGGCGAAATGGCTGATCGTGGGCCGGATCCGGGCGTCACAGCGCCCGCTGTGGTCGTCGTTCGTGTGGCGCAACGAGGTCTCCGACGCTTTCGTCGAAACCGTTGCCGCCCCGTGGTTCGCCCGGGCCGCGACCGGCACCCCGGTGATGAACCTGTGGTTGCGGGCCCTCGGCGCCACCATCGGCCGCGGCGTGTGGTGCGAGACGTACTGGCTGCCCGAAGCCGACCTGGTGACGCTGGGTGCCGGCGCGACGGTGAACCGCGGCTGCGTGGTGCAGACCCACCTGTTCCACGACCGGATCATGCAGATGGACACCGTCACCCTGGACGCGGGCGCCACCCTGGGGCCCAACTGCGTGGCATTGCCCGCGGCCCGGGTCGGCGCCGGCGCCACCGTCGGGCCGGCCTCGCTGGTGATGCGCGGTGACGAGGTGCCGGCGGCGACCCGCTGGCAGGGCAATCCGATTGCGCCGTGGCAGGTGTCGGGCAAGAAGCGCGGCTCGTCGGCCGCCGCGAGCCAGGAGCCCGCGGCATGAGCAAACCCACGAAGGCAGCCAAGGCCCCGGTGCCTGTTCTTGACCCCTATCTGCCCAGCAGCGGCAACAGCGGCTACCGGGTCTCGCGCTACGAGCTCGACCTGGAGTACAAGGTCAGCAGCAACCGACTCTCAGGCACCGCGACCATCACCGCAGTCGCCTTGGTAGCACTGCGCGAGATCACCCTGGACCTTGCCGACGCACTGTCGGTGGCCAAGGTGTGGGTCAACGGTCGCCCCCCCGCCCGGTTCGCCACCTCGTCGGCGAAGCTGCGAATCACGCTGGCCGCCACGGTGCCGCCCGGTGCCGCGCTGGTGATCGTCGTCCGGTACGCGGGGTCACCCCGCCCCAGCGAAACACTTTGGGGTGAAGTGGGTTTCGAGGAGCTATCCGATGGCGCGCTGGTCTCCGGACAGCCCAACGGAGCACCGTCGTGGTTCCCCTGTGACGATCGCCCCTACGCCAAGGCCAGCTACCGGATCCAGATCAGCACCGACAGTCCCTACTACGCGGTCGCCAACGGCGAACTGATATCGCGGCGGACCCGGGCGACTCGTACCACCTGGACCTACGAGCAGCCCGAGCCGACGCCGACCTATCTGGTCACCCTGCAGATCGGCCGGTACGTGACCCGGCAGCTGCCCGGGTCGGCGGTGGCAATCCGTGCGGTGCTGCCCGCCCGGCTGCAGACCGAGTTCGAGCGCGATTTCACCGACCAGGCGCAGATGGTGGAGCTGTTCGTTCGGCTGTTCGGTCCCTACCCGCTGGCGGCCGGCTACACGGTGCTGGTGACCGACGACAACTTGGAGATCCCCCTTGAAGCACAGGGGATTTCGATCTTTGGGGCCAACCACTGCGACGGCACCGGGGCATCGACACGACTGATCGCCCACGAGCTGGCCCACCAGTGGTTCGGCAACAGCGTCACGTTGCGGCGCTGGAGCGATATCTGGCTGCACGAAGGCTTCGCCTGCTACGCCGAATGGCTGTGGTCCGAGCATTCCGGCGGGCCGAGCGCCGACCAATTGGCTCGGCGATATCACCGGCAACTGGCAGGGCTGCCACAAGACCTGCTGTTGGCCGATCCCGGGCCTGCCGACATGTTCGACGACCGGGTCTACAAACGCGGCGCGATCACCCTGCATCTGCTGCGCGGACGGCTGGGCGACGATGCTTTCTTCGCCCTGCTGCGCGACTGGACGTCGCGCTACCGCCACGGCAACGCCGGCACCGAAGACTTCACCGCGCTGGCCGCCGGATACGCGGGCGAACCGCTGCAGTCGTTGTGGCAGGCCTGGCTGTATTCCACTGCAGTTCCCCCGCTGGCAGCGCCGCGTTAACCAAACCCGCCCGGCAGATATGTGTTTCGTATGAGTCATCGCTGCAGAGTTGCCCGGTCGTAGCGGCCGAAAATAGCGTCAGATATCGGCGATCGAGGAGTAGCCGATGAATTTTGCAGCGCTGCCACCTGAAGTCAACTCCGGGCTGATGTACACCGGAGCGGGCTCAGGACCCATCCGCGCCGCCGCAACAGCCTGGAAAACCATGGCCGCCGAACTCGAATCAGCCGCCAACAACTACCGCACCATCATCGCCGGACTCACCGACCAAACCTGGCAAGGGCCCTCCGCAGCAGCCATGGCAGCCGCCGCAACCCCCTACGCCACCTGGATGAGCACCACCGCCACCAAAGCCGGCCACGCCGGCACCCAAGCCGCCGCCGCCGCGGTCGCCTACGAAACCGCCTACGCCATGACCGTGCCCCCCGCCGTCATCGCCGCCAACCGCGCCCAACTGGCCACCCTGATCGCCACCAACTTCCTCGGCCACAACACCCCCGCCATCGCCGCCACCGAAGCCCACTACAGCGAAATGTGGGCCCAAGACGCCACCGCCATGTACGACTACGCCACCAACGCCGCAGCAGCCACCCAACTGCGCACCTTCACCGCACCCGCCGAGGACACTTCGGGCGGCTCGTACGACGGCGCCGGCGAGGAAGGCTTGTTGCTGAACATCCTGGTCGCACTGTTGGAGGTGGACAGCATCGCGCCCTTCGAAGGCGGCGGGGCGGGACTGGAATTCGGCGGCCTGGCGATCGAAACAGCCAGCCTGGCGCCGTTCGCGGGCCTGGGCTTCACCGGCGATTTCGGCGCCGCCGGCGGCCTGGGCCTGCTCGGCGAAGCGGTGCCCATCGGTGGTGCCCTGGGTATTGGCCCGGTCGCCATGGGAACGGCGCCCTCCGCCGGCCTGGTCAGTGCCGGCCGAGCGACAATGCCCTGGGCCGGTGTGGGCAAAGCGTTACCGCTGGGCGGATTGTCGGTACCGCGGGCCTGGGCGGCGACCGCGCCCGCTGCACTGCGCGAAATCACCTTGCTCTCAGCACAATCCAGCGCTGTTTCAGCAGCGGCGACTGCGGCCCGAGCCGATCTCCCCTTCGCCGAGATGGCTCTGGCCGGCGCGGCCGGCCGGGCGCTGGCCGGCACCGTCGGCGCCGAACGCCGTTCCCCGTCGACTACCGCGTCGGTGACCACGCCGCAACAGGCGGACCCGGAACCAGTCCAGGAGCCGGAAGACACCGTGACGGGTGTGGAGGTCCTTGCCGAACTGCGCGGGCTTGCCGAACTGCGCGACGCGGGCGTCCTCAGTGACGAGGAATTCCACCGGCAGCGCGAACGTGTCATCGACACGTTCGTCGGCGGGGCGGCGGGTGGCCAGTGAATTTTGCGGCGCTGCCACCTGAAGTCAACTCCGGGCTGATGTACACCGGAGCGGGCTCAGGACCCATCCGCGCCGCCGCAACAGCCTGGAAAACCATGGCCGCCGAACTCGAATCAGCCGCCAACAACTACCGCACCATCATCGCCGGACTCACCGACCAAACCTGGCAAGGGCCCTCCGCAGCAGCCATGGCAGCCGCCGCAACCCCCTACGCCACCTGGATGAGCACCACCGCCACCAAAGCCGGCCACGCCGGCACCCAAGCCGCCGCCGCCGCGGTCGCCTACGAAACCGCCTACGCCATGACCGTGCCCCCCGCCGTCATCGCCGCCAACCGCGCCCAACTGGCCACCCTGATCGCCACCAACTTCCTCGGCCACAACACCCCCGCCATCGCCGCCACCGAAGCCCACTACAGCGAAATGTGGGCCCAAGACGCCACCGCCATGTACGACTACGCCACCAACGCCGCAGCAGCCACCCAACTGCGCACCTTCACCGCACCCGTACCCAACACCGCCGCCGACACCGGCGACGGTGCGGTGTCGCCGGGCCTGCTGTTCGACATGATCAGCGCGGTTTTCGAGGTCGGCAGTGTCGGGCCGTTCGGGGCGATCGGCCTGGGCGGCGCGTTCGGCGGCTTGGCGATGACGCTGGGAGAACTCGCCCTTCCCGAAGGAGCCGAACTGGGAGCGCTGGGCCTGATCGGTGAAACCGCGCCCACCCTAGGCGGTTTGGTTCCTACCGCGAGCCTGGCCGGGACTGGCACGGCGTGGGCCAGTACCGGCAAGGCGATGCCGCTGGGCGGAATGTCGGTGCCGCGAGCCTGGGCGGCGGCCGTTCCCTCGGCATTGCGCGAAGCCACCCTGGTATCGGCACCAGCCGGTAGCGCCTCCGCGGCAGCGGGGCCGATGGCGACCGCCGCCAAGCTCCCGTACTCCCAGATGGCCCTGGCCGGCGCGGCCGGGGGCGCCTTGACCAACCCAGTCGGGACCGAACGCCGAACCACCCGGCCCCATCTCACCGCAACGCCCAAGCGGGCAGCAGAGCCCGAAGATCCGGACGACTCGGTCAAGCTCGGCAAAGCCGACAAGTCGAAAGCCATCGGTGTCGTCGCCGAACTGCGCGCGCTGGTCGAATTGCGGGACTCGGGCATTCTGTCGCCGGAGAAATTCGCCCAGCGAAAGCAACGTCTGCTCGGCGAATGACCCCGAATCGGTGGAAAATGGCGACCGATGGCGGGTAACACGGACGGTCAGCCTCCGCGCAAGGCGATCCTCGGGCAGCTTCCGCGGATCTATCGACACGACGGATCACCGATTCGGGTACTGCTGGTTGACGACGAGCCGGCCCTGACCAACCTGGTGACGATGGCCCTGCATTACGAGGGCTGGGTGGTCGACGTCGCCCATAACGGACGCGATGCCGTCGCCAAGTTCCACGGCGGTGCTCCCGATCTGCTGGTTCTGGACATCATGCTGCCCGATATCGACGGGCTGCAGATTCTGCAGCGGGTTCGCGAATCCGACCCCTACACGCCGACACTGTTTCTCACCGCCCGCGACTCGGTGACCGACCGGGTGACCGGACTGACCTCGGGCGCAGACGATTACATGACCAAGCCGTTCAGCCTGGAGGAGTTGGTGGCCCGCCTGCGGGGGTTGCTGCGCCGGTCCAGCCAGCTCACACCACCGGTGAACGAGGTCCTCACCGTCGGCGATCTGACGTTGGACGGCGCAAGCCGGCAGGTCACCCGCGGCGGCACCGCGGTGGCGTTGACCACGACCGAGTTCGAACTGCTGCGTTTCCTGATGCGCAACCAGGGGCGGGCGTTGGGTCGTGCGGAGATCTTGGACCGGGTCTGGAACTACGACTTCGCCGGCCGCACCAGCATCGTCGACCTCTACATCTCCTACCTGCGTAAGAAGGTCGACGCCGACCGGGCGCCGATGATCCACACCGTGCGCGGTGTGGGGTACATGTGCAAGCCGCCGGAATGACCGCCGCTCCGAGCCCACCCCGCTGGCGTCCGCGTGGCTTACGCCGTCAGTTGGTGTTGGGGGTGTCGGCGGTCGTCACGGTGGTGTTCGTGGCGGTGGGTGCGGTGTCGGTGTTGAGCCTGCGCACCTATGTCACCGCCACGATCGACGCCGATCTCTACGAGTCGCTCAACGCCTTCGGCCACTATTTCGCCGACTATCGCCACGTGGACAACGTGGTGAGACCCGACGGCCAGTCGAACATCGGTGCGGCCATGCTCGGTTTCAGCGATCAGACCCCGGGCAACGTACTCGCGGTGCTACGCGACGGCGTGGTGATCGGGGCGGTGGTGTTCACCAAGCGCGATCCGTATCCGGCGCCCGCCGACGTGGTGGCCACGATTGCCGAGCGGCACTGGACGAGTGGTCCGCCGCAGACGGTGGAGCTGGGCAGTCTGGGCTCCTATCGGGTGAGCACCCGCGCGGTCGACGACGACCTATTGTTCATCGGCGGATCGATGCACCTGGCAAACCGTACCGTCGATCGCCGAATGGTCGCTGCCTCAGCGCTTTACACCTTGGCACTGTTGGTCACCGCAGGGTTGACCATCACGGTGGTCAGCTACGCGTTGCGGCCGCTGCGCCGGGTCGCGGCGACTGCCGCCTCGGTTGCGGCGATGCCACTGGCCGAGGGTGACGAGCGCATCACCATCAGGGTGGCCTCCGGCGACGTCGACCCGAACAACGAGGTGGGAATCGTCGCCGGCGCCCTGAATCGCTTGCTGGACAACGTCGACAGCGCCCTGGCCTATCGCAGTGATGCCGACCGGCGCATGCGGCAGTTCATCACCGACGCCAGCCACGAACTGCGGACGCCGCTCGCGGCGATCCAGGGCTACGCCGAACTGACTCGGCAGGACAGCGCGGCCCTGCCGCCGACCACCGAGTACGCCCTGGCCCGCATCGAGTCCGAGGCGCAGCGGATGGCCTCGCTGGTGGAGGAGCTGTTGTTGCTGTCACGGCTCGGCGAAGGCCAGGACCTGCAGCTCGAAGATGTCGACCTGGCCGATCTGGTGCTCGACGCGGTCAACGACGCGGCCGCCGCCGCACCGAACCACCACTGGATCAACGACCTGCCCGAGACCCCGGTGTGGGTTCGCGGCGATCGCGCGCGGCTGCACCAAGTCGTCACCAACCTGTTGAAGAACGCCTGGGTGCACACACCACCCGGGGTGACGGTAACGACGGCCATCACCGCGGACCACGGCGGAGTCGGTGGGCCTGCCGCGGAGTTGACGGTGGCCAACGACGGGCCCGGTATCGACCCCGACCTGGTACCGCACCTTTTCGAGCGGTTCGTCCGGGCGGACAAGGCCCGCTCCGGCGAATTGGGCAGCACCGGGCTGGGTCTGGCGATCGTCTCCTCGATCGTCGACGCCCACCGTGGCTCGGTGGGTGTGGAGTCGACCGACGGCTGGACGGTGTTTCGGGTGCGACTGCCGCTGGTGGATCCGCCGCTAGGCGGATCGGGCCGCTGACCGCGGCCGTCGCGACCGGTGCGGCAAGGCCCGTTGGGACCAGGTCAGGTCGAAGTCGACGACCAGCGCGGCCGGAACCGCCAGCGCCACCGGGGTGAACATCTGCGAGTCCTGTTCTCCGGCAATGCCAGTGAGGACCCGGCCGCCGTAGCCGTCGTCGGTACCGGGCACCGTGACGCGTACCCGCGCCGACACCGCACCCGGGCGCGGGCGCAGGTAGAAAACGCTGCCCGGCTCCACCGGGCCGGTCAACTCGTTGCCGTCGGCGTCCAGCAGCACCGCACCCTCGGCGCTCAGGGCGGCAGAGTCGGCGACGGACAGGCGCAGCGGCCCCACCAGACCGTCGGACAGGGTGGCAGAGGAGACGTTCAGTCCGGGTGCGGTGGTGCGCGCCCGGGCCGCCCCGGCCAGCAGATACCGGTAGAGGGCCACGATGCGGTCGGCGTTGCGATAGGTGCTGGTGCCGTTGAGCCAGAAGTCGACGTCGCCGAGGGTGGCCGACGTCCCGGGCCCGGCCACCGACAGGCGGTAGAACCGGTGGCCCCCGACGGTGGCACCCACGCCGAGCGCCTTGCGATGAGCGCCGGCGGCCGGGGCGGCCAGCCGCGACGAGGGCACCTCTCGCCAGCTACGGCCGTCGTCGGACTTGTGCAGGGTCACCGTCACCGGCTCCGAGGCGACCAGTTCCAGGGTGTAGCCGCCCAACTCGAGGGCCTCTTCGAACTCGACGGTCACCCCGTCGGCGTCGCGCAACACCCGCACCGGCTCGGTGCGGGCACGGGTGTCCAGCTTCAAGCCGTTGGTCAGCCGCCAGATCGCGGCCTGGGTGCCGGCTATCGCCTCGTGCTCGGTGATGTTGCCGCGGCCCAGCCGGTGGCCGGCCTCCCGCAGCCGTCGACTCAACTCGACGGTGGTCAGCCGCGGAACCGAGTTGCGCAGGATCCAATCGACCTGAACTTCGCGGGGGTCCCGGTCCCCGGAGCGCAGATTCGGAACCGCCGACCAGGTATCGATCCGGTAGGCCGACGGGCGGGTCGGGGCGATTCCGTGAAAGTCCAGCGAATAGGCCGCGATGCCGGGGTTCAGCCGAATCAGATCGGTGCGCGCGCTCGTCCCGTCGGTAAACACGATCCGGTCGACGGTGTGCGAATACGTGCCGCCGTGATAGCGGGTCATTCGATCGATATCGACGGCCGGGCGGGGTTGCACCCTGCGGCGGACGGTCACCGTCGGTTCGGTGTCGAGAACGGGAAATAGGGAGGTTGAAACGGTCATGCCGAGTCGACTTTCTGGTCTGAAGCGCGCACGGCAGCATCTCGCCGAGAAAAAGGGCGGGCTGCGACGCTAAGGAATCAGGGCGTCAGAGAATCAACAACAACAACACGCGGCGAGGCGGCACAAAGCGTGCGGCTGTGGCAGCGTGATGTTCGACATACACATACCCTACGACATGTACCGCAGCGGCGCGAACTGCGAGGGATTCAATTCGCCCTGAGCGCAACTGGTGGGCAAACCCGGACCATGGTCCATGATTGGCGCCGTCACTCATCAGGAGGAAAGCAATGACGTCCGCTCAGAACGAATCTCAGGCGCTCGGGGACCTCGCCGCACGGCAACTCGCCAATGCGACCAAGACTGTCCCGCAACTGGCCACCATCACGCCGCGCTGGTTGCTGCACCTGTTGAACTGGGTCCCGGTCGAAGCCGGTATTTACCGGGTCAACCGGGTGGTCAACCCCGGCCAGGTCGCCATCGCTGCCGAGCAGGGCGCCGGTTCGACCGAACCGCTGCCGCAGACATTCGTGGATTACGAGACCAGCCCGCGCGAGTACACCCTGCGCTCGATCTCCACGCTGCTTGATGTGCACACCCGGGTCTCCGACCTGTACTCCAGCCCGCACGACCAGGTCGCTCAGCAGCTGCGCCTGACGATCGAGACCATCAAGGAACGCCAGGAGTTCGAGCTGGTCAACAACCCGGAGTACGGCCTCCTGGCCCAGGTCACCCCGGAGCAGACCATCTCCACCCTGACCGGCCCGCCCACCCCCGACGACCTGGACTCGCTGATCACCAAGGTGTGGAAGACCCCCGGGTTCTTCCTGACCCACCCGCTCGGTGTGGCCGCCTTCGGCCGCGAAGCCACCCGCCGCGGAGTGCCACCGGTGGTGGTGAACCTGTTCGGCGCCCAGTTCATCACCTGGCGCGGCATTCCGATCGTGCCCAGCGACAAGGTGCCGGTGGAGGACTCCAAGACCAAGATCCTGCTGGTGCGCACCGGCGAGGAGCGCCAGGGCGTCGTCGGGTTGTTCCAGCCCGGCCTGGTCGGCGAGCAGGCCCCGGGCCTGTCGGTCCGGTTCACCGGAATCAACCGGTCGGCGATCGCCTCCTACCTGGTCACGCTGTACAACTCGCTGGCCGTGCTCACCGACGATGCACTCGCTGTGCTCGACGACGTCTCGGTGGACCGTTTCCATGAGTACAAGTGATCGCGGGCCGGTAAACCCACCGGTCAGCGCCGCTGAGCTGGAGGTACTGGCCAATCAGCTGTATGCCGCCCGGCCCGGCCCGGACTCACCGCCGCAGACCACCGCGGTGGCACCGCGGGGCGGTGTGCCCGACCCGTCCGGGCTGCTGCCGCCCGGGTTGGCCGACCTGTCGGCGTTCGCGGTGCCGAGCGGCATCGTGCCGACCGTGCCCGGGGTGCTGGCCGGCTTCCCGGCCGGGGCTGTCCCGGTCGCGCCGCGCGGATCGGCCCCCGGCTGGCCCGGGGGCGCCCCCGCGATTCCCCAGCTGAACTGGCACGACACGCCCGCGCCGGCTGCGGGCGGCGACGAGGCGAACTACGCCTTCTTGTCCCCCTCCGTGCCGGCCGCCGAACCGGCTCCGACGGTGCCGGACTCGCATGAGGTCTTCGACGTCAACGCGGTGCGGGCCGACTTCCCGATTCTGCGCGAGACGGTCAACGGCAAGCCGTTGATCTGGTTCGACAACGCCGCCACCACACAGAAGCCGCAGGCGGTGATCGACCGGCTGTCGTACTTCTACGCCCACGAGAACTCCAACATCCACCGGGCCGCACACGAACTCGCGGCCCGCGCCACCGACGCCTACGAGGACGCCCGCGACACCGTGCGGCGGTCCCTGGGGGCAGCGCGCAGCGAGGACATCGTCTTCGTGCGCGGCACCACCGAGGCGATCAACCTGGTTGCCTATGCCTGGGGCGGCAAGAATCTGGGCCCCGGCGATGAGATCGTCATCACCCATCTGGAGCACCACGCGAATATCGTTCCGTGGCAATTGATCTCGAAGCAGACCGGGGCGATTCTGAAGGTAGCCCCGGTGGACGACGCAGGCAACCTGCTGCTGGGCGAATTCGAGGACCTGCTGGGCCCGCGGACCAAACTGGTTGCCGCCACGCATGTCTCCAACGCGCTGGGCACCGTCACCCCGGTGCACGACATCGTCGAACTCGGACACCGCTACGGCGCGCGGGTGCTGATCGACGGGGCGCAGTCGATCCCGCACATTCCCATCGATGTGCAATCACTGGGCGCGGACTTCTTCGCGTTCTCCGGACACAAGATCTTCGGTCCCACCGGTATCGGAGCGCTCTACGGCACCGCCGAGGCGCTGGCCGAGACGCCGCCGTGGCAGGGTGGAGGCAACATGATCGCCGACGTCACCCTGGAACGCTCTATCTATCAAGAACCGCCCAACAAATTCGAGGCGGGCACTGGAAACATCGCCGACGCGGTCGGCCTGGGCGAAGCCCTGCGTTATGTGGAGCGGGTGGGCATCGAACGCATCGCCGCCTACGAGCACGCCCTGCTGGAGTACGCCACCCCACGCCTGGCCGACATCCCCGGGGTGCGGCTCGTCGGTACCGCCGACGAGAAGGCCAGCGTGTTGTCGTTCGTGCTGGCCGGCCACGACCCGGTGGAAGTGGGCAAGGCGCTCAACTCCGAAGGCATCGCGGTGCGCGCCGGTCACCACTGCGCGCAGCCGATCCTGCGCCGCTACGGCCTGGAGGCCACCGTGCGACCGTCGTTCGCGTTCTACAACACTTTCGAAGAGATCGACGTCTTCATCAAGGCCGTACGGCGTATCGCCGAAGGGAGCGCCTAGCACCTATGGCGGCCTTGGCAGGAAAGGGCATTTGATGGGCAGGATCTACGACAACGTCACCGAGTTGATCGGTCATACCCCGCTTGTGCGACTCAACCGGCTGACGGAGGGCCTGGGCGCCCAGGTGGCGGCCAAACTGGAGTTCTACAACCCCGCCAACAGCGTCAAGGACCGCATCGGCGTCGCGATCATCGACGCCGCCGAGCAATCCGGCCAGCTACGCCCCGGGGGCACCATCGTCGAGGCCACCAGCGGCAACACCGGCATCGCCCTGGCGATGGTCGGCGCCGCCCGCGGCTACAAGGTGATCCTGACCATGCCGGACACCATGTCCACCGAGCGCCGGGTGATGCTGCGCGCCTACGGCGCCGAGATCGTGCTGACTCCCGGCTCGGAGGGCATGGCCGGTGCGGTGGCCAAGGCCAAGCAGATCGTCGCCGACACCCATAACGCCCTGTCCGCAGACCAATTCGCCAACCCGGCCAACCCGGCCATCCACGAACGGACGACCGGCGAAGAGATCTGGAAGGACACCGACGGCGCGGTCGACATCTTCGTCGCCGGCATCGGTACCGGTGGCACGCTGACCGGCGTCTCGCACACCCTGCGGGCCCACAAGCCCGAGGTCCAGATCGTCGGCGTGGAACCCAAGGACTCCGCGATCCTGCACGGCGCCGACCCCGGTCCGCACAAGATCCAGGGCCTGGGCGCGAACTTCGTCCCCGAGGTGCTCGACCGCGACTGTTACGACGAGATCATCGACGCGCAGTTCGACGACGCCATCCGGGTGGCTCGCGCGCTGGGCACCGAGGAGGGGATCCTCGGCGGAATCTCGGCCGGTGCCAACGTGTGGGCCGCCCTCGAGCTGGCCAAACGCCCCGAGAACGCCGGGAAGCTGATCGTGGTGGTGGTCCCCGACTTCGGCGAGCGCTACATCTCCACGCCGCTGTTCGAACACATTCGGGAATGATCACACCGATGAGTGGTGTGATGGCGCGGCTGCGCGAGGACCTGCGCAACGCGCGCGAGCATGACCCGGCCGCGCGCGGGGACTTCGAGAACGCGCTGGTCTATTCGGGTCTGCACGCGATCTGGTCGTATCGAATCGCGCACCGGCTGTGGGCCAGGCCGGCACTGCGCGGGGTAGCCCGCCTGCTGGCTCAGGCCACCCGATTCGCCACCGGCATCGAGATCCACCCGGGCGCGACCATCGGGCGGCGGTTCTTCATCGACCACGGCATGGGCGTGGTGATCGGCGAGACCACCGAGATCGGCGATGACGTCATGGTCTACCACGGCGTCACCCTCGGCGGACGTTCGCTGAGTCACGGCAAGCGCCACCCGACCATCGGTAACGGTGTCACCGTGGGCGCCGGCGCGAAGGTCCTCGGTCCTATCACCGTCGGAGACGGCAGTGCGATCGGCGCCAATGCCGTTGTCACCCAGGATGTCCCGGAGGATTGCATCGCCACCGGAATCCCGGCTGCGGTGCGCCATCGCACCGAGAAACAGCGGGAGCCGCTGGTGGACCCGACCAGTTACATCGACCCGGCGATGTACATCTAAAGCCACGTTCAGGGCAGCGGTTCCGCGGCGATCACGTAGTCGTGACCGTGCCGCAGGCCACCGTCGCGCGCGAGGACGATCAGCGCTCGAAGCCGTAGCTCTTCGACATACTGGAGCATCGAGCTGCCGACTGCAGAGGAATTGAAGCGTTCAAGTCGCCTGCGGCACATATCAAGCTGGCCGTTGACATGACGGGACCCGTATCGGATCGGAAAACGTCGGCTCTCCACGACCCGGAACCCGGCCCGTTCGAGCTGGCGCAGCATCCATTCGAGGGGGTACTCACGGTAGGGCCGCTCGCCGGCCAGCAACAGGCACGCGTCGCGGACCCGGCCGATTTCCCAAATGATGCGGCCGCTTTCGGTCTTGGGCTTGTACTGAACGTAGGGTTCCAGCCCGATGACATAGAGCCGGCCATTGTCGGCGACCAGGGGACGCAATCGGGCGAACACCTGATCCTGCCAGTACGGGGCAAAGCCCTCGATCGCGCCGACGAGATAGTCGACCAGCACGGTGTCGAAGGTTTCGCCGGCGAGCAGGCCGTCATCGATCCAGTTGCCGACCAACAGCCGGTCTTGTGACCGGATTCCGTCGCCGAGTGCCGCACGTACCGCGTCGGCCATGCCGGGCGCCGCGGTGATCGCCGTCCATCGGTCGGTCGACAGCGCCTGGATCCACTGCAGGGACTTCACTCCAGCGCCGGAATCCAACATGGCACCCCATGCTCGATCGGCGTGCAGGGTCTCGACGTAGCGAAACAGTGACGACACTGCGGGTTTGGGATTGGCGTACAAGGAAATCGCTCACTTCGCGTCGTGGTGTCCGCACGTCTACAGCCGTGTGGACCAGGGCCGCGTTGCGCGGTCTCAGCGTAGCGCGATTTGACCCTTATTGACAATCATTATCAATAATGGCTCAGGCGCGCGTTTGGATTCCGGCCAGCAGGAGCTCCAAGGCGCCGGCGAAGTCGGCGGTCGCCGTCGTGCGTTGACTGACTCTGCTCAGCGCGGCGATGTGGCTATGCTCGTCGCCGGCCAGCTCACCGATCCGCCCGGCGACCTCGCGCTGCCGTTGATCGCGATCGCCGCCGGCTGCCGGACCGGCCAGCTCGACCTGCGCACTGCCCATCACCAGGCTCAGCACCGCCCGAAATGCGACAAGCAACCGATCCTCGGACAACCCGCCACGACTCAGCGCCTCGATCAGACAGTCAGCCGCGGAATAACTCGACGGCGACATCGTGCGGCGGGTGAGGACCAGCGGTATCGCGTTGGGGTGACTGCGAACTGCCCGCCACAGCGCCGTGGCGATTGACCGCACATCGTCGACCCAATCGTCGCTCGCCACCGGAATCTCGACGCCGGCGATGACCGCCTCGGCAACCAGGTCCTCTAGGCCTTCACGGTTGGGCACGTAGTTGTAGAGCGTCATCGGGCCGGTGCCCAACGCTGTCGCCAGCGACCGCATGCTCAGGCCGGACAAGCCTTCGCCGTCGACGATGCGCAGCGCGGCCGCCTGAACTTGAGCCAGCGTGAATCGGGCTCGCATCGCCACCTCCCCTCTTGACACGTACGGTGTACGCAATATACAACACGTACAGCGTACGTATAAAAGGAGGCGACATGTCGTGCACCACTGTCAGCATCGGATTCGACTCGGAAGGAACTCACTGCGCGGCCTGGCTCACACTGCCCGACGGGCCCGGCCTACACCCGGTGGTAGTACTCGCGCACGGGTTCGGCGCCAATCACACGATGTCCCTCGGTCAGTACGAGCAGCACTTCGCCGGGGCCGGTATCGCGACGCTCGCGTTCGACTACCGCCACACCGGTGAATCCGGCGGGCTACCTCGGCAGCGTCTCAGCCTGAGCCGCCACCGTCAGGACATCCGCGCGGCGATCGACTTCGCGCGGAGCCGTACCGAATTGGACTCCGCCCGGATCGCATTGTGGGGCACCAGCCTGGGCGCGATGCACGTGCTCAAGGTCGCGGTCGGGCGGGCCGATCTGGCCGCGGTCGTGGTGCAATGCCCCATCGTCGACGGACCGGCAACATTGCGTCGGCTCGGACTCGGGGCAGCGCTGCGACTCGGGCCGGCGATGCTCGCGGATGCGGCCCGGCGACTGGTCGATGCCACACCGTATTACGTGCCCATCGTGGGTCCGCCGGGGAGCACGGCCGCGGTGACCGTCGCCGGGTCCTTGCAGGGCTGGAACGGCGTCGTGTCGCCAGGCGGGTCATTCGACAACCGGGTCGGCACCTCGGATGTACTCGGTATCGCGTTCAGCAGTGCCCTGCGGTCGGCCCGTGAGATTGCGGCACCGTTGCTGGTGTGCGTCTGCGAGCGTGACAACCTGATGGACCCGCGTCACGCCGTCACCGTGGCAGAGCGCGCCCCGCGCGGACAGGCCCGCCACTACGACAGTGATCACTTCGAGGTCTACCACCCGCCCCTGCTGGACAGAATTCTGCTCGATCAGACCGAATTCTTGCGGGGGTGCTTCCATGCAATCGCGTAAGTTGCTCTACCAGAACGACATCCGGTTTCTCGCGGCAGCCGGGGAATGGACACCGGCACAGTGGGCGCAGCCGAGTCTGTGTACGCACTGGAGGAACCACGATGTGTTGGCGCATCTGGCACTGGGCTATCGCGCCTCGGGCACCCAAATGGCGGTGTCGATGTTGCGCCGTGGCGGCTCGTTCGACTGGTCCAATGCGGTTCTTGCGCAACGACTTGCCCAACGTCGGTCACCGGCGGAGCTGCTCGAGGACTTTGCCATCGGGATGTCAGCCCCGCGCGGCTTGGGCAGGATCTTCCCCAGAAGGCTGCTGCTGGGCGATCACGTGATCCACGAGTTGGACATCCGGTTCGCGCTGGGACTGGACTCCACCGTCGGGCCGGTGCAACTGGCCGCGGTGCTCGACACCCAGGTGCACCTACCGAATCCGTTCATCCCTTCACGGGCGTGGGCCCGGGGACTGTCACTGCGGGCCGAAGACCTGGACTGGAGGCACGGCGACGGGCCCACCGTCGCCGGGAACGCCGCACACCTGGCCTCGGTACTCGCGGGCCGCCCGTGGGCGCTTCAGCATCTCCACGGGGACGGAGTCGATGTGCTGCGGGATCGATTGGCCGGCTGACGACGGCCGGAACTGGAAGAAGAATGGAGCCACCTAGGAGAATCGAACTCCTGACCTATTCATTACGAGTGAATTGCTCTACCGACTGAGCTAAGGTGGCGCGCCCCGCCTAAACCGGGCCGGGTCAGTCTACAGGTCGTCTCGCAGCGCCTGCCCCACGGTGGCCACCATGGCTCCCACGGCAAAGCGGGGCTTGACGTTGGCCGCCAGGGCGTCGCGGCATTCGAGCACCGCCTCGATGCAGCGCAACAGCCGATCCGGCGACGCGTGGGCAGCGATCGCCGCGACCGCATCGGTCATGTCCGGGTGGTTGGGCCGGGCGACGCCGGCCGAGGCCGTGGCGGCCAGCAGGGCGTCGCGGAAGTAGGTGGCCAGATCGATCAGGGCCCGGTCCAGCGCATCGCGTGAGGCCCGGGTCTGACGGGACTTCTGCCGGCGCTCCAGGTCCTTGATCACCCCGGCGGTGCCGCGCAGTGTTCCGGCGGTGCCCTTGCCGGTGCCGCCGGCCCCCAGCGCGGTGCGCAGTTCCTCGGTTTCGACCTCGGCGCGTTCGGCGGTCAGATCCCGGGCCTCGGACTCCGCCGCGGCCACCAACTCGTCGACCGCGGTGAACGCCCGCGACGGGGTCGCCGCGTCGCGCGCCAGTGACAGCGCGCGCTGGCGGCGCTGGCGGGCCTCGGAATCGGTGGCCAGCCGCCGGGCCCGTCCCACGTGGCCGCCGCTGACCGCGGCCGCCCAGTCCGCCGTCTCGCGGTCGAGCCCGTCGGCCTCGATCAGCACCTGGGCGATGGCCGCCGGCGGCGGCGTCACCAACGCCACGTGGCGGCACCGGGACCGCAGCGTGATCGCGATGTCCTCGGGGTCGATCGAGGGGGCGCACAGCAGGAACACCGTCGAGGGCGGCGGCTCCTCGACGACCTTCAGCAGGGCGTTGCCCGCGCCCTCGGTGAGCCGGTCGGCGTCCTCGACCACCACGATCTGCCAGCGGCCGGTGCCGGGCCGGCGGGAGGCGGCCTGCACGATCGCCCGCATCTCGTCGACGCCGATGGACAGTCCCTCCGGCACCACCCGCCGCACGTCGGCGTGGGTGCCGGCCATCGTCGTGGTGCAGGCCCGGCACTGTCCGCAGCCGGGCCCGCCGTCGGATTCGTCGGCGGTGCACTGCAGCGCCGCGGCGAAACACACCGCCGCGATCGACCGGCCCGAACCGGGCGGGCCGGTGATCAGCCAGGCGTGGGTCATACCGCCGGCGGTCGTGCCACTGTGTGCTGAATCACGTCGCGATGCCCGCGCGGCAGCCAGCAGGTCGGCTTCGACCGACTGCTGGCCCACCAAACGCGCGAAAACCCCGGACATCATCGGTCACAGTAGTGGCTTGACCGGACATTCGGACTCGGGCTTTGTCGGCTGGCCCGATACGGTGTGCTGGTGAGCACCACGACCCTGGTCGGGCGGATCAACCGATTCGTCCGCTGGGTCGTGCGCACACCCTGGCCGGTTTTCACACTGAGCATGCTGCAGGCCGACATCATCGGTTCGCTGTTCGTGTTCGGTTTCCTGCGCTTCGGCCTGCCCGAGGAAGACCGGATCAACCTGCAGGACCTGCCGCGGCTGAACCTGGCGCTCTTCGCGATCGTGCTGCTGTGCCTGTTCGGCCTCGGGTTCTCGATCAGCACCGCCTTGCTGATGCCGGTGTTCCGCTGGCAGCGCCGGGAGGCGCTGCTCGCCGATCTCGAGACCAACGGCGACTCCGATCCCGCCGATACCGAGCTGGCCCGGTCCCGGGCGCTGCGGATGCCGTTCTACCGCTCCCTGATCAGCATCTGTTACTGGACGGTCGGCGGGGTGGTGTTCGTCGTCATCAGCTGGCAGGTGGTGCACGACGTGGTGCCGGTCGTGGTCACCGCCACCGCCCTGGGTGCCGCCGCCACCGCGATCATCGGCTACCTGCAGTCCGAGCGCGTGCTGCGGCCGGTCGCCGTTGCGGCCCTGCGCGACGGCACCCCCGAGAAGCTGCGGGCGCCCGGAGTGATCCTGCGCCAGCTGCTGACCTGGCTGCTGTCGACCGGGGTGCCGGTGCTGGCGATCGTGCTGTCGGTGCTGGCCGGCAAGGCGTCGTTGCTCAACGCCTCACCGGACAAGCTGTTCACCCCGATCCTGCTGATGGCGCTGGCCGCACTGGTCATCGGGCTGGCCGGCACCGTGCTGGTGTCGATGTCGATCGCCGACCCGCTGCGCCAGTTGCGCTGGGCGTTGGGCGAGGTGCAGCGCGGTAACTACAACGCGCACATGCAGATCTACGACGCCAGTGAGCTCGGCCTGCTTCAGGCCGGGTTCAACGACATGGTGCGTGACCTGGCCGAGCGGCAGCGGTTGCGCGACCTGTTCGGCCGCTACGTCGGCGAGGACGTAGCCCGGCGTGCACTGGAGCGCGGCACCGAGCTGGGCGGCCAGGAGCGCGACGTGGCGGTGCTCTTCATCGACTTGGTGGGTTCCACCCAACTGGCCGCGACACGGCCGCCCAGCGAGGTCGTCAACCTGCTCAACGAGTTCTTCCGGGTCGTGGTCGAGGCCGTCGGACGCCACGGCGGTTTCGTCAACAAATTCCAGGGTGACGCGGCGCTGGCCATCTTCGGTGCGCCCATCGAGCACCCGGACGCCTCAAGCGCGGCCTTGGCGGCGGCCCGCGAACTGCATGACGGCCTGCTTCCGGTGCTCGGTTCCGAAGAGTTCGGCATCGGGGTGTCGGCCGGGCGGGCCATCGCCGGCCACATCGGCGCCCGGGCCCGTTTCGAGTACACCGTGATCGGCGACCCGGTCAACGAGGCCGCCCGGCTGACCGAGCTGGCCAAGCTGGAGGACGGCCACGTGCTGGCTTCGGCGGTCGCGGTCAGCGGCGCGGTCGACGCCGAGGCGCTGTGCTGGGAAGTCGGCGAGATCGTCGAGCTGCGCGGGCGCGCCGCTCCCACTCAGCTGGCGCGGCCCCTGAATCTCGCAGCGCTGGAAGTGATCCCGGCCGAGGGCGCCGAGACCGCAGCCGCCGCGGACTGACTCAGCTCTTCGAAGCCTTCTTCGCGGCTGCCTTCTTTGCCGGTGCCTTTTTCGCGGGCGCCTTGCGGGCGGTCTTCTTGGCAGCCTTCTTCGCCGGTCCCCGCGCCCGCCGGTCGGCGAGCAGCTCGGCGGCACGCTCATCGGTGATCGTGGCCACCTCGTCGCCCTTGCGCAGGCTGGCGTTGGTCTCACCGTCGGTCACGTACGGACCGAACCGGCCGTCCTTGATCACCATGGGCTTGCCGCTCGCCGGGTCAGCACCCAGCTCCCGCAGCGCCGCAGTCGCAGCTGCTTGGCGGCCACGGCGTTTCGGCTCGGCGTAGATCTTCAGCGCCTCTTCGAGGGAGATCTCGAAGATCTGCTCTTCGGTGGCCAGCGACCGAGAATCGGTGCCGCGCTTCAGGTATGGCCCGTAGCGGCCGTTCTGAGCGGTGATCTCATCGCCGGACTCGGGGTCGACGCCGACCACCCGCGGCAACGACAACAGCTTCAGGGCGTCGTCGAGTGTCACGGTTTCCAGGCTCATGCTGCGCAGCAACGAACCGGTGCGGGGCTTGGGGCCGACCGGCTTCTTGCCCTTCTTGGCGGTGCTGCCGGACTCGTCGTCGGGCGGCGGCGGCAGAACTTCGGTGACATACGGGCCGTAGCGGCCGTCCTTGGCGACGATCTCGTGCCCGGTGGCCGGGTCGACACCGAGCGGTCGGCCCTCCTGCGGGGTGGCGAAGCGTTCCTCGGCCAACGCCAGAGTCAGCTCATCCGGCGGCAGCGAGTCATCCAGGTTGGCCCGCTGCGGGGTCGGCTCGCCGTCGTCACCGGTGACCATGCGCTCCAGGTAGGGCCCGTTCTTGCCCACCCGCACGTAGACCGGTCGTCCCTCGGCGTCGTCGAACAGCTTGATCGAGTTGATCTCGCGGGCGTCGATGCCCTCCAGGTTCACCCCGACCAGCTTCTTCAGGCCGCCGGCCCGAGAGATCGAGCCCTCCACCCCGTAGTCGCCGCCGAAGTAGAAGTTGTGCAGCCAGTCCGTGCGACGCTGGCGCCCGGCGGCGATCCCGTCGAGCTCGTCTTCCATCGCCGCGGTGAAGTCGTAGTCGACCAGGCGGCCGAAGTGCTGCTCGAGCAGGCCTATCACGGCGAACGCCACCCAGGTCGGGACCAGGGCGCTGCCCTTCTTGTAGACGTAGCCGCGGTCCTGGATGGTCTTGATGATCGAGGAGTACGTCGAGGGCCGTCCGATGCCCAACTCTTCGAGCGCCTTGACCAGCGAGGCCTCGGTGTAGCGCGCGGGCGGGTTGGTGGCGTGGCCATCCGGGTTCGCCTCGCTGGCGTCCACTCGCTGGCCCTGGGTCAGCTGCGGCAGCCGGCGCTCGGCATCGTCGGCTTCGCCGCCGGCCAACTCGTCGACGGTCTCCACGTAGGCCTTGAGGAAGCCGGGGAACGTGATGGTGCGGCCGCTGGCGGCGAACGTCACCTGCTCGCTGCCGGACTGCCCCCCGATCCGCAGACTGAGCGTGGTGCCGCGGGCGTCAGCCATCTGCGAGGCGACGGTGCGCTGCCAGATCAGCTCGTAAAGCCGGAACTCGTCGCTGCCCAGCTCGTTGCGCACCGCGTCGGGGGTCGCGAACGTCTCGCCGGCGGGCCGGATCGCCTCGTGGGCTTCCTGGGCGTTCTTGACCTTGCGGGTGTACTGCCGCGGCGACGGCGAGACGTACTCCTCGCCGTAGAGCTGGCGGGCCTGGTTCCGTGCAGCATCAATGGCCGACTGCGACAGCGTCGTCGAGTCGGTACGCATGTAGGTGATGTAGCCGTTCTCGTAGAGCCGCTGGGCGATACTCATCGTCCGCTCGGCGGAGAACCGCAGCTTGCGGCCGGCTTCCTGCTGCAACGTCGAGGTCATGAAGGGTGCGTAGGGCCGCCGGGTGTACGGCTTCTCCTCCGCGGACGTCACCGACAACGACGCGCCCTGCAGCCCTGCCGCCAGGGCGGTGGCCGCGGCTTCGTCGAGCACTCGGACCTCGGCGGGCTTCTTCAGTGCCCCCAGCGAGTCGAAGTCGCGTCCGCTGGCCACCCGCAGTTCGTCGACGGCGACCAGCCGGGCGGTGAAGTTGGGCGGGGACGCCGTCGGGTCGGAGACACTGGCGTCCAGTTGGGCGACCACGTCCCAATAGGAGGCACTGCGGAACGCCATCCGTTCGCGTTCACGCTGCACGATGATGCGGGTGGCGACCGATTGGACGCGGCCCGCCGAGAGCTTCGGCGCGACCTTCTTCCACAGCACGGGGCTGACCTCGTAGCCGTACAACCGGTCCAGGACGCGCCGGGTCTCCTGCGCGTCCACCAGGTCGATGTCCAGGTCACGGGGGTTCTCGGCGGCGTTGCGGATCGCCGGTTCGGTGATCTCGTGGAACACCATCCGTTTGACCGGGATGCGCGGCTTCAGGGTCTCCAGCAGGTGCCAGGCGATCGCCTCGCCCTCCCGGTCACCATCGGTGGCCAGATAGAGCTCGTCGACGTCCTTGAGCAGGCCCTTGAGCTCGGCAACGGTGCTCTTCTTGTCGGGGCTGACGATGTAGAGCGGTTCGAAGTCGGCGTCGACGTTGACGCCCAGGCGCGCCCACGCTTCGGTCTTGTACTTCGCCGGCACGTCGGCGGCGTTGCGCGGCAGGTCCCGGATGTGCCCTCGGGAGGACTCGACAACGTAGTTACGGCCCAGGTAACCCGCAATTTTCCGTGCCTTGGTGGGCGACTCGACAATGACGAGCCGCCGCACGGGTGTCTTATCGCCATTGCGGGCGCTCACCGTTTCAGAGTCAGCCACCTTGCGCTTACCACTCCACTTCTGTCCGCACCGCCGCGTCACGCCGCCAGTGGACACCTGACAATCTCGCACTCACGACCGCGCCGATGCAAACCGGCGTTCAGCAGTGCATTCTCTCAAAACCCGTCCGCATAGCCCGGGATCGTGGCTCCGACACGCGGCCATTGGCTCAACGCCTCGGGGTCCGCGGGTGATTCCCCGACGTTTTCTACCAGCCGCGACAACCTACGGCGGCCGGTGATCCGCAACGCCGGATGACCCCCGCGGGTGCCGATCAGGGTGGGCGCGATGCCCACCCGCATCATGGCCGAAGCCAGCGGCTCGAAGGTGTCCGGCGCGTGCGGGTCGAGCCCGAGCAGGTATCGGTCGCCTTCGGCGGAGCCGGCCGCCAGCGTCCACGCCCGCAGTTCACGCGGACCCGGCAGCCATTGCGGCGGGACGGTCTTGACCGCACCGCGGGTCCACGCCTGGGCCAGCACACGCAAGCGTGTGTCGACCGCGGTCCGCACCAGCGGGGTGTCCTCCTCGGTGCGGGTGACCTCGGACAACAGACCGGCCTGGCCGATCAGCTCGGCCAGCGCCACAGCTCGCCACTGGGCGTCGACCACGACCGACAGTCGCGCTCCATCGCCCGCCACGACGATCTGCCCCGGGCCAGCCAGCACCCCGGTGAGGTCGGCGACGCTGGGCGGCACCGACTCTGCCGAAAAGAAGGAAAGCTGGCTCACGTCACCGACAGTAAGCCGGTCCACCGTCCGGCGGCATCCGGGGAGGTCTTACCCGCCCGAAACGAAACCCCCCGGCTTAGCTCCGTTGGCGGGAGCTGCCCGGGGGGTGACGTCAAATTCCGTGGCTCAGACGGCGCGGACGCCCGTGGCCTGGGGGCCCTTGGGGCTCTGCCCGACCTCGAACTCCACCCGCTGGTTTTCCTCAAGGGTGCGAAAGCCGCTTCCCTGGATCTCCGTGTAGTGGACAAACACGTCTGCCGAGCCGTCCTCTGGTGCGATGAAGCCGAAGCCCTTTTCCGCGTTGAACCACTTCACAGTTCCCTGTGGCATTTGTCGATCTTTCCTTACTCTTCTTGCCCGGTGCGGTACGCACCGTTGTTCGGGGCACCGCATTTCGCTGCCCCGGGCCTGTTCCGACCGCCGTACCCTGGCGGTCGGCCGGTGCGGACACCGACACTCCCTCGCGGGCACTGCGGCCGCAACCACAGATCCTGCGAAGGCTTAACACGAACACAGAAGCTACGACCGCCCATCAGTCAACCATGTTCGTGGCCCTTAGGACAGACTGCGGTGCCTAAATGACCTGTCGAAGGTTTGAGGCAGGGTGAACAATACGGCGGCGGGCATTCGAGGCCGGCGGTTCAGCGAGACTCGACGTAGGAGAGGCGAAGCTGGGACCGCCGCATAAACCAGGCAATTGAGGACGGGGCCAATGACGGCGAGTTTCGGTGGTGAATTGCTGGCCGCCGCGCTCGCCGGGGTCGAGTCCGGTGAAGACCCGCTGCGTCACGTCGCCGATCTGCCGGCGTCAGCGGGCCGCACCAGCGCCTGGCCGGACTGGGCCGAGCCCGACGTGATCACTGCCTTCACCGAACGCGGGATCGAGGCGCCGTGGTCGCATCAGCTGGCCGCCGCCGAACTGGCGCACGCCGGGAGTCACGTGGTGATCAGCACCGGTACGGCGTCGGGGAAATCGCTGGCCTATCAGCTGCCGGTGCTGCAGGCGCTGGCAACCGATCCCCGCGCCCGGGTGCTGTATCTGTCGCCCACGAAGGCACTGGGGCACGATCAGCTGCGCGCAGCGCACACGCTGAGCACGGCGGTTCCGCGACTCGGTGGCGCAACCGGAGCGGTGGCCCCCACCGCCTATGACGGCGACAGCGCCGCCGAGATCCGCCGGTTCGCCCGGGAACGATCCCGCTGGGTGTTCTCCAACCCGGACATGATCCATCTGTCACTACTGCGTAACCACGCCCGCTGGGCGGCCTTCCTGCGCGGGCTGCGCTTCGTGATCGTCGACGAATGCCACTACTACCGGGGGATCTTCGGTTCGCACGTGGCGATGGTGCTGCGACGGCTGCTGCGACTGTGTGCGCGCTACTCGGCACCGGGGGCACCTGCCGGTCCCACCGTGATCTTCGCCAGTGCCACCACCGCATCGCCGGGAGCCAGCGCGTCGGCACTGATCGGACAACCCGTCGCGGAGGTCACCGAGGACGGCTCACCGCACGGGGCCCGAACGGTGGCCCTGTGGGAGCCGGCGCTGCGCACCGACCTGACCGGGGAGAACGGCGCACCGGTGCGTCGCGCCGCCGGTACCGAGGCGGCCCGCGTGATGGCCGATCTGATCGCCGAGGGCGCACGCACCCTGACCTTCGTGCGCTCGCGCCGAGGAGCGGAGCTCACCGCGCTGGCGGCCCGCACCCGGCTGGAATCGGTTGCCCCGGCCCTGGTCGAGAAGGTGGCCTCCTACCGGGCCGGATACCTGGCCGAGGATCGTCGCGCCCTGGAACGCGCGCTGGCCGACGGCCAGTTGTATGGCCTGGCCACCACGAACGCACTGGAACTCGGGGTGGACATCGCCGGGCTGGACGCGGTGGTGATGGCCGGCTTCCCCGGCACCGTGACCTCGTTCTGGCAGCAGGCCGGCCGGTCGGGACGACGGGGGCAGACGGCGCTGATCGTGCTGGTAGCCCGCGACGACCCGCTGGACACCTATCTGGTGCACCACCCCGCGGCGCTGCTGGACAAGCCGATCGAGCAGGTGGTGATCGACCCGGCCAACCCCTACGTGCTGGGACCGCAGCTGCTGTGCGCGGCCGCCGAACTGCCGCTGACCGCCGCCGAGGTGGCGCAACTGGGCGCCGAGCAGGTGGCCGACACCCTGGTCGACGATGGATTGTTGCGACGGCGGTCCGACCGATATTTCCCGGCGCCCGGACTGGAGCCGCACGCGACGGTAGAGATCCGCGGTTCGGCCGGCGGGCAGGTGGTGATCGTGGAGGCCGACACCGGCCGACTGCTGGGCAGCGTCGACGCCGGGCGGGCGCCGGCCACGGTGCACACCGGCGCGGTGTATTTGCATCAGGGCGAGAGTTATGTGGTCGACTCGCTGGACACCGAGCGCCAGATCGCGTTTGTGCACGCCGAGGATCCCGGCTACGCCACGTTCGCGCGCGAGATCACCGACATCGACGTGACGGGGGACGGTGAGCGTGCCTGGTTCGGCCCGGTCAGCCTGGGCCTGGTGCCGGTCACGGTGACCCGCCAGATCGTCGGCTACCTGCGACGGCTGCCGACCGGGGAGGTGCTGGACTTCATCGACCTGGACGTGCCGCCGGCGACGTTGCCCACCATGGCCGTGGTCTACACCATCACCGCCGACGCGCTGGCCGCCTGCGGAGTCGCCGAACCTGCGATCCCGGGGGCGCTACACGCCGCCGAGCATGCGGCGATCGGGCTGCTGCCGCTGGTGGCCAGCTGCGATCGCGGCGACATCGGCGGGCTGTCCACCGCGGTAGGTCCCGAAGCGCTGGGCGCCTTGCCCAGCGTCTTCGTCTATGACGGCCACCCTGGCGGTGCCGGCTTCGCCGAGCGGGGATTCCGCGCGGCGGCCACCTGGCTGACCGCCACCGCGGAGGCGATCGAATCCTGCGAATGCCCGCACGGCTGTCCGTCGTGCGTGCAATCACCCAAGTGCGGCAACGGCAATGACCCGTTGGACAAGGAAGGCGCGGTGCGCGTGCTGCGATTGGTGCTGGGCAAGCTCGACGGCTGGCGCATCAGTGCGGAATGACTGCGGGAGTCGGCCGACCCCCCGAACGGCCGACTCCCCCGAGCCCTTACCCCGGTAACTGCGTCGCAGTGACGGGCGTCACCACGCGAAAAGGCGCGCGGGACCAGTAAGACGAACGGTCGAGAGATGCGATCCGTTCCCAACCCGATACATGATCGGATGCGGCCGTAAGTTACCGGCTGCACCGGATCCTCCGCAACTTGGCAGGGCGCCGGCCTGGGAGAAGCGCTCGTCGGATCCGGGAAATAATTCGCTGTTGACGCTGGTAGAAGCGCGGTGGCCGTAATATCGGTGGATTATGGCGCACGACTGGTTGCTGGTGGAGACCCTCGGGGGTGAACCGGTAGTCGTCGCCCAAGGCCGTCAGCTGAAGAACCTGGTGCCGCTCACCCAGTTCCTGCGACGCAGCCCACACCTCGCGGCGATTCAAACCGCGATCGCCGAATCGGTGCGGACCGGGCAGCCGCTGGCCAGCATCACACCCCGCCGCGATCGGGTGATCCGCACCGAACCCGTGGTGATGTCCGACGGCCGGGTGCACGGAGTGCACGTCTGGACCGGGCCGGCCGACATGGAGCCGTCCGAGCGCCCCATCCCGGGACCGCTGAAATGGGACCTGACCCAGGGAGTGGCCACCGACACCCGAGAGTCGCTGATCAACAGCGGCAAAGACCCGGAGGTGGAGGCCACCCACGGACGGGCGTTCGTCGAAGAGTTGCCCGCCCGCGAGTTCAGCCCCAACGAGAACAAGGTGCTGGCGCTGGCGATCCGGGCAGAACCCGGCCAGACCATCTGCAGCAGTTGGGATGTCACCGATTTCAATGGTGAGAACATTCGGGTGGGCTTCGTGGTCCGCACCGCCCGCGAGGCCGTCCCCGGCGGGCGTGAGCATCTGGTGACACGGGGGATGAACTGGCGCGGCCAGTTCGACGGCGCAGTGCAGCGCCCCGACTTCCTGGCGCAGCAGATCCTGCACGCGTTGGCCCAGCCGGGCGTGCACCGGGCCCTGGTCGATCTGGCCACCCGACGGCTGTTGAAGTGGCTCGACGACCCGTGCCCGTACTACGACTGGCGCGGTCCGGCGGACGTCTCGCGGGCCCATCCCGACGACCAGGTGCAGATCGCCCGCATGGAAAGCGACCTGGCCCGTTCCCAGGCCCCGGCAAGCGGAGTGCTGCGACTGCGCCAGACGGACGGCGGTTGGGCGCCGGTGCACGTGACGGTCAACCGGGTGGATCTCGACGAGGGCACCGTCGCCGGACTGATCGCGCTGCGCCTGCCCACCGATGCCGAACTCGCCGAGGCGGGGTTGGGCCCCACCGATTCTGATCAAGCCGGTTTGGAACAGGCGCTCGAGGCTCCCTAGGCCGTCGCGATCGGCCCGGCGCGAGCCGCCGCCCGGGCTGGGCCGAGCCCCCAGCCTGGCACTGGCATCGCGACCGCGATCACCACATCGAGTCCGTCGACCGCGCAGGTGATTTCAGCGGCATGCATCCGCGAGCCCAGCATGGTGGCGTGCGCGCAGGCCGTCGCGGGCCCGGCGGGAATCCGGGCCGCACCGGCCAGAGCTGCCAGGTCGGCAATGGCCTGCGCGCGATGCCGGGCAATGACCGCGGCGCCGAGGATGAAGCCGCCGCCGGTGACGCTCAGCAGCACCGCGATCATCGCGGCGGCCGCCACGGTGGCCCCGCCCGATTCACCGCGGCGGCTCGACTGCCGAGACCGCCTCGGCGGTGATCGCCATGCCGGGCAACAGAACCGGCCGAGCGGTGACGCGTGCCACCACCAGGTCGCCCTCGGAGCGCAACCGGACCGTCGCACCGTCGGGTGCGATTCGCCGCACCACCGCGGTGACCGCGGAAGCGTCTCCGCGCGCCGCAAGCCGGGCCGCTTCCCGGGCGGCGTCGACGCAGCGGATCTGGGCGGACACCGCGGCGATCCCGGCCAGGCACAGCACCAGCACCGAGACCAGGGCCGCCAGCGCGAACGCCGCCTCGACCGTGCTGGCGCCGGCATCCTCGGCAAGTGGCGCACGGCCGGTCGCCACCCGTCAGACCTTGGTGTTCAACGCGCGTCCGATGACGCGGTTCAGTGCCGACACGATCGAATCACCGGTGACCACGGTGTAGAGGATCGCGCCGAAGGCCGCAGCAGCTATCGTCCCGATGGCATATTCCACCGTCGACATCCCGGAATCATCGGATGCCAGCAGCACCATCTTCAGCGAGATGACACGAAACATGTTGCGCGCCTGAAATACCCGCGTTCTCATAAAGCCTCCCTCATCGGTAACCCTCTTCGGCCTTCGCGGCCTGTCCGCGAAGCTCGGCGATCACAGCAGCCCCGACCGCAGCACGTCGCCGGCCAACCCGGCCACCACCGGCACGATGCCCAGACACACGAATGCGGGCAGAAAGCACAGCCCGAGCGGCCCGGCGATCAGCACCCCGGCCCGCTCGGCAGCGGCCGTGGCCGTATGCGCGGCCTCGTCACGGGACTGCGCAGCAAGTTCGCCGAGCCCGGCGGCCAGCGCAGCGCCGGATGACCCCGACCTTCGAGCCAGACGCAATACCGCGGTGGTGGTCGGGTCGAGTGCCCCGGCAGCCGGGCCCTTCGGCGCCGACCAGGCAATGGCCGGTTCGGCCCCCAGCGCCAGCAGGTCGGCGCCCCGGCTCAATGCCCCCGCCAGTGGCGGCGGCGCGTGCCGGGCGGTGGCCACGGCCGCACCGGAGACGGACATCCCCGCAGTCAGGCAGAGCGCGAACACGTCCAGGTCGGCGGCCAGCGCCAGCGCGTCCCCGCCCGCGACGGGCCGACCGGGCGGCGGACTGACTGGCCGGGGCAGCCCGGCGCGGGTCCGCACCGTCGCCGGTCCGGCAGCGGCGAGCACCGCCACAGCCAGCAACATCGCGGCGGCAGTCATGTGACACCACCTGCCCGCGTGGTGATCCGGTCGGACCACAGCAGCCCGGCGCAGACCAGGCTCACCCCGATCAGGGACAGCACCCCACCCGTTCCGCCAAGTAGAAAGCCGAACGGCCGCGCGCCGATCAACTGCCCCAGCAACACACCGAGCAACGGCAGACAGGCCAAGAGCGTTGCCGAGGCGCGGGCGCCGGCCATACCGGCTTCGGCGCGCGCCGTGAACCTGTGCCGGGCGGTGATATCGCGTTGCGCGGCCTGCATCAGGGTGGCGATCGCCAAGCCGTGCTGTCCCCCGAGCTCCCAGTAGGCGGCAAGCCGCTCCCACTGCGAGGGCAGCGCCGAGGATCCGGCTGCATCACGCAGGCCGGTCGCCACGTCGGCGCCCAGGCGGGCCCTGGCGGCGACGCCGCCCAGGCCGGCGGCCACCGCGGGGTGGTCGGATTCTGCCGCCGCAACGGCGAACGCGCGCACCGGATGTGCTCCCACCCGCAGCTCCGCGGTCAAGACATCCAGGGCGGTTTCCAAGGCGCGCGATTCCGCGCCGGCCCGACGGCGGCGCAGACCGCGACGGTGCCGCACTGCGACAGTGGCCGCCAACACGACCCCGGCCAGCCACGTGCTCGGCGGCAGTGCCAGTGCGGCCAGCGCAGTGGCTCCGGCCGCCGCGCCGATCAGGCTCCACCGGCCGGCCCGGCCGACGATCGGAGCGCCGGGGCGGCGAACGATCGGTGCGATGCGGCCGCGCGGTGAAACACCGAGCAGCGTCGCCGCGGCCAAGGCCAGCGCTGCGGCCGCGGGGCCGCTCACGCGGGCATCCGATCGCGCAGCATGCCGCGGAACTCGACGGCGTGGTCGACCAGACCACGCCCGGCCTGCCATACCGGCGCGGCCTGCACCTGCCCGTCGGCGGCGCGGCGCAGCATCGAGATGTCGGTGAGTCGCCGCCTGCCATCGCGATCCCGCGCCACGTGCACCAGCACCTGCACACTTTATCAGAGGTTTAACACGTTCTATTGGTCAATCAGCGTGTTTACCTGCACATTAATCATCGTATACATGTATCCTCTTAGGTATGGTTGGCCAAACATTTTCCAAGTTTGCACGGCGTGGCGCGCCGGCCGATGTGGGATACCGGGGTAAAAATTCACCCCATGGACCTACACGACAATCCACAACTGCTGGTGGAGAAGTTCGTCGAGCAGCATGCTCTCGTGTTGGGCGAAACGCATGGCGATCTGTGTGCGAGGTTGGCGGAGGTTCCGGACCGGTACGTCGATCAGGGGAACGATCCCCGAGGAATCACCGTGTCATGCACGCTGCTGGAGACGTTGCTGTTCTCGAGGTGGCGTCGCCAGACCGAGGACTCGACTTTGAAGGCGATCAAGGGCAACGGGTTTGGGATTGTTCTGGTCGACGGGAAGGGGTCTCGTATCGGGGTGCGCAAACATCCACGCAACTGGGACGGCAGCCTGCTCGAATCGGTGGAGTATGTGCCCGGCGAGCATCAGCTGAGTATCGAGGAGGAATTGGGGTACCCAATCGGCGGCGGGGATGGCATTCCGGAGCCTCCCGGGTATCGGCAATACGTACTGTGGTGGCCAGGCAATCTGGGCTTGGGTGGTGCGGTCTTGGCTGCGGGCATACTCACCGACAAGGTTCAGGTACTCTACGCCAGCACTCCGCTGCCGCCACCGATCATGGAGCAGCGTGCGAAAACGGCACCCACCATGGATCCGTTCACGCAGGCTACCGAGGTTGCAATGCCCGGAAAGCGGCGCCGGGACGAGGACTTCGCGGATGCCGACGGCGTCACCGAGGAGACACTGAACGAAGCGCCGCCGGAATCGTCGTAGCCCTCGTGCACACTGCTGGGTGCATGCGGGGCTCCCACTCGGGTGATGTTGAATCGAGCGCACGATGATCGAGGTTTTTGGTGCACGGGTCCGGCAGGCCCGGCTATTGCGGCGCATGACGGCAACTTCTGTGGTGGGCCTGGTTGGCTGGAGCAATGCCCGCCAGACGAAGATCGAGAAGTCTTCGACGATCATGTTGTCCGTTGATGAGGTTGCGGGGCTGTCGGAGTTGTTCCGCTTTCCTGCACGGTTTTTCAGCTCGGAACCGCAGTCTCGCGTATCGGCGGGTGAGTTGCTTTTCCGGGCGCCAAAGTCGATGACTGTTGGCGAGCAGGACTTCTTGGCGACGTTCGCTTCGCTCGCCGGCGATTTTCTCGGCGACCTGGATGAGCGGTCGAAATTGCCTCATGTGAAGGTCCCGTCGATCTGCGGCAAGGATCATCACCGGCCGAGCGCGGTCCAGGCCGCAGGGTGGCTGCGCGAGGCGATGGGGCTAGAACCTCATGAGCCACTGGATGATTTGATGTATGAAACTGAGCGATTGGGTGCACCGGTGATCGTCCGGCGGCGCACTCCGGGTGAGTGGGAGAGCGAGTTCGCGGCCACACCGGGGAGAGCGCGTGACGAGAAGCACTTGGGTTATTCGAGTTGGGTGGGACGACACCGGGATCGCCCGCTCGTAGTGTTGCGCGAATCCGAGTCGTGGGAACGGACCCGATTCACCGTTGCCCATGAGTTGGGGCATTTGGTGTTGCACAGCCGTGGGCACTGCTCGGTGAACTCGGGCGAGGAGTTGGAGGCCAACCGGTTCGCCACCGAGTTGTTGGCGCCCGTCGCCGCGCTGGCGCCGGAGTTGCCACAGGTGATGTCACTGTTGAACCTCAAACCGCTCAAGGACAAGTGGGGCTTGTCGTTGGGTTCGCTGATCATGCACATGCGTGACTCGGGATTGATCGACGCTGATCGCGCAAAAATGCTTACCACACAACTGTATTCACGGATCAATCCTGAGACTGGGCATACCTGGGGTATGACGGAACCCGGATGGAACGAACGTGACCCCGAGCGGCCCAGGCTGCTGCGCAAGTGGGTGGAACGCTGCTACGGGGATGCCTCGGTGCCGATGCTGGCCGCACGCGAGTCAATGATATTTCCATCGGATCTGCTCGAATGGTTCCTGGCTACGCAACGGCCTTCACCTGCATCTGACAGGCGCCCGATGGCTGCCGTCGGGATGCGCGGTGCTAGCGGATCAGCCCCGGAAGAGCGGCATCAAGTGGTCCGCCTCGACGATTTCCGTCGCGGTAAAACTCCATGAACGGCGCGAGAGGCTGCTGAACGTGGCGCGGGTGCAGCGGCTGTGTTTCCCGGACCGGCCTGATACCTACACGGTGGTCGGCGCCGATCGGCTACCCGTTGCACCTGCCCGAGAGTACTTGCGGTTCCTCGCAGATCAGGGCGCGTCTCCAAATACGGTGCGTGCCTACGCATACGGGCTATCGGCGTGGTGGACGGTGCTCGAACACACCGGCGCGGCCTGGGATGATTTTCCCACTAGCCTGTTTGGCGAGTTCCTGTGTTATCTGCGGACTGGGGATCTGCCGGGCATGGTCCGTATCGGTGAGCCCGGGCCTGGGATGGCCGAGTCGTCGTTGCAGCCGCGGGGGGCTGCGGTGTTGTCGATGTACCGGTACTTCGCCGACGCCCACGATTTGACCCGCCCGTACCGCCGCTTGTTTTCCTCCCACGCCCGATCCTCGCGGCGCCGCTATGCCCCCACCCTGGCTGGTGTCGGACCGCGACGTGATCAGGAGGTGCCTGTGCACCGCCGGCGTGCACCCAATCGCAGCGAGACGCCGGTGTTGTTGCCCGATCAAGTCAACGCCATCCTGGATGGCTGCAGTGTGCAGTCGCCGTCGGGTGAGTGGACCGGCAGCGAGGCGGGTTTGCGTGACCGGTTATTCTTCGCCGTCCTGGCCGAGACCGGAATGCGAATAGGTGAAGCATTATCTTTGCGCCACAATGATTTCCATATCACCGGGGGTGAGACTCCGTCGATTCTGGTGGCCGGCCGCGACGATCACCCCCATGGGGTACGAGCCAAGTCCGGTGCACGCCGGATCTACATCGGCGATGATCTGGTAGCCCTCTACAGCGAGTACGTGTGGCAGCTGATCGGGTGGGCCGCCGACGTCGCGGTTGCCGATCTGGCGTCGCACTTCGTGTTCGTCAATCTGGCACGCGGCCAGCGCTATGCACCGTTGCGCCCGGAAACCGTCTACGACAAGGTGGACACCCTCACGGCCGCCCATGCTGATGTGTTGCCGCAGGACTGGACTCCTCACTGGCTGCGCCACACCCACGCTACAGCTCTGCTGTTGTCTGGGGTGCCTGAACACGTGGTGATGCGCCGTCTCGGCCACGCCGATGTGCAGACCACGCTGTCGATCTACGGGTGGGTGACCGCCGACGCCGAGATGCGCACGGTCGCGCAGTGGAAGAGCTTCGTCGCCGGCTGGAAGGTGAGCCATGACTCAACCCCGTAACAGTCACGTCGATTCTGCAGGATCCGCGGCGGCCACCGTGTGGGATCGGCAATGGCAGCAGGTCCCTGAAT
Organism: Mycobacterium sp. SMC-19; assembly: GCF_045310815.1. Lineage (NCBI taxonomy): Bacteria > Bacillati > Actinomycetota > Actinomycetes > Mycobacteriales > Mycobacteriaceae > Mycobacterium > Mycobacterium sp. SMC-19. Next base: position 37,860 of record NZ_JBJIAM010000009.1, on the reverse strand, counting down.
CGTGGCGAACTTTGCACTACCGCATCGACGCTGCACCGTTCGACGCCGTGTTCGTGCGCAACCAGCGCTACCTGAACAATCCCGACGGCCACGACTTCACCCCCGCCGATGTCCCAGAACGCTTTCGCCAAGAAATGGCGTGGTGGGTGTGGTTGTGCGGCCACGAAGGAATCCGCAAGATCGAGCCGTTCCTGCTGAAGTGGACGGCCGTCGCCTTGACCGACGCCGCCGCCGAGCACCAGCAGCGGTATCACCGGCCTCCAGTGAGCATTGCAGACCTCGCGGCCGAGGATGTCGTACGTCACGCCGTGGTGCGCTTTGAGCGCCGCAACGCCCGCCTGCCCTCCGCGGGGGCTCGGCGCCAGGTCGTGGCCTTGATCGAGCACCTGCATCTTTACGTATCGGTGCGCTGCACCGATGCCCCGTGGTGGGCCCATGACATCTGGGATCTACGGGCTGATCCCCGCATACCACAGCGCGAACATGAACCCAGCCATGACCAAGTCGTCAAACTTGCCGCGATCCACCCGCCCTGGCTGCGTGAGGGCGTGCGGTTCTGGCTGCGCACCTCCATAACCGCGGAATTGCTGCGCTGGTCATCGGTAGCCGATCGTGCTCGCAACATGGCCAGGCACCTCGGCCCGTTCTTGGCCGCCCGCAACATCAGCACCCCACTGTTGGCCGATGACCGCGCCGCCCTGCGGTTGTTGTTCACCGAGTTCTCCAACTACCTGAAATCCCCATCCGCACAGTTCAAACCAGACCGGCCGTTGTCAGCATCCGCGGTGGACTCGACCCAGTCGCAGGCCCAGGTGTTCTACGCCTTCATGGTTGATCACGCCGAGGAAGCCGCTGCGGCGACCGGCGACCCCCGGTGGGCTCAGATCACCGACACCTACACGCGTCTGTGGGGCGCGGCGTTTCGAACGCGCCGCGCCAACCGGCAGCGGGAGCTGACGTGGTTCTCCACGTCGGAATTGCAGCAGATGCTGTGCTACCTCGATGTGCTGGCGGCCGATCGCGGTATGCCGGTGGCCATCACTCACCCTGATGCAACGATCTCGGTTGTCGCCGGCCTCGGAGACCCGCAAGCCGCGCGCGTCTGGCTGCTGCAGGCGCTGACCGGACGCCGAGCCTCGGAGATACTGATGCTCGACTTCGACCCTCTGACCGCTATTCCCGGCCCGGAACGCCCCACAGATTCCGATGACCCCAACGCATTCGTCGCCAAGTTGCGCTACCAGCAGACCAAGGTCGACGGGGTACTGCCGTCGATCCTGGTTGAGAAGGCGGTGGTCAACGTGATCACCGAACAGCAACAGTGGGTTCGCCGCCGCTACCCTGGGCTGAGCCCGAAGTACCTGTTCCTCGGACTGCGCCACCAGCATCAGGGCCACCGGGCCCGCACCTACCAGTCCTACGGTGTGGCACTGAACAAACTCGACAAGGTTCACGGCCTGGCCGACTCGGCCGGGCGTCCGCTGCGGTTCAGCCAGACCCATCGGCTGCGCCATACCCGGGCCACCGAGTTGCTAAACGACGGCGTTCCCATTCACGTGGTACAGCGATACCTTGGGCACGCATCCCCTGAGATGACCCTGCGCTACGCTGCGACGCTTGCTGCAACAGCTGAGTCAGAATTCCTGCGGCACAAGAAGGTCGGCGCACACGGCACCGATATCGCAATCAGTCCATCCGATATTTATGACATGACTCAACTGGCGGCCCGCACGGATCGGGTACTTCCCAACGGCGTGTGCCTGCTTCCTCCGCTGAAGAGCTGTGACAAAGGAAATGCTTGTCTGTCATGCGGGCATTTCGCCACCGACGCCACTCATCTCGACGAATTGATCGCGCAGCGCGCCAAGACCGTCAACTTGATCGAGGTCCGCCGCGAACAGTACCGGCGACGTAGCGGGCGGGAACTCACCGACGACAACGTGTGGATTCACGAACGGCGCCGGGAGATCGCCTCTCTGGACGCGATCATCGAGCGTCTGCACACCGACACCGAGGGCCTCGCGAACGGAGCCAGTGTGGGCGGTGCTGGTGCCTCAAACCGGTTGCCGCTGTTGAAGGTCAAGACCCGCGGCAGCCACGAATCTGTTCTACGCAAAGCCGACCCCAACGCACCCGGATGAGGCAACGCCCCCCTCCCCCTTCGGATAACGCCCGCCGCGCCCTGGCCGACTACCGTAAGAACATCTCCCAGACCAAGCGCCGGGATATCGAACGCGCCATCAAACACCTGCGCAAGACCAACGCCATCATCAACATATCCACCGTCGCTGCCCGCGCCGGCGTAGAACGCAAGACCGTCTACAAGCACCGCGACCTCGTCGCGATCATCGACGCCTACCGACGCCAGCCGCCTTCGCTCGACGCCGCGACGGGCCGCGAGAGCACCGTCGTAGCCGCCCTACGTGCCCAACTGGTCGCCAAGGACGGTGAGATCCGCGCACTGAGAACCAAGCTTGCCGAACAAGAATCGACAATCGCACTGCTCTACGGACAACTCGACGCCGGAAACGGTGCAGGGGGCGGCGGCTAATGGGTGCCATCGCAACAACGGCTTGGGGCACCGCCTGCACTTCACTCGCGATTCCAGCCATTGTGGCGCCGAAACCACGCACCCGTAGCCGTAATCCCCCAATCTGCGGCGGTTACAGGGTGCCTGTGTCGTAATACGGATCGCTCAGGCGGGCCTGACGGTGTGGAGGTGGGATAGAGCGCGGCGTGTTGGGCCACCAGCTGGCTTCGCGCAGGAGTGTGGCGATGGCGGGGACGGTGAGGGTGCGAACGAGGAATGTGTCGAGTAGGAGTCCGCAGCCGATGATGAGGCCGACTTGGATCATGATCGCGATGGAGCCGAACATCAGTCCGAACATGCTGGCGGCGAAGATGATTCCGGCCGAGGTGATGACCGAGCCGGTGCGGGCGACGGTGCGCAGTACCCCTACGCGAATGTTGTGTTTGGATTCCTCCCGCAGCCGTGAGACGAGCAGCATGTTGTAGTCGGCGCCGACGGCTACCAGGATGATGAAAGCCAGCAACGGGACGGGCCAGGCGATTTCGTAGCCGAGTCCCCATTGGAAGACCAGCACTCCGATGCCCAGTGAGGCCAGGTAGTTCAGCACGACCGTCCCCAGCAGGTATAGCGGGGCGAGCAGGGCGCGCAAGAGCAGGATGAGGATGAGTCCGACGATGACCAGGGTGCTGATGGCCAGTTGGGTGAAGTCAGCCGACAGGAGCCGTTGGATGTCGGAGTTGACGGCGGGGAACCCGGCAACGGCGATAGTGGCGTTGGCCAGGGTGGTGTTGGGGCGGGCGGTGTCGGCGGTCTCGACGATCTGGCGGGCGAGGGTGATCGCCTGCGCGCTGTAGGGGTCGTAGCTGGATTCGACGACAAAGCGGGCGGTTTTGCCATCGGGTGAGAGGAATTGTTTGGCAACGTCGGTGAATTGACGGTTATCGAAGGCACTGGCGGGCAGGTAGAAACCGCTCGCTGCGTCAGAGCCGGCGCTGGCGCGGGCCGAGTTCTGCAGTTGGGCGGCGACCTGGCCCATCCGAGCCAACATTTCGATGTTGCTGTCGGCCAGGGCGTGCACACCGGCGGCCAGCGCTTGCGCCCCGGAAGCGAGTTGGCCGACGCCCTCTTGGAGCCGGCCGATGTTGCCGGCCGGGTCCGCGGGATCACCCTGAGTTCCGAAGGCCTTGTCAAGTGCTGCGGCAGCGGCTTGTATGTCGGCAAGGGTGCCAGCAATGGTGGCGTCGGTGTCAGGGTTGTAGCGATCGCCGAGGGTGGCGACTTCGGTGAAGAATCCGTTATCGCGCAAACTCACCAGGATCCGGACCTGGTTACGGATTTGCGCGCATTGCGGCGTGGTGGCACACCACTCGGAAGTGTTCAGGCCATCGACGAGGGGGGCCAGCACGGCGAGGGCGGTTTCGGCTTGATCCGCCCGCGACCGCAGCCCGGGGCCGGATTGGATGGCTTGGTCGACGGTGGGTGCGGAGGCCGAAAGTTCTTGCAGCAACGGTCGAGATGACCACAGCAGGGTGTCACCGGATTGGGCTCGGGCCAGTACGCCCGACAGCGGGGTCAAGATCGCGTGCAGGGCGGCATCGAGCTGGGCCAGGCCGCCAGCGAGTTGATCGGCGCCGTCGGTGAGTTGAGTGAGGTCGCCTTTTCGTGCGTCGCCATCGGCGACGGCGTCGGCCATCTTGTCGCCGATCTGCCTGTTCTGCCAAGACAGTTGGGCTTGTTCGAGACGGGTGCCGGTGGGGCGGGTTATCCCGATGACTTTGGTGACCCCGGATACTTGGGCGACCCGGGAGGCCATCTCGTCGAGGTCGGCCAGACCTTTGCTGGTGCGCATGTCGTCGGGGTTCTCCACGACGAGAAATTCGGTGATGACGACGTCTTTGGGGAAGTGGCGATCCAGCAGTTGGTAACCCTGGTTGCTGGCGGTGGTGGCAGGCTGGCCTTTGCGGTCGTCGTAGCTGATCTTCATCGTGGTGGCGATGGCCGAGAGGGCCAGCAGGATCACCAGGCTCACGGCCAACAGTGGCACCGGCCGGCGGACCACCGCGACAGCGACACTGTTCCAGTAGCGGCGGGTTCGATCGGATTTCGGCTCGCCGATTCCACGGCGGGCGGCCAGCGCCAGCACCGGCGGCAACAGGGTCACGGTGGCCAGGAATCCGACCAGCACGGCGACCGCGCAGGCCGGGCCGAGCCCGGCGAAAACACTGAGGCGAGCGAAAACCATGGCAAAAAAGGCCAGCGCAACGGTGGCCGCCGAGGCCAGGATCACGCGCCCGATGCTGGCGGTGGCATGAATGACGGCCTGATCGGCGGGGACATGTGCGCGGCGCTGTTCGTGGTAGCGGCTGATCAAAAACACCGTGTAGTCGGTGCCCGCCCCGAGCAGGATCACGGTCATGAACGCCACGGTGAACTGCGAGACGGGCATGCCGCTCTCGCCGAGGACAGACAGCACACCACGGCCGACGGCCAGGCTGACCCCGATCACCAGCAGGGGCAGCAAGGCGGTGAACACCGACCGGTAGACAATCAGCAGGATCAGTGCGATCAGCGCGGCGGTGGCGATCGAGATCAGCAGCAGGTCGTGTTCGGCGGCAGCGATCTGGTCGTTGAAGGTGGCCGCCGGGCCCGTCACGTGCACGGTCGTCGGTGAACCGGCGAATAAACCGGCGGCGATGTCGCGCACGGCTTGGACGGATTCGGCGGCCTTGGGGTCACCCAGGGTGCCGGCCACACCCACCGGCAGATACCAGGCTTTGCCGTCATTGCTGGTCGCATGCGCCGCGGTGACCGGGTCGGCGAGCAGATCTTGAACCAGCAAGACGTGGTCGGTATCGGCGCGCAGCTGCACCACCAACTGCTCATAGCGGTTGCGCACCGGCGCGGTTAAGCCGTCGGGGTCTTCCATCGCCACGACCAGCATCGTTTTGGAGCCCTGTTCACCGAAGGCCGCGCTCATGCGGTCCACGGTTTGAAACGACGCGGCGTCGCGGGGGATCAGGTTCACCGATTGCTGCCGTACCACCGTTTCCAGCTGCGGGAACACCAGTGCAAGCAGCACGGCGACGGCGATCCAGCCGCCGATGACCAGTGCTTTATGACGCACCGTGAACCCGGCCAGTGTTGCTAACCGGCTGCTGTACTCACTGGATTGGCCCGGATCGGCCACCCCGTTGCGGGCCCGCACAGGCAGGGTTGCCGTGCCCGCACCGCCCGGGTTGTCCGCACTCACCGCGCCTGCGCCCACGAAAGACGCTGCCGCCGGTCACAATGACTCGGCTGCCGGCGATGACGAAGATCCTTAGTTGGGGGTCGTTGCACCGGCATTGTCGTCCTCGTCGTAGGGGATGTCATGGCGGACCACCTTGACCCTGCCGTGCGGCAGGCACGCCATGTAACCGTGGTGTTTGCCGTAGAGCTCCCAGGCGGTGGCGCGCTCGTTGGCGCTGACCTCGATGCGCAGGCCGTTGGAGAAGCTCAGGAGTAGCCGACCGGAATCGTCGTGGCATGCCTTCGTGCACACCGCACCCGCCAGATCCAGTAGCGGACGTTGGTGGGCGGCGACCTCGCGCGGGTCGATGAGCACTTCCTCGGCCGGAAACTCACCGCTAGCCGGCAGGGCAAGCCACAGCAGGCAACTGATGACTACCTCGTTGGCGTCATCAAAGCTCAACACCAGATCACCCTGCAACGACATCCGCTGCACGGTGCAACCTTCGATCCACGTGGTGTACATCGCGCACCTCCGTCGACGCCCAACCGGTCTGCACTGAAATGGTACGGCAAGTAGCGCTGCGCTACTAGTAATAGCGTTACGGGTTGCGGGTCAGGATTCCGGATCGCTCGGCGCCCCGTTGTCCCCGAGCCGCCGAAGAAGATGTTCGAACGCTGCTACGTCGCCATAGGCGGCGAAGTGATCGGCGGTGACCACGACGAACACCGCATTTGCGGTGAATCGGGTGGCCCCCTCGGGGTCGGTGCCGGTTGCGCCGATGTGCAGCACGCGGCCTTCCCGGGAGGCAATGTGCGCGGTGATGCGGTGGGATCGATGCAGCACGACCGGCTGGAGGTATTCGACGGTCAGGCTGCGTGTCACAGCGGGCGCGCCGGCAATCCACAGCGCGAACCCCAGCACGTCGTCGCAGGCGGCGGCGACCGCCCCGCCGTGCGCCAGACCGGGCGCGCCGACGTGGCGTTCGTCGAAAGTCACGTCCGCGTACACCGTGTCGCCGCTGCGGTAAACCACCAGCTGCAGACCGTGCGGATTCTGCGGTCCGCAACCCATACACGTCCGAGTATGTGCGGGCAGCAGCTCAGGCCGTGCCGCACCCGAGCGGCCGGACGCGACATCGTGATGCGGTGAGTGATCGGCCACCAACGACACCTTCGGTACACATAGTTTCGCTGCGCTACCGTTGGTACGGTACCCGTTACGGGCGGTGACGCGGGTAATTGGTCGGGAATCTGGAATGAGGCGAGGGGTGAGTGGGTGTGAGCAGCGAGCAGGTACCGCCGGTGCCCGATGACGACGATATTGACCCCCGCCGGACCCGGTCGCGCAACCGCTTGCTCGACGCCGCGACCGCGCTGCTCAGCAGCGGTGGCATCGAAGCCGTCACCATCGAGGCGGTCACCAAAGCTTCCAAGGTGGCCCGCACCACCCTCTACCGCCATTTCGGCAGCTCATCGCAGTTGCTCGCGGCCACCTTCGAGCGACTCTTACCTCAAGTAACCCCACCCGGGCCGGCCAGTGGGACATTGCGCGAACGACTCATCGAACTGCTCACCCGACAGTCTGCGCTGTTCGCCGACGCCCCAGCACACATCACCATGCTGGCCTGGCTCGCCCTGGGCCCGACCACAATCGATCACGCCAGCACCGAACATGCCCCGCAGGCGCTGCGAGCGCGGGTCATCAACCAATACCGGCAGCCCTTCGACGCCATCCTGCAAGACATTGAGGCCGCTGCTGAATTCGACGGCCTGGACCCGGATCTCGCACTGTGCCAACTCATCGGACCACTCGCGTTCGCACGAATGACCGGCCTGCGATCCATCACCGCACACGACTGCGCCCGCATCGTCGACGACTTCCTGGCCACTCACCGGACCCAGGAAGCCCAATCCGCAGTTCCACAGCCCGACGGTCAAAGGGGCACAGACGACAACCGCCCGGGGTGAGCCCTCTCCCGGGGCGCAATCAGTGCAACCGGGCAGGCGACAGGAGAAACGGGCCGGGATGGCAGCCGCGCAATCCCTAGGCGGGCACACCGTGCGATTCAATCGTTCCCGATTAGGCTGATCGGCACGGGACGCACCTAATCGGTAACAGTCATACACACATGCTCGCGACACCAGATAAGACGGCCGCCGCCAACTGGCTGTGCAGGCCCGCACGGTCCAGACCACCCAGTGCGGCAAGCGCTTCCAGGCGGGCCGGGACTTCAGCGGGGTTGTTGGCGTGCACGGTCCCGGCGCCGCCGTCGTGTCCGGTGTTCAATGCGGCGAGCAGGTCGACCACTTCTGCGCCCCGGACCTCGCCGACCACCAACCGATCCGGCCGCATCCGCAGCGCCTGCCGGACCAGCTCGCGCAACCCCACCTCGCCGGCGCCTTCAACGTTCGCCGCGCGGGCCACCAGCCGGACCAGATGCGGGTGGCGGGGTTGCAGTTCGGGGGCGTCCTCGACGCAGACCACACGCTCGCCTTCGTTGACCGCGCCGAGCAGGGCGGCCAGCAGGGTCGTCTTACCGGCGCCGGTACCGCCGGAGATCAGAAACGCCAGTCGGGCGGCGATGATGTCGGTCAGCAGCGCCGCTGCCGGCGGCGCAATGGCGCCCGCGGCGGTCAGTGCGGCGAGGTCTTGGGTGGCCGGGCGCAGCACCCGCAGCGACAGGCAGGTGCCGTCGGCAGCGACGGGCGGCAGGATCGCGTGCAGGCGCACGGTGAACTCGCCGGCGCCTCCGACGTTGAAGCCGTGCAGCTGCCCGTCGACCCAGGGTTGGGCGTCGTCGAGCCGGCGGCCCGCCGCCACTGCCAGTCGTTGAGCCAGCCGGCGCACGGCCGCTTCATCGGCGAACCGGATCTCGGTGCGCCGCAGGCCTGCCCCGTCGTCGACCCACACGGCATCGGGCGCGGTGACCAGGACGTCGGTGGTGCCCGACGCGCACAGCAGTGGTTCCAGCACCCCGGCGCCAGTCAGTTCGGTCTGCAACACTCGCAGGCTGGACAGCATCTCGGTATCCCCGAGCACCCCACCGGATTCGGCCCGGATCGCTGCGGCCACCGTCCGGGGGCGCAACTCCGACGATCCCCCGGACTCCGACGCCAGCCGCTCCCGGACCCGGTCGATCAACGAATCCCTCATGATGCCAAAGCTTTCCGCTGGGGCAACATTTCGAGAACTCGTCCGGCCGCCGCCGCCAGTGCCGAACGCCGATGCAACTGCAGGCCCGCATGTTCGAGTCGCTCGGCCAGTCGCGGCTCGGCCCGCAATGCGGCCAGCAAGGGCAGTTCGACGATCTCGGCCACCTCCGCGGCCCGGAGTCCGCCGGGAGCCGGCCCCCGTACCACCAGGCCGACATTGGGGTTCAGCGCGCGAAGACGCGGTGCGATCGAGGCACCGGCCGCGCACGACCGCACGTCGCAGGGACTGATGACCACGACGAGATCGGCGGCGCTCAGCGCGGCCTCGACCGGATCGGCCCACGTCCGGGGCAGGTCGCAGATCACCGTCACCCCGCCTCGACGGCCGGCATCCACGACGGCATCGACGGGGCCGGTTCCGACTCCAAGGGACTCCTGGGCCGCGTCGCCCCGCCGAGCGCCGGACAGGACGCTCACCCCGTGGTGTCGGGGCAGGGCTCCGCGCAGCGCCGGCCAAGTCAGCCGCCCGCTGTGCTGCGTCAGGTCGCACCAGCGCAGTCCGGCGGCGTTCTCGGTACCGGCGAGCAGATCGATACCGCCGCCCCAAGCGTCCAGGTCGACCAACAGCGCATCACCGGCCTGCTGGGCCAGCGCCGTTGCCAGCAACGATGCGCCCGCTCCCCCACGTGCGCCGATCACCGCGATGACGTCGCCGCGGCGCGCCCCATCCCGCACCGACTCGGCGGCTTCGGCCAGCTCGGCCACCAGCTCGTCAGCTTCGGCGGGCAGCGCCAGGACCCGTTGCGCCCCGACGACGACGCCGGCTTGCCAGGCGACGGTGGTGGGCCGGCCGGTGGTGAGCACGACGACGTGGGGGCGGCGCGGCAGCCGGGCCGGGCCGCAGCGGGCGGCAGCCTGCTCGTCGAGTACTACGGCGGCAGCAGCGGACCAGGCCCTGCGGTTCGGTGTGGCGGCGCCCAGGTGAATCACGCGGACACCCACGGCCGCGGCCACCCGGTCCACTTCGTCGCGTAATGCCGGTTGGGTGACGAGGGCCAACAGGCCGGTGGCGGTGTTCACCGCCTCACCGTGGTGCGCTACGCCCCGCGACGCCAGCCAATTCACGCCAAGTGTGGATGAAATTCCCGACTGTGGATAACTTGAAGTAATGCGTTATCGAAAAAACCAAACTAATGGTATGAGAAGCCAGATCTGTAACACGTTCCAGTCAGCGAGAGGGGGCTCCGGCGAACAAATTACCGGTTAAAAAAGACGACCCCCGCCAGGGGGGGAGGAGGCGGAGGTCGTCGCGTATCAACCCCGGGGGGTCGGGCCGATACACCCTCAGCATAAGCCGAGTGATGCCACTATACACACGACAGGGTGGTCCGGCGCAAGTGTTTGCGAGTGTTGCTATCGAATGGCGACTCAAATCTCGCACTACGTGTGAAGTGCTCTTTCTGCCGTAGCACCGGGTTGGTCGGCCTCCCGGACCTATGCTGTGGCGGTGTCCGCACCCACCCCGCAGCCGCAGTCACCGCCTACCTCACCTGCGGCATCTGGCGACCCTTCCGGGGCTCCACGAACCCGCACAGCCGCCTTCTTGGACCTCGATCAGACGGTGATCGCCAAGTCCAGCGCGCTGGCCTTCAGCAAACCCTTTATGGATCAGGGACTGATCAACCGTCGTACCGTGCTCAAGTCGAGCTACGCGCAATTCCTGATGCTGTTGTCCGGCGCCGACCACGATCAGATGGAGCGAATGCGCGCCCACCTGACCAACATGTGCACCGGCTGGAACGTGGAACAGATCAAGGCCATCGTCAACGAGACGATGCACGACATCGTCACGCCGCTGATCTTCGCGGAGGCGGCCGAGCTGATCGCCGATCACAAACTCTGCGGCCGCGACGTGGTGGTGGTCTCGGCCTCCGGGGAGGAGATCGTGGCGCCCATCGCCCGGGCGCTGGGCGCCACCCACGCCATGGCGACCCGGATGGTCGTCGCCGACGGCAAGTACACCGGCGAGATCGCGTTCTACTGCTACGGCGAAGGCAAGGTGCAGGCCATCCGCGAACTGGCCGCCCGCGAGGGCTACCCGCTGGAGCACTGCTACGCCTACTCGGACTCGATCACCGACCTACCGATGCTGCAGGTGGTCGGACATCCATCGGCGGTCAACCCCGACCGCGCGCTGCGCAAAGAGGCGATCGCCAACGGCTGGCCGGTGCTGACCTTCTCGCGGCCGGTGTCGCTGCGTGACCGCATCCCGGCGCCCTCCGGTGCCGCGCTGGCCACCACCGCCGCGGTCGGCGTCAGCGCACTGGCCGCCGGCGCGCTGACCTACTCCCTGCTGCGCCGACTGGTGCCCTGAACTCGCTTCCAGCAAACATCGCTGATCACAATCCGATGACACGACACACGCCGTATGCGATTGACCCTTGCTGTGCCGTGCGTCACGTAGTACAAAGGAAGCACGGAAGCCGGTAAGGCCAGGGTCGACCCGGAAGAGAAGGATCGACCTCCCGAACCGCACTTCCCAGTACGGAGAGCGGTACCCACGCGGAGCCACAGCCGCGAAGATGGCAGAAGTGTTGCGGGCCTGCGTAATTGCGGAACGTGATCGGTGTTGTCAGCCCTTTGGGTGGGGTTGCAGCCGAAGAACACCGCAGGAGCGCCGAGGCCACCCACGCAGCCCAAGTTGGACGCTTGGTAACCGTGTACCGTGCTAGCGGGCGGCGAGCCGAATCATTCGGCACGCCGCCCGCTTCGTTCGTTCTGCGTCCGCGTCCAGCGGCCCGAATCGGGGCCTAGCGACCCGCCTCAGCTATCCCCAGCGCATCGAGCGCACCGGTACGCATCGCGCCGCAACACAGCAGCAGCCAGGCGGTGACACCCTCTGCCGAACCGCTCGCGAATTCCGTCGCCGCCCGTCGATAGTCACGGGCGTTGCGCATCCAGGTCACCTCGGGGACGCCCAGCCCGTGACGGTCCAATCCGCTGGCGATGGTGACCAGCCGGGCCGCGCCGCGGGCCACCACCCCGTCGGCGCTGCCGAACGGCGCCAACGTCAGTAGTTCGCCGTGCACCACCGCGGCGAAGACCGGGGCGGCCACCGAGGTGCCGCCGGTGGCCAGGTCGGCCAGCATCTCCAGCCGGCGCCCGACGGCCGCGCCGCCTTCCGGCCGCCCGAGGCGCTCCTCCTCGACCAAGTCCGCGGCGGCCAGCACATGCAGCCGAGCCAAGGCCTGCAGCGGGGCACGCCGCCACACCTCGACCAGCGTGGTCTCGCCGCCTTCCAGAGCCTGGGCCACCCGCAGGGCACCGGCGAACACCGGATCGGAGGTCGAGGCGGCGTCCACCGCCGCAGGGCCCCCGTCGAGCACCGACGACGCCCGGGCCGCCCGCAGCGAAGCCTCCGCGGCGCTGACCGGCCAGCCCCGCATGTTGGTCTTGTGCCGGTGCACCCGAGCCAGCTCGTCGCGAACCTGCTCACTGGCCTCGGCGACACCGGGCAGCGCAGCTAACGGGGCCAGTGGATCCTCCGCAGTGGTCACGGGCTGTGACACTACCGGCGAGGTGATTAGGCTCCTGACCGTGACCGCAACACCCGCCGCTTCAGCGCCGTCGTACCCACCCGCCGCCGAGTTCGTCGCCCAGGCCAACGCGGGTCCCGAGTTGTACCGCGCAGCCGAATCCGATCGGCTCGCTTTCTGGGCCGAGCAGGCCAACCGGTTGAGCTGGGCAACGCCCTTCACCGAGGTGCTCGACTACTCAGACGCTCCGTTCGCACGCTGGTTCGCCGACGGCAAACTCAACGTCGCCTACAACTGCGTGGATCGCCATGTCGAAGCCGGCCACGGCGACCGGGTGGCGATCCACTGGGAGGGCGAGCCGGACGGCGACGCCCGCACCATCACCTATGCGGACCTGCTCGCCGAGGTCTCCCGGGCGGCCAACGCGCTGACCGGGCTCGGCTTGGTGGCCGGTGACCGGGTGGCGATCTACCTGCCGATGATCCCCGAGGCGGTCATCGCGATGCTGGCGTGCGCGCGGCTGGGCGTTTTGCACACGGTGGTGTTCGCCGGGTTCTCCGCGCACGCGCTGCGTTCCCGCATCGACGACGCGCAGGCGAAGGTGGTCATCACCTCCGACGGGCAGTTCCGCCGCGGCCAGCCGGCGCCGCTCAAACCTGCCGTCGACGAGGCTTTAGGCACAGCCCCGGAGAAAAGCAGTGTCGAGCACGTGCTGGTGGTGCGCCGCACCGGTGGCGAAGTGGCCTGGGACCCCGACCGCGACCTGTGGTGGCACGAGGTGGTGGATCCGGCCGCACCGCAGCACACCCCCGACGCGTTCGAAGCCGAGCAGCCGCTGTTCCTGCTGTACACGTCGGGGACCACGGGCAAGCCCAAGGGCATCGTGCACACCAGTGGCGGTTATCTGACGCAGGCGGCCTACACCCACCACTACGTCTTCGACCTCAAGGCCGCCTCCGACGTCTTCTGGTGCACCGCCGACGTCGGCTGGGTCACCGGCCACACCTACTCGGTATACGGGCCGCTGGCCAACGGCGCCACCGAAGTAATCTACGAGGGGACCCCGGACTTCCCGGACCAGCACCGGCACTTCCAGATCATCGAAAAGTACGGCGTGACCATCTATTACACCGCGCCCACGTTGATCCGCACGTTCATGAAATGGGGCCGCGAGGTCCCCGACGCCCACGACCTGACCAGTCTGCGACTGTTGGGTTCAGTCGGTGAACCGATCAACCCGGAGGCCTGGCGCTGGTACCGACGTGTGATCGGCGCGGACGCCGTCCCGGTGGTCGACACCTGGTGGCAGACGGAGACCGGCGCTGCCATGATCACCCCGCTGCCCGGTGTGGCCGCGGCCAAGCCGGGTGCCGCGATGACCCCGCTGCCCGGGATTTCCGCTCGCATCGTCGACGATCACGGCGACCTGCTGTCTCCGGATGACGCTGCCGGGGAACCGGTTTCGGGCTACCTGGTCATCGATCAGCCGTGGCCGTCGATGACCCGCGGGATCTGGGGTGACTCGGAGCGTTTCATCGAGACCTACTGGTCACGCTTCGCCGAGCAGGGCTGGTACTTCGCCGGCGACGGCGCCCGCTACGACGCCGACGGCGACATCTGGGTGCTGGGCCGGATCGACGACGTGATGAACGTCTCCGGGCACCGCATCTCCACCGCCGAGGTGGAGTCCGCTCTGGTCGGTCACGAAGCGGTGGCCGAGGCCGCCGTCGTCGGCGCCATCGATGAGCAGACCGGCCAACGGATCTGCGCATTCGTGGTACTGGCGGCATCCCACAGCCACGTGGGCGGCACGATCGTGGACGACCTGCGCGAGCGGGTCACCGTGGAGATCTCCCCGATCGCCAAGCCCCGTAACGTCCACATCGTCCCGGAGCTGCCCAAGACCCGCAGCGGCAAGATCATGCGCCGGCTCCTGCGCGACATCGCCGACGGCCGCGAACTGGGCGATACCTCAACCCTGGTGGACCCCAGCGTGTTCGACGCGATCCGGGCGGCCGACTGAGCCCCGCCTAGCCGATCGGGACGAAGCCCGCGCCCGGCCGGTCGTTGGCGTTGATGTCGCCCAGCACGGCGTTGATCGACACCACGACCGCGGGTGTGTGCAACGGAATGTACTTGACCACGCACGTCGGCAACGCATCGCTGAACGCACCGTGGATCATGCCGACCAACATGTTGTTCACCACGACCGGCCCGCCGGAGTCACCAGGCCGCCCGCACACCTGCATCACAATGGTGCCCGGGTCTTGGCCCGGCCCCCAGGTGACGCCGCAGGAGTTGCCGGTGGTGCGGCCTTGCTTGCAGGCGATCTGACCGAACATGGGGTCCGGCCCGATGCCGCCGATCACGAAGCCGCCGAAGTTGGGCACCGGCGTCACCTTGTTGGGGTCGAACTCGATCACGGCGTAGTCCAGGCCGTCGTTGCCGGCGACCATGTGGCCGATCGTGCCGTTGCCCTCGGAGCCCTCGGCGGCCACCAGCGCGCCGGGCCCGCCGCAGTGTGCCGAGGTGAAACCGATCAGCGCACCGGTCTTGTCGTGGCCGATCGAGGTCAGGGTGCACAGCGTGTCCTCGTCGACCACGATGCCCGCGCCGCCGCCCATCACCACCTTGTCGTCGGCGGCTACCCGGCCCGCCGGTGCGGCGACTGTGAACAAGCCGGCACAGGTCACCCAGGCCAACAGCACCGTCGCGGCACGCAACGACCAGCGGTGTGCGATCTGCACAGCGGTTCTCCCGTCG
The DNA here is from genome assembly GCF_045310815.1 of Mycobacterium sp. SMC-19. NCBI lineage: Bacteria > Bacillati > Actinomycetota > Actinomycetes > Mycobacteriales > Mycobacteriaceae > Mycobacterium > Mycobacterium sp. SMC-19. The sequence continues at coordinate 22,647 of NZ_JBJIAM010000009.1, read as the reverse complement.
ATCAACTCCACCCCCGGTGGTAGAGAAACAGCCTAACGGCGGTAGGTGACGTGGCGGGGCTGGGCGCGCCGCGGGCCAGCGCCGTCGGGGGCGCGGTGGCTCGCGATCTGCCGCAGCTTTCCGGGGTCACTCGTCGGGTCGGCTACCGCATGGCAACATTAAGCCGCGACGACGGCGAACGGGAGGACAGCCAGTGAGCAAGGGCGACCGCAGGAATGCATCACGCGCCGCAGCTAGGGCGGACCGCAACGGCGTGCCCAACACCTTGGCGACCATCCCGCTGGCCGACCCGCACGCGCTGCCCGCCGACCCATCCCTGGGCGAGCTGGTCAAGGACGCCACGGCGCAGATGTCGACGCTGGTGCGCGCGGAGGTCGAGCTGGCCCGCGCCGAGATCACCCGGGACGTCAAGAAGGGCCTGACCGGCAGCATTTTCTTCATCGCGGCCCTGGTCGTGCTGTTCTACTCCACCTTCTTTTTCTTCTTCTTCGTCGCCGAGCTGCTCAACATGTGGCTGCAGGACTGGGCGGCCTACCTGATCGTGTTCGGGATCATGCTGGTGGTGACGGTGGCCCTGGCGCTGCTTGGCTTCCTACGGGTGCGCCGTATCCGCGGGCCGCGCCAAACGATCGAATCGGTGCGTGAGACCCGCGATGCGCTTCGCCCCGACCCGGACCGCCTGCACGGCTCGTCGGCGTCACCGGCGGGCTCGCCCGACGGCGGGCCGACCACCGATCCCTCGGGCTGGTAGTGCCGCCACCGGATCCGTCGATCACCCGCATCGACGGGCCGTGGCGACACTGGGACATCCACGCCAACGGCATTCGCTTCCATGTCGTCGAGGCGACAACGGTCGGCAAGGACACGGCCAACGCCGCCGACGCCCCGCCGACCTCACGGCCGCTGGTGATGCTGCTGCACGGGTTCGGCTCGTTCTGGTGGACCTGGCGTCATCAGTTGCGCGGGCTGAGCGACGATGCCCGGGTCGTCGCAGTCGACCTGCGCGGCTACGGGGGTAGCGACAAGCCTCCCCGCGGCTACGACGGCTGGACCCTCGCCGGTGACACGGCCGGGCTGATCCGCGCCCTGGGGCACTCCTCGGCGACCCTGGTCGGCCACGCCGACGGGGGCCTGGTGTGTTGGGCCACCGCGCTGCTGCACCCCCGCCTGGTGCGCGATATCGCCGTGGTCAGCTCACCGCATCCGGCGGCGTTGCGTCACTCGGCGCTGACCCATGCCGATCAGGGCCGAGCGCTGTTGCCGTGGTTGCTGCGCTACCAGGTGCCGTTCTGGCCGGAGCGCTCCCTGACCCGCCGAGGCGGAGCCGAGCTCGAGCGACTGGTGCGCAGTCGGGCCGGCGCGAGCTGGCAGGCGAGTCAGGATTTCGCCGAAACCATCGGGCACCTGCGCACCGCGGTACAGATTCCGTCGGCGGCGCACTGCGCGCTGGAGTACCAGCGCTGGGCGGTGCGCAGTCAGCTCCGCGCCGAGGGCCGGCGGTTCATGAAGGCGCTGGACCTGCGCACGCTGAACATTCCCCTGCTACACCTACGTGGTGCGAACGACCCCTATGTGCTGGCCGACCCGGTCAACAAGACCCGGCAGTACGCGCCCCACGGGCAGTACGTGTCGGTGGCCGGCGCGGGGCACTTCGCTCACGAAGAGGCGCCCGAGGTGGTCAACGAGCACCTGCTGCGGTTTCTCGCCTGATCACTCTCCCCCGACACAGGTCTGTGTCGAGACCGGCTGGGTGTCGCCGATGCGGGCGAGTTGACCCGCCACCTCCTCGGCGGTCATCACGAACCCGGTGTCGGCGTCGTCGACCGCGGCACCGAACACCACGCCGATCACCCGACCGTCCATATCGATCATGGGACCACCGGAATTGCCTTGCTGCACAGTGCCTCTGATGGTGTACACCCGGCGGGTGACGGTCGTGTTGCGGTAGATGTCGGGGCCCTCGAGATTGATCACGTCGCGGATTCGCGCCGGGGTGGCCTCGAAGACGCCGCCGCCGGGGTAGCCCAGCACCAGTGCGTCGGTGTCAGCCTGGGCGGGCGAGGAGGCGAACGCCAACGGCGGCAGCGGCAGATCGGGCACCGCCAGTATGGAGATGTCTTCCTTGGGGTCGAAGGAGATCACCGTGGCCTCGTACGACTTGGTGCCGCTTTCCACGGTGACGCTGTCCGAACCGGCCACCACGTGCGCGTTCGTCATCACCCGAGTAGGTGAGATGACGAATCCGGTGCCCTCCAACACTTTCTGGCAGTTGGGCGCCACGCCGCGGATCCGCAGCACACTCGGCGCAGTGGCTTCCACGACCGGGCTCGCAGCCAGTTCCGGGTCCGGCGCATCCACCGCAGCGATCGGGGCGCGATTGAAGGGCTCCAACACGGCGGGCAGCCCGGAGTCGTCGAGCACCGCCGATAGCCGCCGAGGCACGTTCTTGAGCCAACGCGGCGCGAGGTCGTCGACCTGACGCAGCACGCGTGAATCATTGACGGCAGCAGCCAGGTTCGGCTGATCGGACGCGGTCAGGGGGGTGGCCAGCAACCAGGCCGCGATCAGCACCACGCCCAGCTGCAACACCACGCCCACCACGGAGTCGACTCCCCGGACACCCGGGCTGCGGATCGCCCCGCGCACCGCCCGCCCCAGCACCACGCCGGCGACCTCACCGATGACGACCATGGCCAGGATCAGAAACAGTGCGGCGAACAGTTTCAGCCGAGCACCCGAGACGCTCTCGATCAGGTGCGGGGCCAGCAGCACGCCGGCCATGGCCCCCAACGCAACACCGACGAAAGAGAGCAGGGAGCCCAGCGCGCCGGAGCGCCAGCCAGACACTGCGGCAACGAAGGCGATCGCCAGGACGGCGATGTCCAGCCACTGCGACGACGTCATATCTCGCCTTCTCCTCCAACCTGCGCCATGGCCTCGTCCAGCCCAAGCACCTCGCTGGTGTCCCAGGGCTGTGCCCAGCCGGCCACATCCAGCATCGCCGAGATCACCTGGGCGGTGAATCCCCAGACCAGCATCTGGTTGAGCCGGAACGCCGGCATGGCCCATCGCCGACTGCGCGCATCACGGTAAACCATCAACCGGTTCTCCGGGTTGATGAATGCCCGGACTGGAACGCGAGCGACGATAGCGGTCTCGCCGGGGTCCACCGCGGTCACCGGCCCAGGATCCTCGGAGTACGCCAGCACCGGCACCACCTGGAATCCCGAGGGGGCGATGAAGATCTTGTCCATCGTGACCAACGGATGCACCCGGACCGGATCGATTCCGGTCTCCTCGTTGGCCTCCCGCAGCGCCGTGGCAACCGGCCCGTCGTCGCCGGGATCGACTGCCCCACCCGGAAACGCGGCCTGGCCGGCATGGTGGCGCAGCGTCGAGGCCCGCACCGTGACCAGCAGGTCAGCCGATTCCGATATCGCCTCCGGTGGGCCTCCCGGCGGCCCGGAGAACAGCACCAGTACGGCCGCGTCGCGCCCGCGACCGGTGACGCTGGCCTTGGCGTTGGCCGCCGTGATCATCGCGCGAACATCGGCGGGCAGCCGGTGCAGGTAGGCCGTCGGCACCTTCTCGACGTTGTCGACGAGCGGGCGGAGCCAAGACGGGGCGCGCGACGGGGCCCACGACTGGGACTCGCCAGCGCTCACCGCGCCTCCCTTGCGTGCCGGATCCTGATCGCCCCACATCAGCGGCCGCTGTTCTCGACGGCAGCGGCGATCTCTTCGGCATTGGCGAAGGGCTGCGGCAGGATGCGGGCAACGCTACCGTCCGCGGCCAGCACCACAGTCGCGGGCATCACATTGGGCACCCGCAGCGCCGCCGCAAGCTGCCGGCGGCCGTCTTGCAGGGTGGGCAGCCGCACGCCCAGTTCGGCCAGCAGGGCCAAGCCCGCCGCTTGGTTGTCGTCTTGGTGCACCGTCACCACCGTCACGGTCGGCCCGACCCGGCGCTGGTATTCGGCGAACGCCCGCAATTCGTCGCGGCAGGGCCCGCACCAGTACGCCCACAGATTGAGCACCACCTTGCGGCCGGCGAACATCGCAGCCACGTCGACGGGCGAACCGTCGGCGGCACACTCGACGGTCACGCCGCGCAGGGCGCTCGGCCCGGTGTCTCCCGGCCCCACCTGACAGGGCGGCAGGTCGGCGCGCTGCCGCAGCGAGGTCAGGTCCGCGCCGGCGGCCACGGCTGTGCTGGATCGATGCGGGTCGGCCCGCACGGCGGTCGGCTCACGGCGCAGTTCGGTCACCAGCCCAGTGAGCAGCGCGGCCACCACCGCCAGGACCGCTATCCCGGTCAGGGTCCATCCTCGCGACCCGCTCATCGGCGCCATCTGATCCAGGGACCCCTACAACCCGGCCAAAGCCAGCAGATGCTCGGTTTCGGGGCCTTTGACCAGCGCAGCGGCCTCCATCGGGGCGGTAGGCCCGATCCCGAACGACGGGCAGTCCTTGGCCAGCACGCACACTCCGCAGGCCGGTTTGCGGGAGTGACAGACCCGTCGGCCGTGAAAAATCACCCGGTGGGACAGCAACGTCCATTCCTTGCGCTCGATGAGCTCACCAACCGCATGCTCGACCTTGACCGGGTCTTCCTCGCTGGTCCAGGCCCAGCGCCGCACCAGCCGGCCGAAGTGGGTGTCGACAGTGATGCCCGGGACCCCGAACGCATTGCCCAGAATCACGTTGGCGGTCTTGCGGCCCACTCCGGGCAGGCGCACCAGCTCTTCCATGGTGTCGGGCAGTTCCCCGTCGAAGCGTTCGACCAGCATCTGGCCGAGGTTGATCAGGGAAGACGCCTTGTTGCGGTAGAAGCCGGTGGGCCGAATGAGCTCTTCCAGCTCGGTGCGGTCGGCCTGGGCGTAGTCCAGCGCCGTCGGATACCGGGCGAACAACGCCGGCGTCGTCAGGTTCACCCGCACGTCCGTGCATTGGGCCGACAGCACCGTCGCGACGGCCAGCTCCAGCGGCGTGGTGAAGTCCAACTCGCAGTGGGCGTCGGGAAAGGCCTGCGCCAGAGTCCGATTCATCCGACGAGCACGCCGGACCAGTCCGGTCCGGGTCTCCGTCCGCGCCCCGCGGGAGGCTTTGTCCACTGTCACCTCCGACAGGGTACTAATTTGTGACCCCAACGAGATCTTGCCCATGTTTACTGACGACTTGTGTCCTGGTTGCTGATCACCGCCATCCCGACGCTGCTGATGCTGTCAGCAGTCGGGCTGGAACGCATCGAAACGGGGCTGAGCCAGGAGCAGAAGGCCAATCCGCAGTTTCCTCCGAATCGGCATGCCAACCGTGTATAGCGTTGTAATCTCGCTTGACGCGTGGCTCTAGACTCAGGTGGCTGGCCGGGTAGCGGCCCGCACTTACGATTTCAAACCTTCATCAAAAACATCTAAGGGGCATCGTGGACGAGATCCTGGCGAGGGCCGGAATCTTCCAGGGAGTTGAGCCCAGCGCCGTAGCCGCGCTGACCAAGCAGCTTCAGCCCGTGGACTTTCCGCGCGGACACACCGTGTTCGCCGAGGGAGAGCCCGGCGACCGGCTGTACATCATCGTCTCCGGGAAAGTGAAGATCGGCCGACGGTCTCCCGACGGCCGGGAGAACCTCCTGACCATCATGGGCCCCTCGGACATGTTCGGTGAGCTGTCGATCTTCGACCCGGGCCCCCGGACCTCGAGCGCGACCACCATCACCGAGGTGCGCGCGGTCTCGATGGACCGTGACGCCCTGCGGTCGTGGATCTCCGATCGGCCCGAGATCGCCGAGCAGCTGCTGCGGGTGCTGGCCCGCCGGTTGCGTCGCACCAACAACAACCTGGCCGATCTGATCTTCACCGACGTGCCCGGCCGGGTCGCCAAGCAGCTGCTGCAGCTGGCGCAACGGTTCGGCACCCAGGAAGGCGGGGCCCTGCGGGTCACCCACGACCTGACCCAGGAAGAGATCGCCCAGCTGGTCGGGGCCTCGCGGGAGACCGTGAACAAGGCACTGGCCGACTTCGCCCACCGCGGCTGGATCCGGCTCGAGGGCAAGAGCGTGCTGATCTCCGACTCCGAGCGGCTGGCCCGCCGGGCGCGCTAGGTACCTGCTCGCCGAGCCTGTAGTTAGCGTGGCCGCTGCTCGCACTTTCCCGCGTTAACTACAGGCTCGCGGCGGTGAGTCAGCCCCGCAGGTAGTCCAGCTGGGCCTGCACTGACCATTCGGCGGCACCCCACAGCTCTTCGTCGACGTCGGTGTAGACGTGTTCGACCACCTGACGGGCGGTCGCGTCCTCACCCAGCGCGGCCAGCGCCGAGCGCACCTGGTCGAGCCGCTGTTCGCGATGCTCCAAATAGCCGGTGGCCACCGCCTCGATGTTGGGCAGCTCCGGCCCATGCCCGGGCAGCACCGTGCGCCCACCCAAACCGCGGAGGCGCCGCAGCGAGTCCAGGTAGTGCGTCAGGTCGCCGTCTTCGGTATCGATGACGGTGGTGCCGCGGCCCAGCACGGTGTCGGCGGTCAGGACGGCGTCATCCAGCACGAACGACAGCGAGTCCGCGGTGTGGCCGGGGGTGGCGAAAACCTTGATGCGCAGTCCGGCTGCGTCGATCACCTGACCGTCGGCCAGGCCGCCGCCGAGCCGGCGCTGAAATCCGCTGCCCGCCGAGTGCACCGGCACACCGACCGCGTCGGCCAGCTTGTCGATGCCGTCGGTGTGATCGAAGTGCCGGTGACTGATCAGCACCAGGGCGATCTTGCCGACCTCGGCCAACCGGCCGATGTGCTGGTCGTCGTCGGGCCCCGGATCGACGATCACCACCTCGTCGCTGCCCGGGCCACGCAACACCCAGGTGTTGGTGCCCTCCAGCGTCATCAAGCCCGGGTTGTCGGCCAACAGCACCGACGCGGTCTGGGTGACCGGCCGCAACCGACCGTAGGCGGGGTGACTGGCGGACACCGCTCGACTACTCCGCCGCGGCCTTCAGCTCGACGATCAGTTCGACCTCCACCGGGGCATCCAGCGGCAGCTCGGAGACGCCGACCGCCGAGCGGGCATGCTTGCCGGCGTCGCCGAACACCTCACCCAGCAGCTCGGAGGCCCCGTTGATCACGGCGGGCTGCCCGTTGAAGTTCGGCGCCGACGCGACGAATCCGACCACCTTGACCACCCGGGCCACCGCGTCGAGCCCGACCAGGGCATCCACGGCGGCCAGCGCGTTGAGAGCGCAGATCCGCGCCAGCGCGTGGCCCTCCTCCGGGCTGACCTGCGCACCGACCTTGCCGGTGTGCGGCAACGCCCCGGACTGCATCGGCAGCTGACCGGAGGTGTAGACGAGGTTGCCGGTGCGAACTGCCGGCACGTAGGCCGCCAGCGGCGCCACCACGTCGGGCAGCTCGATCCCGAGCTCGGTCAGCCGGGCCCGCCAGCTCATTTCGGGCGCTTCAGGAAGGCGATGAGCTGCTCACCGGACGGCCCCGGCAGCACCGAGACCAGCTCCCAGCCGTCTTCGCCCCACTGGTCGAGGATCTGCTTGGTGGCGTGCGTGATCAAGGGGACCGTGGCGTACTCCCAGACCGTGCGTTCACTCATGGGAGCGAGCTTATCGCTAGGACGTCCAAGCGTTTGGTTAGCATGCAGTGGTGACAGCCACATCCAGCAGCGAGCCTGCTCTCGGCTGGCCTTCGCGATTGACGAAGGCCCGGCTGCATTTCGTGACCGGCAAGGGCGGTACCGGCAAATCGACCGTGGCCGCCGCGTTGGCGTTGTCGCTGGCGGCCGGCGGACGTCGGGTCCTACTGGTGGAAGTCGAAGAGCGCCAAGGCATTGCGCAGCTCTTCGACGTACCGCCGCTGCCTATCACCCCACTCAAGGTCGCGACCGCCGAGGGCGGTGGGCAGGTCGACGCGCTGGCGATGGACATCGAGGCCGCCTTCCTGGAATACCTCGACCTGTTCTACAACCTGGGGATCGCCGGGCGGGCGATGCGGCGCGTCGGGGCGGTCGAGTTCGCGACCACCATCGCGCCCGGCCTGCGCGACGTCATCCTCACCGGCAAGATCAAGTACCACGTGATCCAGACCGACAAGAACAACAAGCCGGTCTACGACGCGATCGTGGTGGACGCGCCGCCGACCGGCCGGATCTCCCGATTCCTCGACGTCACCAAGGCGGTGTCGCAGCTGGCCAAGGGCGGCCCGGTGCACTCCCAGGCCGACGGCGTGGTGAAGCTGCTGCACTCCGATCAGACGGCCATTCACCTGGTGACGCTGCTGGAGGCCCTGCCGATGCAGGAGACCCTGGAGGCCATCGACGAGCTGCGGGCGCTGGACCTGCCGATCGGCAGCGTGATCGTCAACCGCGACATCCCCGCACACCTGGATCCCGCCGATCTGGCCAAGGCAGCCGAAGGCGTCGTCGACGCCGACGCGCTTCGCAGCGGACTGGCCGCGGCGGGGATCACGCTGACCGACGACGACTTCGCCGGCCTGCTGACCGAAACCATCCAGCACGCCACCCGCATCAGCGCCCGGACCGAAACGGCCGAGCAGCTGCAGCAGTTGGACGTGCCGCGCCTGCATCTGCCGACGATCACCGACGGGGTCGACCTCGGCAGCCTCTATGAGCTCTCCGAAGTTCTCGGCCAACAGGGGGTTCGATGACACCCGATACGACCGGCAAGCCGCTGGCGCTGGACTTGGCGGCCATCCTGGCCGACACCTCCAACCGTGTGGTGGTGTGCTGCGGCGCCGGCGGCGTCGGCAAGACCACCACCGCCGCGTCGATGGCGCTGCGGGCCGCCGAATACGGCCGCACCGTGGTGGTGCTGACCATCGACCCGGCCCGCCGGCTGGCGCAGGCGCTGGGCATCGACGACCTGGGCAACAACCCGCAGCAGGTGACGCTGCCTGCGGAAGTACCTGGTCAGCTGTACGCGATGATGCTCGACATGCGCCGCACCTTCGACGAGATGGTGACGCAGTACTCCGGCCCGGAGCGGGCCGAGGCGATCCTGGGCAACCAGTTCTACCAAACGGTGGCCACCTCGCTCTCCGGCACGCAGGAGTACATGGCGATGGAGAAACTCGGCCAGTTGCTGAGCGAGGACCGCTGGGACCTGGTGGTCGTCGACACCCCGCCGTCGCGCAACGCCCTGGACTTCCTGGACGCGCCCAAGCGGCTGGGCAGCTTCATGGACAGCCGGCTGTGGAAGCTGCTGCTGGGCCCCGGCCGGGGCATCGGCAAACTGGTCGCCGGCGCTGTCGGTCTGGCGATGAAAGCCCTTTCGACCGTGCTGGGTTCGCAAATGCTTTCCGACGCAGCGAATTTCGTGCAGTCCCTCGACGCCACCTTCGGCGGCTTCCGGGAGAAGGCCGACCGCACCTATGACCTGCTCAAGCGCCGCGGCACCCAGTTCGTAGTGGTGTCGGCGGCCGAACCTGACGCGTTGCGGGAGGCGTCGTTCTTCGTCGACCGGCTCTCCCAAGAGCACATGCCGCTGGCGGGGCTGATCCTCAACCGCACCCATCCGATGCTGTGCGACCTGCCCATCGAGCGCGCCATCGACGCGATCGAGACGCTGCAGGAGCCCGAGGTCAGCGCGTCGCTGCCCGAGGGGACGAAGTCGCTCACCACCGCGGCGCTGCAGATTCACGCCGAACGCGGCGCTACCGCCAAGCGTGAGATCCGACTGCTGTCGCGTTTCACCCGGGCCAACCCGCGGGTTCCCATCGTGGGGGTGCCGTCACTGCCGTTCGACGTCTCCGATCTGGAGGCGCTCGGCGCGATCGCCGATCAGCTGACGGCGAAGAAGTAGAAGTAGAAGCGAAGAGGGACTCAGCCGGGCGTCAGCCGGCGTCACGCTGCTTGCGCTGAGCTGCGAAGTACTCGCCCCAGGAGGTCACCTCGGGGTGCTGCTTGAGCAGTGCTCGGCGCTGCCGCTCGGTCATGCCGCCCCACACACCGAACTCGACCCGGTTGTCGAGGGCGTCGGCCAAACACTCGAGCACAACCGGGCAGTGCCGACAGATCACTGCCGCTTTGCGTTGTGCCGCACCACGTACGAAGAGTTCGTCGGGATCCGCACCGCGGCATACGGCCTTGGAAACCCAGGCGATTCGCCCCTCGTCCTGCACGCCGCGCAGGACGGTTCGGGGGGGTTGGGATGAATCCGTTGGCATGCTGGCGTTATGAACCGCTGTCCCCGTAACAGACACTGACGATCCTCCGTCCCGGCCGCCCCGGCAGCCACCTATTCAACATCGACGCGATCCAACATTGCGATCTACGCCACATCGTGTCATCAGTGTTACCTGAATCGCACTTGATGTCCAAGTTAGGTGGTCAGGTGCTGTCTGCGCAACAGGTTGATCGGCACATTTTTGGGACAACCGTGCCGTCCGATCATGATCTGCGCCGCGATCAGCAGCAAAGCCTTGCCTGAACACGACAGTTTTTGACGCCTATGTCAGTTAAATCGGCCCGGGGCGCCCACGGTGTTCGGCGTCTTCGGCGAGCGCCCGCCTGCCCCGGGGCTGGGTTGATGGCGGTGGCCCGTCCCCCGCAAGCGGGAGCCGCCCCCATCGCCCGGCTCAGCCGCGCTTGCGACCACCGCTAGTGTGTAGCCATGTCGGAGCGCCCCCCGACCGGCCCTACTGTGCTCAAACTGGCCGGGTGTTGTCTGCTCGCCGCCGTGCTGCTCGCGGCGCTGCTGTTCCCCGTCGCCGGCGGTGTCGGCCTGATGTCCAACCGCGCCTCCGACGTGGTGGCCAACGGGTCGGCCCAGCTGGTCAGCGGTGACGTGCCCGCGGTGTCGACGATGGTCGACGCCAAGGGCAACACGATCGCGTGGCTGTACTCGCAGCGCCGGTTCGAGGTGCCCAGCGACAAGATCGCCGACACGATGAAGCTGGCGATCGTCTCCATCGAGGACAAGCGGTTCGCCGAGCACAGCGGGGTGGACTGGAAGGGGACGCTGACCGGGCTGGCCGGCTACGCCTCCGGGGACATCGACACTCGCGGCGGGTCGACACTGGAGCAGCAGTACATCAAGAACTACCAACTGCTGGTACTGGCCCAGACCGATGCCGAGAAGCGCGCCGCGATCGAGACCACCCCCGCGCGCAAGCTCCGCGAGATCCGGATGGCGCTCACCCTGGACCGGACCTTCACCAAGCCGCAGATCCTGACCCGCTACCTGAACCTGGTCTCGTTCGGCAACAACTCGTTCGGCATCCAGGACGCCGCCCAGACCTACTTCGGTGTCGACGCCATAGACCTCAACTGGCAGCAGTCGGCCCTGCTGGCCGGCATGGTGCAGTCGACCAGCACGCTGAACCCCTACACCAATCCCGAGGGCGCACTGGCGCGACGGAACCTGGTGCTGGACACGATGATCGAAAACATCCCCGGCGAGGCCGACGCACTGCGAGCGGCCAAGGCCGAGCCACTGGGCATCCTGCCGCAGCCCAACGAGCTGCCGCGGGGCTGCATCGCGGCCGGCGACCGGGCCTTCTTCTGCGACTACGTGCAGGAGTACCTGACGCGCGCGGGGATCAGCAAGGAGCAGGTAGCCCGCGGCGGCTACGTCATCCACACCACACTGGACCCCGACGTGCAGGCGCCGATCAAAGAGGCGATCGACAGCTTCGCCAACCCCAACGTGCAGGGCATCGCCAGCGTGATGAGCGTGATCAAGCCCGGCAGCGACGCACACCCGGTGCTGGCCATGGCCAGCAACCGTACCTACGGGCTCAACGCCGACCTCGGCGAAACCATGCGGCCGCAACCGTTCTCACTGGTCGGCGACGGCGCCGGATCCATCTTCAAGACGTTCACCGTGGCAGCGGCACTGGAGATGGGCATGGGGATCAGCGCCGATCTCGAAGTCCCCGGCCGGTTCCAGACCAAGGGCATGGGCTCCGGCGGCGCCAAGGGCTGCCCCAAGGAGACCTGGTGCGTGGTCAACGTCGCCCCCTATCGGTCGCCGATGAACGTCTCCACCGCGCTGGCGACCTCGCCCAACACCGCGTTCGCGAAGCTGATCTCCCAGGTCGGCGTCGGCCGCACCGTGGACATGGCGATCAAGCTGGGCCTGCGTTCCTACGCCGATCCGGGCACCGCCCGCGACTACGACCCGGACAGCAACGAGAGCCTGGCCGATTTCGTCAAGCGACAGAACCTGGGCTCGTTCACCCTGGGCCCGATCGAGGTCAACGCGCTGGAGCTGTCCAACGTTGCCGCCACCTTGGCCTCCGGCGGCGTCTGGTGCCCGCCGAACCCGATCGACAAGGTCTTCGACCGCAACGGCAACGAGGTGGCTGTGACCACCGAGACCTGTGAGCGCGTGGTTCCCGAAGGGCTCGCGAACACCATGGCCAACGCCTTGAGCAAGGACATCCAAGGCGGCGGCACCGCGGCGCCCGCCGCGGGTTCGGTGGGCTGGGATCTGCCGATGGCGGGCAAAACCGGCACCACCGAGGCGCACCGCTCGTCGGGTTTCCTGGGCTTCACCAACCGGTACGCCGCAGCCAACTACATCTTCGACGACTCCAGCTCACCGTCGGACCTGTGCTCGTTTCCGCTGCGGCACTGCGGAGACGGCGACCTCTACGGCGGCAACGAGCCGGCCCGGACCTGGTTTGCGGCAATGAAACCGATCGCCACCGACTTCGGCGACGTCATCATGCCGCCGACCGAACCCCGGTACGTCGACGGCGGCCCCAACTCACGGGTGCCCAGCGTCACCGGCCTGGACGTGGACGCCGCCCGGGCGCGACTCAAGGAAGTCGGGTTCCAGGTCGCCGACCAGCCGAACTGGGTCAACAGCAGCGCCCGTTCCGGTGCCGTCGTCGGTACGTCACCGAGTGGGCAGACCATTCCCGGTTCGATCATCACCATCGACGTCAGCAACGGCATCCCACCGCCACCGCCACCGCCGCCGGACGGCCTGCCGCCGCTGGGCCCGGTCGGGTCGACGGTGGTGGAGATTCCCGGCTTGCCGCCGATCACCATTCCGCTGCTGCCGCCCCCTGCGCCGCCGCCGTAATCGCGGCCACACGGTCCGGGCGCAGTAGTCTGAACGCCATGGCTGCCTCACCTGCTCTGACCCGGTCCGTCGTCGCCGCTTCGGCGGCGCTCGGGCCGGCGGCCCTCGCTATCGGCTATGGCGCGATCATCGAACGCAACGCATTCGTGGTCCGCGAGGCGACGATGCCGGTGCTGGCTCCCGGCTCCTCACCGCTGCGGGTACTGCACATCAGCGACATCCACATGCGTCCCGGCCAACGCCGCAAACAGGCCTGGCTGCGGGAGCTGGTGCGCCTGGAGCCGGACTTGGTGGTCAACACCGGCGACAACCTCGCGCATCCGAAGGCGGTGCCAGCGGTGGTGCAGGCCCTGGGTGATCTGCTGTCGGTGCCGGGAGTGTTCGTGTTCGGCAGCAACGACTACTTCGGACCGCGGCTGAAGAACCCGGCGAAGTACCTGACCAAGCCAACGCATCGGGTCCACGGCGTTCCGCTGCCGTGGCAGGACCTGCGCGCGGCTTTCACCGAGCGCGGCTGGCTGGACCTGACCCACAACCGTCGCGAATTCGACGTGGCCGGACACCGGATCGCCGCGGCCGGCGTCGACGACCCGCACATCGAGCGGGACCGCTACGACACCATCGCCGGTCCGTCCGACCTGACCGCCGATCTGCGCTTGGGGTTGACCCATTCGCCGGAGCCACGTGTGCTCGACCGATTCGCCGGCGACGGGTATCAGCTGGTGATGGCCGGTCACACCCACGGCGGCCAGCTGTGCGTGCCGTTCTACGGCGCACTGGTGACCAACTGCGGACTGGATCGCTCTCGGGTGAAGGGACCCTCGCAGTGGGGTGCGCACATGCGCCTGCACGTCTCGGCGGGCATCGGCACCTCGCCATTCGCGCCGGTGCGGTTCGCCTGCCGCCCCGAGGCGAGCCTGCTGACCCTGGTGGCCGCCCCGACCGGCGGTGACGATTCGCAGCTCATCCGCGGCTCGACCCAGCCCTCCGTGTCGGCCCGTTGACTGGGCGGATCGCCGACCACGGGCATCCACGGCGCTGGGCCGACAACGCGATCCGGCTGATCGAAGCCGACGCACGGCGCAGCGCCGACACCCATCTGCTGCGTTACCCGCTGCCCGCTGCGTGGGCCGCCGAAGCCGACGTAGCGCTGTACCTCAAAGACGAGACCACCCACATCACCGGCAGCCTCAAGCACCGGCTGGCCCGCTCACTGTTCCTCTATGGGCTGTGCAACGGCCGAATCGCCGAGGGCACCACGGTGGTCGAGGCGTCGTCGGGGTCCACCGCGGTGTCCGAGGCCTACTTCGCGGCCCTGCTGGGGCTACCGTTCGTCGCGGTCATGCCGTCCTCGACCAGTGCGTCGAAAGTGGCGCTGATCGAGGCGCAGGGCGGGCGCTGCCATTTCGTGGCGCATTCGGCCGACGTCTACGCCGAAGCGGAGCGGATCGCCGCCGACACCGGCGGGCATTACCTGGACCAGTTCACCAACGCCGAACGCGCCACCGACTGGCGCGGCAACAACAACATCGCGGAGTCGATGTACTCCCAGATGCGCGAGGAAGCCCACCCCATCCCGGAGTGGATCGTGGTGGGGGCCGGCACCGGCGGCACCAGCGCGACGATCGGCCGCTACATCCGGTATCGCCGGCACGCCACCCGGCTGTGCGTGGTCGACCCGGAGAACTCGGCCTTCTACCGGGCCTACTCACAGTGCCGCTACGACGTCGTGGTCGAGGAATCGTCGCGGATCGAAGGCATCGGCCGGCCGCGGGTGGAACCGTCGTTCCTGCCCGACGTGGTGGACCGGATGATGGCGGTGCTCGACGCCGCCTCGGTGGCCACTGCGCGGCACGTCAGCGCGGTCCTGGGCCGTCGGGTGGGTGCCTCGACCGGCACCAATGTCTGGGGTGCCTTTGCGCTACTGGCCGAGATGGTTTCCGACGGGCGCAGCGGGTCGGTGGTCACCGTGCTGGCCGACAGCGGCGACCGCTACGCCGACACCTATTACAACGACGACTGGCTGGCGCAGCAAGGGCTCGATCCGACGGGCCCGGCGGCCGTTCTGGCCGAGTTCGAGAGGTCCTGCCGGTTCGCGTTCGCCTGAGCCCGCTCTTCGGCTGCGTCGGGGTTGGTGGCTACCAGCCACACCGCAGCCAGAGCGAAGAAACCGGCATACACCGCTCCGCCTAACAGCGTCATGATTCGACTCCCTTTGCACTAAACCTTATTAGTCAGTCTGCCTAAGTCCGCCTATGTTTGCGAGCTCCACACGCCGGAATGTGGGGCGTTTCATGCTCTCGGGAGCTAGTGAGCTGGGCCTCGATGTTGGCTGAACTGGGCGTTTGGGTGACCGGCCGCGCGGTGCGATACGCTGTCGTGGCTTCACACGGGGTGTGGCGCAGCTTGGTAGCGTGCTTCGTTCGGGACGAAGAGGTCGTGGGTTCGAATCCCGCCACCCCGACTCAGGTTGTTGCCGGTAGAGGGCTCTGACTGGTCAATCCAGTCGGAGCCCTTTCTCGTCGGGGGCGACGTATGTCGCGGTGACCTGCGTTGGCCGTGATTTCATCCAGCCAGCCTTGGTCGCGTAGGTTCTTAGCGAATCAAATCCACGAACTTCACGCAGCATTCGACGAAGGCCATCATCTTGTCCGAGGATCCGAACACAGACGTTCCGCCGAATCAGCTCTCCATCGATCCGCGCAGCGCCTTCTATGACGAAGAGACTCTCCGCCGCGATGTCGGTATTCGCTTCAATGGCGTCGAGAGAACGAACGTGCACGAATACAACGTGGCCGAGGGTTGGGTGCGTGTGGAAGTCCCTACCGCCAAGGATCGCCGCGGAAATCCGATGGTCGTCAAGCTCAGCGGCACGGTTGAGCCCTACTTCCGCCAGGCGGAATAGCGGACGCCCTTCGGTTACTGGTTGCATCGAAACCAGTCCCCCAGCCTCCTTGGCCGTAGACAATGTCTGCTGTGGACTTCCCGATGCGCTATGACCGGTGGTATCGACCGCTGGCGACGGTGTTCGGCCTGGGGCCCGGGCGCGCCAGCATCCGGGTGGCCGACGGTCTGCTGCAAGTCCGCAGCGGATGGGCCTTCGCCATGGACATCGCCTTGGACAACATCGAATCCGCCCGGCCGGCACCGGAACGCATGTGGGGCTGGGGGGTCCATCAGGCGTGTAATGGCTGGCTGGTCAACGGATCCCGGCACGGCGTGGTCCAGATACGGCTGACCCACGCCGTCAAACCGAGCAAAGCGCCGACGGCCGGCTGGTTCAACAGGCCGGTCCGCGTTCTCTACGTCAGCGTTACCGACCCCGACAGCTTCATCGCCGCTCTGACGGGCTGGCAGCTGCCGGCAACCGGTTCCTAGAGCCCGTCGCGGACCGCGGCGATCGCGGTGGCGGCCTTCATCACCTGGCCCATGTGCTTCCACTCGGCCGCGCTACCGCCAGCCGAAACCGGCCTATGCTGGTGTGGTGATCGAAGCGGTACTCCCGTGGGCGCTTCCCATCATCGTCATTCTCGTCATCGTGACGATCCTGATTGCGCTTTCGGCACATTTCAACCACGACTGAGCGGTGTTGACGACTCGGCGCCATCGATACCGAAATTCGGCCTCGATGGCGGCCAGTCCGGGCTCGCGTGCTCCGTGCTGGTTACATCAATCACGGCTTGTGCCCCGAAAATGGTTTGAGCGCTACCGCCTTGATCGGCGCCGATGCCGCGGTCAATCGCTAGAGCCGGTCCCGGACCGCGGCCGACAGCCGCGAACCGTCGGCCTTGCCCGCGGCGATCGCGGTGGCGGCCTTCATCACCTGGCCCATGTGCTTCATGTGCGGCCGCTCCCCGATCGCCTCGGCGACCTGCGCCAGCGCGGTGTCGACGACGTCGGCCAGTTCGGCGTCGCTGAGCGGCGCAGGTAGGTACTCGTCGATGATCCGGGCCTCGGCGTGCTCTTCGGCGGCGAGGTCGCCCCGGCCGTTCTGGGTGTAGATGGTCGCGGACTCCGCACGTTTGCGGGCCTCGCGCGCCAGCACCTTCAAGACGTCCTCGTCGGTCAGTTCCCGGGCCTGTTTGCCGGCGACCTCTTCGGCTTGAATCGCGGCCAACAACATTCGCAGGGTTGCGGTGCGCAGCTTGTCCTGCGCCTTCATCGACGCCGTCAGATCGGTACGCAACTGGGATTTGAGTTCCGCCATGCCCCATAACGCTACGCTCAGCCACATGGTGAATCCGCCTCCGCCCGGCTACCCCGGACCCGGTTTTCCGCCTCCCGGCTACGGCCCGCCACCTCCGGGCTACGGTCCGCCGCCCGGCTACGGCCCCCCGCCCGGCTACGGACCGCCACCGCCGGGTCACGGCCCACCCCCGCCGGGCTACGGCCCGCCGCCCGGCTATGGTCCCCCGGCTCCGGGCTATGGTCCCCCACCCGGCTACGGGCCGCCGCCGGGATACGGCCCCCCGCAGGGCTATCCGCAGCCGGAACTCAAGCCCGGCATCATTCCCCTGCGCCCACTGAGCCTCACCGACATCTACAACGGCGCCGTCGGCTACATCCGGGCCAACCCCAAGACCGTGCTCGGGCTCACCGCCGTGGTCGTGGTGGCCACCCAGATCATCAGCGGGATCGCCCTGTTCGGCCTACTGTCGGCGCTCGGCCCGTCGGGCCCGGGAAGGTCGTCCTCGGAGCTGTCCGGCGGCGACGTGGCGGCGTGGCTGACCGGTTCTGTCGGCGCGGCCATCGTGACCGCCCTGGGCACCATCGTGTTGACCGGACTGCTGACCGTCGTGGTCGGTCGCGCGGTGTTCGGGTCGCCGATCACCATCGCCGAAGCCTGGGCGAGCGTGCGCGACCGCTTCGGTCCGCTGATCGGCCTGACCGCCCTGATCGGCCTGGCCGCGGCGGTGCTGTGTGGCTTCGCGGCCGCCTTGGTCACCTTCGCCGCCGGGGCCGGCGGCACCGGCGCCGCAGTGTTGATCGCTGTGCCGCTGGTACCGGCGCTGATCGCAGCATTGGCCTACGGCTACACCGTGCTGGTCTTCGCGCCAACAGTGATCGTGCTGGAGCGCCAACCCGTGTTCGAAGCGATGCGCCGCTCGTTCTACTTGGTACGCAACAGTTTCTGGCGGGTGCTGGGCATCATGGCGCTGACCGCGTTGATCGTCTCCCTGATCAGCAGCGCAGTGGCGTTTCCCTTCAACATCTTCGGGATGATCGTCACCCATGGCACCGACGCCCTGACCGGCGGTGCACAGTTGAGCCTGTTCTCCCGGATCGGAACGACGCTCGGTCAGATCATCGTGCTGCCGTTCAGCGCCGGGGTGTCGGTACTGCTGTACACCGACCGCCGTATCCGGGGCGAGGCGTTCGACCTGGTGCTGCGCACCGGCGCAACCGGTGGGCCGTACGGCGCCGGGTGGACCGACAACCTCTGGCTGACCCGGCCCCCGGGGTAAGGATTCTCCGGTGCCCACCGTCGACGTCGACCGCGAAGCCGCCCGCGAGGCGGCCGAACGCGAGCTGGCAAAACCGATGTACCCGCGGCCGTCACCCAAACAACAGTTCCTCGACTTCATCGAGACGCTGGTACGGCGGCTGGTGCTCAAGGGTGCGGAGTTGCCAGGCGGGTGGTTCACCATCAGCCTGTTGCTGATCGTCCTCGCGGCGGCCGTGGTGACTGCCGTCCACGTCAGCCGCCGGATGCTGCACGACGGCCGCCGCGGCGACCCGTTGTACGGCGCAACACAACTCAGCGCCGCCGAACACCGCGCCGCTGCGCAACGGCACGCCGCAGCGGGGGATTGGGTCGAGGCGATCCGGCACCGACTGCGGGCGGTGGCCCGCCAACTCGAGGAGACCGGCGTCTTGCATCCCGCCACGGGCCGTACCGCCACCGAGTTGGCCCGCGATGCCGGTACGGCGCTACCGGGCCTGGCCGGTGAGTTGTTCCGGGCCGCCGAGACATTCAACGACGTCAGCTACGGCGAGCTGCCCGCGACCCCGGAGGGATATCGGATCGTCGCAGACCTCGACGAACGGGTGCGGGCCACAACGCCGGCGCGGCAGTTCCGATGACAAGCCGGCGGCGGACGTGGCTGTGGGTCGCGGCGGCCTTGGCTGTGATCGTGGCGGTTTCGGCGGTGGGCGCCTACCTGACCACGCCGCGGCCGGGCGGCCGAATGGATCCCAATGCCACCGGGCCCGAGGGCGCGCACGCGTTGGTGGCGCTGCTGCGTCACCGCGGAGTGGAGGTTGTGCCCGCCGGAACCGTCGATGACGTCGCGCTGCAGGCGCGTCCCGACACGCTGGTGCTGGTGGCCCAGACCCCACGCATCGCCGGCAGTGAGCTGATGAACCGGCTGGCCGATCTGCCGGGCGACCTGCTACTGGTGGCACCCGATGCCCTGGCCCGCAAGGCCCTGGCACCCGGCATCCGGTCCGGGCCGGCCCGGGCATACACCCACCGGCCCGGTTGCAGCCTGCGCGAGGCGCAACGGGCCGGCGAAGTGGACCTGCGCACCACCGCGACCTACGCTGCGATCCAAGGTCATTCGGTGGACAGCTGCTATGACGGCGCCCTGGTGCGCTATCGGGACGGCAAGCGGACCATCACCGTGATCGGCAGTGAGACCTTCATGACCAACGCCGACCTGGCCCGCGCGGGCAACGCCGCACTGGCGATGAATCTTGCCGGCACCTCAAATCGCCTGATCTGGTATGCGCCCCAACATGTTCAAGGCGCAAAGTCGGGAAAGGCAGCGATTTCCGGCCTGATCCCGTCAAACGTGCGATGGCTGTTCTGGCAGTTGTGTGTGGCACTGGCACTGGCCGCCTTGTGGAAGGGCCGCCGACTGGGCCCGCTGGTCGCCGAGTCATTGCCCGTCGTCGTCCGCGCGTCGGAGACCGTCGAGGGGCTTGGCCGGCTCTACCGCTCCCACCGCGCCCGGGACCGAGCCGCCGCCGCGCTGCGTACTGCGGCGCTGCGCCGACTGGCTCCCCGACTGGGATTGGGCCCGGGGCCAGAGCCACCCGCGCTGATCGCCGCAGTGTCGGCGCGGATTGGCGCCCACCCGGACTGGCTGGGGCACTTACTGTTCGGACCACCTCCGGATTCCGACGAGGCCCTGGTCGCCCTGGCCCACGCACTCGACGACATCGAAAGGCAGGTCACCCACTCGTGACTCACACTCCCGCCGAGAATCCGGCTGCTGCCGCGGCCCGTCAGGCGTTGCTGGCGTTGCGCAGCGAAGTCGCCAAGGTTGTTGTCGGCCAGGACGCCGTGGTCAGCGGCCTGGTGATCGCGCTGTTATGCCGCGGCCACGTGCTGCTCGAAGGCGTCCCCGGCGTAGCGAAAACCCTGCTGGTCCGCACCCTGAGCGCCGCGTTGCAGCTGGACTTCAAACGGGTCCAGTTCACCCCGGACCTGATGCCCGGGGATATCACCGGCTCGCTGGTCTACGACACCCACACCGCGGAGTTCGTGTTCCGCCCCGGCCCGGTCTTCACCAATCTGCTGCTGGCCGACGAGATCAACCGGACGCCCCCCAAGACCCAGGCGGCGCTGTTGGAGGCGATGGAGGAAGGGCAGGTCAGCGTCGACGGTGCGGCCAGGCCGCTACCCGACCCGTTCATCGTCGCGGCCACCGCCAACCCCATCGAGTACGAGGGCACCTATCGGCTGCCGGAGGCCCAGCTCGACCGGTTCCTGCTCAAGTTGACCGTGCCGCTGCCGGTGCGCGAGGCCGAGATCGACATCTTGTCTCGGCATGCGCAGGGGTTTGACCCGCACGATCTGTCCGCGGTGGCCCAGGTGGCCGGCGCGCCGGACCTGGCGGCCGGTCGCGCCGCGGTGCGCCAGGTCCTGGTGGCAGACCAGGTGCTGGGCTACATCGTCGACGTGGTCGCGGCGACCCGGCACTCCCCCGCCCTGCAACTGGGTGTTTCACCGCGTGGTGCGACCGCGTTGCTGGCCACGGCGCGGTCGTGGGCGTGGCTGTCCGGGCGCAACTACGTGACGCCCGATGACGTCAAGGCGATGGCCCGCTCCACGCTGCGGCACCGGGTGATGTTGCGCCCGGAGGCCGACCTCGAGGGCGCCACCGCCGACGGCGTTCTCGATGCCATCCTGGCCTCGGTCCCGGTGCCCCGCTGGTGATTCTGACGGGCCGCACCGCGCTGATCGCACTGCTTTGCGCCGTGCCGATCACGGTGGCGCCCTGGCCGGCGGCGGCGTTTACGGTGCTGCTGGCCGGGCTCATCGCGGCAGTGGTGCTCGACGTCGCGTTGACGACCGATCCCGCGACCTTGCGCATCGAGCGGTCCATGGACAACGCGGTACGGCTCGGCCAGACGGTGCTGACCACGTTGTGGGTCGGCAACGGTGGCAGCCGATTCCGCGGTCAGGTACGGGACTCCTGGTCGCCCAGCGCTTGTGCCACGCCGCGCTCCCATCCGCTGGAGCTGGCAGCCGGACAGCAATACCGGCTGCGCACCGAGCTTCGGCCGATCCGCCGCGGCGACCAACAGGCCGCCCGGGTCACCGTGCGCTCGATCGGACCACTGGGGCTGGCCGGACGCCAGCGATCCCGGCAGGTGCCCGGGAAGGTGCGGGTGCTCCCACCGTTCTTGTCGCGCCGGCACCTGCCGGCACGGTTGGCCCGGCTGCGCGAGATCGACGGGAATCTTCCGGCGCTGGTGCGCGGTCAGGGCAGCGAGTTCGACTCACTGCGCGAATACGTCGTCGGCGACGACGTGCGCTCGATCGACTGGCGGGCCACCGCGCGGCGTGCCGACGTCGTGGTGCGCACCTGGCGGCCCGAGCGTGACCGGCGGGTCGTCATCGTGCTCGACACCGGCCGGACCGCGGCGGGCCGGATCGGGGTCGACCCGACCGCGCGGGACCCCGCGGGCTGGCCGCGGCTGGATTGGTCGATGGACGCCGCACTGTTGTTGGCGGCATTGGCATTACGCGCCGGCGACCACGTCGATCTGCTCGCCCACGATCAGGTGACCCGGGCCGAGGTGTTCGGGGCGTCGAGAACCCGGTTGTTCGCCCAGTTGGTCGACGCGATGGCGCCGCTGCAGCCGGTGCTGGTCGAATCCGACGCCGCGGCGATGGTCGCCGCCTTGTCCCGGCGGGCGCGCCGACAGAACCTGGTGGTGCTGTTGACCGATCTCAACGCCTCCGCCCTGGAAGAAGGCTTGCTGCCGGTATTGCCGAAACTGACTGCGGCACACCAGGTGATCCTGGCCGCGGTCGCCGATCCGCGAGTGGAACGGCTGGCGCAAGGCCGCGGCGACGCCGCCGCTGTCTATGACGCCGGGGCCGCCGAGCGAGCCCGCAACGATCGCCGTGCGGCGGCGGCCCAGTTGCGCCGCAGCGGCGTGCAGGTCATCGACGCCCCACCGGAGGACCTGGCGCCGGCGCTGGCCGATGCCTATCTGGCGATGAAGGCCGCCGGGCGGCTCTGATCGCGGCCGCGAGCGTGCGCAGAATGCCACCATTTGCGGCGTGTCGCTGTGCAAACACTCAGTGTCAGTCTCGACGGTGCCGCGTTGCGGTGGTTGGGTTCTTCTCACCTGGTGCCTGGCTCTT
>NZ_JBJIAM010000008.1:0-261760 GCF_045310815.1 Mycobacterium sp. SMC-19 | reverse complement strand
CATCAGCATGCGCAACAGGCGCCGAAGACAACGGCGACAACCCAAACGCCAAAAACGCCCCAACCGCACTACCGGCACCCAGCAGACGGCGGCCACGCCGACGTGAATGACCGTTGCCCGAAGCGTTACGTCCTACTGCCATTTGGGTTTTCCTATCTGTGTGGCCCACAGTTGTGCTCGCTTTGTCTGTCATGAAGTTTGGATTTGGCGGCTTGCTCAGCAGGCTCAGCCGTAGAAGCCCAACGCCGCGGCGATCTGATTCGGAATGTCATTGAGCCACTCCGACGCCACGCCGAAGAAATTGCCGTTGATGCCCAGCAAGCCCACGTCGGACAGCCCCAGCCCGTCGATCAGGCCGTTGATGTCGAGGCTGCCGAAGCCGAGATCGGTGAGCAGCGAGTTGATCGTGATACCGCCGAGGCCGAGGTTGGCGACGATGGTGTCCAGGTCGAAGGTGTCCAGGCCGATCCAGCCGAGGAAGGTGCCCAGGGTGGGATCGCCGAGCACACTGGTCATCAGGTCGGTGATGAACGTGTCCAAGTGCACCTCGTCCAGCCCCAAGCCATTGAGGATGCTGTCGATCGAGACACCGCCCAACAGGCTGTTGATGAACTCGTCGAGGCTCTGGTCGTTCAGGCCCAAGCCGTTGAGAATGCCGGCGATCGAGATGCTGCTCAGCCCGAGGCGGTCGATGAACATGTCGATGTCGATGTTGTTCAGGCCGAGGTTGTTGAAAATCGCCTGGATGTACATGTCGTTCAGGCCGAGACTGTCGATCAGGCCGGACAGACTGACGCTACCCATGCCCCAGTCCTCGAACAGGGACAGCAGCGTGGTGTCGGTCAGCCCCAGTCCGGCGACGGCGCTCTCCATGAGCTCCGTCAGGCTCGGGTCGAAGCCCCAGGCGAGCAAGAACTGCTCCAGAGTGACATTGCCGGTCATGTTGCCCAGACCGTCGAACAACGTCTCCAGCGTGTAGTTCCCGAGGCCCATGGCGTCAAGGCCTTGGAAAATGGTGACGTCGTACAGGTGCATGTTCTCGAGAACCTGGCCGACGGTGTTGGTGCCCATCACCGCGCCGAGGGTCGGGTTGCCGGCCTTCTCGAGCAGGGCGGCCTGATCCGGGGCGAGCACGCCCAACGGCGTCTCGGCCAGGTTCGCGTAACCCGGCTCTGGGCTGGGGAGCGTGTACATCAAGTCCACGAGCACAACGTCGGTCACCGGAGTGGTGGGGTCGTACCCCATGGTGTTCTCGCCAATCGGCATCATCTCCATCAGATCGCCGAGGGTCTGGCTGCCGAAGGGGCCCATCAGGTCGCCCAAGGTGGCGCCGGGCGGGAACATCGAGAGCATCATTTCCATCAGCGGGGTGCTGCCGCTGATGTCCGGTCCGAGGAAGCCCTCGTTGAGCAGGTCGACCAGCGTCTGGTCGCCGTACTCGCCCAGCATTCCGGCGAGCGCGCCGATGGTGATGTTGCCGAGGCCCATCTGCTCGAAGAAATCGGTCAGTGGGGGGTCGCCCAGCGCATCGGTCAGCAATCCGCCGACGGTCCAGGTCGGGTCGATCAGACTGGCCAGGGATTCGTTGCCCGTAGCGCCGAGCAGATCCTTGATCAGGCCACCGACGGTGGCGTCGTCACCGCCGACGAAGCTCAGGATGAGCTCCGACAGGCTGGGGTTGCCGATGTCGGTTTGGTTGAGCAGTGCGATCAGCAGGCTGGCGACCGAGTCGCCGGGCTCGATTCCACCCAGGCTCTCCAAGAGCTCAGCGATGGTGGGGTTGCCGATGCCGGCCTCGTTGAAGACGCCGATCAGCAGCTCGGAGAGCGACTGGGTGCCGATGCCCATGTCGTTGAGCAGGTCCACCGGCGTCATGTGGCCAAAGCCGAGCCCGTCGAGCATGTCGATGATCAGCGTTTCCAGGGGAACATCGCCGATACCGGCCTGCGACAGCAGCTGGGTGATGGTGGTGTCACCCATGCCGGACAGATCGACCACATCACCGATGTTGAAGTTGGCGTCGATCGGCTGTCCGGGGGTCAAGAGGCCGTTGAACAACGGGAAGTAGGCGCCCCCGAAGGAGGCCCCGGTGCTGCCGTTGAGGAAGGCGTCCAACAGCGTCGCCGGCGCACCGATCAGCGCCGAGAACGCCTTCATCGGGTCGGTGAACAGGTTGCCGAAGATTTCGTCCATAACCTGCTGGAACGCGTTGCCCATAGTCACCCATGGGCCAATGCCTGCGAGCAGGGAAGCCGCCCACGTCGGTAGCTGCAGGTCGAGCTCCGCGGGGAACGGGAACATCTGGAAGCCGACGGTGGGCATCGCGTTGGTGAAGATGTTGATGACATCCGGGATGCCGTTGATGGCCTCTTGCGGGTTCGTGATGATGTGCTGCAGCAGACCCCACATGTCCACTGAGTTCTGGTTCAGCGCCTGCAGGCTCGCGATGGTGTGCTCGAACAGGTCGGTGTAGGGCGAGAAGAAGCCCGACGTGAGCGCAACGCCGCGCTGCTCGACCATCGCGAGCTGATGGGAAAGCTGCGGCAGGTTCGAGGCCACGGGGGGAACCGCGACCAGGCCCACCCCGACAACAGCCAGGCCGGTGGTGACGTACGGACGAAGTGTTTGCTGCATGACGCCCTCCCGGACGGAAGTTCCGAAGTTTTCCTGTCGCTTAGCCACCGAGCACCGCCGTGATCTGGTCTCCTAGGCCGTCAAGCCAGTAGGACATCGAGCCCCAGAACTCGCTGATCTGCGCGTTGATCACGGTCATATCGCCGAGGCCCATGGAGGTCAGGAGTTCGTCGACGGTCTGGGTGCCGAAGTCGCCGAGCAGTGCACTGACCGTCGAGGTCCCGAACAGCGAATCGATCAGCTCGTTGAGCGTCTGATCGCCCAAGCCCAGGGCGAGCATCTGGTCGGCGATGGTGGTGATGCCGAAGAACTGGTCGAACAGGTCGCTGAGCGACTGGCCGCCGAGGCCGAAGTCGTTGAGCATGTCGTTGAGGGTCTGCGGTCCCAGCGCCTGACGAATGATGTCGTCGAGGTGCATGCTGCCCAGTCCGCCATCGTCCAGTGCGTTGGCGACGGTTTGGTCACCGAAGGTCTGGGTGAGCAGTTCACTCATGGTCTGGTCGCCCAGACCGGACGCGCTGAGCATGTCGATGATGGTCTGGTCGGCGGGCACCAGCTGGTTGATCAGGTCCGCCAGGGTGGTGCTGCCCATGACGCCGAGCAGCTCCGAGAGCGGCTGGTCGGGCATACCGGCCAGTACCAGGTCGGTCAGGGTCTGATCGGCCATGCCCGACTGTTCGAGCATCTGACCCAGGGTCATCGCGAAGTTCGTCTGGATCATCTCGGCGAGGGTCATCTCGCCGGTGGGGCCGAGCATCGAAATGAGCGGGTCGTTCAGCTGGTCGCCCAGGAAGGTGGCGATGGTCGTACCGGCCAGCGAGTCGGACAGCAGGGCGTCACCGCCCTTGTCCAGCGGGGTCATGCCGGTAGCGACGAGCATGTCGTTGATCGTCAGGTTGCCGGTGATGTAGGACAGGTTGCCGAGAATCGTGCCCAGCGACAGGTTGGTGATGCCCAACAGGTCGGTGATGTCCCCGACCGTCACAGTGCCGAAGCCCGCGTAACCCATGATGTCGGCCACCGTGGCGTCGCCGGAGGGACCGAGGATGCTGACGATCAGCTGGGACATGTCCGCGTCTGCAAGGCCGGCCTGGCTGAGCAGGTCCATCATCGTCTGGTTGCCCAGGCCCAACCCGCCGAGCAGCGAGGTGATGAACTCGTGGGTGGTCTGGGCACCGAGGCCGGTGGCGTCGAGCAGGTCCGCCGGGGTTTGACCGCCCAGACCCAGCGCTTCCACCGCCGTCTGGAGCAGGCCGTTGAGCGTCAGGTCGCCGGCGCCGATGTCACCGAGGAGCTCGTTGACCGTCGGGTCTCCGATACCCAGCGCGTTGAGCACGTCCATGCCAAGGTCGGCCAGCTTGAGGTCGGCCAAGCCGACGTCGCCCGCGATGTCGACGACCGTCGGGTTGTCGAAGCCCAGGGCATGGGTGAAGTCGATCGCAAGGTCGGCGACCTGAACGTTGCCGATACCCAGCTGGTCCATGAGCTCGGCGATGGTGGGGTTGCCGATGCCCACCGCGTCGAAGACGGTGCTCAGCACGCTGGAGACCTCGAGGCTGCCCAGGCCGAGGGCGTTGATGACGTCGACCGGGGTGTCGTCGCCCATGCCGAGGCTGTCCAGCAGGCCGGTCAACATCCCGGCCACCTGCATCGTGCCGATGCCGGTCTGGTCGAGCAGGCTGGCGATGGTCTGGTTGCCGATGTTGAGGTTGTTGGCCAGCTCCTCGGCCGTCTGGTCGATGATCAGGTTCTGACCCGGGACCAGGAGGCCGTTGAAGACGGGGATGCTGATGCCGGCCACATCGATGGTGCTGGTGCCGTTCAACCACGCGTCGAGGAGGCGCGGGACCGCGGTGAAGATGGCCGCGAACGGGTCCAGCGGGTCGTTGGGGTTGAAGATCTCGTTGAGGATGTCCTGCATCGCGTCGTTGACCGTGACCAGCGGGCCGATGATCCCCATGCCGATGGTCAGGATCGGCGAGAGCAGAACCATGAGCGGGTCGGAGCCGCTGATCGAGGGCATGATGCTGGTCAGGAAGTCGAAGACCTCCGGCAGCCGCGACAGCGAGCTCGGGTCGCTGAAGATCTGCTCGAGCAGGTTGATCCACCCGTTGTCGGATCCCATCGCCACCAGGTTGGTGGCGGTGTTGTTGAACAGGTCCTGCCACGGTCCGAAGAAATCGGCCGTGAGCTTCACAGGATGGTGCTGGACCAACTCATAGGACTGGCGAGGCTCAACCTGAGGCCGCAGCACCGCCGCGGGAACGGCCCCGTTGACCGCGATCAACGCGGCACCCGCGATCGCGACACCGGGGGTGACGTACGGGCGAAGCGCGAGCTGCATCATGCTCTCCTACGGACACTGACTACGGACGTTGCTTAAACTTACATGAGTTTTCCGCTTTGTCGAACCGTAATTTTTATAAGGAAAACAGTCGTAAAAACCCTGGTTGATTGCACGTGAGGCGATAGATGTCCATCAGGCAGGAAAGACGTATCCCCATGTCACCGAGGTGTGCACCCTGAACCCAAGCGCAACTCTTGGGTTTTGTTAATGATTATTCTGCGGGTGTGGCGACGCTGAGGTAGGGACGTTTTGACGGCGGATGGCGCCGCCGACAGAGCCCGAGCGGCTACCGGGAAACTCGACACCCGGGTGCGGACTCCGCCCCACCGTCAGGACAAGCAGCCGGCGCCGGGAAGTCGAACCTGGGCCTGCGGGGCCAGCGCCTTAAAGTCAGCCGGGCAGCAGCGGCGGTCCCAGCGGGCCTTGAAGTCAGGCCCGGTCCGGCCCGTCCTGCGGTCTCTGGTCGTGCGCCAACGCCGACGCGACCATCCGGCCCAGTCCGGCCAACAGCGCACCCTTGAGCCCCGGGGCGGCTTTGCCCGGCCGCGGCTGCGCCCACTCCGCCAGCACGGTCAGTTCACCGGCGACATACTGGTCGCGGCACGCACCGCGCTGAATCTTGCCGCTGGTGGTGGTCGGTATCCGCATCGGCTTGAGCAGTACGACGGCCTGCGCCTCGATGCCGTGGTGGGCGCGGACCGCCCCCCGGATCGCTTCGATCAGGTCGTGGGGATCGATGCCGGCGGCCTCGTGGTGATGTACCTCCTGCACCACCACCAGGTATTCCGGGGCGTAGCGTTCGGTCGGCAACTGGAACACCGCACCCCGGCTGGGCATCAGCGCCGGGTGGCATGCCTGCACGGTCAGTTCGATGTCATTGGGGTAGTGGCTGTACCCGCCGATCGTCATCAAGTCCTTGCACCGGCCGGTGACGAACAGCTCGCCGCCAGAGAAGAACCCCAGGTCGCCACTGCGCAGGTAGGGCCCCTCGCCCGTGTCGGCCAGGTGTGCCGCAAACGCGTGCTCGGTCTCCTCGGGACGGCCCCAGTAGCCCACACCAACGCTCGGCCCCGATACCCAGATCTCGCCCACTTCGTCAGGGGCGCGGCGTAGCCGGGTCTCGGGATCGACGATCAGGACTTCCTGCGTCTCCGGCTTGACGCCACAGCCCACCAGGGGCACCGCCCCGGCGGCGTCGGCTTTCACCTCGACGACCCGTTCCTCACTGAGCGCGGACCGATCGATGTGCCGGACCACGGGCACCGGCGACTCAGACATGCCCGTCACGCCCAGCGTTGCCTCGGCCAGCCCGTAAGCGGGAATGAAGGCCTCGGGACGGAAACCGGCCGGCGCGAACACCTCGGTGAAGGACCGCAGCGTCTCAGCGCTGATCGGCCCGGCGCCGATCACGGCGATCGACAGGCTCGACAGATCAAGCGCGGCAATCTGTTCTGGGGTGCTGCGTTTGACGCAGGCCTCGTAGGCGAAGTTCGGCGCGGCGGTGATGGTCGCCTGGTAGCGCGAAATCGCCTGCAACCAGCGGATCGGGCGCATCAGGAAGGCGCTCGGCGACATCAGCACCGTGGTGCGGCCACCGTAGATGGTGCCCAAGATGCCCCCGACGAAGCCCATATCGTGGTACTGCGGCAGCCAGGACACCCCGCTGATCGGGCTGTTCATCACTGGTGCGTCGTCGGCTGGGTTCAAGGCCCACCGCATGACCTCGAGGTTGCTCAGATAATTCCGGTGGGTCAGCACGCAACCCTTCGGCACCCCGGTGGACCCCGACGTGTACTGGATCATGGCGAGGCTGTCCGCACCGATGTTCTGCCGTTCCCAGGCCGACCCGTCGTCGGAGACCTCATCCATGGCCAACCAGGTCAGCTTCGGCCCAGCACTGAGACCATCGACCGCAGACTTCATCTTGGCCTGGGTTTTGGCCGTCGCCAGCGCGAAGCGCGCATCCGCTTCGGGGACGACGGTTTCGATCCGCCGGATCGGCCAGTGTTCGTCGACCGGGACGGCGACGGCGCCCGCGTAAAAACAGCCGAACAGTCCGACGATGCTGTCTACCCCGGGGCGGCAGAGCACCAGCACGCGCTCACCGGCGGCGCCCTGGCGCTGCAGGGTCGTCGCGATCGAGCGGGCGCGCCGGTCCAGTTCGCGGTAGGTGATTCGGTCCTCTTCGATGTCGCCTTCGGGGCAGAAGATGAAGGCGGGCGTGTCCTGAAAACGTGCAGCCTGCTGCTGCATCAGCTCGACAAGGGTGTCCAACTCCAAGGGAGCCAAGGAACTCGTCAGTTCTGCCATCTTCTGATCAACCTTCAGGGGTGCTTCGCGGTAACGGCCCACAGCGTAGCTTGCGTGCCAACGGCCGGCCACGAATGAGGAAACGCGTGATACCAGCTGCGGCGTACGTCAGCCCAGCGACGCCAGCGCCCGAACCAGCTGGTCCACTTCGGCCATCGTCGAGTAGTGGCCCAGCCCGATGGTGACCGCTCCCCCGATGTCATTGACCCCGATCGCATCCAGCACCCGGGATCCGGCATTGGCGATCGCCAGTACACCGTTGTCGGCCAGGCGCTGCACCACTCGCTCGGCCGGCACCTTCTGTACTGCGAAGCTGACCACCGGGATGCGCGCCTCGGGCTGGCCGATCAGCATCACCAGCGGCAGCGACCGCAACGAGCTCAACAGGTACTCGAACAGCCGGTTCAGATACGCCGCGGCGGACTGCATCGATACCGCCAGCCGCTCGCGCCGGCTGCCCCGGGCCGACTCGTCCAGCGAAGCCAGGTACTCGACACTGGCCACCAGCCCGGCCAGCAGACCGAACTGGTGCAGACCGACTTCCAGTCGGGCCGGGCCCACGGCGTGCGGGTCCAACGACACCGACCCGAAGGTGTCGATCAGCGCCGGGTCGCGAAAGACCAACGCACCCACCGGCGGCCCGCCCCAGGAGGCCGCGTTGACGGCCACCACGTCTGCGTCGACCTCGTTGATGTCGAGCAGTTGGTACGGCGCCGTGGCCGAGTGGTCGACGACCGCCACGCCGCCCACATCGTGGACCAGCTTGGTGACCGGCCGAAGATCGGTGACGGTGCCCAGCACCCCCGACCCCGAGGTCAGTGCCACCAGCCGGGTGGACGGGGTGATCAGGTTCTCCCACTGCCAGCTGGGCAGCTCCCCGGTCTCGATGTCGACCTCGGCCCATTTGAGCTTGGCGCCATAGCGGTTGGCGGCTCGCACCCAGGGGGCGATGTTGGCCTCGTCGTCGAGACGGGTGACCACGGTCTCGTAGCCCAGGCTCACCCGCGACGATGCGGCATCGGCCAACGCGCTCAACAACACGGCGCGATCAGGACCCAGCACCACCGCGGCGGGATCGGCGCCCACCAGATCGGCCACCGCCTGGCGGGCCGCGACCAACACCGCAGCACTGCGCCGGGCCGCCGGGTGCGGGCCGGCCGCCTTCGCCAACGACCCCCGGAAGGCGGTCGACACGGTGGTGGCCACCGAGTCCGGAATCAACATGCCCGAGGGCGAATCGAAATGAACCCATCCGTCACCGAGCGTCGGGTGCAATCCACGCACGCGAGCGACGTCATAGGCCATGCCAGCCACCTTAAAACTTCTCAAGATCGATCGGTGAACGTCTCGGATAACGAGATAGCTCCCCCGCAATACGGAGCCAGGCCACCTTGGCAGACATACTAGTGCAGTGCTTCTTGGCTTCGGAATGGTCGCCGCGCTTTTGCTACTGGTAGGACCGGGCGCGCTCGTAGCGGCCGGCGCCGGGCTGAACTGGCCATTAGCCGTAGCGCTAGGCCCGGCACTTACCTACGGAGTCGTAGGCCTGGCCATCGTCCCTTTCGGCGCCGTCGGAATCCCTTGGAACGCAACCACTGCAGCGGCCGCACTGGTGGTAGTCGGCGCCGCGGTGGCCGGCCTGTCGCGGGGAATGCGAACTTTGCTGGAGCGCCGTCCCGGCATCCATGTGGCGGCTCCCTCGCCGGCGTTGTGGCCAATAGTCACGGTGGCCGCCGGAACGCTGCTGGGCGTATTGCTGATCGGCTGGGCAGCGGTGCGGGGAATACCGGACTGGCAGAGCATTCCCAGCACCTGGGACGCGGTGTGGCACGCCAACACCGTCCGCTTCATCCTCGACACCGGCCAGGCCTCACCGACCCACATGGGCGAGCTGCGCAACGTCGAAACCCACGCCTCGCTGTATTACCCGTCGGCATTCCACGCGCTGACCGCGGTGCTGTGCCAACTGACCGGCGCCGCACCCACCACCGGCTACACCCTGGCCGGCCTGGCCGCCTCGGTGTGGCTGTTCCCGGTCAGCGCCGCGCTGCTCACCTGGAATCTGCTGCAGCGAGTGACGAGCACGGCCGTGACGGCGGTGTCCGCGGGCACCGCTGCCGCGCTGTCGGCGTCCTTCACCGCGCTGCCCTACGTCGAGTTCGGCACCGCCGCCATGCCCAATCTGGTGGCCTACGGACTGGTGGCGCCGGCGTTCGCACTGATCACCGCGGTGCGCACCCTGCGGGACCGGATGTGCGTGGCGGTGCTGGCGCTGTTGGGCGCGTTCTCGGTACACCTGACCGGGGGCGTGGTCACGGTCTTGCTGGTGGCGGCCTGGTGGCTCAGTCCCTGCGATGGCACGCTGTGGAATCCGCTGCGCGGGAAGCGGCGTGACACCCTGGCCCTGGCCGGGGTCCTGATCCCGACCGGGCTGCTGCTGTTGCCGCAACTGCTCAGTGTGCGCAAGCAGGCCGAGATCATCGCCGGGCACGCGTTCCTGACCCACGAGGGCCGCAAATCGGGTTTGCGGGACGCACTGCTGATGCACACCCGCCACCTCAACGACTTTCCGATCCAATACGCGCTGGTGGCTCTGGCCGCGGCGGGTGCAGCGGTGTTGGTGGCCCGCAAGGTGTGGTGGCCGTTGGCGCTATGGGCGGTGCTGGTGGTGGGAGTGGTGCAGTCCTCGGCTCCGCTCGGCGGCCCGGTGGGCAAAGTGGTGGGCACCTTCACCGACCTGTTCTACAGCGACCCGCGCCGGATCATGGCGGCGATGACGCTGCTGTTGGTCCCGATGGCCGGAGTGGGCCTGGCGGCGCTGGCCGGGCTGATTTCCAAACCGGTGGGCGCGCGGGCGCGGCCGGTGCTGACCGGCCTGCTGCTGGTGGCGACGACGGTCGGGTTGGCCTGGCACTACCTGCCGCGGCACGCGTTCTTGTTCGGCGACAAGTACGACTCGGTGATGGTCGACTCCCGCGACCTGCAGGCGTACGCCTTCCTGGCCGACCTGCCCGGGGCCCACGACACCGTGATCGGTAACGCCAACGTCGACGGCAGCGCCTGGATGTACGCGGTCGCCGACCTGCACCCGCTGTGGACGCACTATGACTATCCTCAGCAGCAGGGCCCGGGCCCGGAACGGTTCGTCTTCTGGGCCTACGCCGACGACGCAGACACCGATCCGCGGGTAGCGGCCGCCGTGCACGACCTCAATATCCGCTACGTGCTGATCAGCAGCCCGACGGTCCGCGGGTTCACCCTGCCCGACGGGCTAGTGTCACTGGAGAAATCGCGGTCGTGGGCCAAGATCTACGACAATGGCGGGGCCAGCATCTACGAATGGCAGGGAGGCGGAGCACGGTGAGCACCAGCGGCAGCAGCGGCGCAGACGACATGGACAGCGCAGATGGCGTCGAGATCATCAGCGGTGCCGACCCGCGGCTGCTGGCGGCCGGACTCAACAGCTCCACTGACACCGCCAATGATGACGAGGCGTCGCTGACCGACCTGATCGAGCAGCCCGCCAAGGTGATGCGCATCGGCACCATGATCAAGCAACTGCTCGAGGAGGTGCGCGCCGCACCGCTCGATGACGCGAGCCGGGCACGGCTGCGCGAGATCCACTCCGCCAGCATTCGCGAACTCGAGGACGGCCTGGCCCCGGAGCTGCGCGAGGAGCTGGACCGGCTGACCCTGCCGCTGCGCGAGGACGTCACACCGTCAGATGCCGAGCTGCGAATCGCCCAAGCCCAGCTGGTGGGCTGGCTCGAGGGCCTGTTCCACGGCATCCAGACCGCACTGTTCGCCCAGCAGATGGCTGCTCGCGCGCAGCTGGAGCAGATGCGCCACGGTGCGCTGCCCCTCGGCGCCGCCGGCGGCGGTCACGCCCAGGGCCACACCGGCTCCGGCCAGTATCTGTAAGCCTGCAAGCGGAATTGCCATGGCTGCCAACGATCCTCGTATCGAAACCCGCGACGCCTGGGTCGAGTTCCCCATTTTCGACGCCAAGGCACGGTCGCTGAAGAAAGCGTTCCTCGGCAAGGCCGGCGGGGCGATCGGGCGCAACAACTCCAACGTGGTGGTGGTCGAGGCGCTGCGCGACATCACCATGTCGCTGTCGTTGGGCGACCGGGTCGGCTTGGTCGGGCACAACGGTGCGGGCAAATCCACACTGCTGCGGCTGCTTTCGGGGATCTACGAGCCGACGCGCGGGTCGGCAACGGTAGTCGGGCGGGTGGCGCCGGTGTTCGATCTGGGCGTGGGCATGGACCCGGAGATCTCCGGCTACGAGAACATCATCATCCGCGGACTGTTCCTCGGCCAGACCCGCAAGCAGATGGCCGCCAAGGTCGACGAGATCGCCGAATTCACCGAGCTGGGCGACTATCTGGCGATGCCGCTGCGCACCTACTCCACCGGTATGCGGGTGCGGTTGGCGATGGGCGTGGTCACCAGCATCGACCCGGAGATCCTGTTGCTCGACGAGGGTATCGGCGCCGTGGACGCCGAGTTCTTGAAGAAGGCCCAGACCCGGCTCCAGAAGCTGGTGGAGCGATCCGGAATCCTGGTGTTCGCCAGCCACTCCAACGAATTCTTGGCCCGACTGTGCAAGACCGCGATGTGGATAGACCACGGCACCATCCGGATGACCGGAGGGATCGAGGAGGTGGTGGGCGCCTACGAAGGCCCGGATGCGGCCCGGCACGTGCGCGAGGTGCTTGCCGAGACGCAGGCCAGGGATCAGGCGTGACCGACACTGTCTACGCTGTCGTCGTCACCCACCGGCGCCCGCAGCAGCTGGCCGAATCGCTGAAGGCGCTGACCGGCCAGACCCGGACACCCGACCACGTGATCGTGGT
Source organism: Mycobacterium sp. SMC-19 (assembly GCF_045310815.1). Classification (NCBI taxonomy): domain Bacteria; kingdom Bacillati; phylum Actinomycetota; class Actinomycetes; order Mycobacteriales; family Mycobacteriaceae; genus Mycobacterium; species Mycobacterium sp. SMC-19. The sequence goes on along the minus strand of NZ_JBJIAM010000008.1, from coordinate 249,610 downwards.
CGACAACGACTTCTCTTCTGGAGACGCCACGGTGCGCGAGCTGGTAGCGGGGCAACCGGTGACCTCTACCTACCTTGGTTCGCGGCGAAACCTCGGCGGCGCAGGCGGTTTCGCACTGGGGATCCTGCACGCCCTGGCCGCCGGCGCGGACTGGGTGTGGCTGGCCGACGACGACGGTCGTCCGGCGGATGCCGGCGTGCTGGCGGCACTGCTGGACTGCGCCGCCAAGCATCAGCTGGCCGAGGTATCACCGATGGTGTGCAACATCGACGACCCGTCCCGGCTCGCCTTCCCGCTGCGGCGCGGGCTGGTGTGGCGTCGCGAGGTGCGCGAATTGCGCAGTGGCGCAGTGGGTGAGGATCTGCTTCCGGGGATCGCGTCGCTGTTCAACGGGGCGCTGTTCACCGCCGACGCGCTCGACGCGGTGGGGGTGCCGGATCTGCGGCTGTTCATCCGCGGCGACGAGGTAGAGGTACACCGGCGGCTGGTGCGCTCCGGCCTGCCATTCGGGACGTGCCTGACCGCGGCGTACCTGCACCCGTGCGGGTCGGAGGAGTTCAAGCCGATCCTGCGCGGCCGGATGCACACCCAGTACCCGGACAACGCGACGAAGCGGTATTTCACCTACCGCAACCGCGGCTACCTGATGGCCCAGCCCGGGCTGCGGCGGCTGCTGGTTCAGGAGTGGCTGCGGTTCGGCTGGTTCTTCCTGGTGTCACGCCGCGACCCGGCCGGCCTGATCGAATGGGTCCGGCTGCGCCGGCTGGGACGTCGAGAGCAGTTCGCCAAACCCGAGGGGCAGCAATGAGTTTCACCGATGTGGCCGCGGAGTCCAAGAGTTTCGCGCGGGCGCGGGCCGATCTGGTGGACGGGTTCGGCCGCCGCGAGCTGTGGCTGCACCTGGGATGGCAGGACATCAAGCAGCGTTACCGGCGCAGTGTGCTGGGTCCGTTCTGGATCACCATCGGCACCGCCACCACCGCGGTGGCGATGGGCGGGCTGTACTCCAAGCTGTTTCACCTGGACCTGTCGGTGCACCTGCCGTACGTGACGCTCGGGCTGATCGTGTGGAACCTGTTGAACGCGGCCATCCTCGAGGGCGCCGATGTGTTCGTCGCCAACGAGGGGCTGATCAAGCAGTTGCCGACACCGTTGAGTGTGCACGTATACCGGCTGGTGTGGCGACAGATGATCCTGTTCGCGCACAACATCGTCATCTACATACCTATCGCGCTGATCTTCCCGAAACCCTGGTCATGGGCAGACCTTTCGGTGATCCCGGCACTGCTGCTGATCGCACTGAACTGCGTGTGGGTATCGCTGTGCTTCGGAATTCTGGCCACCCGCTACCGCGACATCGCCCCGCTGTTGTTCTCGGTGGTGCAGCTGCTGTTCTTGATGACGCCGATCATCTGGAACTACGACACCCTGCGCGCTCAGGGGGCGTCTAGGTGGACGGCGGTGGTGGAGTTCAACCCGCTGATGCATTACCTGGACCTGGTACGACTGCCGCTGCTGGGGGCGCATCAGCCGCTGCGGCACTGGGCGGTGGTGTTGGTGCTGACCGTCGTCGGCTGGTCGGTGGCCGCACTGGTGCTGCGCCAGTACCGGGCACGGGTCGCGTACTGGGTGTAGCGCATCATCGCGCCACACTCGCCACTTGTGCACCTAGTGATGAGCATGCGGGTGTTGCCGGATGTTGCGTAGGTGATCGCGGCGGCGCGGCGCCGCATCGTGGGACTCGAAGTAAGCCGGGTCAACAGATTCCACCGCGGTAAACGGAAAGGCCCCGACCCTGGGCCGCCAGAGGCGGCCAGAGCCGGGGCCTTTTCGTCTGCAGCTACGGAGTGGCCGGGTCGTTCGCCCCGTTGTTGCCGGTTGCGGTCTGTCCGTCGGTCTGCATTCCGCCCTGGTTGACGATGTTGCCGTCGGTCCCGTTGCCGCCGGTAGCGCCGGACCCGGTACCGCTACCGCCGTTGCCGCCGGTGGCGGTGCCGTTGGTGGCCATGGATGGCAGGTTCCCGACGCCGGTGCCAAACGCGTCGAGCCGGCTCGACCCGGCCTTGCCGCCGGTACCGCCGTCAAGGCCGTCGCCGCCCTTGCCGCCGGACGAGGTTCCGTTCGCGACGTTGTCCGGGTTACCGCCCGTGGCGATGCTGGCCTTTCCGCCGTCACCGCCGGTGCCACCGTTGCCAGCCTCGTCGGTGGTGGCGTCCCCGCCGTTACCGCCGGTCGCGGTGCCGCTGGCCGTTCCGCCCGGACCGCCCAGCGTGCCGCCATCGGTGGTCTTGGAGCTCTGAATGTCCGAGCTGCCGCCGTTACCGCCAACGCTGCCCGCGCCGGTTGCGTTACCGCCGTCACCGCCGGTTGAGGTGCCGAAGGAGTTTCCGCCGGTGGCGGCGTAGCCGACCTCGCCGGACTCCAGCTCGCCCCAGGAGCCGTTGCCGCCGACGCCGCCGTCGGTTCCGGTTCCGCCGTTGCCGCCCTGAGCGATCGCGTCGTTGCCGCCACCGCCGATGCTGCCGCCGGCACCGTCGACCATCAGCTGACCGCTACCACCGTCACCACCGGTGCCGTTGACGCCGGCGCCGCCCGTACCGCCGGCAGCAGACCCGGTGATGGTGCTGCCAGCACCGGTGGCGTCGGCTTGACCGAATCCGCCGTTACCGCCCTGGCCTCCGTCGACGCCGCCGCCACCGGCACCACCGTTGACGTTGGTGTCGCTGATGGCCGCGCCGTCGGTGGCGTTGATGACGGCACTGCCGCCCACGCCGCCCGCGGCGCCGGCACTGCCGTCGGTCCCACCGCCGTTGCCGCCGGTCGCGTGGCTGCCGGTGATCGAGCTGCCCGCCCCGTCAGCGTTCAGCCCGGCTTCGCCGCCGTTGGCGGTCGCGCTGGCGGCGCCACCGGTCACCGTGCTGTCGGTGATGCTGCCACCGTTGGTCGCCGACACTGTGGCAGAGCCGCCGAGGAAGCCATCGGAGTCCTGCCCGTTGGTCACCGTGACGTTGCTGATCGTGCCGCCGCCGAGGGCCTCCAGGGTGTTGTCGGCACCGTTCTCGCCGTTGACACCGTTCGCGCCGCCGTCGCCGCCGTTTCCGCCGGCGATGTGGCCGTCATCGATGGTGCTGCCCGCCCCGCTGGCGATGACCGCTCCGAGCCCACCGGCACCACCATTGCCGCCGACGCCGGTGGTGCTGCCCGCCCCGCCGTTGCCGCCATTGCCGCCGGTTGCGGTGCTGTTGGTGACGGTGCCGCCGTCGACTCCTGCGACGACGGCGCCACCGCCGCCACCGCCGCCGCCACCGCCCTGGCCCGCGGTCTGGCCGTCGGCGACCCCGCCGCTACCGCCGTTACCACCGTTGCCGCCGGTCGCGCCGTCGCCGATGCCGGCGCCGTTGGCGCCCGCGCCACCGGCGCCACCGTTACCGGCTGTGCCGGTGCCGGAGGTGCCGCCGTTGCCGCCGGCACCACCGTGACCACCGGTGAAGCCGCCGGTGTTGCCGTTGCCACCGTTGCCACCGTTACCGCCGTTGCCGGCCCCGCTGGCGGCGCCACCGGCACCACCGGTTCCGCCGGAGCCGCCCGTGCTCAATCCCACATTGGGCAGGTCGCCGACCACGGGTGCGCCGGTGCCGCCGTCACCGCCGATACCGCCGTTGCCGGCTTGGCCGTCCTCGGAGGTGCCACCGGCGCCGCCGTTGCCGCCGTGCCCGCCGGCCAGCGTCCCGTTCTCCCCGGTGTTGCCCTCGCCGGTGGTGTTGCCGCCGTTACCGCCGGTGCCGCCATTGCCGGCGGTCTGGTCACCGGTCGCGTTGGCACCCGCGCCGCCGTCGCCGCCGTAGCCGCCGTGACCGGAACCGTCGCCACCGGCACCACCGGCACCACCGTTGCCGCCGGTGTTGTTGCCGCCATCAGCGGTGCTCGTCACCGCGCCACCGGTGCCACCTTGGCCACCGGTGCCGCCGTAGACGCCCTGGCCACCGGTGCCACCGGAGCCACCGTTGCCGGCCTGGTAGCCGGTACCGCCGGTGCCACCCTTGCCGCCGGAGCCACCCACGCCCGTCGCATCCTCGTGGGCCGGGCTCAGCCCGTTGCCGAGGAAGCTGCCCTCGGCGTCGGTAGCGGCGTTGCCACCGATTCCACCGGCGCCACCATCGCCACCGTTACCGAGTTGGCCGAGGTTGCCATCGGTGCCGTCGGTGTGGCCGTCACCGCCGCCTTGGCCACCGGTTCCGGCCGTGGCGCCCGCAGCTCCGCCGTTGCCGCCGTTGCCACCGGCACCCGCGGCGCCCTCGTTGGGGGCGCTGGGGACAGCCGAGGGGCTCACGCTCGCACCGTTGGCGCCATTGCCGCCTTCACCGCCGACGCCGCCGTTACCGCCCTTGCCGCTGTTGCCGCCGTTACCGCCGTTGCCGTTGGTCGCCGAGCCACCGTTGCCGCCGACGCCCCCGTTGCCACCGTTACCCGCGTTGCCACCGGCACCTGCTGCCACAGTCGGGTCATTCGAATCCGCGCCGCGTCCGCCGCCGCCACCCGTGCCGCCGATACCACCGGCGCCACCGTTACCGCCATTGCCCGAGACCGAGCCGCCGTTACCGCCGACGCCGCCAGCGCCGCCGTTACCGCCGACGGAGCCGTCGCCGCCGGCGGTGCCCACATCTTGGCTGTCGAAACCGGCCGCGCCCTGGTCGCCGTTACCGCCGACCCCGCCGTTACCGCCATTGCCATGGCTGCCACCGTTGCCACCCGCGCCACCGGCACCGCCGGATACGCCCGTGCCACCGATACCGGCGCCACCGGCACCGCCGTCACCGCCGTTGCCCGACACCGTGTCCGGCAGTGCGCCGTCGGCGCCGTCCGCACCTGCGGTGCCCGGCGTGCCGCCGAAGCCTCCTGTGCTGGTGCCGGCCGCGCCGCCCGCACCGCCGGCGCCGACCGCACCGAGGTTGCCGCCGGCACCGCCAGCGCCACCGGCACCGCCGCCGACAAGTTCATCGCCGGCAGCCTCGGTGACAATTTCCGGCGCGGTCCCACCACCGGCGCCACCGTTTCCACCTGCGCCACCATTGCCGGCCAGCCCGGAACCACCGCCGACGCCACCGGCGCCGCCGTTGCCCGCGGCACCCGCGGGGTGCACACCGAAGAAGCCACCGCCGCCACCATTACCGCCGGCGCCACCGGCACCCGCGGCGCCACCGGAGCCGGCGTTGCCGCCGGTACCGCCCGCGCCACCGTTGCCGCCCGGGTCACTGGCGGGAATGAGCGCCGCGGGAATGACCTCGGGCCCGTTGTTCACATCACCGTTGCCACCGGCGCCGCCGTTGCCACCGTTACCGCCGACACCGCCGTTGCCGCCGAGGCCACCGTTTCCGCCGGCTCCGGAGGTGCCGAACAGGCCGGCAGCGCCGCCGTTGCCGCCGATGGCACCGTTACCGCCGGCAAAGCCATCGGTGCCGTCGCCGCCGTTACCGCCGTCGGGCCCGTTGGCCCCGGTGCCGCCGACCGGGCTCAGACCGTCCGCGCCCACGTTGCCGTTGGTCCCGGCGGCGCCGTTACCGCCGTTCCCGCCGGTACCACCGTTGCCGCCGTTACCGAAGAAGAAGCCGCCGGCGCCGCCGAGCCCACCGACCAGGCCGTCGGTGCCGGCCGCGCCGATGCCGTCGATGCCGAACGCACCGGCGCCCCCGTCGCCGCCGTTGCCCATCAGCGAGCCGCCGGCTCCACCGCTGCCGCCGACCAGGCCCAGACCGATGCCGCTGCCACCGTCGCCGCCGTTGCCGAGCATGCCGGCATTGCCGCCGTCGAGGTCGAACGTCGAACCGGCGGCGAAGTTGTAGGTGCCGTTCTCGATGTCGGCCAGCGTGACCTCGTTGCCCTCGGCGTCGAGCAGGACCGCGCCATTCGCGCTCAGCACGTCGCCGTCGGCGTCGACGAACCCACCGGCACCGCCGTCACCGAACAGGAATCCACCGGCGCTCGCTGCGTGATACACGAGGTCGCCATCGGCGTTGAAGTCCACATAGGCGTTGTCGCCGTTGCCGAATACACCGTCGAGGTGCAGGCCGCTGCCGATCAAGAGCTGACCGATGTCATACAGCGGCTGATAGATGATCATGTTGATCGAGTTGGCCACCAGCTCGTTGAGGGCCTGCAGCGGGTCGGTGCCCGCCGCCGCGCCGGCCCAGTCGCCGCTTAACGCGTCGAATCCAAGCCATTCAAGCCCGGACGTGTCCGCCGCCGGCGGCTCGATCCAGCTGAACAAGTCGTCGAATAGACCGTCGAGTCCATCGGCACTGGCCGGCGCCGCCGTCAGCGGCGTCATGCCGAAAGCCAGGAACGCTCCCACTGCGCTGGTGGCCCCCACAGCGCGGCTGACTCGGCTTTTTGCGGTCTTGGTAGCAGAGCGGTGTGACATGAGATTCTCCCCAGGCAGTTGAGCTCTTGGCGGTTGACACGGACGTAAATTGCTTAGCTCGCGTTAAGGTAACAGACCCGTTTCGAATTCGGCAACCAATTTCGTCGAATGACAGCTTTGTGGAACTCCTAAGACTGTCCTACCTGGCGATATACATAGAAAGCTGTCTTATCGAGAGGACTTTGGTGCAATTATAAGGAGAGTTATAACCAGAGTTTCCAGCCCACATCGAACCGAATACTGTGGTTTTGCATGGGTTGCTAGCAAAGTCTCAACAAGGATGCTTGTTTGCAAGCAGAACCCTTCCGACCATGGGCTAAGGCACGACTCGCGCGCCCGCGCACCAAGTTCGGGTAGTAGCTAGACCGGCAGAACCGGGTGATCCACGAGACTGAGAGCCCGGAACCACCGCGGCTATCGGCGGCTCAGATGTCCACCGGGGGCGACTCACACCGCGACGGGGGCCGGTTAGGAGACGTGTGGGTGCACCGTCGACTAGCACTGGTCCGCCTCAGCGTGCGGAACCCAGGAATTTCGTCGTTCTCACTGAGCGGTCTCAGGTCCGCACAGCAGCTCCGGTCGCGCCGTGGCAACACCGGGCGCGAAAAGACTTAGGGGGTGTATTGGCCCCGCGGGTCAGGCAAGCAGGTCGCCCAGGTCACCCAGACCGACGTCGGGAAGACCGACGTCGCCAAGGCCGGCGTCGGGGAGGCCGACGTCGGGAAGGCCGGCGTCGAAACCGTCCGCGCCGAGCACCGCGTCGAAGCTGACCGGCGTGAACACGTCAGCCCAACTGCCGCTGTGGAGCGCATCGCCCAAGCCGGTCAGAAGGCTTGCCGCACTGTTCCCGGGATCGAGCAACTCACCGGTGAACCAGTTGCGCGTCTCGTACCACTCCACCATGTTGTCGAACAGGCTCTTTACCGCGTCGCCGGCCGTGCCCAGCAACGTGATGGTGTCCTCGATACCCTGCCAGCCCTCGGTGAGCACCAGCAGCGGCGCACCGACCAGCAGCGTCAGCGGGATGACGAAGAACAACTCGCCGAGCGCCTCAAGGCCGATCACGACCGGGAACCACGGGGTATCCGGGTCATCCAGAATCGGGATAATCCAGTTCAATCCCGTCAGCGCACCGATGATGTCCATCAGGCTGGAATCGGAGGACAGCGCCGTCAGCTCGACCGGGGTCAAGACCGTCGCTGCCGGAAGGGCCACGGGGGACGCCGCGGCAGGAATGGGCGTGACGCCGCCGGCCGTAAACGCGACCACACCAGCGGTCGCAGCGCTGGCGAGAGCCCGAGAATATCCGTTCGACGCAGTCCACATGGCGACTGATTGTATTGCAATGCAACTGAATTTTCGAACCCAAAACTGAACACGAGATGAAATCGTTTGCGACTCCCGAGGAATGCTTTGTCACGTAGCGGGTTTCGGACGGCCGCCTTCATCCACTACTTCCCAAAGTGCAACTGCTACATAGCCTTTCGGCTATCCAGCGGTTGCCATTGCCGCGCGGAATCGCGGCCACACAACGCCTACGCGGTCACCGTTATCTTGAATCCGGTACCGCGGTCCGTATGCACCAAAAGAAACACCCCGCACGATTGTGCGGGGTGTTTCTTTTGCGTTGTCGAGATTAGCCCTCCGGAACCACGGGAGGCTGCACGACGCCAGGCTGACCGGGCTGGCCGGCCGTGCCGTCGCTCTCGGCGTCCGGACCGGCACCAGCGGCGCCACCGGCACCAGCGGCGCCACCCTCGCTGTCGGCACCCGGGGTGTTACCCGCGCCACCGTTGTCGTCACCAAACGCCGGGGTGAGGACGTCGCCGCCGTTACCGCCGTTGCCGCCGTTACCACCGGTGACCTCACCGGCACCACCGGCACCACCGTCGCCGCCGGCGCCACCCTGGATACCGTCGATCGGACCGGAGGAGGAGTCACCCGAGGTGGTGTTCCAGTCCGGGTCGCCGTAGCGGATGTTGCTGCCGGCGCCACCGTTACCACCGGCGCCACCGTCGCCACCGACACCACCGGTGCCATCGGAGTTGGCCAGGCCCTGGCCACCGGCGCCGCCGGCACCACCGGCACCGCCGTTGGTGCCACCCGCGTACAGGTCGCTACCGCCGTTACCGCCGTTACCGCCGTTACCGGCCGTCGCACCCGAACCGCCGGCGCCACCTTCACCGCCAGTGCCGGCCGCACCCTGCGGACCCGGGACACCCGAACCGACCGGGCCCTCGACGGACGAGTACTCAGTGATGTCGGCGACGTTACCGCCGACGCCACCGTTACCACCGTTACCACCGTTACCAATGATGCCGTCGTTGCCGTTGGCCGCACCCGCACCCGCCGCACCGGCGTTACCACCGGCACCACCGGCACCACCGTTACCGGGGGCGTTGTAGAGGCCGTGCACGGAGTCGGTGTCCTCGTGGATGCCGACGCTGCCGTTGCCGCCCTTACCGCCGTCGGACCCGACGCCGCCGTTACCGCCGTTACCGCCGTTACCGGTCTGGCCGCCACCGGCGCCACCGGCACCACCCTGGCCACCGGCCGCGCCGTTGCCACCGCTGGTGCCCGGGATCGCCGGGTCAAGGACGCCGCCGCCCGCCGCGGTCGAGCCGTTGACGCCTTCCACACCGTTGGTGCCGGCAGATGCGTTACCACCGTTACCACCGTTGCCGCCGTCGGCGTCGACACCGGCCGCACCGTTGTTGGCGCCCTCGCCACCGGCTGCACCACCGGCAGCAGCAGCGCCGCCGTTACCGGCGTTGCCGCCGTTGCCGCCCGCCATACCGTCAACGCCCGGGCCGTTTGCCTCGAGGCCGTTGGCACCGGTACCGCCGTCGCCGCCGACGCCGCCGTTACCGCCGACGCCACCGTCGGCGTTCGCGCCAGCCACACCCGCGACGGAGCCCTGGCCGGCTGCGCCACCGACGCCACCTGCGCCACCGAGGGCACCGTTGCCGCCGTTGCCGCCCGCAGCACCGTCGCCGGAGCCGTTGTCAGCGAAGCTGCCATCCGCGCCGGTCACACCAGCGCCACCGTTACCACCGGCGCCACCGACACCGGCGTCGCCACCGTTGCCCGCAGCACCCGGGGTGTGAACACCGAAGAAGCCACCGGCGCCACCGTTACCGCCGACACCACCGTTACCGCCGACACCACCGGCCGCAGCGTTGCCACCGTTGCCGTCCTCGGTGTCCGCACCCGCAGCGCCCGCGCCACCGGCGCCGCCGACACCACCGACACCACCGGTGCCACCGGCACCGGAGTTACCGAACAGGCCGGCCACACCACCGTTGCCGCCCGCGCCACCGTTACCGGCCGCGCCACCGATCTGACCGATGCCACCAGCGGCGCCGGTTCCACCGGTTCCACCGACACCACCGGCGCCACCGTTGCCGATCAGGAAGCCACCGTCGCCACCGACGCCACCGGCGAAGCCGACCGCACCGATGTCACCGATGCCACCGGTACCACCAGTGCCACCATTGCCCATCAGGAAACCACCGGCACCGCCGTCGCCACCGAGGCCGAAGAAGCTGCCGCCGTCACCACCGTTGCCGATCAGACCGGCGTTGCCGCCGTTGAGGTCAAAGTCGTTCGAGGCGAACGAGTAGGTGCCGTTCTCGATGCTCGCCAGCGTGACGACGTTGTCGTCGCCGTCCAGCAGCACCTCGCCATTGGCGCCGAGCACTTCACCGTCGGCGTTGAGGAACGCACCGCTGCCGCCGTCACCGAACAGGAAGCCACCCGCGGAGGCGGCGTTGTAGACCAGGTCACCGTCGGCGTTGATGCTGACGAAGGCGTTGTCGCCGTTGTCGAAGACACCGTCGATACGCAGACCCAGGTCGTTGATCAGGAACTGGTTGATGCCGTAGATCGGCTGGTAGATCAGCGTGTTGAGGGTGTTGGCCACCAGCGTGTTGAGACCATCGAGCGGGCTGGCAGCTGCCGAGCCGGCCAGGTCACCGTCGAACGCGCTGAAGCCCAACCAGTCAAAACCGGAAGTGTCCGCGGCCGAAGGCTCAATCCAGCTGAACAGGTCCCCGAAGAAGTCCTCGAAGTCAGCACTGGCCGGCGCCGCCGTGATCGGCGTCAAGCCGAACGCCAGGAAAGCGCCTGCGGCACTGGTGGCGCCCACAGCGCGACTGAGACGACGAGTCCTGCTCTTGGCGGCAGATCGGTTCGACATGTTTTCCCTTCAGGTGAGGATTAGCTATTGGCGGCTGACAGGGTCGTAAATTGCTAAGCCGCCGTTAAGGTAACAGAGGGGCCGCAACACAGGCAACCGAGCTGACATCTAGAACCTGGCAACTTGTTGAAATGCCCGTGAACAGTTAGTTTCCCGAAGTTGTCGCGGGTTTAGTTGGACACGTGTCTAAATATGGAACGGATCACAAGAAGCCTCGATATGTTCACGCTGAGCGAAAAACTGTGAAACGTGTAGGTTTTCTATCACGTTTCCGCAGGTCGGACCGGTGTACCTCGGTTCACTAGAGCGGTCGCACGGCCTGTCGCGCGTCCTGCGAGACGCTATTAGCCACCTTCGCGGGTGCGGCTGCCGACCGCTGGCGGGTGTAGTTGCTGATTAGGATTCCCGAGTGGCCGAGATAACACCCCGCCCCCTTCAGCTGTCGACGCAGGTGTGGCGCTTTCTGGTTACTGGAGCCCTGTCGGCGGTAGTGGATTTCGGGCTATACCTGCTGCTGTACCTGGGGGCGGGTGTCCCGGTCGACATAGCCAAGGCGATCAGCTTCGTCGCCGGCACCACCACCGCCTATCTGATCAACCGGCGATGGACGTTCCAATCCTCGGCCCATGCCGGGCGGTTCATCGCGGTAATGGCACTTTATGCACTGACGTTCGCCGTCCAGGTGGGGATCAACCACCTGTGTCTACAACTATTGGATTACCAGCGGTGGGCATTGCCGGTGGCGTTCGTGGCGGCCCAGGGCACCGCGACCGTCATCAATTTCGTGGTGCAGCGGACGCTGATCTTCCGGGCGCGTTAATCCAGACGCGCAGCCGTTAACACCGTCGTGGCCGTTGCCTCCGGCGCGCGGACCGCTGTCGGCTCCGGCGGTGCCGATGGACCCCTCACCACCGGCACCGCCGTTCCCTCCGACTCCCCCGAGGTCTCTCTGGCAGACGAACCGGCCAGGCCGATCAGTCCGCCGCTGCCGCCCCCCTGGCCCGCACTGCCGACGACTCGGCCACTGCCGATCAGGTCCCGCCCAGGCAGTTGTGCCGAGAAGTCATTGATCGGGTCCAGCAACGCCTGGCAGATCAGCGGCAGGTCGGGGTGGATGGCAGCAAAGCAGTCCGGCCCAGCCACGGCGGACTGCAGCATCCCCCAGGCATCGCTGAAGCGCGCCGCAGTGGAACCGCCCAGGGTGTCGAATGTGCCGCTGCCGATAACGTCGAACTCGTCACGGTCGACAACGGAATCATCGATCACATCTGCTCGTGCGGGCGGCCCGACGGCTGGCGATGCCATTCCGCATTCCGGGAACGCGCCCACGGCACCACCAGCGCCGATGATCCGCCGGGCATCAAGCCCCTTGGAACGGCCCGGCCGAGCGGACATGGCGATCTCCCCCACTGGACGTCGACTAACGATCACTAACTTAGTGCGTACGCTAATGGCATTCTTCTCATAGTCAAGACGGGTTTTAATCATGACCTTCAGTGCGATCAACGGAGCCTGTGCCGGCCGGGCCGCCGACAGAACTTGGGCTAATCCGACTTTGATACGCTAATTACCGGCTTTCAGCTGCTCAGCTCTCGCCTATCGGCAAGCGGCGCCCCTCGCGCAGGCGCTACCGAAGGGGGCCGCACCCACTGTCTGGCAGCTAGTAAATCTCAGCAATAATTAAGGAACTCGGCCGGCTGAAATTCTCCGAACGCCGCCGCGGCCCGGTCGAAAGACCGGGCCGCGGGGACTAGGCGTGTGGGGCTCACGGTTTGTTCGCACCGTTGTTGCCGGTCCACTGCACCCCGTCGCTGCTCTGACCAGCGCCGTTGATCTTCTCGTTCGACTGACCATTACCGCCCGTGTTACCGGCGCCGGTGCCCATGCCGCCGCTGCCGGCCTGGAGCTCACCGTTGGTGTACGAACCGGCACTGGCGGGGTTATTCGGCCCGCCCCGACCGGTCGCACCGACGTGGACGTATCCGGCTTTGCCGCCTTGGCCGCCGTCGATACCGGCGCCGCCGGTTCCGCCGGCCACGGTGTTGTCGGTGGCTTGCGCACCCTCGCCCAGCGCGGTGATCTGCGTCGACGCACTGGCGGCACCGCCGCCCGTGCCCCCGTTGATGCCCTCGCCGCCGGTAGCACCGGTCGCCGAGCCGCTCGCCTCAGCGCCGGCACCATCGGCGATGATGCTGGCCTTGCCGCCGTTGCCGCCGGTGCCACCACCGAGCGCACCGGTGCTGGCGTTACCGCCGTCACCGCCGGTGGCCGTGCCGTGCGCGGTCCCACCGTTGCCACCGGCATGGCCGCTGGCACTGTTAATGACACCGGTTCCGCCGTTGCCCCCGGCGCTGCCGGCGCCGTAAGCCGCACCGCCGATTCCACCGGTGCCCGTGCCGTACGACAGGCCTCCCGCTCCGGTGGCTTCGACTTCACCGAAGGCACCGTTGCCGCCCTTGCCGCCGTCGTATCCGGCGCCACCGTTGCCGCCGATCGCGGTCGCGTCGTTGCCGCCGCCGACGGTGCCGCCGGCGTTGTCGACGACCAGGTAGCCCGCGCCTCCGGTTCCGCCCTGGCTGCCGGTGCCGTCACCAAGGCCGCCGGTCCCACCGTTTGCCGTACCGGTGATGGTGCTGCCAGCGCCATTGGCGTTGGCGACAGCCTCACCGCCGAGGCCACCCCTGCCGCCGTCCGTGCCGTTGCCGCCGGCACCACCGGTGACCTCGGTGCCGGTGACGTGCGCGCCGTCGGTGGCGATGAGGCCGCCGGCACCACCGGCACCACCGATTCCGCCGTTGGAGTCGCCGTCTGCGCCGTTGCCGCCAAGGGCCTCGCTGTTGGCCACGCTGCTGCCCATTCCGGTGACCGTGACGGTGGCCGCACCGCCGGCGGCGCCGCCCGCACCGCCGTCACCGCCGGTGACAGCAGTGTCCGCGACACCGCTCCCCGCTGCGACGGTCACAGCAGCGGCGCCGCCCACACCGTTACCGACACCGTCACCGCCGTCGATCGTGGTGCCAGAGACCGTGCCACCCGTGACGGTGAGGTTGGCCGCACCGCCCTTGCCGGTGCCCGCACCGGCGTCACCACCGGTGAGGTGAGTGTCGGTGACGCTGCCGCCACCGGTGACAGTGAGGCTGCCCGCCCCGCCGAGGGCGGTGTCGGTGCTCTGCCCCGCCGTCACCGAGCTGCCGGCAACGGACCCACCGTCGGTGGTGATCCGCGCCCCCGGCCCCTGCTGAGTACCGGCACTGTCACCTCCGGTGACCTGACTGTTGGTGATGGAGTCGCCCTCGCCCCTGGCGATGATCACCGTGTCAGAGGCCACCCGGCCGTTAGACCCGACGACACCTGCACCGCCGTCGCCACCGGTGGCGGTGACGCCGGTAACAGACGAGTCCTTCCCGAGAGCCTGGACATAGGTGTAACCACCCTGACCGCCCACGGCCCCGACACCGGTGCCGTCACCCCCATCACCAGCGGTCACCGTGCCGTTAGCCGTGGTGCCTTCATTGAGCGCCCCGACCTGGCCAGTAAAGCCCCGGCCGCCGGTGCCGCCATCGATACCGTCACCGCCATTGCCGCCCTGAGCGCTACCACTGGCCTGCGCACCAACGCCGCCTGCGACGATGCTGCCGGTATTGCCAGCGCCGCCCTTGCCGGCACCGACCGCGTCACCACCGACACCACCGGTCGCCACACCCTGCGCGGTCCCGCCCGCACCGCCTAGGCCGCCACTGGCGTAAGCCCCCTCGATGTTGGCGCTGCCACCGTTACCGCCCACGCTGCCCGCGCCCGTTCCCATGCCGCCGGCACCGGCAGTAGACGAACCGAACGCAGTTCCGTCCTGACCAGCCGTCACCTGCGCGTAGCTGCCGTTACCACCGGTCCCGCCGTCAACACCAGCACCGCCGGCGCCGCCCTGGGCCACCGTGGCAACGCCCGCATTGCCGACCGTGCCGCCATTGCCGACAAAGGCGTAACCGGCACCGCCATTACCGCCGTGACCAGCCGTCGTACCCGCACCACCAGCACCGCCGATGGCCTGCACCTGATCCGGATCACCAGCAATACCCACCGTGCCATCGGGAGCCCGAACGATCGCGAGACCACCCGTACCGCCGGTGCTGCCCGTGCCGTCCGCGTTACCTCCGGCACCGCCGGTGGCATTACCGGAGGTGTGTTCGTTATCACCGACGATCAGACCTCCATCGGTGATCCCGGCATCAACGGAGGCCGCGCCGCCGGCGCCACCCTTGCCGCCGGCCTCACCATTACCGCCATCACCGGCGTGGGCCGTGCCCTCAGCGGTGGTCTGGCTGCCGTAAGCCCCGACGCTCGCGGCACCACCGGCACCACCGATACCGCCATTGGCATCACCGGCACCACCATCGCCACCGATCGCATGACCGTTGCTAACCGCGCCGCCCTGGCTGGCAGTGACGCTGGCACTACCGCCAGCGCCGCCCCCGATCCCGCCACCGGCAGCACCGCCCACGAGACTGCTGTCCACGACGCTGCCGCCGCCGGTAGCCGTCACTGTGGCGCTGCCACCGGCACCGCCAAGCCCGGCGTCACCTCCCGCAAGAGTGGTGTCCGCGATGGAGCTTCCGGCGCCATGGACCTCGACCTTCACCAAACCGCCGGCGAAGCCGTCCGTGCCGTTGCCGCCCGTCGCCGTGACGTTGCTGACGGTCGCATTGTCATAGACCAGGAAGTTGCTGGTACCGCCCGACGCCGCCGAGGTCACATAGCCGGCACCACCGTCACCACCGATGGCGTGACTGTCGAGGATCTGTGCGCCCTCACCAATTGCTTGCAGGGAACCCCGGCCGCCACCGGCGCCGACGAGGCCATCGTGACCGTCACCGCCCTTGCCACCGGTGGCGGTTCCGGTGACGTGGCTGTCCACACCCGAGGCCTGCAGCCAACCGGTGCTGCCGCCACCGCCGGTGTTGCCGACGCCGATACCGTCGCCGGCGTCACCGCCCTTGCCTGTGCCCGACGCGTAGGACCCGTCGGCGGTCGCGGCCACCTGACCGGTGCCGGCAGTTCGAGAGTCGCCGCCGATCCCGCCGTCGAGACCGCTGCCGCCGGTGGCTCCGAACGCACTGCCGTGTGCTTCCGCACCGACGCCGTTGCTCAGTACGACTGCCATGCCGCCATTGCCGCCCGTGCCACCACCGGTGGCAGCTCCACCGTCGCCGCCGTAGGCCTCACCAGTTGCCGTGCCACCTACCGGACCGCCGTAGCCGGCCTGAACCCAGCCGCCGCTGCCGTCACCGCCGACACTGTTCTCGCCGGTCGCCGTTCCGCCGTTGCCGCCGTAGCTGTCGCCCGTGGCGCTGCCATACGCGGTGGAATTGGTCGAACCCTCGGCCCCGGCGCCACCCTGGCCGCCGTCGATACCGTCGCCGCCGTCACCGCCGGTGCCGGTACCGCTGGCCGAGCTGTTCGTGCCCGTTGCCTCGACGGCGCCTCGTCCGCCCACGCCACCGGTACCGCCCGTTCCAGCACCGCCCGCGCCGCCGTAGGCGCTGCCGGTTGCGGTGCTGCCCGTGCCATCGGCCAGTACCGCGGCCTGGCCGCCGGCTCCACCGACGCCGCCGTTAGTGCCGATGCCGCCGGCACCGCCGTAGGCGTAGGCGTCGGTGATCACACCGCCGTTGGTGGCGGCGATAGTGGCCGCACCACCTACGCCGTCCGTGCCGTCGACAGCGAAGGTGGTGAAACCGCCGCGGGCAAAGCCGCTGCCGCCGCTGCCGCCGTCACCGCCCGTGACGTGACTGTTGGTGGTGGTGCTGCCATCGTCGGCTGTGATCGACGCGGCTCCGCCGCCCGCCGTGGTAGACGCATTGCCACCAGCCGCCGAGCTCGATTCGATCGTGCTGCCGTTGCTGGCGGTTATGCCGGCGGCTCCGCCAGCGCTCCCGGCAGCACCGTTGCCACCGGTGACGTGGCTGTCGGTGATGTGGTCATTACCAGTGCCCGGGTTGGCGCCTTCGGCCCCGGCGAAGTTCGTCGCGCGGCCGCCGTTGCCGCCGTTGACACCATCAGCACTGTCGCCACCGCCCCCACCGGCCGCCGAGCTGTCGGTGCTGGTGCTGTTGTCCGAAGTGGCCTGCACGTAGGCCTGGCCACCATTGCCGCCGGTCAGCCCATCACTACCCGTACCGCCATCGCCGCCGCTCGACTGGGCATCGGTGACCGTGGAGTTTTCGCCCACCGCCCGGACCCAGCCCAGCCCACCATCGCCGCCCTTGCCGCCTGCACCGATGCCGCTGCCACCGCTGCCTCCGTGGGCTTCGCCGTTAGCCGTGGCTCCGTCGGCCAGTGCCGACACCTGACCGCCGATACCGTTGCCACCAGTACCACCGTCGAGGCCATCACCGCCCGAGCCGCCGACCGCGATGCCAGAGGCTACCGCGCCGGCACCGCCCGCCATGATCGCACCGTTGCGGGCGATGCCACCGGTACCGCCACCGGTCGCATTGCCACCGGCACCGCCCGTCGCATTGCCGGACGCGGTGCCGCCGTTGCCGCCCAAACCACCGGGTTGTCCGTCACTCCAGGCCGCCTGGATACCACCGAGGCCCCCGGCGCCGCCGACACTGCCGACACCCGTAGCACTGCCACCGACCCCACCGGTCGCCGTGCCGGACGCGTCCCCGCCGGTCCCGAAGCCTTCCTGGCCGGCATAAACCGCCCCGGCACCGCCGGCACCGCCAACGCCGCCATCGCTACCGGTACCGCCACTGGCACCAGTGACCGTCGCGTCGTGGACGAGGCCGCCCTGCGCTGCGCTCGCATACCCGACACCACCGGCACCACCCGTGCCGCCGGCGCTGCCGGCACCACCGACACCACCGGTGACGATGGCGTTATCAACGGTGCCACCCGAGTTGGCCTCCACCGTTGCGCCACCGCCGGCACCGCCGGCCCCGCCGTTGGCATCTCCGGCCCCGGCGTTGCCGCCGGTCGCCGAGCTGTCTACAACGGTGCTGCCCGTCCCGTCAGCGGTGATGCTCGCCGCACCACCGGCCGCACTCTCGCTGGCGTTGCCGCCGATGGCCGAGACCGTGTCGATGACAGCGCCGTCGGTCGCAGTCACGCTGGCGCTGCCGCCGGCACCGCCCGAACCGCCGTTACCACCGGTGACCGTGGCGTTGGTGACCTTGCTGTCCGCGCCATCAGCGACAATGGCCGCCGCGCCGCCGTCGAATCCGTCCCCGGCATTGCCGCCGGCCACTGTGCTGCCAACGACACTGCCACCGTTGGTGACCAGTAGCGAGGCGCCGCCACCAAGGGCGTTATCGCTGTCGAGCCCGCTAGACACCGTGGTGTTTTCGATCGAGCCGCCGTCGGCAGCGACCAGCGAGTTGCTGGCACCGTCCTCGCCGACAACACCGCCCTGACCACCATTGCCGCCGTTGCCGCCGTCGACAGTGCCGTCGGTGATGGTGCTGCCCGGGCCATCGGCGTGGATAGTCGCTCCTCCGCCGGTTCCGCCGTGGCCGCCGGCCGCGACCGTGGTGCCTGCGCCCCCGTCGCCGCCCTTACCACCGGTCGCAGTACCGGTGGCAGTGCCGCCGTTGGTGCCACCCACATAGGCACCGCCGCCACCACCACCGCCGGCACCGCCGAAGCCGGCGTCCGCGCCGGCGCTGAGGGCGCCGCTACCGCCGACACCACCGGTTCCGCCGATCGCGCCAGTACCAATGCCGGCACCGGTACCGCCAGCACCGCCGTCGCCGCCCTTCCCGGCTGCGCCGCCATCGACAGCCGCACCACCGGCACCGCCGGTGCCGCCGATACCACCGGCTTGGCCGAGCAGCCCATCGGTGCCGACACCATCGCCGTCGCCGCCCTTGCCGCCGTTGCCCCCGTCGCTGGTCACGCCCGACGTCGTGCCGGCCGCACCGTCGACGCCTGCCGTTCCCACGCCAGTACCGGCGGCACCGCCGGCACCGACCGCGCCACCGGCGGCGCCGTTACCACCGTTACCGCCACCGCCGGCCGCGTCGCCGCCACCGCCGCCGGCACCATCACCGCCGGTGCCGGCCGTTCCTGCATTGCCGCCGTCACCTCCGATGCCACCATTGCCGTTGACGATGCTGCCGTTACCCCCCGTGCCGCCCTCGCCGCCGGCTCCGCCCGCTCCGGCGTTGCCGCCATTGCCGCCGGAGTTGTCTCCGCCGGTGGCGCTGAAGCCTTCGCCGCCGTTACCGCCAGAACCACCGGCACCGCCTTGGCCTCCGGTGCCACCGACGTTGCCGGTTCCGCCCGCACCGCCGGTTCCACCGGCGCCACCAGCGCCGCCGTGGCCGCCGTCGGGATCCCCGTCGACTCCTGTCAGACCGTTGAAGCCCTGACCGCCGACGCCACCGGCGCCACCGGCGCCGCCATCACCCTCCGCGGCCCGAGTGACGCCATCGGTTTGTAGGCCGCCCTGGCCGCCGTTGCCGCCGGCGCCACCGTTACCGCCGGCCGTGCCGTCGACGTTGACCGCGTCACCCGCGGTGCCCGCAGCACCGTCCTTGCCGGCCCCCCCGTTGCCGCCGACACCGGCCGCACCGTCCGCGGCATGCCCGCCACCGACTACCTGGCCACCCTTACCGGCGTTACCACCGAGACCACCGTCGCCACCGGACGTGCCTGCCGCCGCACCGCCGTCCGTGGCGGCGTCATACCCGGCGCCACCGGCGCCGCCGTCGCCGCCCTTACCGGCCACACCGTCGGCACCCGACGCGGCCTGGACCCCGCCACCGGAGACACCACCGGCGCCACCAGCACCGGCATTACCACCGTCACCGCCATTGCCACCCGTGCCGCCGGTGGTGTTGACAGTGTCACCGGCAGTGCCGACCGCGCCATTGGCGCCATCAGTTCCCGAACCGCCCTTGCCACCGACACCACCGACACCGTCCAAGCCGGCCGTGGAACCGGTACCGGCAACACCACCGTTGCCGCCTACCCCGCCACTGCCACCGGACGTGCCCGCCGCCGCACCATCAGCGACCGCGTCATACCCCGCGCCACCGGCACCGCCGGCACCACCGTTGCCGCCCTTGCCCGATGCCGCATTGCTGCCATCGGTCTGCAGACCACCCTGGCCGCCGTTTCCACCGTTACCACCCGAAGTACCGGCCGTGCCGTCGACGTTGACCGCGTCCCCCGCGGTGCCCGCAGCACCGTCCTTGCCGGCCCCACCGTTGCCGCCGACACCGGCCGCACCATCGGCTGCATGCCCGCCACCGACTACCTGGCCGCCCTTACCGGCGTTGCCACCCAAACCGCCGTCGCCACCTGAGGTGCCCGCAGCCGCACCGCCGTCCGTGGCGGCGTCATATCCGGCGCCGCCGGCGCCGCCGTCGCCGCCCTTACCGGCCACACCGTTGCCGCCCGACGCGGCCTGGGTGCCACCACCGGAGACACCACCGGCGCCACCAGCACCGGCATTACCACCGTCGCCACCGTTGCCACCGGTACCGCCGGTGGTGTTGACGGCATCCCCTGCCGTACCGATCGCACCGCTGGCGCCATCGGTGCCCGAACCACCCTTGCCACCAATACCGCCGGCGCCGTGCGTGCCGGCCGTCGAACCCGTCCCGGCCACACCACCGTTGCCACCTACGCCGCCGCTGCCGCCGGACGTGCCCGCCGCCGCACCATCAGCGACCGCGTCATACCCCGCGCCACCGGCACCGCCGGCACCACCGTTGCCGCCCTTGCCCGATGCCGCATTGCTGCCATCGGTCTGCAGGCCACCCTGGCCGCCGTTGCCACCGTTACCGCCGGAGGTTCCGGCCGTGCCGTTCACGTTCGAGGCCGTGCCTGCGGTGCCCGCAACGCCGTCCTTACCGGAGCCGCCGTTGCCGCCGACACCGGCCGCACCATCGGCTGCACGGCCACCACCGACCTGCTGGCCACCCTGCCCGGCATTGCCGCCGGCGCCGCCATTGCCCGCGGAGGTACCCGCGGCGGCACCGGCGTCGCTGGCCGCGTCATACCCGGCGCCACCGGCGCCACCGTTGCCGCCCTTACCGGCCACACCGTTGGCGCCCGACGCGGCCTGGGTGCCGCCACCGGAGACACCACCGGCGCCACCAGCACCGGCATTACCACCATTGCCGCCATTGCCACCGACACCACCGTCGGGGTTAAGCGCGCTACCCGCAGTACCGATGGCGCCGTTGGCGCCATCGGTTCCCGAACCGCCCTTGCCACCAATGCCGCCGGCGCCGTGGGTGCCGGCCGTCGAACCCGTCCCGGCCACACCACCGTTGCCGCCTACCCCGCCACTGCCGCCGGACGTGCCCGCCGCCGCACCAGCACTGACCGCGTCATACCCGGCGCCACCGGCACCGCCGGCACCACCATTGCCGCCCTTGCCCGCCGCGGCCTGACTGCCATCGGTCTGCAGGCCGCCCTGGCCGCCGTTGCCACCGTTACCGCCGGAGGTTCCGGCCGTGCCGTCGACGCTGCCTGCGGTGCCCGCGGTCCCGGCGGTGCCCGCTTTACCGGAGCCACCGTTACCGCCGACACCGGCGGTGCCGTCCGCGGCCCGGCCGCCACCGACCTGCTGGCCGCCCTGCCCGGCGTTGCCGCCTACGCCGCCATTGCCACCGGAGGTACCAGCCGCCGCAGCACCATCGGACGCCGCGTCATACCCGGCGCCACCGACACCACCGTTGCCGCCCTTGCCGGCCACACCGTTGGCGCCCGACGCGGCCTGGGTGCCGCCACCGGAGACACCACCGGCGCCACCAGCACCGGCATTACCACCGTCGCCGCCGTTGCCACCGACACCACCGTCGGGGTCGCCCGCGCTACCGGCCGTCCCGATCGCGCCGTTGGCGCCGGCGGTTCCGCTACCGCCCTTACCACCGATGCCGCCGGCGCCGTGGGTGCCGGCCGTCGAACCCGCCCCCGCAACACCACCGTTGCCGCCTACCCCGCCACTGCCGCCGGACGTGCCCGCCGCCGCACCAGCACTGACCGCGTCATACCCGGCGCCACCGGCACCGCCGGCACCACCATTGCCGCCCTTGCCCGACGCCGCATGGTTAGTCCCATCGGCCTGCAGGCCACCCTGGCCGCCGTTGCCACCGTTACCGCCGGAGGCTCCGGCCGTGCCGTCGACGCTGACCGCGTCACCCGCAGTACCGGCGGCGCCCGCCTTACCCGAGCCGCCGTTACCGCCGACACCGGCGGTGCCATCCGCGGCCCGACCACCACCGACCAGCTGGCCACCCTGCCCGGCGTTGCCGCCGGCACCGCCATTGCCGCCGGAGGTACCCGCGGCAGCAGCACCATCGGAGGCCGCGTCATACCCGGCGCCGCCGATACCGCCGTTGCCGCCCTTCCCCGCGGTGCCGTTGGTGCCCGACGCGGCGTGGTTGCCACCACCGGAGTCACCACCGGCGCCACCAGCACCCGCGTTACCACCGTTGCCACCGTTGCCACCGGCACCGCCGTCGGGGTCAAGCGCGCTACCGGCCGTACCGATCGCCCCGTTGGCGCCGGCGGTGCCCGAACCACCGTTGCCGCCGACACCACCGATACCGTGCAGCCCGGTGGCCGAGCCTGCTCCTCCGGCGCCGCCGTTACCACCGGCGCCGCCGGCACCGCCGTCGCTGCCCGGGGCCGCCCCTGCGGCTACCGCGTCCCACCCGGTGCCGCCCTTGCCGCCGGCGCCACCGTCGCCGCCGACACCATCTGCAGCCCGGGTGGTGCCGTCGGCCTCCAGACCGCCCTGCCCGCCGTTGCCACCACGGCCACCGGCTTGACCGGCCGTGCCGTCGATGTGGTTGGCGTTTCCATCGACCCCGTCGGCGCCGTCCTTGCCGTCGCCTCCGTTGCCACCGATCGCGGCGACGCCGGAGGTCGCGCGTGATCCGTCAGCTTCCAGACCGCCGAGGCCCGCGTTACCGCCGGCACCGCCGTTGCCACCGGCCGTGCCCGCGAGCGCGCCGGGGTCCGAGACCGCGTTGTAGCCGTCGCCACCGACACCGCCGTCGCCGCCCTTGCCGGCCGAGCCGTGGGTGCCCGACGCGGCGTGGTTGCCACCGCCGGAATCGCCGCCCGCGCCACCGACACCGGCGTTACCACCATTGCCGCCGTTGCCGCCCGCGCTGCCGTTCATGGTCGATGCCGTGCCCGTGACACCCGCCGCACCGTCACCACCGTCGGTACCGGAACCACCGTCTCCGCCGACGCCGCCGGCGCCATGCGTACCGGTGGTGGCGCCGGTTCCGCCGACACCACCATTGCCGCCCGCACCGCCGTGTCCACCCGAGGTGCCCGCCGCCGCACCGTCGGAGAGCGCGTCATAACCGCGACCACCTTGGGCGCCGTCACCACCGTTGCCACCGCCGCCTTCAGCGGCGCGCGTGACGCCATCGGTCTCGAGGCCGCCCTGGCCACCGTTGCCACCCGCCCCACCGTTACCGCCGGCCTCGCCGTCATGCGACGACGCGCTGCCGTCGGCTCCGGCGTAACCCGCTCCACCGTTGCCACCCTTGCCGCCGCTGCCGGCCGTACCGCCGGAACCACTGGCGGCCTGCCCACCGGCACCTTGGCCGCCGACGCCGCCCTGGCCCGCGTTGCCACCGGCGCCACCGGCCTGGCCGGCGAACCCGTCCACGTGCGAGGCGTTGCCGTCGGCGCCGTCGGCACCGTCAGCGCCGTCGCCACCGACACCGCCGTTGCCACCGATCGCCCCGACGCCCTCTTCGCCCCCGATGCCCGCAGCACCTGAGTCGGCGAACCAGCCACCGGCACCACCCGAGCCGGCCTTACCGGCGGCACCACCGTTACCGCCGACCCCACCGTTGCCGCCGCTGATCGCGTCAACGTGGCTGACGGTGCCGTCCTCGCCGTCGGCGCCGTGGCCACCGATCCCGCCGGCGGCACCGGTGCCGCCCGAACCGCCCTTACCGCCGTCACCGAACCAGTTCGAGCCGCGGCCGCCGGCACCACCATTGCCGCCGGCGCCACCGTTTTGACCCGCGCCACCATCGGCGCCGGCCAACACACCAGCCAGTCCCGCCGCGCCGACCGCCCCGTCACCGCCGGTACCGCCGGCACCTGCCGTGCTCCACAACGCCCACAGCGCGGCGTCGCCGCCGACACCACCGGCACCACCGTCGCCACCGGCGGTGACCGCGCTTCCACCGTCACCACCGTCTCCGCCGTGGCTCAGCCACGCGAACAGACCGGCGGCCCCACCGTCGCCACCGGCACCGGTGTCATAGCCGTCACCGCCGTGGCCACCGTTGCCACCGAACAGGCCACCCTGACCGCCCGCACCGCCGTCGTAGACGCCGCCCGTCCCATCGGCGTCCCATCCCGCACCGCCGCTGCCGTAGATCCAACCGCCGGCGCCGCCGTCGGGGTTGGCGGCCGTTCCATCGGCGCCGTTGCCGAACGGCATGAACCAGTTGATCTCGCCCCAGTTGAAGGATGCGTCCGCAGAACCCGGCCAGCTGAAGTCGGCCGCTCCGATACCGCTGAGGTTCAGGTCGGCCAGCACTGCATCCCAGGTGGCGGTATCGCTCCAGGAATCGAAGACCCCGTCCCAGCTGGCGGAGTCCAATACGACGCCCCAGGCGGCCTGATCACCCCAGTTGGCGCTGAGGTCCGCGACGGCCGTACCCAGGTCCTGACCGAACAGGTCCACCCACACGTCTTCGATGTCCGCCTGCGCGGTGGGAGCCGCGGCTAGCGGCCCCAACCCAAACGCGAGAAACGCGCTCACCGCGGTTCCGGAGCCCAACGCCCGGCTGCTGCGACGGCGACCTTTGAAACCACTCTGACGGTAGCGAGACATGGCACGTGCCCCTTAGCTGCAGATATTGACGACGGCGGCAAATCTAATGGGGGGCTAGGTTAGCAGGGGCTAACTCTTAGTCAACCCCTATTTCCTTGAGGAACCTGGGCGGTGCCGACAACGCTTGTTTTCAGCGCTTTGACCAGGGGCAATCGGAAACTGAGAAGAATGTTGTTAACGACACCGCGTAGATTCACAGCTCTTGTACATCACTTATTTTCTTCTCAGATTAGGTAAAAATGCCTACGCTTCGTTTGCCAGGGCGGACGGGCTGGCGTAGGGGATCTGCCACCCGGCGCCCTCGGCCGCGGGCCGCAACGCCATCGCGGCCCGGTCGAAAGACCGGGCCGCGATGCTTGGAGCGGGCGACCAGTAGCGCGCCCCTCCCCCTACGGGTTGTTCGCGCCGTTGTTGCCAGTAGCGGTCTGCCCGTCCGCGTTCTGGCTGTTGACCGCGTAGACGTCGCCCTCGGTACCGTTGCCGCCAGTGGCACCCGTGCCGGTGCCACCATTACCGCCGGTGCCCGTGGCGTTATTCGCCGACGGGTGGTCGGCCGGGGTGCCGGTGCTGTCGAGGCCCGCCGCGACATTGCCATCGGCTCCGGCGCCGCCGGTGCCGCCGTTGGCACCGGTGCCGCCGTCGCCGCCGGTGCCCGTGCTGCCGGTGGCACTGCTGTTCTCGCCCAGTGCGTTGACCCGGCCGGATCCTGCGTTGCCGCCCTGGCCGCCGTTGCCGACGCCGCCGGTGCCGCCGTTCGCGGTGCCGCTGGCGACGGCGTCGGTCCCACCTGCGGCGATGCTGGCCTTGCCGCCATTGCCGCCGAAGCCGTTGTTGTAGGCGGCGCCACCGTCACCGCCCGTCGACGTGCCGCTGGCCGTCCCGCCATTGCCACCGGCGGTCGGGTTCCCGAAGAAGAAGGTGGTCTTGGAGCTCTGGATGTCGGAGCTGCCACCGTTACCGCCGACGCTGCCGTTCCCGGTGGCCTCACCTCCGGAACCACCGGTGGATGTGCCGTAGGAGTTGCCTCCCGGGCCGTTGGACTCGAGCTCACCCCATGAGCCCGTACCGCCGTGGCCTCCGTAGTTTCCGGCGCCGCCATCACCGCCGATCGCGGTGGCGGTGTTGCCGCCCCCACCAACCGAGCCGCCGGCGACGTCGACGAGCAGCTCGCCCTTCCCGCCGTCACCGCCAATCCCGGCATTGCCAAGCCCGCCGGCGCCGCCGTACGCCTCCCCGGTGATGGTGCTGCCGGCCCCGGTCGCTCCGGCCACAGCGACGCCGCCGTCGCCACCCGAGCCGCCGTCCTGGCCATAACCACCCTCGCCACCCTTGACAGTGGTGTCGGTGATCTGCGCCCCGTCGGTCGCCGTGATGCCGGCCGCTCCCCCATCACCAGCCGTAGCACCGACAGAGCCGTCGGTGGCCCCAGCGTTGCCACCAGTCGCGTGACTCCCGGAGATCAGGCTGCCCGCGCCGGTGGCGCTCAGGGTGGCCGCACCGCCGGCCGCGGTGTCGCTGGCATTGCCGCCGGTGACGGTGCTGCCGGAGATGACCCCGCCGTCGTTGACGGTCGCGGTGGCCGCGCCGCCGGCGAAGTTGGCAGTGTTCAGCCCGCTGGTGATGGTGGTGTCGGTGATGCTGCTGCCGGCTCCGCTGACGATCAGCGAGTTGTTGGCGCCCGCGTCACCGTTGGCGCCGTTGAGTCCACCGTCGATGCCATCACCGCCGACCACATGGCCGCCGTCGATGGCACCGTTGTCGAGCGCGGACATCGTCGCCGTCCCGCCGCCGCCACCATTGCCGCCGGCGCCGGTGGCCGAACCCGCACCACCGTCACCGCCGTTGCCGCCGGTCGCGCTGCTCGCGGAGGAGACGGTGCCACCGGTGCTGGTGGAGATGCTGGCAGCACCGCCGTCGCCGCCCTTGCCGCCGTTGTGGCCGCCACCGGCGTCGCCACCGGTACCACCGTTGCCGCCGGTGACGGTGCCGCTCGACGTGCTGCCGCCGCTGATGGTGGCGGAGGCGCCATTGCCACCGGCCCCGCCGTTGGCGGCGTTTCCGCCGGCACCGCCGGCGCCGCCGTCACCGCCGTTGAGGGTGACGCCGGAGTAGTTGGTGCCGTCACCGACAGTCAGGATCGCGCTAGCACCGCCCCCGCCTTTGCCGCCGACACCGCCGTTGGTGCCGACCGCTCCGTTGGCGCCACCGTCACCGCCGGACACATGTCCATCGGTGACACTGCCGCTACCGGTGACGGTGATCTCGGCATTACCGGCGCTGGCGGTGTAGGCACCAGCCGTGCCGCCGATGGCGGTGCTGCCGGAGATGTTGCCGCCGCTGTTGGGGTCACCGAAGGTCCCAGCAAAGATGTACGCCTGACCACCGAGGCCCTGGGCGGCGTTAGTGCCGTCAAGCCCGGAGCCACCGGCGCCGCCAGTGGCGATGCCGTCGGTGGCCTGACTGTCGGTGCCGTTCGCGACGATCCGGCCCTGGCCGCCGGTTCCGCCGTGGCCGCCTGCACTGGCCGCACCACCATCACCGCCGGTAGCGGTCCCGCTCGCGTCGCTGTTAATGCCGAAGGCCTGGATGTTGCCGATGGTGCCGGCACCACCGACACTGCCCGCACCAGTGGCGTCACCGCCATTGCCGCTCTGCCCGGTACCACTCGCGTGCGCCCCAGCGGCAAACGCTCCCACCTGGCCACTGCTGCCGCTACCGCCGGTGCCACCCGCCAAACCGGCGCCACCATTACCGCCGATGCCGCTGCCGCTGGCTACCGCACCCGTTCCGCCGGCGACAACGCTTCCGATTCCGCCGTCGCCGCCCTTGCCGCCGCCGGTGCCCTGACCGCCATTGCCGCCGTTCGCGGTTCCGCTGGCCGAGCCGTCGTTGCCGCCGATTCCGGTGCGGACAAAGCCGCCCTGAATATTGCCGCTGCCGCCCTTTCCGCCGATGCTGCCGCCACCGGTCGCGTTGCCGCCGTTGCCGCCGTGGCCATCACCGGAAGCGCTGCCTCCGGTGCCACCTTCCACGCCGGCGGTGACGGCCGAGTAGCCACCGGCGCCCGCGGTGCCACCCGCAAACGCGTTGCCGCCGTCGCCACCCGTTGCCGAAGCCGCACTCACACTGCCGCCGTTGGCGGCTTCGACGTCGGAATCAGAACCCGCACCGCCGATGCTGCCGGCGCCGTCTCCGGTGCCGCCGTTACCGCCGCTGGCGTCACCGCCGGCGGTGCTTCCGGCGCCGTCGGCGGTGACCCTGCCCATGCCGCCGATGCCGCCGGCGCCGCTGTTGGTGCCGGCGCCGCCGTCGCCACCGATGGCGTGGCCGTCGGTGATGACGCCGCCGGCCGTGGCGGTGACGCTGGCGTTGCCGGCATTGCCACCGGTGCCGCCGTTGGCGTCGCCGACCCCGGCCTTGCCGCCGGCCGCCGAGCTGTCTGTGATCGTGCTGACGCCGTCGTCGGCGGTGACCGTGGCCGACCCGCCGTTGGCGGTGGCGTTGCTGTCTTGCCCGGTGGCCTGGCTGCCCGAGATGCTGGCGCCGTTGGTGGCCTGCAGCAGTGCGGTTCCGCCATTGTGGCCGGCTGCGCCGTCCCCGCCGGTGGCTCCGCTGTTGGTGATGGTGTCGCCGCCGGATGTCACGGTGTTCGGGTCACCGGCAAAGACCTGCGCCCGGCCGCCCTGGCCGCCGTCGACCCCGTTGGCGCTGCCACCGCCCTTGCCGCCGGCCGCGGTGCCGTTGGTGATCGTGTCGCCCGTGGCGTTGGTCTGGACATACGCCTGACCGCCCGCGCCGCCGGCCTTACCGGCGCTGCCCGCACCACCGTCACCGCCGGTGGAGCTGCCATTGGTGATGGTGCTGTCCTGGGCCAGCGCGCGGACCCAACCCAGACCGCCGTCGCCGCCCTTGCTGCTCGCACCGTCGCCGTCACCGCCGTTGCCGGCCTGGCCGGTCCCGCTGGCGTACGTCCCATCGCCGAGCGCCGCCACCTGGCCGTTCTGGCCGTTGCCGCCGGTGCCTCCGTTGAGGCCTTGGCCGCCGTTACCGCCGTGGCCGGTGCCACTGGCCTCCGCGCCGGTGCCGCCGGCGTTGATGCTGCCGTAGCTGCCGTTGCCGCCGGTGCCGCCACCGGTCGCGTTGCCGCCGTTGCCGCCGATCGCGGTGCCATGCGCGGTACCGCCGGGCCCGCCCAGACCGCTGTGCGCCTCGCCGGCATCGATACCACCGTTGCCACCCTTGCCGCCTTGGCTGGTGGCATCGGTCCCGGTGCCGCCGGTGCCACCGCTCGCCTGCCCATAGGAGGTGCCGTCCTGGTGCGCCTCGACACCGCCCAGGCCACCCTTGCCGCCGGTCCCACCGTTGTCGCCGGTGCCGCCGGACCCGCCGGTGGCGGTGGTGGCGGGCGCGCCCACAGCCGGGTCGTCGATGACCTTGCCGCCGTCGGTGGCCGAGATGTAGCCGGTGTTGCCGTCGCCGCCGGTACCGCCGGCTTTGCCGGCGCCGCCGTCGCCGCCGGTCGCGGTGCCGGTGGCCGCACTGCCGGCACCGTCCGCGGTGACGGTGCCGAGCCCGCCGCCGCCACCCGTGCCGCCATTGCTGCCGTCACCGCCGGTACCACCGTTGGCGGTGCCGCCATCCACGCTGCCGCCGTTGGTGGCGCCCACCGCTGCCGCACCACCCACACCACCGGCGCCGCCGTTGCCGTCGCCCGTCCCGGCGTTGCCACCGGTCGCGGAGCTGTTGGTGACGGAACTGTTCACGCCGTCGGCGGTGATGCCCGCGGCGCCGCCGGCCGCGCTGTCGCTGCCGTCGCCGCCCTTGGCGTGCCCGTCGGAGATGCTGCCGCCGTTCGTCGAAGTCAGCGAGGCAGCGCCACCGGCCCCGCCGGTACCGGCATTGCCACCGGTCACCGAGCTGTCGGTGATCGTGCTGCTGGAGTCGATGGTCACCGTCGCGCTGCCACCGGCGAACTCGTCCGTCGAGTTGCCGGCCTGGATCGTCAGGTTCGTGACGTTGCCGTTGATGATCGCGTCGGCCACGGCACCGGTCAGACCGGCCGCACCGGGTGCGGTCGCGGTGCCGTCGCCACCGTCGCCGCCGTTACCACCGGTCGCGGTGACGCCGCTGGAAGATCCGCTGCCGCCGACGTGGGCACCGCCACCGCCACCGCCACCGCCACCGCCGTAGCCGATGCCGCTACCGAGCCAACCCGCGCCGCCGCTGCCGCCGTCGCCGCCGACCGCGCCGGTGCCGACCGAGGCACCGGAACCACCGGCGCCGCCTGCGCCACCCTGGGCACCCACGCCACCGTTACCGCCGTTGCCGCCGGTACCACCGGACTGCGGGGTCGAGCCGCTCATGCCTATGCCATCGCCACCCTGGCCGCCGTTGCCGCCGGCACTGCTCGTGCCCGCCGTGCCGGCCGTCCCGTTACTGCCGGTGGTGCCACCGGTGCCGCCGGCGCCCGCGGCACCTGCGGCGCCGCCGTTGGCGCCGTTACCGCCGTTTCCGCCGTTGCCCGCGAGCAGGCCAGTGCCGCCGTCCGCGCCGGCACCGCCACTGCCGGCCGTGCCCGCGTCGCCGCCGGTACCACCGTTGCCGCCCTTGCCGCCGGCGCTGCCCGTCAGGCCGGTACCGCCCTTGCCGCCGCCGCCACCGGCGCCGCCGGCGCCGGCGTTGCCGCCACTGCTGCCCGCCGCACCCGCGGTGGTTGCGTCGACGCCGTTGCCACCGTCGCTGCCGTGACCGCCGCTGCCGCCGCTACCGCCGGCACCACCGCCGTTGCCGTTGCCACCGGCACCACCGACACCACCGTTACCGCCGGCTACGCCGTTCGCGCCGGAGGGAGCACCGGTGGTGCCCCATGTGGCGGCGCCGCCGGCTCCACCATTGCCGCCGTTACCACCGGCAGCTGTGGTGCCGGTACCACCGACGCCACCTCCACCGCCGTTACCCGCGATGCCGCCGGTGGCGGTACCGCCGGCACCGCCGTCGCCACCGTTGCCGGCGGCACTGCTGCTACCGCTCTGGTTGCCGCCGGCGCCACCGGCCCCGCCGTTACCGGATTGACCCGGGTGGTAGTCGTCGGGGGTCGCGCCGAGGTTGGTACCGAGGCCGCCGTCGCCGCCCGCACCGCCCTTGCCGCCATTGCCCGCAGCAGCGGTGGCCGAGCCGTCGGCGCCCTTACCGCCCGCGCCGCCACTGCCGGCCCAGCCGCCGGTGCCCTGTCCGCCGTTCTGGCCACCGTCGGTGCCGGCACCGCCCTGACCGCCGGCGCCACCGTCGCCACCGGCACCGCCATTGCCACCGTCGAGACCACTGCCGGCCGTGGCATTGGCGCCGCTACCACCGCCAAGGGCTTGGCCACCCTGGCCGCCGCGACCGCCATTACCGCCGCCGACGCCACCGATGCCCTGGCCACCGGCTCCACCGTTACCGCCCGCACCGCCGTTGCCGGCGTCGCCGCCGTCGAGGTGCGCGGCGGTACCGCTGGCTCCACTGCCGCTCTGACCGCCGCGGCCACCCAGGCCGCCGTCGCCACCGTGGCCGTTGACCCCGTCCGAGCCGCCATCTACCCCGGCCCCGCCAGCCCCGGCGTTGCCGCCGGTGCCACCGTCGGTCGCGGCACCGCCGTCCATGCCGCTGCCGGCGGCGGCTCCACCGCCTGTGCCGCCTTCGCCGCCGACACCACCGCTGCCGCCCGCACCACCACTGCCGCCGCTGGTGCTGTCGGCACCGTGACCACCGACACCACCGGTGCCACCGTTACCGCCGGCACCGGCCGCTCCGGCATCTCCGGGAGTGGTGCCCTGGCCGTAGCCGCCATGGCCGCCGTGGCCGCCGACACCACCGTCGCCGGCGGCACCACCGGTGCCACCGATGACGCCGTCACCGCCGAGACCACCACCACCGCCGTTGCCGCCGACGCCACCGGCGCCACCATCGGCGCCGAGGTCCGAGCCCCAGCCGCCGCGGCCACCGTCACCGGCAAGGCCGCCCGCACCGCCCGTACCACCGGTACCGGCGTTGGACGCGCCACCGCCGCCGCCCTGACCACCGTCACCGCCGTCGCCGGCCGTACCACCGGCCAGCGTGTAGTCGTAGCCGTTGTAGGTGTGGCCGGTGTTGTTGTTCGCTCCGGCCCAGCCGCCGGTCCCGCCCTTACCGCCGGCGCCACCGGTACCGCCGTTTCCGGTGGGACCGGTCGCCGCACCACCTTCGCCACCGCTACCACCCTGACCACCGGCTCCGCCTTGACCGGTGGTGTCGCCACCGTGGCCGTTCTGGACTCCGCCCTGGCCGCCGTTACCGCCGGCGCCACCGGCGCCACCGGTGAAGCCATCGCCGCTGGCGTTGTCCGCCCCGACCGCACCCGCACCGCCCTTACCGCCGGCGCCACCGTTGCCCGCGCCCAATGCGTGGTCGTAGGTGCCGACGTAGGCGTTGCCGCCGTTGCCGCCTGCTGCACCGGCCTGGCCGGTCCCGTCACCGAGCTGGCCGACACCATCGCCGCCGTCGCCGCCCTTACCGCCGTCACCTCCGAGACCGACTGCACCGTGGTCACCTGCCGCGGCATTCGTGCCGTCACCGTTGTCGCCACCGGCACCGCCGACACCGCCCTTACCGACCGCACCACCATTACCGCCGTCGCCGCCCTTACCCGCGGCCGCGCCCACGCCGGCGTCTCCGTTACCGCCATCGCCGCCATTGCCACCGATGCCGCCGGTTCCGCCGATACCGCCGTCGCCGCCCTGGCCGCCTGCACCGTGCTGGCCGCTTCCGCCGCCGCCGGCCGCACCGGCCGCACCGCCGGTCCCGCCTACGCCACCGTTGCCGCCGTCGGTGGCGTTGCCGCCATTGCCGCCATTACCGCCGGCCACACCGGTGTTGCCGGAGTTGTCGGTGCCCGCCGCACCATCGGCACCGGCACCACCGCTGCCGCCGGTGCCACCTTCGCCGCCCTGGCCACCATTGCCGCTGACTCCGGAGATCGCGCCACCGGCGCCACCGGTACCACCGGCACCACCATTGCCACCGGTACCGCCCGCGGTGGTCGCCGAAGCGCCTGCGGTAGCGCCACCGATTCCCGCCACACCGGTCGCGCCCTTGCCGCCGGCACCGCCGTTACCACCGTTGGCGTGCGAGCCACCGGCGCCACCTTCGCCGCCCTGACCGCCGTTCTGCGCGGTCGTGGTGGCACCGATGAGGCCGGACCCATCGCCGCCGACGCCACCGTTGGCGCCGACGCTGTCGGTTCCCGCCACACCATCGCTGCCGTCGTTGCCAACACTGCCGGCTCCGGTGCCTGCCGCGCCGCCCAGGCCGGCGAGTCCGCCGTCGGCACCGTCACCGCCCTTACCGCCGCTGCCGGCGTTGGTACCGCCACCGCCACCGGCTCCGTTGCCGGCGCTTCCGGCCGTACCGGCGTTGCCACCGCTGCTGCCGGCGCCGCCGTCGCCGTTCGTGCCGCTGCCACTACCGCCGGCGCCACCAGCGGCCCCCGCGCCACCAGCACCGGCGTTGCCGCCGTCACCGCCATCACCACCGCTACCGGCCGTGGCGCTGACACCCGCTCCTCCGCTGCCGCCGGCACCGGCAGTGCCGGCGTTTCCGCCCTTGCCACCGATGACACCGTCACCGCCGTTGCCACCGGCGCCGGCATTGCCGCCGGCACCACCGGACGTGCCGCTGTCGCCGGGGTTGACGCCAGAGACACCGGACACCCCGGTGGCGCCGTTGCCGCCCGCTCCACCGTTACCGCCCTGGCCGGGGTGATAGTCGTCGATCGTGGCGTAGTCGTTGGTGCCGGCACCGGCGTTACCACCCGCGCCGCCCTTGCCGCCGCTACCGCCGATTAGTCCGCTGCCCGCGGCAGCAGTGCCGCCGTTGCCGCCCTGACCGCCCTGACCGCCCCAACCACCCGGGCCTTGACCGCCGTTGGCGCCGCCGTCGGTGCCGGCACCGCCCTGACCGCCGTCACCACCGTTGCCGCCCGCCCCACCGTTACCGCCGTCCAGGCCGCTACCGGCGGCTTGGTTGAGGCCGCTGGCACCCGCACCGGCGAAACCGCCCTGACCGCCCCGACCACCGTCGCCGCCACCAACGCCGTTGATGCCCTGACCACCGGCACCGCCATCGCCGGCTTGGCCACCGTTACCGCCGGCCAGGCCGTTGCCGTCCACGTCATGGCCGCTGTTCGGGGCGCCTTGACCGCCCCGGCCGCCCTCGCCACCCGTACCGCCGGTGCCGTCGGTGCCATCCGTGCCGCCGTTGTGGCCGGCCCCTCCGGCGCCGGCATTACCACCGTCGCCACCGTCGGTGCCCGCGCCACCATTGCCGCCCGAGTTCCACTTGGCGACACCGCCCGTGCCGCCCTCACCGCCGGTGCCTCCGCTGCCGCCGGCACCACCGTTGGTGGCGTTCGTGCCGATACCACCCTCTCCACCGGTACCACCGTTGCCACCGACACCGGCCGCACCGCCGGACATGCCGTCGGTGCCTGCGGGGTAGTTACCCGAGCCACCGTGGCCGCCGTGCCCACCGACACCACCGTTGCCGGCGTTGCCACCATCGGTGGCGGTCAGGCCAGAACCACCTGCACCACCGTTTCCGCCGTCGCCGGCAGCGCCGCCGACCCCGCCGACACCGTCCGCGCCACCCTGGTCACCTCCGGTGCCACCGCGGCCACCGTCACCGCCGTCGCCACCGTTACCGGCTTTACCGGCATCACCCTGGCCACCGGCATTGCCACTGCCGTTGTTCAACGCACCAGCGGCGCCACCGTTGCCTCCGGCTCCGCCGTCGCCGCCGAGGCCGCCCTGGCCGCCGTTGATGTTCGCCGTCGGATACAGCGCGCCGACCGCGTGGTCAGCACCCCAACCGCCGTCGCCACCGTCACCACCGTCGGCACCGGCCCCACCCTTGCCGCCGCTACCGGCGTTGCCGGCCAGCGCACCGCTGGCACCACCGGCGCCGCCGTTACCGCCTGCGCCACCGGCCTGGCCGGCACCGCCAGCACGACCGGCGTCCGTGGCCGGAAGATGCTGCGCAGGATCGTTGACGTTGCCGATGCTCTCCCCGTTGGCGCCGAGCACACCGTCGCCACCGCTACCGCCACTGCCGCCGGAGCCGCGACTGCCGCCGTCACCACCAGCACCGCCGTTGCCGCCGCGGTCACCGGCGTTGACGCCGTTGAAGCCGTCACCACCGTTGCCGCCGCTGCCGGCGATGCCGGTGATCTCGGTGCCATCCGTTCCGGCCCCGCCATTGGTGGAACCCGTTCCCGCTGTACCCGCGTGACCCGCCGCGCCGACCTCGCCGCCCTTGCCGCCAGTACCGCCATCGACATGGGTCGCGGTACCGTCCGCGCCCTTACCGCCGTCACCGGCCGTGCCCGCGTTGCCTCCGTCGCCGGCGTCACCACCGACACCGGTGGCACCGTTCGCGCCGCCACCGGTCGACGTACCGCCCACGCCGCCCTTGCCACCATTGCCGCCGGATCCACCGCTGCCGCCGGATCCGCCCGCCTGACCACTTCCGCTGCCACCGTTGGCGAACGTGCCGACGGCACCGGTGACCCCGTCGCCACCGCTACCGCCATTGCCGGCGTTGCCACCCGCACCACCCGCGCCGCCGACATTCCCCGTTCCACCAGCTCCGCCATCGCCACCAGCGCCGCCCGAGCCGCCGTTTTGGCCGGAGTCACCGGCGTTGGCGCCACTGGCACCGACATACCCGGCGCCGCCCTCACCACCGGCGCCACCATTACCGCCGTCGCCCTGCGTGGCGTGGGTGGTGCCATCGGCTTCGAGACCGCCCACGCCGCCGTTACCGCCGGCGCCACCCTTACCGCCGGCCGTGCCGTCCGGGTCGGCCTGAGTGCCCGCGTTACCCGCGGCCCCGACCGCACCGTCGCCACCATTGCCGCCCACACCGGCCGTGCCGTCCGCGGCGTGTCCGCCCCCGACCTCGACACCGCCATGCCCCGCGTTACCGCCGACACCACCATTGCCACCGGAGGTGCCCGCTGCAGCACTGCCATCGGTGGCCGCGTCGTAGCCAGTGCCACCGGCGCCACCGGAGCCGCCCGTGCCCGCCGAACCATTCGTGCCCGACGTGGCGTGGTTGCCGCCACCGGAGTCGCCACCGGCGCCACCGGCGCCGGCGTTACCGCCATCGCCACCATTGCCACCGGCACCACCGGTGCGATCCTCAGCAGTACCTGTGGTTCCGACTGCGCCATCGGCGCCATTGGTACCCGAACCACCATTACCGCCGACGCCACCGACACCGTGGGCACCCGGGTTGGCACCCGTACCGCCGACGCCACCATCACCACCTGCGCCACCGTTGCTGCCGGAGACGCCCGCGCCCGCGCCCGCAGCCACCGCGTCGTAGCCGGCACCACCCTTGCCGCCGGCCCCACCATCGCCACCATCACCCTGCGCGGCATGGGTGGAGCCATCAGCTTCCAGACCACCCTGGCCACCGTTACCGCCCGCGCCGCCTGCGCCACCGGCGGTGCCGTCAATGTTGGGTGCGGTACCGGCCGCACCGTCGGCGCCGTCCTTGCCGTCGCCGCCGTTGCCGCCCACACCGGCCGTGCCGTCCGCGGCGTGTCCGCCCCCGACCTCGACACCGCCATGCCCCGCGTTACCGCCGACACCACCATTGCCACCGGAGGTGCCCGCTGCAGCACTGCCATCGGTGGCCGCGTCGTAGCCAGTGCCACCGGCGCCACCGGAGCCGCCCGTGCCCGCCGAACCATTCGTGCCCGACGTGGCGTGGTTGCCGCCACCGGAGTCGCCACCGGCGCCACCGGCGCCGGCGTTACCGCCATCGCCACCATTGCCACCGGCACCACCGGTGCGATCCTCAGCAGTACCTGTGGTTCCGACTGCGCCATCGGCGCCATTGGTACCCGAACCACCATTACCGCCGACGCCACCGACACCGTGCGCACCCACGGTGGAACCACTGCCGCCAGCGCCGCCGTCGCCACCAACACCGCCGTTGGTGCCCGAGGTGCCCGGTGCGGCAACCTCGGCAACCGCGTCGTAGCCGGCACCACCCTGGCCGCCGGCACCGCCGGCACCGCCGGCACCGTCAGCGACACGGGTGCTGCCATCTGCCTTCAGGCCGCCCTGACCGCCGTTACCACCGGCGCCGCCGGCACCACCATTGCCTCCGGCCACGCCCGCGGTGTGACTGTCCGCACCGGCGTAGCCCGCACCGCCCTGACCACCGACACCACCAACACCGGCCGTGCCGTCCGTTCCGTTGCCGGCCTGAACACCAGCACCACTGAGACCACCGCTGCCGGCCTTGCCCGCGTTACCACCAGCGCCACCGTTACCACCGGCGGTGCCATCCACATGGCTGGCCGTGCCGTTGGTGCCGGCCGCACCCGCGGCACCCGCACCACCGTTGCCGCCGTTGCCCCCGACCCCGCCGAGACCGGCCGCACCGTTATTGGTGCCATGCCCACCGACGCCCCCGGTACCACCGTCGCCGCCGATACCACCGTTGGTACCAGTGGCGCCCGCCGTGGCCCCGGCCACGCCATTGCCACCATTGCCACCCTTGCCGCCGGCACCACCGCCACCACCATCGCCCTGGGCAGCACGGGTCCCGTCGGTCTGCAGACCGCCCTGACCACCGTCACCACCAGCACCACCGGCGCCGCCGTTGGTGCCATCGATACGTCCGACGCCGGTGTTGGAACCATCGCTTCCGTCAACGCCCTTGCCGCCGGAACCGCCCTTGCCGCCGACACCGGCCGAACCGTCACTGCCACCGGCAGCCTGAGTTCCATCGCCGTTGTCGCCGCCGGCACCGCCCTTGCCCGCATTACCGCCCGCACCACCGGTCTGGCCCGCCGTGCCATCCACATGCGTGGCCGTGCCATCGGCACCGTTACCGCCCGTTGCGCCGTCGCCACCAGAGCCACCGTTGCCGCCCACACCACCGAGCCCGTGAAGTCCCGCATTGGTACCGGTTCCGCCGACTCCGCCGGCTCCACCCGCACCGCCGTTGCCGCCGTTCTCACCGGCCGCGCCCGCCGTCGCACCATCCAGGCCCTCATAACCGGCGCCGCCCTTACCACCGGCACCACCATTGCCGCCATCACCGCTGGCGGCGCGACTGTTGTCGACGTCCAGGCCGCCCAGGCCGCCATTGCCGCCGGCGCCACCGGCCTGACCCACCCCACCGTCCGGGTTGGCCTGCGTACCCACGGCACCGGCTTGGCCATCAGTACCGGAACCACCGTTGCCGCCGACGCCGGCGGTCCCAGCAGCGGCCCGGCTGCCGTTGGCCTCAAGACCGCCCACGCCGGCGTTACCGCCGACACCACCGTTGCCGCCCGCGGTGCCTGCGGCTGCCGCCAGGTCGGACGCGGCGTCATAGCCGGCACCACCGACGCCACCGTTACCGCCCTTGCCCGCCACACCGCTGGCTCCACTGGCGGCGTGGTTTCCATTACCGGAACTACCACCGGCGCCACCGGCCCCGGCGTTACCGCCATTGCCACCATTGCCACCGGCCCCGCCGTCGGGATCGGCCGCCGTACCGTCCGTCCCGGCACCACCGTTCGCGCCGTCGGTGCCGCTGCCACCCTTGCCGCCCACGCCGCCAACACCGTGCGCACCCGCGGTGGAACCGGTACCGCCGGCGCCACCATCGCCACCGGCACCACCGTTGCCGCCCGAAACACCCGCGCCCGCACCGGCAGCCAGCGCGTCATAGCCCGCACCACCCTTGCCGCCGGCGCCACCGTCACCACCGACACCCTGTGCGGCGTGCGTGGTGCCATCGACTTCTAGGCCACCCTGACCACCGTTACCGCCGGCGCCACCGGCGCCGCCGGCCTTGCCGTCGGGATCCACCGCCGTGCCCGCGGCCCCGTCAGCGCCGTCCTTGCCGTCACCACCGGCACCACCAGCACCGGCCGCACCCGCCGCCGCGTGCGTCGTGCCATCAGCCTGCAGGCCACCCTGCCCCGCATCGCCACCAGCACCGCCATTGCCACCAGCGGTTCCGGCCAGCGCGGTCGCGTCCGACGCCGCGTCATAGCCCTTACCTCCGACGCCACCGCTGCCGCCCTTACCCGCGGAAGCGGCCGCACCGCTGTCGGCCTGCCCACCGTTACCTTGACCACCGGCGCCGGCCAGCCCGGCGTTGCCACCGTGTCCGCCGGCCTCACCGGCGTAGCCATCCACATGGCCGGCAGTCCCCTCCGCACCATCGGCACCGTCGTGGCCGTCGCCACCGCCACCTGCATTGCCGCCGACACCACCGACGCCCTGCGTACCCGCGGCACCCGCACCGGCGTTAGGGATGAACCAGCCGCCCGCACCGCCGGCACCGGCAGTACCGGCGGCACCACCATTGCCACCTAGACCACCATTGCCACCGCTCGTCCCGTCGACGACGAGACTGGTGCCGTCGGCCCCGTCCGCACCGGACCCGCCGACACCACCCTTGCCGCCGTCACCGGCCGCGCCGCCCTTTCCACCAGCGCCGAACCAGTACGAACCCCGGCCACCGGCACCACCGTTTCCACCGGCACCGCCATTGCCGCCGTTGCCACCATTGCCGTCTCCGCCGTTGGCGAAGCTGCCCGCCAGACCCGCGGCACCAGCCAAGCCGTCGCCGCCCTGGCCGCCGATGCCGGCCGTGCTGAAAATCGCCCACAGGGCGGCGTCGCCACCGATGCCACCCGTACCGCCGACGCCACCGGCGGTGACCGCGTCGCCGCCGTTACCGCCGGCGCCACCGTTGCTGAACCAGGCGAACAGACCCGCGGCGCCTCCATCGCCACCGTCGCCGCCCTCGGTACCGTCTCCACCGGCACCGCCGTCGCCGCCGAACAGACCACCCTGGCCACCGTTGCCACCGTCGTCGCTGGCGCCGGTGCCATCGGCATCCCAGCCCGCGCCACCATTGCCATAGATCCAGCCACCGGCGCCACCGTCAGGGTTAGCGGCCGTGCCGTCCGCTCCATCACCGAATGGCATCAGCCAATTGATTTCGCCCCAATTGAACGACGCGTCCGAGGCACCCGGAAGATCAAGCGAGGCGGCCCCGATACCGGCCAGATTCAGATCCGCCAGGATCGCGTCCCACATGGCCGGCTCACCGAGGCCATCGAAGAACGGCGTCCAACTCCCCGGATCGAAAACGACCGCCCAGGCGGCCTGGTCGCCCCAGTTGGCACCCAGATCGGCGACGGCGTTCCCCAGATCGGCGCCGAACAGATCCACCCACACGTCGTCAAAATCGGCGTGCGCCACCGGCGCCCCCGCCCACGGCCCCAGCCCAAAGGCGAGAAACGCGCCGACCGCGGTCCCGGCACCAAAGACACGGTTGCGACGAACCTTAAATCCACCCTGACGATGACGAGCCATGACGTCACTCCCCTTAACTGACGCACAACGCAGACACAGCTATCTCGTTTGGGGAGTTAGGTTAACAGCGATTCTCGCCCAGTCAACCCCGGTACACTATGACAGACGGTAGTACTGCGTTGGCGCTTGTTACCCCTGATTACGGTTAGTTGGCCTCCGTAAGGAGACTTACAACTAGTGTTGTCACTTTCACTGCTCACAGGTAACTAACAGCTAAACAACGGGGTACAGGTTCTCAGCAAACAGATCGGGCGTTCCACGCGTTTGCTGACAGCTGCAGACTGGGGCCCGCCGCCACCGACCAGGCCCCCCTGGGCCACCCGGTGCAGGTCACCGGCAGCCACGTCGCATCAGCGGCCCGGCACGCACGATTTGGAGAACGCCTCCTTGGCGCGCTGGCGCCGGCGCCGTCACGGCGGCGCGCCGGTGCGACCCCGGCTCAGACGGCGCAATTGAGGCCGACGGCCCTCGCTATAGAACCTCGCCGCAGGGTTTCTAGGGGTGAGATCGGGACTTCGCAATCAACTACGAATGCCGCTATCCCGATTACCCTCCAGTAACGCTTCGCGACCTGTGGCGATAAGGACAACAGTTCGCAATAAGAACCGCCATCTTCCCCGTTTTCCACGCCCAAAAAAACGACGCGGCCACCCCATTGCCGGGGCGGCCGCGTCGATCTGTCCAACCGGGATCAGCCGTTGGGGCCTGATCCGTTCGGGCCGTTGCCACCGTGGCCGCCGTCGCCGCCAAGGCCCAGGTTGCCACCATCGCCACCGGCACCACCGGCGCCGCCGATTCCGGAGGTTCCGGTGTTGTTCCAACCGTCACCGCCGTTCCCACCGTTGCCGACCGGACCGCCGGGCACGCTGCCCGCACTGCCGGCCGTGGCGTTGCCGGAGCCGGTCCCGGCATTGCCGCCCGCGGCGCTCGGGTAGGCGACGTCGCCACCGTCGCCACCGTCACCGCCGGTTTGGTTGGTGGCATCGCCGTTCGCGCCGGCGCCACCATTACCCGCGGTGCCGCCGGCGCCGCCCTTGCCACCGTTGCCACCCGCACCGAGGCTGCCGGTGCTGCCGTGGGCCGCGGTTCCACCGAGACCACCGTTGCCGCCGTTACCGCCCTGACCGCCGATGGCACCGTCGCCACCGTCTTGGCCGTTGTTGGCCTGCCCGGCGATTCCGGATGCCACCGCGCCGGCAGCACCGCTCATGCCGCTGCCGCCCTGGCCACCGTCGGCACCCGAACCGCCGGCGCCGCCAGCGCCACCGTTACCGGACAGGGCGCCGCCGAGTCCGCCCGCGCCGCCGTTACCGCCCGCGCCACCGTCCTGGCCCTGGAGACCGGAGTCGCCCGCGACGGTAGCGCTGAGGCCGGCCACCCCCGCCGTGCCACTACCGCCGGCACCACCGTCGCCACCGTTGCCGATCGCGCCGCCGTTACCGCCCGTGCCGCCGGCACCACCGGAGGCACCTGTTCCCGCGTTCGGGTCTTGGGACGGGTCGTATCCGGCGCCGCCGTTACCGCCGTTGCCCGACGGGCCGATGGCCTGTGTTCCGTTCGCGCCGTCGGTCCCGTCGGTGCCCCCGGCACCGGCCGTGGTTCCGGCCGCGCCGCCGTTGCCGCCGGTGCCGGCGATGCTGCCCGGGTCACCGCCGTTGCCGCCGTTACCGCCGTTGGGGGTGCTGGCGTCGCCGGCGGCACCGTTGCCACCCTGGCCACCTTCGCCCGCGGTGCCGGCGCTGCCGCCGTTGCCGCCATCGCCGTTGGTGCCGGCAGTGCCGTGGCTGGTGGTACCGGCATTGCCGCCGGCCCCACCGGTGCCGCCGGATCCGGCTTCCCCGCCGTTGCCGCCATTGCCGCCGCTCGCGCCGGCCACCGATCCGGTGCTGGCGTCATATCCCGCGCCGCCGGTGCCGCCGGCGCCGCCCGCTCCACCGCTACCACCGTTTCCGCCGTTGCCTGCGACGTTGGCCGCCAGCGAACCGCCGTTGCCGCCCGCGCCGCCCTTGCCGCCGTCGCCGCCGGCCAGGCCTTGGCCACCGGCACCACCGTTCGGGGCTGCGAGGGTGCCCGCGGTGCCGGCCGCACCGGTCCCGCCGACGCCGGTCTTACCGTCACCGCCGACGCCACCATTGCCACCGTTGCCGATGTTGCCGCCGTCACCGCCGGCTCCACCGTTGCCGCCGCTGGTGCCGCCGTCCGCGCCGGCGTCGTTGGCAGCGTTGTAGCCGTTGCCGCCCGTGCCACCGTTGCCGGCCGGACCGGTGACCCCGGTGCCGTCGGCCCCGTCGCCGCCGTTGGTGCCGCCGGTTCCGCCGGTGCCGTGCGCCCCACCGGCGCCGCCGTTGCCCGCGGTGCCGGCGTTACCGCCCGCACCGCCGTTGCCGCCGTTGATGGTGACCGCGTCACCGTTGCCGCCGTTGCCGCCGTCACCGGGTGTGCCGGCGTTACCGCCCGCACCGCCCGCGCCGCCGTTGCCGTTGGCACCCGCGGTCCCGTGGGCCGAGGCGCCACCATTGCCGCCGGCACCGCCATAGCCACCGGCCTGGCCGTTGCCGCCGGACCCGCCATCGGTACCGGCACCGCCTGCCAGAGTGGCGCTGGTGCCGGCCAGGCCGTCACCGCCTGACCCGCCCTTACCTCCGGCACCGCCGACGCCACCGGCGCCACCGTTGCCGGACGTCGAGCCGCCGACACCACCGTCGCCGCCCTTACCGCCGTGGAAGCCCGCGGTGCCGTCGGTGCCGCTGATGGCAGCCAGCGTGCCCTGGTCGCCGTCGATGCCGTTGCCGCCGTTGCCGCCGGAGCCGCCCGCTCCACCGTTGCCGATGTTGCCGCCGTCGCCGCCCGTACCGCCGTCGCCACCGACGCCGGCCGCGTTGGTGAAGCCCGAACCGCCCGCACCACCGTTGCCGGCTGGGCCGGTTGGGCTGCTGCCGGCGGTTCCGCCGGTCGCCGCGCCTGCGCCGGTGCCGACCGCGCCGCCGTTACCACCGGTGCTCGAGTTGCCCCCGGCTCCGCCGTTGCCGCCGTTGAGGTTGGTCGCGTCGCCGGCCGCACCGTCACCGCCGTTACCACCGGCTGCGCCGTCGCCGCCGGCCCCGCCGGACCCGGCCGCGCCCACCGCGCCGTCGGCTCCGGTGCCGCCCGCGGCCACACCGCCGGCCGCACCGCCGTTGCCGCCCCGGCCGCCGTTGCCGGCGACCCCGGCGTCGCCGCCCTTCTCGCCAGAACCGTCACCGCTGTTGAGGTAGCTGCCGTTCACCCCGGCCGCCCCGGCGCCCGCGTTTCCGCCCTGGGCGCCCGCACCGCCGCTACCGCCGTTGCCGCCATGACCGGAG
This sequence comes from Mycobacterium sp. SMC-19, assembly GCF_045310815.1. NCBI lineage: Bacteria > Bacillati > Actinomycetota > Actinomycetes > Mycobacteriales > Mycobacteriaceae > Mycobacterium > Mycobacterium sp. SMC-19. The sequence goes on along the minus strand of NZ_JBJIAM010000008.1, from coordinate 206,412 downwards.
AGGGAGCCGCCGAGGCCACCCGCACCACCGTTGCCGCCGGACCCGCCGTCGGTACCGCTGGTGCCGTTGTCGCCCGCGGCCGTGGCGGCGACGCCGTCGATGCCCGCGACACCGCTGCCGCCGGCACCACCGTCGCCCCCGTCGCCGAGGTTGCCGCCGTCACCACCGGCACCACCGTTGCCGCCGGACGCGCCGGCCGTGCTGGCGGTGAAGCCGTCACCACCGCGGCCGCCGTTGCCGACCGGGCCACTGACCCCGGCGCCCTGCGATCCGGTGGCGCCGGTAAACGCGCCGGTACCGGCCGTGCCCGCGGCGCCGCCCTGACTGGAGTCGCCACCCCGGCCACCGTTGCCGCCGTTGAGGTTGTTTGCATCGCCGTTGGCACCGGCGCCACCATTTCCGCCCGCGGCGCCGTCACCACCGCTGCCCGCGTTGCCGCCGGTTCCGGCCGCAGCGGAGCTGCCGTTGCCGTTGGTGCCGCCCGCACCGCCGTTGCCGCCGCTACCGCCGGCGCCGGCCGTCCCGGCGTTGCCGCCGGCCCCACCGTTGCCGTCACCGGTGGCGAACGACCCGGCCGCACCGGTCACGCCGGCCGCGGCGTCACCACCGTCGGCACCCGAACCACCATTGCCACCGGCGCCGCCGGTCAACGAGGTCAAGCCGGTACCGGCGTTGCCTCCCTTACCGCCCGAGCCACCCGAGCCACCGGCAGTCCCGGAGTTGCCATTGCCGTTGCCGTCGGTGCCGACGGCGTTGGTGCCGGCCACACCGTCGCCACCGGCGCCGCCGTTGCCGCCGTTGCCCAGGTTGCCGCCATCGCCACCGGCACCACCGTTGCCGCCCGATTCGCCGGCCACCCCGGAGGTGTAGCCGTCACCGCCCTGGCCGCCGTTGCCGGCCGGGCCGGCGACACCCGCGCCCTGGGATCCGGCGCTGCCCGTCGTGGAGCCGGTGCCGGCCGTGCCCGCGGCACCGCCCTGGCTGGAGTCCCCACCTCGGCCACCGTTGCCGCCGTTGAGGTGCGCTGCGTCGCCGTGGGCACCTGCGCCACCGTCACCGCCCTGGGCACCCGCGCCGCCGCTGCCGGCGTTGCCGCCCGTGCCGGTCGCGGCCGAGCTGCCGTCGCCGTTGCTGCCACCCGCCCCGCCATTGCCGCCGCTGCCGCCGGCACCGGCCGTCCCGGCGTTGCCGCCGGCCCCGCCATTGCCGTCACCGGAGGTGAACGAACCGGCAGAGCCGATCGCACCGGCCACGGCATCGCCACCGTCGGCGCCCGAACCACCGGCACCACCGGTGCCGCCGGTCAGGGTGCTCAGGCCGGTGCCGGCGTTGCCACCCTTGCCACCGAAGCCACCGGAACCACCGCTGGTGCCGGAGTTGCCGTTGCCGCCGGCGTCGGTCCCGACACCGTTGGTGCCGGCCACACCGTTGCCACCGGCGCCGCCGTTACCGCCGTTACCGAGGTTGCCGCCGTCGCCACCCGCGCCGCCGTTACCACCGGAGGCGCCGGCCACCGTCGAGGTGAAGCCGTCGCCGCCGTTACCGCCGTTTCCGCCACTGGTCACCTGATTGCCGCCGGCTCCGTGCAGGCCGGCTGTGCCGCCGTTACCGCCAGTTCCGGCGCTACCGCCGGCACCACCGGCACCTTCGATGCCGGCATTGCCGCCGTTGCCACCCCGGCCACCGTCGAGGTAGGTGGCGTCGCCGTCGGCGCCCCTGCCGCCGTCGCCCCCGGCGCCCGCGTCGCCGCCCTTACCGCCGGCACCGCCGTTGCCGTTTCCACCGTTGCCGGTGGCGCCGTTGCCCGCGTTACCGCCGGCACCACCCTCGCCACCGGTACCACCGGCACCACCATTGCCGCCGTTCTCACCCGCACCGTCGTTGACACCTTGAACGCCGGCTGCGCCGGTGTATCCGGCGCCGCCGGCACCACCGAGACCGCCCCGGCCGCCGACACCACCGTCACCACCGGTTCCGGAGTTGGGGTTCAGGGCGTCGCCGCCGACGCCGCCGGCACCACCCTTGCCACCGGTACCACCGGCACCGCCTTGGCCGGCCTCCCAACCGCCGGCACCGCCCGCGCCACCGTTGCCACCGTTGCCGCCGGCACCGCCCTTGCCGCCGTGCCCGTTCTCCAGCAGCACACCACTGTTGCCGCCCTTACCGCCGTCCCCGCCGTTGCCGCCGTTGCCGCCGGTACCGCCGTCACCGACCGCGCCGGCGTTGCCACCAAGACCGCCGTTGCCGCCGGCCAGGGTGAGCGCCTTGAAGCCCAGTTCGCCCGCGTGGGCGGCGTTGTAGGCCGCCACGTCGAACCCGTCGCCGCCGTTGCCGCCGTTACCGCCGTGCCCGGCCGCCTGACCGTCGGCGCCACTGGCCGCACGCTCGGTGGTCGACCCACCATTCAGGCCGCCCTGACCGCCGTGGCCGATCGCGCCCGGGTTTCCGCCGTCGGCGCCGCGGCCACCGCCGGTGTTGCCCGCTGTCCCTTCGGCCCCGTCACCGCCATTACCGGCGATCCCGGCGTTGCCGCCGGCGCCACCCTGGCCGCCCAGGCCGTTGACACCCGCCGAACCCAGGCTGGTGCCCGCACCGGCCAGACCACCCTGGCCGCCCTGGCCACCGTTGGCGCCGTCACCACCACCGGCACCATCACCACCATTTCCATTGCTGGCAGCCACATCCCACTCACCAGCGGCACCGTCACCACCACGGCCACCGTTACCGCCCGCACCACCGACACCGCCGACACCACCATTGCCGCCGTTGCCGAAAAAGCCCGAAGCCTTGCCGCCGACACCACCATTGCCACCGTTACCACCGAGGAGGCCGTTACCGCCGAGGGCACCGTTGCCACCCGAAGCCCAAACACCGGTAGCACCAGCCAGACCCGCCGCGCCGGCCGCGCCGACACCGCCGGCACCGCCGGCACCGCCGGAGCCGAACAGCCAACCCGCGCCGTCGCCGCCATTACCGCCGGCGCCACCACCATCACCGCCGATACCGCCGACCCCGCCGACGCCCATCCATGAACCACCGGCGCCACCGTCGCCACCGGCCAAGCCCGCCAGACCCGCGCCGCCGGCACCACCATTGCCGAACAAACCGGCCGCGCCACCATCACCACCGGCGACACCAGCACCACCATCACCGAACAACCAACCGCCCGCACCACCATTGCCACCATCAACACCGGCAACACCAACAGCGCCATTACCAATGATGATCGAGCCGAACCCGAACGTGTCATTGACAAACGAGCCGACCTGAACACCCAACGGGCTCTCAAGCCAATCGACCATGCCGGCATGCAACGGCGCATAGATGTACGCCTCAACCAACGCCGTCAGATCAAACGCATCACCACCGGCCAACCCCGCCGACGAGTCAAACAACGACCCCCAATCGAACGCACCCCCAGCGTCCACCTCGGCAGCCGACCACGCCCCCGAACCGAAAACATCCAGCAGCCAATCAAACTCACCATCAGCCTGCGCCACCGGCACCGACACCAACGGCGACACACCGAACGCCAAAAATGCCGCTGCCGCCGAACCCGCACCCAGCACTCGACGACGCGAGTCCCCTGTGCGCCGCCCGGCTCCGGTCTGCCGTGCGCTCTCACGCTTTCCAGTCATGTACTGCCCCAAGTTCTCAAACGGTGGCCCACTGCGTGGGCCGATGGATGGTTGTGATGTTTTTGCTCGGCTATCGCCGCGCCTACCGCGCGGCAACAGTCAGATCGGAGATCGATCCGCCACGGAGAATCCGCGGGGCGTCGAGCTATCCACCCATGTCTTCGCGGTACTTACCTGAGCCATCCGGAACCGGATGGACGCAGCTCGGGGTACGGAGCGCTTCCTGTGCTGACAGGTGCTCGGCCCCGCTGCCCTGGCGTGCCAGGGCAGCGTTCTCATCGCGGGCATCCGTTCACTCGACGACCTGACGCTTACCCGCCGGCGGCGGCACTGCCGTCGCCGCCGCGCCCGCCGTCGCCACCATTGCCCATGTTTCCGCCGTCGCCGCCGGCACCGCCCTGGCCGCCGTCACCGGCTCCAGGCTGGTTGTAGCCGTCGCCGCCGTTGCCGCCGTTGCCGGTCGGCCCGGCAGCCGGGGTGCCGCTGGCTCCGGATCCGCCGGCCGTTCCGCCGCCGCCGACCGTGGTACCGGCCGCGCCGCCCTGACCGCCGGTGCCCGCGACATTGCCGGCGTCACCACCGTTTCCGCCGTCGCCACCGTTGCGGGTGGTGGCATCGCCGTCGGCACCCCTGCCGCCGTCGCCGCCCTGGCCGGCGCTGCCGGCGTTGCCGCCCTTGCCGCCGTTGCCGTTGGCGCCGACCACGCTGCCGTTCTGCGCGGTTCCGGCATTGCCGCCGGCACCACCGGTGCCACCCGAACCGGCCTCGCCGCCGTTACCGCCGTCACCGCCGTCGGCTCCGGCAGCGGTCGGGCTGTAGCCGGCTCCGCCGGTGCCGCCGGCACCACCGTCACCGCCCACGCCGCCGTTGCCGCCGTTGCCCGCGGTGTTGACGCTCAGCAGGCCACCATTGCCGCCATTGCCGCCGGTGCCGCCGTCGCCACCGGAATCACCCTGAAGTCCGTTGCCGCCGTTGAGGTTGAGGGCATCTCCGGCCGTGCCGGCCGCACCGGCGCCGCCCACACCGGTAGCCGCGCTGCCACCGGTTCCACCGTTGCCACCGTTGCCGGCCATGCCACCGTTGCCGCCGTTGCCGCCGGCGCCGCCATTGGTGCCCGGAACGGCGGCGGGGTCCGTAGCGGCGTTGTAGCCGTTGCCTCCGTTGCCGCCATTGCCGGACGCCGTAGTGACCGGGGTGCCGCTGGCACCGTTCGTACCGTCGACGCCACCGCTTCCGCCGGTGCCGTGCGCGCCGCCGGCGCCGCCAGTGCCGGCAACGTTGCCCGGGTCGCCCCCGTTTCCGCCGTTGCCGCCGTTCGGGGTGGTGGCGTTGCCGTCAGCACCGTTGCCGCCGTTGCCGCCCTGGCCCGCGACGCCGGCGTTGCCGCCGTTGCCGCCGTTGCCGTTGGCACCCGCGCCGGCCGCGCCGTTGACCGCACCGGCGTTACCGCCGGCGCCGCCCGCACCCCCGGATCCAGCCTCACCGCCATTGCCGCCGTTACCTGCGTTGGTGCCGGCCGCCGCGTTGGGGTCGGTGGCGGCGTCGTAGCCGGCGCCACCGGTCCCACCGTTGCCACCCGCGCCACCGACTCCACCGGCGCCACCGTTACCGGCGTGGTTGGCTGCGAGGTTGCCACTGGCACCGCCGTTGCCGCCCTTGCCACCGTTGCCGCCGGATAGGCCGGAGCCGCCCGCGCCGCCATCGGGTTGAGCTGCCGTTCCCGCGGTGCCGGCTGCACCGGTACCGCCGACGCCGGTGGCACCCGCACCACCGATGCCGCCGTCGCCGCCGTTGCCGTGTGAGCCGCCGGCGCCGCCTGCACCGCCGTTGCCGCCGTCACCGCCGTTCTCAGCCGAGCTGGTGGAGCTGAAGCCGTTGCCACCCTGTCCGCCGTTGCCGGCCGGGCCGGTGATCGCGGTGCCACCAGCCCCGGTGGCTCCGTTCGTGCCGCTGGCACCACCGCTGCCGTGCGAGCCGGCCGATCCGCCGTTGCCGGCGGTGCCGACCTCGCCACCGTTGCCGCCCTTGCCGCCGTCGGGGTTGGTGACGTCACCGTCGGCACCCCTGCCGCCGTTGCCGGCCGTGCCCGCGTCGCCGCCGCGCCCGCCACTGCCACCGTTGCCGTTGGCGGCTGCGTTGCCGGAGGTCGAGGTACCGGCGTTGCCCCCCTGACCGCCGGCACCACCCTGACCGCCGTTGCCGCCCGTGCCGCCGTTCTGGCCGTCCGCACCGGCGGACGCGGCGTTGGCGCCGTCGATTCCGTTGCCGCCGTTGCCGCCGACGCCGCCGTTGCCCGCGTTGCCGCCGGCGCCGCCGGTGGCGCCGGTGCCTCCGGAGCCACCGTTGCCGCCCTGGCCGCCGTTGGTTCCGGATTCACCGTTACTGCCGGCGTTGACGCCGCTGGAGCCGGTAAATCCGTTGCCGCCCTTACCACCAGCACCACCATTGCCGCCGGTACCGGACGCCGCGTGCTGGGTGGTGCTGCCCGCGAGCAGACCACCCTGGCCACCGTTGCCGCCCGTGCCGCCGTTGCCGCCGGTGGTGCCGTCTACACCCGCTGCCGTGCTGTTGGTCCCGTCGATGCCCTTACCGCCGGACCCGCCGTTACCGCCGAGGCCCGCGGTACCGTTCGAGCCACTGGCCGCCGCACCGCTCGGGCCCTGACCACCCGCACCACCGAGGCCGGCGTTGCCACCATTGCCACCGTTGCCGCCGGCCGTGCCGTCGTGATTGCTCGACGTGCCATCAACGCCCACGCTGCCGGCCGCACCCTTACCACCGTTGCCGCCATCGCCACCGACACCACCGGCACCGTGCTGACCGGCCGTCGAGCCGGAACCACCCGCGCCACCGTTACCGCCGGCACCACCATTGGTGCCACTGACACCATCCGCACCCGGCGCAGTGCCATCGGCACCGGTAAAGCCGTTGCCGCCCTTACCACCAGCCCCACCATTGCCGCCGGTGCCGGAGGTGGCCCGGTCGGTGGTGCTGCCCGCCTGCAGGCCACCTTGCCCACCGTTGCCGCCGACACCACCACTGCCGCCGGCAGTTCCGTCCACACCGGCCTGTGTGCTGTCGGTTCCGGTCAGGCCGCTGCCGCCCTGGCCGCCGTTTCCGCCGAGTCCTGCGGTGCCGTTGGCGCCGTTGGCTGCGTGGATGCCGCCTGCGCCCTCGCCGCCTGCGCCACCGAGTGCCGCGTTGCCGCCCCTGCCGCCGTTGCCGCCGGCCGTGCCGTCGTGGTTGGCCGACGTGCCATCAACGCCCACGCTGCCGGCCGCACCATTGCCGCCGCTACCGCCATTGCCACCGGCACCCCCGGCACCGTGCTGGCCTGCGGTCGAGCCGGTCCCGCCGGCGCCACCGTTGCCGCCGGCACCACCATTGGTGCCACTACCACCGTCGGCACCCGGGGTGAGGCCGTTGGTACCGGTATATCCGTTGCCGCCCTTGGCTCCGGCGCCTCCGTCGCCACCGGCACCCGAGGCGGCGCGGTCGGTGCTGCTGCCCGCCAGCAGGCCACCTTGCCCACCGTTGCCGCCGGCACCACCATTGCCCCCGGCGGTGCCGTTCACTGCCGGCCCGGCGCCGTCCAGACCCGCAAGGCCGTTGCCGCCCTTGCCGCCATTGCCACCGAGGCCCGCGGTGCCGTCGTTGCCGCTGGCCGCGGTGCCATCGGCGCCCTGACCGCCCGCACCACCGGTGCCCGCGTTGCCGCCGTTGCCACCGTCGCCGCCAGCCGTGCCGTCGTGACTGTTCACGACGCCGTCGGTACCCGCGGTACCTGCCGCACCATTGCCGCCGCTACCGCCATTGCCACCGACGCCGCCGACGCCCTGCTGGCCCGCCGTCGCACCGGAACCGCCGGCGCCGCCGTTGCCCCCGGCGCCACCATTGGTGCCGCTCACACCATCAGCGCCCGGGATAGTGCCGTCTGCGCCGGTGAATCCGTTGCCGCCCTTGGCACCGGAACCGCCATTTCCACCGTTACCGGAGGCGGCGCGGTCGGTGCTGCTGCCCGCCAGCAGGCCACCCTGTCCGCCGTTACCGCCGACACCACCGCTACCGCCGGCGGTGCCGTCGATACCCGCCTGGGTACTGTCCACTCCGGCGAGGCCGTTACCGCCGTTGCCGCCATTGCCACCGAGGCCCGCGGTGCCGTCGTTGCCACCGGCCGCGATGCCGCCGGCGCCCTGACCGCCCGCACCACCGGTGCCCGCGTTGCCGCCATTGCCACCGTCGCCGCCGGCCGTGCCGTCGTGGTCGGCCGACGTGCCGTCGATGCCCGCATCCCCGGCCACGCCGTCGCCGCCGTTACCGCCGTTACCCCCGGCACCACCGGCACCCTGCTGGCCCGCGACCGAGCCGGTACCCCCGGCACCGCCGTTGCCACCGGCACCACCGTTGCTGCCGCTCTCGCCGTCCGCGCCGGCAATCGCGCCACTCAAGCCGGTGTAGCCGTGGCCACCTTGACCGCCGGCACCACCATCGCCGCCTAATCCTGTTGTGGCGTAGGTGATTCCGTCGGCGTTCAAGCCGCCCAAGCCGCCATTGCCACCGGCGCCACCGTCGGTGCCGGCGGTGCCGTCCACGCCCTCGGCCGTGCTGGTGGCTCCGGCTGCTCCGGCAGCACCGTTGCCGCCGTTACCGCCGATGCCCGCGCTGCCGTTGTCACCGGCGTTGCCGCCCTTGCCGCCGTTGCCGCCGGCGGTTCCCGCTGCCGCGTTCGGGTCTGCGGCGGCGTCATAACCGTCGCCGCCTCGGCCGCCGGATGCGGCACCGGTCGAGGCCTCGCCGCCGTTACCCGACTGGCCCTCCGCACCACCGGCGCCGGCCTGGCCGCCCGCACCGCCGGTGCCGGCCGTGCCGGTCGAGCCACCGTTGCCGCCGTCACCGCCGTCCGGGTTGGCCGCCGTCCCGGCCGCACCCGCACCACCGTTGCCGCCCACCCCGGAGTCACCGCCGTCACCGCCGGCGCCACCGGCGCCACCGTGGCCGGCCGCACCGGTATTGCCGTCCGAGCCGAAGAGCGCATGGGTGGCACCCGCTGCCCCGGCCACCCCGGCCGCGCCGCCGTTACCGCCGGCACCGCCGTTGCCACCGTTGGAGCCCGCGGTGCCATCGCCACCGTTGCCGGAGCCACCGTCGGCGAATGTGCCGGCCGCGCCATCGGTGCCGTCCTCGCCACCCAGACCCTGGCCGCCGGCACCACCGGCGCCACCGTTTCCGGCCGCGCCGCCCTGGCCGCCGGAGCCGTACAGCAGCGCCTTGGACGCCCCACCGGCGCCGCCGTTACCGCCCGCGCCGCCATTGCCGCCCGCGCCACCGTTGCCGCCGTCAACACCGGCGACGCCGATCGCACCGGCGAACCCGGCCAGACCGTCCCCGCCGGCCCCGCCGTTGCCACCGATGCCGTAGATCCAGCCCAGCCCGGCGCCCCCGTCACCGCCATTGCCGCCGGACCCGCCGGCGCCACCGGCCCCACCGACGCCGATCCAGCTGCCGCCGTTGCCGCCTTCACCACCGTCGAGGCCGAGGCCACCGGCCCCGCCGGCACCACCGTTGCCGAACATCCCGGCAGTGCCGCCGTCACCACCGGCAACCCCGGTCAGCGAACCGTCGTAGCCCGCACCGCCGTCTCCGAACAGCCAACCCCCGTTGCCACCATCGGGATTGAGCTCGGTGCCCGCCGCACCGTTGCCGATGACGATCGAACCGAACCCGAACCAGGTGTTGATGAAGTCATCCACCGGCTTGCCGATGAACGGGTCGTTGATCCACGCCACCATTCCGGCGTGCATCGGCTCAAACAAGTACTGGCCCAGCAACCCGGTGATGCCGAACGGGTCGCCCAGCATCGCCGCCGCCGAACCCGGATCGGCGTAGGCCGCACTCAGCGCGGTGCCCAGCTCGTCGCCGGCGAACAGCTGATCCCAGTTGAAGCCCAAATCGCCTGTGTTGCCGTCGAACAACGACCCCCAGGCGTTTGGGTCAAACAGGTCCTCCAGACCGAAGTCGGCCTGCGCCTGCGGCGCCATCCCCAGTGCCAGAAAGGCGCTCACCGCACCGGCGGCACCGACCGCCCGACGCCCTGCGCTGACGCGGGTTCCGTGCAGTGCTGCGCTGCGACGCTTACGAGCCATGGGGATGACCTCTATCTGGTGTCTGTGGGTGGAGAGTTAGTTGGGCAACTGGGTTGGGGATGCAGCCGCCGAGGACGCAAGGGATCTAGCCGTGAGCGCCATCGGTGCCCCTCGTTCCGGAGCCGCCGCCAGTGCCGGTCTGGCCAGCCGCGCCCGGGTCCGCGCTGACCGCGCCGCCCGCGGATGCCGATCCGGCCGCCCCGGCGGTACCGCCAGCGCCACCGGAACCGGCCGCACCGCCGGTGCCACCGGCGCCACCGACACCGACGTTTCCGTTGGCGCCGATGCCCTGCGCAGTCCCCGCGGCGCCACCGACGCCGCCGCTACCGCCCGCGCCACCGTTACCGCCCTTGCCGCCGGTGCCACCGTCGCCGCCGTCGCCGCCCTTGGCGTAACCGGTGCCCTGGTGGTTCTCACCGGTACCGCCGCCGCCGCCTGCGCCACCGTTACCGCCGTTCTCGCCGGCACCGCCGTTACCACCAAGGCCGCCGAGACCACCGTCACCACCGTTGCCGGCGATCGAACCGCCCTTGCCGCCCGCGCCACCGGCGCCGCCGCTGGCCCCGGCCGTGCCGTTGGTGCCGTCTCCGCCGTTGCCGCCGTTGCCACCGTCGCCGCCGTACGCGTAGCCGCGGGTTCCGCCGGTCTGTGCATTGGCGCCCCCGCCCGCGCCGCCGGCGCCGCCGGCCGCTGCCTGGCCGCCGTTGCCGCCGTTACCGCCATCGCCGGCGTTGATGTCGCCGCAGCCGAAGAAGAGCGCGCACGACGCGGACGATCCCGTGCCACCGGCACCACCGATCTGGCCGGCCTGGGTGGTGTTAGCGCCGTTGGCTCCAGTACCGCCACCGGCTGCCTGGCCAGTCGGGGGGGTGTAACCGGCCGTTCCGACCGCACCATTGCCGCCCGCACCACCGGTCCCGCCGTTGCCAACGGTTCCGGCGTCGCCGCCCTTGCCGCCGATACCACCGATCTGCGCAGCACCGTTGACGGTGCCCTGGCCGTTACCGCCGACGCCGCCGTTGCCGCCGTTACCGCCGCTGGCTCCGGTAGCGCCCCCGGCTCCGCTCGAGGCGAGCTGGCCGTTACCGCTGTCACCGCCGAGACCGCCGGCCCCACCGGTGCCGCGGTTTCCGCCGTTGCCGCCCTGGCCACCGTTGCCGGCGGCCGCGTTGGTGCCGCCACCGGCACCGGTGCCACCGGTACCGCCGTTGCCGGCGCTGCCGCCCTGGCCACCGGCACCGCCTTGGCCGCCGACACCGTGGCTGCCGGTGCTGCCGTCGGTGGCGGTGCCTCCGACACCGCCGTTGCCGCCGACCCCACCGGCGCCACCGATGGCCCCGCTGCCGCCGTTGCCACCCTTGCCACCGGTGAGTCCGCCGCCGTCGGGGGCAGTGATGCCCGTCGAGCCGTTCGCGCCGCTACCGCCTGCACCACCGACGCCGCCCTTACCGCCGACACCGCCGTTGCCAGCCGCGCCGGACACCGCACCGCCGTTGCCGCCCGCACCACCGTTGCCGCCGGCACCACCGGTGAGTCCGGCCGTGCCGGATCCTCCAGCGTTGGCGGCGTTCCCGCCGGCCTGACCCGCCGCACCGGTACCACCGGCACCGCCGTCGCCGCCGTTGCCGATCGAGCCGCCGGTGCCGCCCTTACCGCCGTCGCCGCCGCGGGCGCCAGCCGCGGCGTTGGGGTCGGCGGCCGCGTTGTAGCCATTACCGCCGGTGCCGCCATTACCGGATGGGCCGACCGCGGAAGTACCGCTCGCGCCGGTCACTCCGTTGACACCACCGGTGCCGCCGGTCCCGCGGGCACCGCCGCCGCCGCCGGTGCCGGCGACATTGCCCGCATCGCCGCCACGACCGCCGTTGCCGCCGTTGGGGTTTGCGGCATCCCCGTTGCCGCCGTTGCCGCCGTTGCCGCCCTGCCCGGCCGTCCCGGCGTTACCGCCGGCGCCACCGCTGCCGTTGACACCCGCGGTGGCCGCGCCGTTGATCGCACCCGCGTTGCCTCCGGCGCCACCGGTGCCACCGGAACCGGCCTGACCACCGTTGCCGCCGTCACCGCCATTGGCACCGGGCGTCGTCGCGTTGAAACCGGCACCACCGGTGCCACCGGCACCACCGTCGCCACCCTTGCCGCCGGCGCCGCCATTGCCGGCGTGGTTGACGCCCAGCAGGCCACTCGCGCCGCCGACGCCGCCCTTACCGCCATTGCCGCCGGCCGCACCGGATCCCCCGGCACCGCCGTTGGGGTTGGCGGCCGTGCCCGCGGTGCCGACCGCGCCGGTGCCTCCGACGCCGGTCGCGCCCGCACCGCCGGCACCACCGTTGCCGCCGTTACCGGCCGACCCCGCCGCACCGCCGTTACCGCCCGCGCCACCATTGCCGCCGTTGTCGGCCACGCTGGTCGGGCTGAAGCCGGCGCCGCCGTTCCCGCCGTTACCGGAGGCCACGCTCACCGCCGTGCCGTTGGCGCCGGTCACTCCGTCGACACCACCGGTGCCGCCGGTCCCGCGCGCACCGCCGCCACCGCCGGTGCCGGCGACATTGCCCGCATCGCCACCACGACCGCCGTTGCCGCCGTTGGGGTTTGCGGCATCCCCGTTACCGCCGTTGCCGCCGTTGCCGCCCTGCCCGGCCGTCCCGGCGTTACCACCGGCACCACCGCTGCCATTGACACCCGCGGTGGCCGCCCCGTTCACCGCACCCGCGTTGCCGCCGGCACCACCGGTGCCACCGGAACCGGCCTGACCGCCCTTGCCGCCGTCACCACCGTTGACGCCGGGCGTCGTCGCGTTGAATCCGGCACCACCGGTGCCACCGGCACCACCGTCGCCACCCTTGCCGCCGACGCCGCCATTGCCGGCGTGGTTGGACACCAGGGCGCCGCTGGCGCCGCCACTACCGCCCGCACCGCCATTACCGCCGGCCGCGCCAGAACCACCGGCACCACCGTTCGGGTTGCCGGCTGTTCCCGCCGTACCGACCGCGCCATTTCCTCCGACGCCGGTCGCGCCCGCACCGCCGGCACCACCGTTGCCGCCGTTACCGGCCGAACCCGCCGCACCACCGTTACCGCCGGCGCCGCCATTGCCACCGTTTTCGGCGATGCTGGTCGGGCTGAAACCTGCCCCACCGTTGCCGCCGTTACCCGACACCGTGGTCGCCGAGACGCCGTCGGCGCCCTGGCCGCCGTGGATTCCGCCGCCGCCGGAGGTGGCGCCGGCCGTGCCGCCGGCGCCACCGGTCCCAGCGACGTTGCCAGGGTCGCCGCCCTGGCCCCCGTTGCCGCCATTGGGGTTGGCCGCATTTCCGGCGGCGCCATCGCCACCGTTGCCGCCCGCTCCGGCATCGCCGGCGTTACCGCCGGCCCCGCCGTTGCCGTTGTTGCCCACGGTTCCGTTGGCGGCGGTGCCCGCATTACCGCCCGCACCGCCGACGCCGCCAGAACCGGCCTGACCACCCTTGCCGCCGTTGCCGCCATCGGCACCGGGCGCCGTGGCGGTGAAGCCCTTCCCACCGACACCACCGTTGCCACCGGCGCCGCCCGCACCGCCGATGCCGCCGTTACCGGCGGTGTTGGTGCTCAGCGAGCCGCCAGTGCCGCCGGCACCGCCGTTGCCGCCGTTGCCTCCCGAACCGCCCTGTCCGCCGTTGGTGCCGTTGACGCTGCCCTGGGTGCCGTTGTTTCCGACTGGCCCGCTGGTTCCGGCAGAGCCTGCCGCGCCGGCACCGCCGTTGCCGCCGTTGCCGTGGGCACCGCCGTTACCGCCCGCGCCGCCGTCGCCGCCGGATTGCCCTGCCGCGGTGGGGGTGAATCCCGCGCCGCCCTGGCCGCCGTTGCCGGAGGCCCCGATGATCTCGGCGCCGTGTGCGCCGGTGGCGCCGACTGTCGCCCCAGTACCACCGGCGGCTCCGCCATTGCCGCCCGCGGCGGCGGTGCCGACATCGCCGCCGTCACCGCCGTTGCCACCGTCGATGTGCGTCGCGTTGCCGTTGCCGCCGGCGCCGCCATTGCCGGCCGCCCCAGCGTCACCACCACGACCGCCGGCACCTCCGGAAGCGTCGGCCCCGGAGGTACCGTGCGCGGAGGAACCGCCGGCACCGCCCGCGCCGCCATTGCCGCCGAGGGCGCCGTCGCCGCCGTCGCCGCCGTTCGCGCCGTTGCCGCCGGCCGTGCTGGCGTTGGCCCCGGTCACGCCGTTGCCACCGTTGCCGCCCGCGCCCCCGGCACCACCCACACCGCCGGCGCCGCCATTGCCGGCCTCGGAACCACCCTTACCGCCCGCGCCGCCAATGCCGCCGCTGCCGCCGACCGTGCCGTTGCCGCCGTCGGGGTTGACCGCGTTGCCGACGGCGCCGTTGGTGCCGTCCGCGCCGGATCCACCGGCGCCACCGTTTCCGCCGTTGCCGCGATCGCCGCCGTCACCGCCGACGCCGCCGTTGCCGCCGGAGTCGCCCGCGGTGGTCGCGTTGAATCCGGCGCCGCCCGCGCCGCCGTCGCCTTGACCGATTGCGGCGGCGTGCCCGGCCGAACCCGCTGCGCCGGTGTGAGACCCGGTGCCCGCGTTGCCGGCGCTGCCGCCGGTGCCGGTGTTCCCGCCGTCGCCGCCGTCGCCGCCGTCGCGATGCGCTGCTGTGCCGGCTGCGCCGGCGCCGCCGTCGCCGGCCCTACCGGCGTCACCGCCGCTACCGGCGTTGCCCCCAGCCCCGGTGGAGCCCGCGATGCCATGGGCCGCCGTACCGCCCGCACCACCGTTGCCGCCGCTGCCGCCGTTGCCGCCGCTGCCCGCGTCGCCACCGTTGCCACCGGTGCCGGTGCCGCCGTTGTCGAACGAACCGGTCGCGCCGACGACACCGTCGCCGCCTGCGCCGCCGTCCGCGCCGTGGCCGCCCCGACCGCCGGTTCCGCCGTTGCCGGCCATCGAACCGCCCTTGCCGCCGATGCCACCGGCGCCACCGTTTCCGCCGGTGTGACCGTCGGTGCCGTCAGGGTTGGTGACGCTGCCGTCGCTGCCAGCGATGCCGGTCGACCCGTTGCCGCCGTTACCGCCCGCACCACCGTTGCCGTAGGCGCCGCCGTCACCGCCGGCGCCACCGTTGCCGCCCGATTCGCCTGCGGCCGTGGGGCTATAGCCGTCGCCGCCCGCTCCACCGTTGCCACCGACGCCGGTCACGTCGGCACCGTTGATGCCCTGCTGACCGGCTACTGCTCCGGCACCGCCGGCTTGTCCGCCCGCACCGCCGGCGCCCGCCGTGCCGGTGTCGCCGCCGTCACCGCCCGCGCCACCGTTGAGGTTCGTCGCCGTGCCGGCCGCGCCCGCACCACCGTTGCCGCCGAGTCCGGCAACCCCGCCGGCCCCGCCGTTGCCGCCGTCACCGGCCTGACCGCCGGCACCCAAGGTGCCGTTGCTGCCGAACCAAGAGCTGGCCTTCCCGCCGGTACCGGCCGCGCCGGCCGCACCGCCGTTGCCGCCCGTGCCGCCGTTACCGCCATTGGTGCCGTCAGTGCCGTCGCCACCGTTGCCGCTACCGCCGCCGGCGAAGGTGCCCGTCTCGCCGTCGTTTCCGTCGGTGCCGGCCATACCCGCACCACCGACACCGCCGGTGCCACCGTCACCGGCCGCGCCGCCCTTACCGCCGGCGCCGAAAATGATTGCCTTCGAAGCGCCGCCAGCTCCACCGTTGCCGCCTACACCGCCGTTGCCGCCGACGCCACCATTGCCGCCATCGACACCGGCGACTCCGACCGCCCCCGCGGCGCCGACCAGTCCGTCGCCGCCGACCCCGCCGGCACCACCGATAGCGAAGAGCCAGCCAGCCCCGGCACCGCCGTTGCCGCCGTCGCCACCGGCACCACCGATACCGCCGACGCCGCCGATACCGCTCCAGCTGCCGCCGGCCCCACCGGTGCCGCCGTCGAAGCCCGCGCCGCCGTCGCCGCCGGCACCGCCGTTGCCGAACATCCCGGCCGCGCCACCATTGCCGCCGGCCACCCCGGTCAGCGAGCCGTCGTAGCCCGCGCCACCGTCGCCGTATAGCCAGCCGCCGTTGCCGCCGTTGGGGTTGAGTTCGGTACCGGCAGCACCGTTGCCGATGATGATCGAGCCGAAGCCGAAGGTGTTGTTGATGAAGTCGTTGACCTGGGTTCCGAACGGACTCTCGATCCAGTCGACCATCGCGCTATGCATCGGGGTGTAGAACCACTGGTCGACTATGGCGGTGAGGTTGCCGGTGTCGGCCGCCGAGCCCGCGGTCAGTGCATTGGCCAGCTCGTCACCGGCGAACAGCTGATCCCAGTTCAAGCCCGAATCCCAAGTGCTGGAATCGAATAGCGGAGCCCAGGCACTCGGGTCGAACAGGTCGTCCAGATCGAAGTCGGCCTGCGCTTGCGGGGCCATGCCGAACGCCAGGAACGCACTGACGGCTCCGGCGGCACCGATTGCTCGGCGAGATGCATTGCCGCGGTTGACGTATTGACCTGTGTTACGACGCTTACGAGCCATGGGAACGACGCCTATCTGCTGAGTTCGGGATGAGGTTGGTTGAGTTTTCGACGTCGGCGAACCGGCTCGAAAGGGCGTTCCCACGCAAAAGGAAACGCCGCGAAAATGCGTGCGAGAGAGCGTGGCTAGCCATGGGCGCCGTCGTTACCCTTCGTGCCTCCCGCGCCACCGGTTCCGACTTGCCCCGGGGAACCGTTGGAGGAGCCGACGGTTCCGGGCGAGGTCGTTCCGCCTTCTCCACGCGCTCCGCCGGCGCCACCAGCACCGGCCGCGCCCCCAGTGCCTGCACCGCCACTGGCACCGGCTGCGCCGGAGCTGCCAGAGCCTAGGGCGACGCCCGCCGCGCCAGCGGCACCACCGTTGCCACCGTCGCCACCATTGCCGCCCCCGCCGCCCGTGCCGCCATCACCGCCGTTGCCGCCCCAGACGTAGCCAGAACCCTGACGGTTCTGCGAATATCCGCCCTTGCCGCCATCTCCGCCGTCGCCGCCCTTCTCACCGGCGCCGCCGTTGGCGCCTGCACCGCCGGCACCACCGTTGCCGCCGTCACCGGAGATCGAGCCGCCCTTGCCGCCGGCACCGCCGGCGCCGCCGCTACCGCCGTTCGCGCCGTTCGCGCCGATACCACCGTCACCGCCGTCGCCGCCGTCGCCGGCGTGGGCCTTGCCGTTGGTGCCGCCGGCATTGGCATACGCATCCCCGCCGGCACCACCGTTGCCGCCGTCCGCGGCCTGCGCCCCGTTGCCGCCGTTTCCTCCGCCGCCGGCGTAGAAGTCGCCGCAGCCGAAGAACTTGGCGCAGCTGTTGTCATTGCCCCGGCCGCCGTTTCCGCCGGCCTGCCCGGGTTGGGTGCCATTGGCACCCGTACCGCCGGCACCGCCGCCGGCCGCCTGGCCGTTCGGGGCCGTGTAACCGTCGGCGCCCACCTTGCCGTTGCCGCCGGCACCGCCGTTGCCGCCGTTGCCGATCGCACCGCCGTCACCGCCGGCACCGCCCTTGCCGCCGTTGGCTCCTGCCGCCGCGCCGGCGTCACCGGCCGCGTTGTAGCCGTTTCCGCCCGCGCCGCCATTGCCGGACGCGCCCGCTGTCGCACTTCCGCTTGCGCCGCCGGACCCGTCGGTTCCACCGCCGCCCGCGACGCTGCCGGCTGCGCCGCCGGTTCCCCCGCTGCCCGCGATGTTGGCCGGATCGCCGCCGTTACCGCCGCGGCCGCCGTTCGGGGTGCTGGCATTGCCGTCGCCGCCCCGGCCGCCGTTGCCGCCCTGGCCGGCGCTGCCGGCGTTACCGCCCTGGCCGCCATTGCCGTTGGCACCGACCACCGCGCCCGACTGCGCGGTTCCGGCGTTGCCGCCGGAACCGCCATGACCGCCGGAGCCGGCCTCGCCACCGGCCCCACCATTGCCACCCGCGGCGCCGGCCGCCGTAGCGCTGAATCCGTTACCGCCGTTACCGCCGTTGCCGCCGGCTCCACCGTCACCACCGACGCCGCCGTTCCCCGCGGTGTTGATCGCCAGCGCACCGCCGGTTCCGCCCGCACCGCCGTTACCACCATTGCCACCGTCGGTGCCGGTACCGCCCGCGCCACCGTTGGGGTTGCCGGCCGTGCCCGCTGTGCCGGCGGTACCAACGCCGGACTTGCCGCTGCCCCCGACACCGCCATTGCCGCCATTGCCCACGCTGCCGCCATCACCGCCGGCGCCGCCGTTGCCACCGCTGGTCCCGCCGGCAGCACCGGCGTCGCCGGCCGCGTCGTAGCCCGCGCCGCCGTTGCCGCCGTTGCCGGCTGGACCGGCGATCGCTGTGCCGGCATCGCCGTCGGCCCCGGCGTTGCCGCCGGTTCCCCCGGTTCCGACCGCGCCGCCCTGGCCCGCCGTTCCGGCAGAACCGACCTCGCCGCCGTTGCCGCCCTTGCCGCCGTTGATGTTTGAGGCGTTGCCTGCTGCACCGTCCGAGCCGTTACCCGCCGTGCCGGCGTTGCCACCGGAACCACCGGACCCGCCACTGCCGTTGGTGCCCGTGTTGCCTGAACCGCCGGCCGTGCCTCCGGCGTTACCGCCGGCGCCGCCGGAGCCGGCGTTGCCACCGTTGCCACCGGAGCCGCCGTTGTTGCCGTTCGCCCCGGCCACCGTGGCCTGTGCACCGGCCAGGCCGTCCCCACCGTTGCCGCCGGAACCACCGGCACCACCCAGACCGCCGTCGCCGCCGTCGCCGCTGATCGCGCCGCCCAGACCGCCGGCGCCACCCGCGCCACCGTCGGTGCCGTTGCCGCCACTGGTACCGGAGTCGCCCGCGGTGGTGGCACTCACGCCGGCCGCACCGGTGAAGCCGTTGCCGCCGTCGCCCCCGTTCCCGCCGTTGCCGTGGTCGCCGCCGTTGCCACCCGCGCCGCCCGCGCCGCCGTTGACGCCCTCGGCCGAGGAGGCCAAGCCGTTACCACCGTCGCCGCCGTTGCCCCCGATGGTCGGCGCGTCGCCTTCCGCGCCCTGCGTACCGGCGTTGCCGCCCACACCACCGGATCCGGCCGCGCCGCCGTTGCCACCGGCGCCCGCGATTCCAACGTTGCCGCCGTTACCGCCGTTGCCGCCGTTGATGTTTGAAGCGTCGCCGTCCGAACCCCGGCCGCCGTCGCCGGCCGCGCCGCCGGTGCCGCCCTGGCCGCCGTCGCCACCGTTGCCGTTGTCGCCCAGGGTGCCGGTGCCGGTGGCGGTGCCTGCGTCGCCGCCCTTGCCACCGTCGCCGCCGGTTCCGCCGGCGCCACCGTTGGTGCCGTTGCCACCGTTGCCGTCACCGGTCAGGTAGCTGCCAATCTCACCCGTCTGTCCGGCCCCGCCTTGGCCACCGATGCCGCCCTTGCCGCCGTCGCCGCCGCTGCCGGCATTGCTGTTGGCGCCGGTGCCGTTTCCACCGTGCCCGCCGTCGCCGCCCAGGCCGCCGTTGCCGCCCAGTCCGCCGTTACCACTCAGTGCGCCGGCAGCGCCGCCGTTGCCGCCATTGCCACCGTCGCCGCCGGTACCGCCCTTGCCGCCCGACCAGCCACCATTGCCACCGGGACCGCCAGCGCCGCCGTTGCCGCCGTTGCCGCCGGTGCCGCCGTCTCCGACTAGTCCGGCGTCGCCGGCGTTGCCACCGTTGCCGCCGGCGATGCTAAGTGCCTTGAAGCCCAGTTCGCCTGCGTGGGCGGCGTTGTAGGCCGCCACGTCGAACCCGTCGCCGCCATTACCGCCGTTACCGCCGTGCCCGGCCGCCTGACCGTCGGCGCCACTGGCCGCACGCTCGGTGGTCGACCCACCATTCAGGCCGCCCTGACCGCCGTGACCGATCGCGCCGGGGTCCCCACCGTTGCCACCATCGCCGCCGTCGGGATGCTCGCTGTCCGCGTCCAAACCAGCGCCGCCATCGCCGGCAATCCCGGCGTTGCCGCCGGCACCACCCTGGCCGCCCAGGCCGTTGACACCCGCCGAACCCAGGCTGGTGCCCGCACCAGCCAGACCACCCTGGCCACCCTGGCCACCATTGGCGCCGTCACCACCACCGGCACCATCACCACCAATTCCATTGCTGGCAGCCACATCCCACTGTCCAACAGCACCGTCACCACCACGGCCACCGTTACCGCCCGCACCACCGACACCGCCGACACCACCATTGCCGCCGTTGCCGAAAAAGCCCGAAGCCTTGCCGCCGACACCACCATTGCCACCATTGCCGCCAACAACACCGTTGCCACCGACCACGCCGTTGCCGCTACCCCCGTTGGCCCACACGCCGCTAGCTCCGTCGATGCCCGCCACGCCGGCCGCGCCAACACCGCCGGCACCGCCAGCACCACCGGAACCGAACAGCCAACCCGCTCCCGCGCCACCATCGCCGCCGTTGCCGCCATCGACACCACCGGCGCCGCCGACCCCGCCGACGCCCATCCACGAACCACCGGCACCGCCGGTACCGCCATCACCACCGGCTAGCCCGGCGCCGCCGGCGCCGCCATTGCCGAACAAACCGGCCGCGCCACCATCACCACCGGCGACACCAGCACCACCATCACCGAACAACCAACCGCCCGCACCACCATTGCCACCATCAACACCGGCAACACCAACAGCGCCATTACCGATAATGATCGAGCCGAACCCGAACGTGTCATTGACAAACGAGCCGACCTGAACACCCAACGGGCTCTCAAGCCAATCGACCATGCCGGCATGCAACGGCGCATAGATGTACGCCTCAACCAACGCCGTCAGATCAAACGCATCACCACCGGCCAACCCCGCCGACGAGTCAAACAACGACCCCCAATCGAACGCACCCCCAGCGTCCACCTCGGCAGCCGACCACGCCCCCGAACCGAAAACATCCAGCAGCCAATCAAACTCACCATCAGCCTGCGCCACCGGCACCGACACCAACGGCGACACACCGAACGCCAAAAATGCCGCTGCCGCCGAACCCGCACCCAGCACTCGACGACCAGCAGCACGAGTTGCGTTGTGGCGCTTACCAATCACAGGGGAACCTCGTTACTTAAGCAGGAATGGTTGATTCGTTGAGGACGTCGTGGCCTTAGCCGGTACTGCCGGTCGATCCGCCGCTGCCGGCGGCGCCGTTGTCGCCGTCGGTCCCGCCGGTGCCCCCCGCACCACTGGATGCGCTCGAGCCGTCGGCGTTCTGGCCACCCGCGCCGCCCCCGCCGGCCGCGCCGCCGCTTCCGCCGACCTCGGCGGTCCCACCGGTCCCGCCCTGGCCGGCAGTCTGGCTGCCGAATGAGGTGCCGCGACTGGTGTTGCCGCCGTCGCCGCCGTCGCCGCCGCTACCGCCTTGACCACCGGAACCACCGTTGCCGCCGGCACCGCCCACGCCGGCCTGACCGGCACCGTCCGCACCGGCGGCCCCCGCGTCACCGCCCTGGCCGCCGATGCCGCCGGATCCGCCGTTACCGCCGTAGCCGCCGTTACCGCCGTTGCCGCCCTGGCCGCCGACCGCGGAGGTGCCGCCGACCGGCGCCGACATGTAGGCCTGTCCGCCGTTTCCGCCGTCGCCGCCATCACCGCCGACGGTGCCGTCGCCGCCGTTGCCGGCCGCGCCACCGACGCCACCGTTGCCGCCCACACCCGACATCGACCCGCCGGCACCGCCGGCACCGCCGGCACCGCCGTTGCCGCCGGTCACACCGCTGACACCGTTGCCACCGTCGCCACCGTTTCCGCCGGTACCACCGTGAGCGCTGCTGGAGCTGCCACCGACGTAGCCGTAGCCGCCGGTACCGCCGTCGCCGCCGTCGCCGGAAACCCCGCCGCTACCGCCGTTGCCGCCCTTGCCGCCAGTGGCCGTCTGGCCCAACCACGCACCGGTGTTGCCCCGGCCGCCGGTGCCACCGTTGCCGCCGTTCTGGATGTGCCCGCCGTTGTTGGCGCTGTTACCCGCGGTGCCATTGCCGCCGACTCCGGCGGTGCAGGAGCTGGTGCCCCCGGTGCTGCCGCAGTCCGATCCGCCGGCGCCGTTGCCGGCCAACGGGTTCGACCCGCCTTCGGTCGGTGCGGCCGGGTTGGTGCCCACCGCGCCCTTACCCCCGGCGCCGCCGTCTCCGCCGTTGCCGTTGCTACCGGCCGCACCACCGAGGCCGCCGTTGCCGCCGGATTGACCGGCGTTGTTGATCACGCCGATTCCGTTACCGCCCGCGCCACCGTTGCCGCCGTTCCCGCCGCCGCCGACCGCGCCGACACCGCCGTGCGCGCCGTCGCCCGCGCTACCGGCCCCGCCGCCGCCGCCCTGCCCGGCCGTGCCGCGTTCCCCACCGGTGCCGCCGTTGCCGCCGTTGCTGGCGTTCGCCGCGGCGCCACCGCCGACACCCTGGCCACCCTGGCCACCGGTGCCGGCGTCACCGGCGGCGCCGCCGCGCCCGCCGGCACCACCGGTTCCGTTGGCGGCGGTGCCGCCCTGGCCGCCCACGCCGCCCTGACCGCCGTTGCCGGCGTCACCGGCGTTGCCGCCGTTCTGGCCGGCAACAGACGCATTGAGCCCGGCACCACCGAGACCGCCCGTGCCGCCCGCACCGCCCTGACCGCCGACGCCGCCATCACCGGCCACGGTGCCGCCGGCACCACCGGTCCCGCCGTTGCCACCGAGTCCGCCGTTGCCACCGTGCGTGCCGGTGCCGGAGGCATCGGTGACCCCGGCCGCCCCGGTAGCACCGGCACCGCCGTTGCCGCCCGCACCGCCGGTGCCGACCGTCCCGGCGTTGCCGCCGTTACCGCCCTGACCACCGACCTGCAGAGTGCCGTCGTACAGGATCTGGCCGGCGCCACCGTTGCCGCCCGCGCCGCCGTTGGAGTGGCCTGCGGCGCCGTCCGCACCATCCGCGGCGTGGCTGCCGTCGGCGCCGGTGCCACCGGCGGCACCCAGGCCGGCCTGCCCGACCGCCCCGCCGTCGCCGCCGTTGCCACCGGTGCCGGCCTCGAAGTCAAGGCCGCCGCCGGCCCCGTCGCCGCCTCGGCCGCCGGTCCCGCCGTTACCGGCCGCGCCACCGGTGCCACCGACCCCACCGGCACCGGCCGCGCCCGCGTTGCCGTTCACCGCGGTGCCGCCGGCACCACCGTTGCCGCCGTGTGCCGCGTTTCCGCCGTCGCCGCCGTCGCGACCGTCGCCGCCGTCGGTGCCCTGGCCCGCGGCATCGGTGGTCCCTGCGGTACCGACGAGTCCGTTGCCGCCGGCACCACCGCTGCCGCCCGCACCACCGGTGCCGCCCGCACCACCGTTGCCGGAGATAGTGCCACCTGCGCCGCCGACCCCGCCGTTTCCACCGGCCGCGCCGTCCCCGCCATTGCTTCCGTCGCCACCGGCGTCCGTGACGCCCGCGTTCCCGGTCGCGCCCGCGCCACCGTCACCACCGACGCCACCGGTTCCGACCGCGCCCGCGTTGCCGCCGGCACCACCGTTACCGCCGGCCTGGGAAGCACCGTTGGACAGCACCTCGCCGGCACCACCGTCGCCACCGGCACCACCGTTGCCGCCGCCGACCGCCGCCGCGCCCGCCACACCACCGGCACGCTGGCTGACACCGTCGCCGCTGAGGCCGCCCTGCGCTGCGGCCCCAGCCTGGCCGGCGCTGCCCGCACTTCCGCCGGCGCCACCGTTGCCGGCGACCAGGTTCAAGCCGCCGCCCGCGCCGCGGCCACCGGCACCACCGTCGCCGCCGTGGCCGGCGTTGCCGCCATTGCCCCCGATCCCGCCGATCCCCGCCTTGCCTGCGGCTCCGTTGACCGCGCTGCCGCCCAGACCGCCCTGACCGCCGACGCCGCCGTTCCCGCCGTTGCCACCGTCGAGGCCGATGCCGCCGTTGCCGCCGTTGCCGCCGCTGCCGACCGCGGCATCGGTGCCCGCGGCGCCGGTCAGGCCGATGGCACCGTTACCGCCGTTGCCGCCGTGGCCGCCGACACCACCGGCGCCGCCGTTGCCGGCGATCGAGCCACCGCTGCCGCCGGCACCACCGACACCACCGATGGCACCGTTGGCGCCGTTCACGCTGTTTACCGAGCCGGTCCCACCGCTGGCGCCCGCGCCGCCATCACCACCGCGGCCACCGTTGCCGATCGATCCGGCGCTGCCACCCTGGCCGCCTGCGCCGCCGACCTGCATGGTGCCGTCGGACAGTTCGCGACCGTCGCCGCCGCGGCCGCCTTCGCCACCGTTACCGCCGCCGCCGATACCGCCGACCGCGCCGGCTGCGCCGTCGTGGCCGGATCCGGCGCCGGTGCCGCCATCGCCACCGGCACCCGCGGTGCCGCGCTCGCCGCCGCTGCCGCCATTGCCGCCGCTGCCGGCGGTCGCACCGTTACCCCCACCGGTGCCCACACCGCCGTTGCCTCCGTTGCCGGCAGCACCCGCGGTGCCGCCCTGGCCGCCGGCCCCACCGTTGCCGTCGGTCGCGTCACCACCGAGGCCCCCGGCTCCGCCGGTGCCGCCGGTACCACCGTTGCCACCGGTTGCGCCGGACGCGCCGCTGCCGGGGGTCACGAACCCGCCGCTACCGCCATTGCCGCCCGCGCCACCGGCACCGCCGCGGCCGCCGGCACCGCCGTCGCCGGAGAGGGTGCCGCCGGCACCGCCCTTACCGCCGACGCCGCCCGCCGCGCCGTTACCGCCGGTCAGTCCATTGCCGCTCGCGTCGCGGCCTCCGGTCGCACCTGCCGCGCCGCTACCGCCGTTGCCGCCCGCGCCACCGGTTCCGATCGCACCCGCGTTGCCGCCGTTGCCGCCGGCACCGCCGGCCTGGACCGTGCCATCGGCCAACACCTGGCCGTTGCCGCCGTTACCGCCTACGCCGCCGATCGCGCTGCCCGCCGCACCCGCGGCTCCGCTGGCGGCCTGGCCGCCGGCACCGATACCGCCGGCGCCACCGTTTCCGGCTCCACCCGCCGTGCCGCCGCTACCGCCATTGCCGCCGTGGCCGGCCACCGCGTTGGCGCCGCCACCGGCGCCGTCGCCGCCGGCACCACCGGTGCCGCCGTTGCCGGCCGCGCCCCCGGCGCCACCGGTGCCACCGACGCCCTGGCCACCCGCGGAGCCGTGCACCGCGGTGCCGCCCGCACCGCCGGCGCCGCCGACGCCACCGCTGCCGCCGTTGCCGCCGACGCTGCTGGTGCTGCCGCCGTCGCCGCCGTTGCCGCCACTTCCAGCGGCCGCATCCACGCCGTCGATTCCGTTGGAGCCGGCACCACCGGCACCGCCGGTTCCACCCACGCCACCGGCACCACCGACGCCGCCGTTACCCGAGATCGAGCCGCCGGCACCCCCCACGCCACCGGCACCGCCGACACCGCCGGTCGCACCGTTGGTGCCGTTACCCGAACCGCTGGTGATCCCGGCCGCGCCGGTCGCCCCGGCACCACCGGTGCCGCCCGCACCGCCGTTGCCGACCGCGCCCGCGTTACCGCCGTGACCGCCCACGCCACCGGCCTGGACCGTGCCATTGGCCAGCAGCTGCCCGGCACCACCGGTACCGCCCACGCCGCCGTCGCCGCCGGTACCCGTCGCGCCCGCTTTGCCGCCTACCGCATGCGCGCCGCCGGCACCCAGGCCGCCGGCGCCACCGGCACCGCCGGCACCCACCGAACCACCATTACCGCCGAGGCCACCCGCGCCGGCCGCGGCGGCCTTGCCACCACCAGCACCCGTGCCGCCCTGGCCGCCGTCGCCCGCGTTACCGCCGGCACCACCGGCACCACCGACACCGCCCGCACCGAATGCACCCGAGGTGCCGTGCGCCGCCGTACCACCGGCACCACCGTTGCCGCCGAGGCCGCCGATGCCGCCCTTGCCACCGTTGCCACCGTTCTCGCCGGTCCCGCCGGTACCACCGGTTCCGGCGGCCGCGTTCTGACCGGCATCGCCGGTCTCCCCGGCCCCGCCGGCGCCGCCGGTGCCACCGGCACCGCCCGCGCCTCCGGCACCGCCGTTACCCGAGACCGATCCACCGGCACCACCGGCACCACCGTTGCCGGCGACACCACCGGCGCCGCCCTGCAAGCCGTTGCCGTTGACGTCGTTGCCGCCCAGGGCACCCGCCGCGCCGTTACCGCCGACGCCACCGTTGCCGCCGTTGCCGGTCGACCCGCCGTCACCGCCCCGACCACCGTTACCGGCGGCCTGGCCCGGGTTGACCGCGCTGAAGCCGGCACCACCGTTGCCGCCATTGCCGCTGACGGTGGCCGCTTCGCCGGCGCTGCCCGCCGCGCCCGCAACGCCGCCGGAGCCGCTGCCCGCCGCGCCGCCCCGACCCTCGGCACCGGCAATACCGGCTTCGCCGCCGCGACCGCCGTTGCCGCCGTTGAGGTGTGCGGCGGTCCCGGCCGCACCGTTACCGCCGTTGCCGCCCGCACCGCTGTCGCCACCGGCACCGCCTGCACCGCCCGATCCGCTGTGGCCCGCGGAGCCGAACAGGCCACCGGCCCCGGCGTCGCCACCGACGCCGCCGTTGCCACCCAGGCCACCGACGCCGCCGTTGGTCCCGGCACCGCCGTTTCCGGTGCCGGCACCGGTGAAGGTGCCCTGCGCGCCATCGGTACCCGCCGTGCCGCTGCCGCCGTCGCCGCCAACGCCGCCCACACCGCCGGACCCGCCGCTGCCGAAGAAGGTGCCGCCACCGCCACCGGCGCCACCAGCACCGCCGACACCACCGTTGCCACCGTCCCGGCCACCGGTGAAGCCGTCACCACCGGCACCACCGACACCACCGACGCCGCCGTTGCTGAAGTACAGCCCGCCCCGGCCCCCGGCGCCGCCGGCCCCGCCGGCCCCGCCGTTGAGGTGCACAGCGGTGCCGTCGCCGCCGACACCACCGTTGCCGCCGTTGCCGCCGCTGCCGAAGAAGAATCCACCGGCGCCACCCGCGCCGCCGGCGCCGCCCGCGCCACCGAACTGCCCGGCCGTACCGTCGGTTCCGTTGCCGCCATTGCCGAAGAGGCCGCCACCGTTGCCGCCCACTCCGGGCGCGCCGTTGATCGGAGCCGGGTCGCTGGTCAGGGCAGCGAAGGTGGCCATGCCGGGCCCGCCGGCCCCGGAGTCGCCGGCCCCGGTGTCACCGGCGCTGCCGGCGTTGCCGCCGTTGCCGAACAACCAACCGGCATTGCCGCCGTTGCCGCTGTAGCCGAAGCCGTTGCCGCCGTCTCCCAACAGCAGGCCGGCGTCACCGCCGTCCGGGTTGTCCGCGGTGCCGTCGGCGCCATTACCGATCAGGTACACCCCGAACATGCCGTTGATCGCACCGTTGACCTGCAGGCCGAGCGGGCTGTTGATCCAGTTCTCGATGCCGGTGTGCACCGGCTCGTAGAACAGCGTGTTGAACAGGTCCGCGAACGGGTCACTGGCGGCTGCGGACACCGGGACCAGCGCGGCGTCCCAGCCGCTGTCGAGCTGAGTGAACAGCGGCGACCAGGAGTCGGCATCGAAGATCGTCTGCCACGACGAGGCGTCGCCCAGGGTGGCGAAGGCATCGCCCAGGCTCTGACCGAAAAGGTCTGAGACCCAGTCCAGCTCGTCGGCATGGGCCGACGGCGCGACGGACAGCGGGGTCATCCCGAATGCCAGGAACGCGCCTACCGCGGTTCCGGCACCGGCGATGCGTTTGCGCCGACGCGCCCCGGCTGCGTTCGCCGTCCGCCGTTCCACACCGTCGCGCTTGCCACCCATTGCTGTTATCCGCCCTTGCTTTTCGTGAAGTGTTGGTTTTTGCCGAGGCCGTCTTCGACCGGCTTAGAAGCCGAACAACCCGCCGAGTTGTCCGATGCTGACGGAGATCAGATCGGTGCCGGAGATGCCCATGTTGGCCAGCAGGCCGTCGAGGTCCAGGCCGCCGAGGCCCAGGTCGTCGATCACGTCGTTGACCGTCAGGCCGTCGAGGCCCAGGCTGGCGACCAACGAGTCGATGGTGACGGCGCCCAGGCCCAGCGAGCTGGCGATGTCGTTCAGGGTGACGCCGCCGAGCAGACGCTGAAGAATCTCGTCCAGGTGGACGCTGTTCAAGTTCAGGTCATCGAGGAGATTGCCGACCTTGGCGCCGCCGAGCAGGCTCTCCAGGAACCCGTCCAGGTGAATGTTGTTCAGGCCCAAGTCGTTTGCGATCGAGCCGAGTGTCATACCGCCCAGCACGTGGTCGAGGAGGCCGCCGATGTCGACGTTGTTCAGGCCGAGGCTGCCCAGCAGCCCGTTGATCGTGACGTCCAGGCCCAACCGGTCGATCACGGTGTCGATGTTCAGGTTGTTCAGGCCCCAGGAGCTGAGCATCGACATCACCGAGATGTTCATCAGACTCGAGAAGCCGTTGTTCAAAAGGTCGCTGAGCGTGACGTTGTCCAGCCCGAGGTTGTGCATGACGGTGTCGAAGGGGGTGCTCAGATTCAGGCCGGTGAGCAGCTCGCTGAGCTTCTCGCCGCCCACACCTGTCGCCCCCAGCAGCTGACCGATGGTGATGTCGGACAGTGGAGTACCGGGCGCCACACCCAGGTTCGGGGCACCGGCGCTGTACAGCCGCTGCAGAGTCTCCAGCAGGCTGTTGGGCCCCATCAAACTGTTGAGGGTCTGGTAGCAGGACACGTTGTACAACCCCGGCAGCAGGGGGCAGGTGACGTCCGGGATGGGGATCGCGCCGTCGGCGAGTTCGAGCAACGTCTTGTCACCCATCCCGGCCTGGGTCAGCAGGTCGGTGAATTTCTGGTCGCCGATCTCGGTGCCTTCGAGCAAGTCACCCAGCGTCATGTCGGCCATCTCCGCGTTCTGCAGCAACTCCGACAGCGACATGTCGTAGCCGGCGCCCTGCAGGATCTCGATCACCAGGTCGCCGACGGTCATACTGCCGGCGCCGCCGCCACCGAACATGCCGCCCAGCAGGCTGTCGATCAGCTCGGCGAGGCTCTGGTCACCGAAACCCGAGGCGTCCAGCAGCGGGTTGATCACGCTGCCGAGCGTCATATCCGCACCACCGAACTGACTGAGCAGATCGGTGATGGTCGCGTCGCCGCCCACCGTGGTGTGAACGAGGTCTTTGAGCGCGTCGCCCAGGGTGAGGTCGCCGACGCCGAGCTGGCCGAGCAAGCCGGTGATGCTGGTGTCCGTCATCCCGGCGGAGTGCAGCAGTCCGGTCGCCAACTCGCCCACCGTCTGGTCGCCGAGGCCGAACTGGTCGAGCAGCCCGGCCAGGGACGGGTTGCCGATGCCGGCCTGACCGAGCAGGCCGGTCAGCACCTCGGCGATCGACTTGTCTCCCAGGCCCACCTGGTCAGCCAGGCCGGAGATCGTCGGGTTCCCGATACCCATCACGTCGAGCAGGTTGGCCGCCAGATCCGCGATCGGCTGGTCGCCGATCCCGAATTCGGACAGCAGCGCGGTGACGCTCAGGTGCCCGAAGCCCAGGCTGTCGAGCAGGCCGGTCAGCAGGCCCTCCACCGACTCGTCGCCGATGCCGAACTGGCCGAGGACGTCGCCGAGCGTCGTGTTTCCGACGCCGGCCAGGTCCACCAACTGGCCCAGTTGCAGGTCAACGGTCGCCGTGTGTGGTGCGACGAACAGCCCGTTGAACAGCGGGATGTTCATCCCCGCCACGTCGATGCCGGCCGTACCGAACAGGAAGGCGTTGATCAGCGTGCCCGGCGCGTTGAGCAGGATCATGAACGCGTTGCCCGGGTCGGCGGCGAGCTGATCCATGATGTCGTTCCACGCGTTGTTCAGCGTGATGAACGGGCCGATCATCGCCAGCAGGTTGTGCAGCGTGGAACCCAGCTCGATGTTGATCTGCGCCGGCAGTGGTACCGCGTTGACGGTGATCGTCGGCAGCAGTCCCCAGCTGGTCAGCAGGCCGGTGACGTCGTTCGCCGGGTCGGCGGTCAGCGTCACCGAGTGCTGCTGCGCAGCAAAGGACGTCGGGGCGGCGGGCATCGGCGCCACCGACGGCACGACGGCGATCAGTCCGGCGCCGACGACGGCGATCCCGGGCGTGAGGTAGGGGCGAAGGGTCTGCAGCATCAGGTTTCTCCGAGTCGATTCGGTGGATGGGGGCGGTTACACGCCGCCGAATAGCGAGGCGAAGAATCCGCCGAAATCGCCGAGATGGGTGTTGATGAGCACCATGTCGGACAGGCCGAACTGGTCCAGCAGGTCGTTGAGGGTGTCACTGCCCAGGCCCATGTTGGTGAGCATCGAGTTCAACGTTCCGTCGCCGAACAGGTCACCAAGCAGCTCGTCCAGCTCGGTGGTGGCGAGTTCGAAGCTGCTCAGCAGATCGGCGATGGTCTGTCCGCCCAGGAAGCCGCCGACCAGCGTGTCCAAGTCGGTGGTGGCGAAGCCCAGACCGCCCAGCACTGAGCCCAGTGACATGTCGCCCAGCAGGCTGTGCAGCAGCGCGTCGAGGTGGGTGTTGCCCAGGTCAGTGGTACCGAGCAACGAGCCCAAGGTCTGGCCGCTGAAGATGCCGTCGAGCAGGTCACTCAGATGCTGGTTACCGATACCCGCGTCGTTGAGCAGCTGCCCCAAGGTGCCGGTGCCCAGCAGGTTGCCCAGCATCTCGTTGAGGGTGGTGTCGTTCAGCCCCATGTCGGTGAGCAGCTGGCCCAGGCTGGAGTTGTCCAGACCGAAGCTGGCGACCAGCTCGTCGAGCGTCTGGGTGTTCATGCCCATGCCGGTGAGCACCGAGCTCAGGGTCATCGAGAGGTTGGCTTCGATCAGATCGCTGAGCTTCTGGTCGGCCATCGGCCCGAGCAGCTGGGCGATGGTCTGATCGGCCATGCCCTGGTCCGCCAGGATGCTGTTGATCGTGTTGGCGTTGAGGCCGTCGATCATGCCCTGGCCGCCGATCTTGTCGGCGACGGTGTCACCGCCGGTGGCCCAGATCAGGTTGTTCAGGGTCAGGCCGCCGAAGCCGAGGTTGCTGAAGATGGTGCCCAGCGAGACGTTGCCCAGGTGGGCGGCGTCGACGATGTTCTGCATGGTCAGGCCGCCCAGCCCGGCGGCGTTGACCAGATCGCCGACGGTGGCGTCGCCCAGGCCGGCGCCGCCGAGGAAGTCGACGGCCAGCGAGCCCACGCTGACGTCGCCCAGGCCCATCGCGTCGATGAGGTCCAGCGGGGTCCGTTGACCCAGGTCCAGCGCGTCGAGCACCTTGGGCAGGAGGTCGCCGATCGACAGGTCAGCCAGGCCCAGCGAGTTGAGTAGATCGACCGGGGTCCGCTGACCCAGGCCGAGACCGTCGAGGAGGCTGGCGGCCAGGTCGGAGACCGGCTGGTCGGCAAAGCCGAGCTGGTCGAGCAGGCCGGTGACGGTCGGGTCGCCGATGCCGGCCGCGTCGAGCACCGCCAGCAGTGCACCCGAGACCGACTGGTCGGCCAGGCCGACGTTGCCCAGCAGATCGCCGAGCGTCGGGTTGCCGATGCCGATCGCATCGAGCACCTTCGTGCCCAGATCCGCCACCGACTCGTCGCTGAGTCCGACGTTGCCCAGGATGTCGATCAGGTTCTTGTGCCCCAGGCCCATGGCGTCGAGCAGTCCGGTGGCGAGCTGCGCGGCAGACTGCGACCCGATACCGATCGCGTTGATCAGGTCCAGCGGGGTCTGGTCGCCCAGCCCCACCCCGTCGAGCAGGCTGGTGAGCATCGACCCGATCGGCAGGTCGCCGATCCCGATTCCGGACAGGATCGTGGTCAGGCTCTTCTCGCCGAGGTTCACCGTGTCCAGCACCTGGCTGAGGGTGATCTCGAGGTCGAAGGACTGCGGACCCGCCAGCAGGCCGTTGAACGCCGGGACGGTGATCCCGAAGAATTCGATGGTGTTGGTGCCGTTGAGCCACGCGTTGAGCAGGGTGGCCGGCGCGTTGAACAGGATGCTCAGCGTGTTGGCAGGGTCGATGGCGATCGCGGCCCAGATCTCGTTCCACGCGTTGGCGACAGTGACGAACGGTGCGACCGACGACAACAGCAGCCCGAGTTCCGACGGCAGCATCCCGGAGTCCACGTGCTGGCCCAGGTTGGCCAGGTTGGTGGCCGTGTTGCTGAACAGTTGATCCCAGGTGACCAACACGTCGGACGTGTTGGCCATCAACCGCAGGTTCGACGGTTGCTGGACCGGCGCGAGATCCGGCCGTGGCGCCGGCGAGGTATGCAAGCTCACCTGCGGGATCGGCACAGCAGTGACGCTGACGAGACCGGCACCTACCAGGGCGACGCCCGTCGTGGCGTAGGGACGAAGTAACTGCTGCATCGGGAGTTTCTTCCATCTCGGGGGATCAAACTTTCGCGACAGTACATGAGAAGCGTCACATTTCAAATAGGGAACTCTCAGGCTCACAGACGCAATTCTTCGATTGGCGAAAGACAACGTCTGTAGTCAAAATAACGACAACAGACGTAGTCAGAGAATTGACAACATTTTGCGATTGCATTTCACAACAAGTCTGTTGATAGACGCATTGCACCTGTTCACAGCGACAACATGCGTAGTCAGAATTAGACAACGTACGTAGTCAATACCGCCCCTCCGATAGTCGGGGCGGCGTCAAGACTTCGAGCCCGGCACCGGCAATCAGGGCAAATGGACCGCGCCGTCGACGCTTGCCATTCCCTAGCGATACTGATAATTCGCTGAGGGATCGTACATCACCGCAGCATATTCGGCGGACAACTGTCCGCCGACGAGCTACTGACCATTCCGCCGCGGCGGGTGCAGCGTCACCTTTGCGATGACACCCAGGGTCGCGGTTCCGGCACCGTTCGCCAGCCGCATTGCCGTCACCGAGGGGCGTGGGACGAGTTCGTCGATCCGACGCAGCAAGACAGTTTGCTGGACGGTACCCGCGGTACCGTCAACTTGACGCCCGCCGGGGATGCGCCGGTGTCTAGTCCGATTCGCGGCGCTGGCGTGCCAGCCTGCCCACGAACCGGGCCAGGCCGAGTGCCATCTGCTGCTTGGCGGCCGTTCCCGGTTCGGGTGCCGGGGGCAGCGGAGCGTTCCACTGGGCGAGAGCCGCCAGCTCACCCGCGCTGAACTTCTCCCGGCACGCGGCCCGCTGGATCTTGCCGCTGGATGTGGTGGGAATGCTCATGGGCCTGACCAGGAGCACGTCGTGCACCTCGGTCCGGTGGTGGCGCAGGACCGCGTCGCGGATCGCGGTCAGCACACCGTGGGTATCGGTGTCGGTCATCCGGTGTCGCTGCACCTCTTGGACCACCACGAGCCGTTCACCGGCGAACGGATCCCCGCGCTCGCCGGTGATCGCGAACACGGCGCCGCGGCCGGGCAGCAACACCGAGTCGCAGCCCTGCACGGTGCGCTCGATGTCGTTGGGGTAGTGAACGACGTCGCCCAGCACGACCAGGTCTTTACAGCGACCGGTGACGAACAGTTCACCGTGATGCAGGAATCCGCGGTCCCCGGTGCGCAGGAACGGGCCGTCAAACTCTTGGCCACTGTCAGCCAGGTACGCGGCGAAGGTCTGCTCGGTCTCCGTGCTACGCCGCCAATATCCTTGCCCGACGCTGGGTCCGGCGACCCAGATCTCCCCGACTCCGTCGGCGTCGCACTCGATTCGGGTTTCCGGGTCGACGATGATGACCCGCTGGCCGCCCCGCGGCCGCCCGCAGCCGACCACCGCGGCTGCGAGCGGATCATCCGGAGCGGCTTCGACAACCCGGTCTTCACCGAGCGCACCGCGATCGACGTGCACGACCACCGGCAGCGGCGAATCCGATCCACCGGACACTCCCAGCGTCGCCTCCGCCAGTCCGTACACCGGCAGAAACGTCTCGGGGGCGAATCCGGCCGGCGCGAACGCCTCCGAGAATGCCTGCAGCGATTCGGGATTCACCGGTTCGCCGCCGTTGAGGGCGACCTGCCAGTTGGACAGATCGAGCGCCGCGCGCTCGGCCGACGTGCTGCGCTTGACACACCAGTCGTAGGCGAAGTTGGGTGCGCCGGAGATGACGGCCCCGTGCCGGGACATCGCCTCGAGCCAGCGCATGGGGCGCATCAGGAAGGCGCCCGGCGACATCACCACCGTGGTCGTCCCGACGTACAGCGTCATCAGGACACCGCCGATGAGGCCCAGGTCGTGGTACTGCGGCAGCCAGGTCACCGAACCCACCGGGCGATGGAACACCGGGTTGTCCGGCGCGGGGTTCCAGGTCTGGCGGACGGTCTCCAGGTTGTGCATGAAGTTGCCGTGGGTCAGCAC
This sequence comes from Mycobacterium sp. SMC-19, assembly GCF_045310815.1. Taxonomy (NCBI): domain Bacteria; kingdom Bacillati; phylum Actinomycetota; class Actinomycetes; order Mycobacteriales; family Mycobacteriaceae; genus Mycobacterium; species Mycobacterium sp. SMC-19. The sequence continues at coordinate 172,416 of NZ_JBJIAM010000008.1, read as the reverse complement.
CACACCCTTGGGCGCCTTGGTGGTTCCGGAGGTGTATTGAATCGCCGCAACGGTCGCCGCGGTCACCGGCGGCAGCGCCCAACGGTCGGCAGCGGACTCGTCGCCGCTCAATTCTTCGGTGGCGAACCACTGCAGCGGCGCTAAGCCCGCCGCCTGGGCTGCGCGGTCCGCCGCGGCGCGGATCCCCTCTTGGGTTTTCGTGGTGGCCAAGGCAATTTCGGCGCGCGCATCGGGCACGATTGCCTCGATCCGCGCCGAGGTCCACTGCGCGTCCACCGGAATCGCGATGGCGCGGGCATACAGGCAACCGAAGAAGGCGACGATGCTGTCCAGGCCCGGGCGGCAGAAGATCAATACTCGCTGGCCCGCCGCCCCGTGCTGCTGCAGACCGGCGGCGACGGCCCGGGCCCGACGGTCCAGCTCGCGATAGCTCAGCCGGTCGTGTTCGTCGTCGCCCTCCGGGCAGAACCGGAAGGCGACCTTGTCGTCGTGGCGGTCGGCCTGCTGCGCAAGCAGGTCCACCAACGTAAATGCGCTGGGCTCTGTCGTTGACATCGCCCAGCGCACCTACGGATCGAACGGATTTACTGCTGCTGAATTACTGCTGCTGGCAGAGGTTGTCCAGGACGTCGATCTGACCGCGCAGCTGGTCGCGCAGCGGCTGCTGGACGGCGTCCTCGGGCGAGTGCCCAGCCAGGTAGTTGATGCTCAGCGACTCGAGGGTGTCGGCCATGTCGCCAACGGCCTTCGACAGGTCGGCCGGGGTGGCCGGGTTGGCCTCGAGGTTCTGGTGCAGGAAGGCGCCACCGGCGAACAGCGAAAGCCGCGCGTTGGTGCCGACCGCCAGGTCACCGGCCAGGTCGCCCGGGACCGGGTTCTGCAGGTTGGTGTTGAACTGGGTGCCCTGCCGCACGACGCCCTGCGCCTCGCAGATCTTGCCCTTGGCGTCGGCACGCTGGTCGTCCGAGAACTTCTGGCTCGTCGACGGGTGGAACCAGCCGAAGATGGCCAAGACGATGCCGATCACGGCCAGCGCCAGCGCGGCGATCGTGGGCACCGACAACGCCGACGACGAGGTGGAAGATTGCGGAAAACCCGCGGTCTTGGGCTTGGCAGAGGAGGATTCGCTCGCAGAAGTCTCAGGCATTGCGCGATCGTAGCGGGACAGATCGCATTAGTCACGCTGAACCGGGATCCGGCGCGTTGGCGGTACCCTCATGTGCGATGTTGAGCACCGAGTTGCAGACCACAACGCGCCGCCTCACCGGCTGGGGCCGCACCGCGCCGAGCGTGGCGCAGGTGTTGTCGACCCCGGATGTCGAAATCATCGCCAAGGCGGTGGCTCGCTCGGCCGACGACGGAAGTCGCGGCGTGATCGCCCGCGGCCTGGGCCGTTCGTATGGCGACAACGCCCAAAACGGCGGCGGCCTGGTGATCGACATGACCGCGTTGAACCGGATCCACTCGATCTCCTCTGACCGCGGCGTCGTCGACGTCGACGGCGGGGTGAGCCTGGATCAGTTGATGAAGGCGGCATTGCCGTTCGGGTTGTGGGTGCCGGTGCTGCCGGGGACTCGCCAGGTCACCATCGGTGGGGCGATCGCCTGCGACATCCACGGCAAGAACCACCACAGCGAGGGCAGCTTCGGCAACCACGTGGTGTCGATGGAGTTGCTGACCGCCGACGGCTCGGTGCGCCAGCTGACACCCGACGGCCCCGAGGCTGCATTGTTCTGGGCCACGGTCGGCGGCAACGGCCTGACCGGGATCATCCTGCGCGCCACGATTGCCATGACGCCGACCGAGACGGCGTACTTCATCAACGACGGCGACAACACCGCAACTCTCGATGAGACCATCGCCTTTCACAGCGACGGCAGCGAAGCCAACTACACCTATTCCAGTGCGTGGTTCGACGCGATCAGCCCGCCACCGAAACTGGGCCGCGCCACCATCACCCGCGGGCGCCTGGCCCTGCGCGACGAGCTGCCGGCCAAGCTGGCCCGCAACCCGCTGAAGTTCGACGCGCCGCAGTTGATGACGGTGCCCGACATCTTCCCCAACGGGTTGATGAACAAGTTGAGCCTGAGCGCCATCGGCGAGCTGTACTACCGCCGCGGCGGCCACTATCGCGGCAAGGTGCAGAACCTGACGCAGTTCTATCACCCGCTCGATCTGCTGGGTGAGTGGAACCGCGGCTACGGTCCGGCCGGCTTCGCCCAGTACCAGTTCCTGGTGCCCACCGAGGCCGTCGAGGAGTTCAAGAGCATCATCATCGACATCCAGGCCAGCGGGCACTACTCGGCGCTCAACGTGTTCAAGCTGTTCGGACCGGGGAATGAGGCGCCGCTGAGCTTCCCGATGCCCGGCTGGAACGTGTGCCTGGACTTCCCGATGAAACCCGGCGTCAACGAGCTGCTCAACTCCCTCGACCGCCGGGTGCTGGAGTTCGGCGGTCGGCTCTACACCGCCAAGGACTCCCGCACCACCGCGGAGAATTTCCACGCCATGTACCCGCGTATCGACGAGTGGATCGCGGTGCGACGCAAGGTCGATCCCGACGGGATCTTCGCCTCCGATATGGCCCGACGTTTGGAGCTGCTCTAGATGGTGTTCGACGCGACCGGTAATCCCCAGTCGATTCTGCTGCTGGGCGGCACGTCCGAGATCGGTTTGGCGATCTGTGCGCGCTACCTGCGCAACGCCTCGGCCAGCGTGGTGCTGGCCTGCCTGCCCGGTGACCCCGGCCGCGACGGCGCCGTGGCGGCGATGGAGGCGGCCGGCGCCAAGTCGGTGCGGATCGTCGACTTCGACGCGCTGGACACCGCAAGCCACCCGGCGATGATCGACTCCGCGTTCTCGGGCGGCGATATAGATGTGGCGATCGTGGCGTTCGGCATGGACGCAGATGCCGAGGAGCTCTGGCACAACCAGGCCAAGGCGGTGCAGGTCGCCGGGATCAACTACACCGCAGCGGTTTCGGTGGGCGTATTGCTCGCGGGCAATATGGGCGCCCAGGGCTTCGGCCAGATCATCGCGATGAGCTCGGTGGCCGGTGAGCGGGTTCGCCGGACCAACTTCGTCTACGGCTCCACCAAGGCCGGGCTCGACGGCTTCTATCTCGGCCTGGGCGAGGCGCTTCGCGAAGACGGGGTGCGGGTGCTGGTGATCCGGCCCGGCCAGGTGCGCACCCGGTTCTCCGCGCACGTCAAGGAAGCCCCGTTGACCGTCGATAAGGAAGACGTCGCCGAACTGGCGGTGGCCGCGGCCGCCAAGGGCAAGGAGATCGTCTGGGCGCCAGGGGCGTTCCGCTACGTCATGATGGTGCTTCGGCACGTCCCGCGGGCGATCTTCCGCCGGCTGCCCATCTGATGCGCACCGCGCTGACCACCGTCGGTCAGATGATGCTGGCCGCCACGCTGGCCGTCGTCGTCGCGGTGGTCGCGCTGATGGCGATCGCCCGGGTGCAGTGGCCCGCGTATCCGTCGTCGAACCAACTGCATGCGCTGACCACCGTCGGGCAGGTCGGCTGCCTGGCCGGGCTGGCCGCGGCGGCCATGCTGTGGCGACGCGGCCGGCAGACGTTGGGCTGGCTGGCCGCGGTGGTGTTCACCAGCGCGTTCTCGGTGGTCACGCTGGCGATGCCGCTGGGGGCCACCAAGCTCTACCTGTTCGGGATCTCGGTGGACCAGCAGTTCCGCACCGAATACCTGACCCGGCTGACCGACAGTCCCGCATTGGCCGACATGACCTACCTCGGACTGCCGCCGTTCTACCCGCCGGGCTGGTTCTGGCTCGGCGGGCGGGCCGCGGCCTGGACCGGCCTGCCGGCCTGGGAGATGTACAAGCCGTGGGCCATCACCTCGATCGCCGTCGCGGTCGCGGTCGCGCTGGTGCTGTGGAACAAGCTGATCCGCTTCGAGTACGCGCTGCTGGTCACCATCGCCGGGGCCGCGGTGACGCTGGCCTACAGCTCCCCGGAGCCCTACGCGGCGATGATCACCGTGCTGCTGCCCCCGGTGCTGGTCCTGACCTGGTCGGGTCTGCGGGCGTCCGGTCGCGGCTGGGGAGCCATCGTCGGCGCCGGTGTCTTCCTGGGCTTCGCCGCCACCTTCTACACCCTGCTGGTGGCCTACACCGCATTCACGGTGACGCTGATGGCGGTGGTGCTGGCGGCGTCCCGGACGATCAAACGCGCCGGCGCCAAGGCCGCGCTGAGCCCGCTGGGGCGGCTGGCGGTGATCGGCGTGATCGCCGTTGCCATCGCGTCGATCACCTGGACGCCCTACCTGCGGCAGGCGCTGTACCACCCGCCCGGCGAGTCCCGCAGCGCCTTCCACTACCTGCCCGGCGACGGCGCGGAGCTGAGCTTCCCGATGCTGCAGTTCACGCTGCTCGGCGCGCTGTGTCTGCTGGGCACGGTGTGGCTGGTGGCGCGGGCCACCAAGTCAACCCGCGCCGGGGCGCTGGCGGTCGGCGTCGTCGGCGTCTACCTGTGGTCACTGCTGTCGATGCTCTCGACCCTGGCCCTCACCACCCTGCTGAGCTTCCGGCTCCAGCCGACGCTGACGGTGCTGCTGGCCACCGCCGGAGTGTTCGGCTTCGTCGAGGGCGCCCAGGCGCTCGGCCGGGCCGCGCAGGGCTGGCACACCATCGTCTACCCGGTCGCGACCGCGGTGGGGTTGGCCGGGGCGCTCGCGTTCAGCCAGGACATTCCCGAGGTGCTGCGGCCCGACATCACCGTCGCCTACACCGACACCGACGGCCACGGCGACCGCGGCGACCGACGCGCACCGGGGGCCGCGAAGTATTACGAGGCCGTCGATGCGGCCATCACGAAGGCCACCGGTAAGGCTCGCAACCAGACCGTGGTGCTCACCGCCGACTACAGCTTCCTGTCCTACTACCCCTACTGGGGCTTCCAGGGGCTGACGCCGCACTACGCCAACCCGCTGGCGCAGTTCTCCGCGCGCGCCGCCGCGATCGAGGCCTGGTCCAAGCTCGAGACCTCGGAGCAGTTCACCCGCGCGCTCGACGACTTGGCGTGGCCGGCGCCGACGGTGTTTCTGATGCGCCCCGGCGCCGGCGACACCTACACGCTGCGGCTGGCCAAGGACGTTTACCCCAACCATCCCAACGTGCGGCGCTACACCGTAGAGCTCGATGCGGCCCTGTTCGCCGGGCCGCAGTTCCACGTGCAGAAGATCGGCCCGTTCGTGCTTGCCATCCGCACCTGACGGACGCCATCGGCCGCACCGATAGCATCTGTCCGTGACCGATACGCGCGCCGACTTCCGGATCGCTCGGGCCGTCGCCGTCGTCGCCGGCGTGCTGGGCACCCTACTGGCGATCCTCACCCCGTTATTACCGGTCAAACAGACCACTGCCGAACTCAACTGGCCGCAGAACGGTGTCCTGGCCAGTGTGCAGGCACCACTGATCGGCTACGTCGCCACCGACCTGGACATCAGCGTGCCGTGCCAGGCCGCGGCGGGCCTCACCCCCGCCAAGTCGGTGCTGCTGTCCACGGTGCCCAAACAGGCCCCCAAGGCCGTCGACCGCGGACTGCTCATCGAACTCGTCAACGACGACCTGGTTCTGGTGGTGCGCAACGTGCCGGTGGTGGTGGCGCCGCTGTCCCAGGTACTCGGCCCGGACTGCCAGAAGCTGACCTTCACCGCGCACGCCGACCGGGTGACCGCCGAGTTCGTCGGCCTCAAGTACGGACCGCACGCCGAAAAGCCCGGCTCCCCGCTGACCGGGACCCGCAGCGGCTACGACTTCCGCCCGCAGATCGTCGGCGTCTACACCGACCTGGCCGGCCCGGCGCCGGCCGGCCTGGACTTCACCGCCACCGTCGACACCCGGTTCTCCAGCGCACCCACCCCGCTCAAGCTGGCCGCGATGATCCTCGGGGTGACGCTGACCATCGTCGCGCTGATCGCCCTGCACATCCTCGACACCGCCGACGGCACCCGGCACCGGCGCTTCCTGCCGGCCCGCTGGTGGTCGGCCTCACCGCTGGACGCGTTGGTCACGCTGGTCCTGGTCTGGTGGCACTTCGTCGGCGCCAACACCAGCGACGACGGCTACATCCTGACCATGGCGCGGATCTCCGAGCACGCCGGCTACATGGCCAACTTCTACCGCTGGTTCGGTACGCCGGAGGCGCCGTTCGGCTGGTACTACGACCTGCTGGCGGTGTGGTCGCAGGTGTCCACCACCAGCATCTGGATGCGGCTGCCCACCCTGGGCATGGCGCTGGCCTGCTGGTGGCTGATCAGCCGCGAAGTGATCCCTCGCCTGGGCCACGCCGTCAAACACAGCCGGGCGGCGGCCTGGACCGCGGCCGGTATGTTCCTGGCGTTCTGGCTGCCGCTGAACAACGGCCTGCGTCCCGAGCCGATCATCGCGCTGGGCATCCTGGCGACCTGGTGCTCGGTGGAGCGGGCGGTGGCCACCAGCCGGCTGCTGCCGCTGGCGATCGCCTGCATCATCGGCGCGATGACGCTGTTCTCCGGCCCGACCGGGATCGCGTCGATCGGCGCGCTGTTGGTGGCGATCGGGCCGCTGCGCACCATCTTGCATCGGCGGTCCAAGCAGTTCGGGCTGGCGCCGTTGCTGGCCCCGATCGCCGCGGCGGTCAGCATCACCGCGATCGTCATCTTCCGCGACCAGACCCTGGCCGGCGAGATCGAAGCCAGCACGCTGAAGTCCGCGGTCGGGCCCAGCCTGGCCTGGTTCGAGGAGCACGTCCGCTACGAACGGCTGTTCCTGGCCACCCCCGACGGCTCGGTGGCGCGCCGATTCCCGGTGCTGGCACTGGGCGTCGCGCTGGCGGTCTCGGTGGCGATGGCGCTGCGCAAGGGCCGGATTCCCGGCACCGCGGCCGGACCCAGCCGGCGCATCATCGGGATCACCATCATCTCGTTCATCGCGATGATGTTCACGCCCACCAAGTGGACGCATCACTTCGGTGTGTTCGCCGGCCTGGCCGGGTCGGTGGGGGCGCTGGCCGCCGTCGCAGTGGGGGCCGCGGCCATGCACTCCCGGCGCAACCGGACGCTGTTCACCGCAGTGGTGCTGTTCATCACCGCGCTGTCGTTCGCCAGCGTCAACGGCTGGTGGTACGTCTCCAACTTCGGGGTGCCGTGGTCGAACGCCTTCCCCAAGTGGCATCTGGCGTTCGCGACCATGGGTGTGGCGCTGACGGTATTGGCGGCGCTGGTGGCGGCCTGGTTCCACTTCGTCAACGGCGCCGAGCGGCCGCCGCGCTGGACGGCGCTGTCCGGCTATCCCCTGGCCATCGCCTCCTGGGTGCTGATCGTGTTCGAGGTGGTGTCGCTGACCGCCTCGATGCTCGGCCAATACCCGGCCTGGACGGTGGGCCGCTCCAACCTGGCCGCAATTCCGGTGCTGGGTTCCGGGCGGACCTGCGGACTGGCCGACGACGTGCTGGTGGAGCAGGACCCCACCGCCGGGATCCTCACCCCGATCGATGCTCCGGTCGCCGACGCGCTCGGCGCCACGTTCTCGGTCGGGTTCACCCCCAACGGGATTCCCGCCGACGTCTCGGCCGACCAGGTGATCGGCCCGCCCGGGTTGGGCCGGCTGGCCGACGACGACGCACAGACCGCCGGCGGCGAGGCCGGTACCGAAGGTGGCACCACCGCCGCCGAGGGCGTGAACGGCTCACGAGCCCGGCTGCCCTACAAGCTGGACCCGGCCCGGGTGCCGGTGCTGGGCAGCTGGCGCCCCGGCATTCAGGTCCCCGCGCTGCTGCGTTCGGCCTGGTACCGGCTGCCCGCCGACCGGGCCGACGCCGGGCCGCTGCTGGTGGTGACGGCCGCCGGCCGCTTCGACCGCGGCGAGGTCACCGCGCAGTGGGCCACCGAGTCCGGCGCCGCGAACGACAAGCCCGGCGGGACGGTCGAGTTCGGTGACATCGGCGCGGTCCCGGCGTGGCGCAACCTGCGCGCACCGATGTCGGCGATCCCGCCCGAGGCCACCCGCATCCGGTTGGTGGTCCGCGACGACGACCTGGCCCCACAGCACTGGATCGCGGTGACGCCGCCGCGCGTGCCGCAGCTGCGCACCCTGCAGGAAGCGGTCGGCTCCTCGGATCCGGTACTGCTGGACTGGCTGGTAGGCCTGGCGTTCCCCTGCCAGCGGCCGTTCGGTCACCGCAACGGGGTGACCGAAGTGCCGAAGTGGCGGATCCTGCCGGACCGGTTCGGCGCCGAGGCGAACTCCCCGGTGATGGACAACAACGGTGGCGGTCCCTTGGGCATCACCGAGCTGCTGGTGCGCGCGACCACGGTGCCCAGTTATCTGAACCACGACTGGTTCCGCGACTGGGGCGCCCTGCAGCAGTTGACGCCGTACTACCCGGCGGCCACCCCGGCGCAGCTGGATCTGGGCACCGCCGTGCGTTCCGGGCTGTGGAGCCCGGCACCGTTGCGGCACTGATTTCTTGCCGCCGAGTGGGAATCTCACGACGCTCCGTCGGCGTGTCACGTCGTGAGATTCCCACTCGCGGGGGCTGGAGCGCCCCCGAACGCATTCGACGCCGGGCGGGACGGGTTCCCCGCGCGGCCGGCCGGGTCGCCTAACATCAGGGCTCGTGTCCTCCACCTACGACCAGCCCAAGCAGCGCTATCGGATCGCCCGGCTGATCGCGGTGGTGGCCGGCGTCACCGGCGTGCTGCTGTGCGGCATCACCCCGCTGCTCCCGGTCAAACAGACCACCGCCACCATCGCCTGGCCGCAGGGGCTCAACGCCGACGGCCACGTCAGCGACGTCACCGCTCCCCTGGTGTCCGGTGCGCCGCGCAGCCTGGACATCACCATTCCCTGCTCGGCGATAGCCACCCTGGGCGAAAAGGGCGGCCTGGTGTTGTCGACCGTGCCGGCCGGCGGCGTCGACGCCACCGCGCACGGCCTGTTCGTGCGGGCCAACAAGACGGCAGTGTTCGCCGCCTACCGCGACCACGTGGCCGCGGCCGCCCCCCGCGCCAAGATCGCCGACTGCAGCCAACTGCACCTGTGGGCCAACGCCGGCGAGGTCGGCGCAGATTTCGTCGGGATCCCCGGCGCGGCAGGCACCCTGCCCCCCGAGAACAAACCGCAGGTCGGCGGCGTCTTCACCGAGCTGGAGATCGGCCCGCAGCCCGGCCTGAGCGCCCGCATCGACGTCGACACCCGGTTCATCACCGCACCCACTGCCCTCAAGACCGCGGTCATGGCGCTGGGGGTGCTGGCAGTGCTGGCTGCCATCCTGGCGCTGGCCGTCCTGGACCGCCGCCAGACCCACCGCACCCCGCGCAGCTGGCGGCACTGGCTGCGGGCCAACCCGATCACCTGGCTGGCCGACATCGGCGTACTGGCCACCCTGGCGCTGTGGCACGTCATCGGCGCCATCTCCAGCGACGACGGCTACAACCTCACGATGGCCCGCAACGTCGCGCACGCCGGCTACGTGGCCAACTACTACCGGTTCTTCGGCGCCACCGAGGCCCCGTTCGACTGGTATCCCTCACTGCTCGGCCAGCTGAGCACGATCAGCACCGCCGGGGTGTGGATGCGACTGCCCGCCACACTGGCCGGCATGGCCTGCTGGCTGATCATCAGCCGCCGCATCCTGCCCCGGCTGGGCCGGCTGTCCGGCAACCGGGTGGCGGTGTTCACCGCCGCGGCCATGTTCGCGGCGGCCTGGCTGCCGTTCAACAACGGCCTGCGCCCCGAGCCCCTGATCGCGCTGGGCACTCTGCTGGTCTGGGTGCTGGTGGAACGCACCATCGCCACCCGCCGACTGGTGCCCACCGCGCTGGCGATCGTGGTGGCGGTCTTCACCGTGACGCTGGCGCCGCACGGACTGATCGCACTGGCCCCCCTGCTGACCGGCTCCCGGGCCATCGAGGCGGTGATCCGCAAGCGCCGGGCCACCGACGGCCTGGCCGCCCCGCTGGCCGTGCTGGCCGCAGCCGGATCGGTGATCGCTGTGGTGGTCTGCCGGTCTCAGACCCTGGCCGCGGTCGCCGAAGCGGCCCGGATCAAGTACGTGGTCGGTCCGACCATCGCCTGGTACCAGGAGTTCCTGCGGTACTACTTCCTGACCGTCGAGGAGAACGTCGACGCCTCGCTGACCCGCCGGTTCGCCGTGCTGGTGCTGCTGTTCTGCATGTTCGCCATGCTGGTGGTGCTGCTGCGGCGCGGCCGGATCAACGGGGTGGCCAGCGGCCCGGCCTGGCGGCTGATCGGGTCGACCGCCGTCGGCCTGTTGCTGTTGACGTTCACCCCCACCAAGTGGGCGGTGCAGTTCGGCGGGTTCGCCGGGCTCGCCGGTGCGCTGGCGGCGCTCACCGCGTTCACCTTCGCCCGGGTCGGGCTGCACAGCCGACGCAACATGACTCTGTACGTGACCGCGCTGCTGTTCCTGGTGGCCGTGGCGACCTCCGGGGTCAACGGCTGGTTCTACGTCGGCGGCTACGGGGTGCCGTGGTTCGACATCCCACCGGTGATCGCCAGCCGCCCGGTGACGTCGATGTTCCTGGCTGCGTCCATCGCCACCGGCCTGCTGGCCGGCTGGCAGCACTTCCGGCTGGACTACACCGGGCACACCGAGGTGACGCCCAACCGGCGCAACCGGATTCTGGCCTCCACCCCGCTGCTGATCGTCGCGAGCCTGATGGTGCTGCTGATGGTCGGCTCGATGGCCAAGGCCGCCGCCGGGCGCTACCCCGCCTACACCACCGCCAAGGCCAACGCCGACGCGATCACCTCCGGCCTGGCCGGTTGCGCCATGGCCGACGACGTGTTGGCCGAACCCGACGTCAACGCGGGTCTGCTGCAGCCGGTGCCGGGCCAGAAATACACCGAGCTCGGCCCGCTCGGCGGGTCCGACCCCTACGGCTTCGACCCCAACGCCGTCGACGAGGACCTCACCTCGCTGGCCGTGATCGCCAAGCCCGGGGTGCCCAACGCGGACGCCTCCCCCAACAAGCCCAGCGCCAACCAGAGTGACGCGGCGGGCACCGCCGGCGGCAAGATCCCCGACGACGCCCCCGACGGGGTGAACGGTTCCCGGGTGGCGCTGCCGTTCGGCCTGGACCCGGCCGTCACCCCGGTGCTCGGCTCCTACAAGGAGCAGGTCGCGGCGCACGCCACCTCGGTCTGGTACCGACTGCCCGAACCCGACCGCACCGCCACCCGGGCGCCCATCGTCGTCGTCACCGCCGCCGGGGCCATCTGGTCGCACGGCGAGGACGGCAAGCTCGACTACGGCCAGCCGCTGAACCTGGAGTGGGGCACCAGCAACCCCGACGGCACGTTCAAGGCGCTCGGCCAGACCGAACCGATCGACATCGGGCCGCAGAACTCCTGGCGCAACCTGCGGTTCCCGCTCGCGTGGGCGCCGCCGGGCACCGACGTGGTGCGCATCGTCGCCAACGACCCGAACCTGTCCACCGAGCAGTGGATCGCCTTCACCCCGCCGCGGGTGCCGGTGGTCCAGACCATCACCGAGTTGATGGGCTCGCAGACCCCGGTGCTGATGGACATCGCCGTGGCGGCGAACTTCCCGTGCCAGCGGCCGTTCACCGAGCACCTGGGCATCGCCGAGCTGCCGAAGTACCGGATCATGCCGGATCACAAGCAGACCGCGGCGTCGTCCAACCTGTGGCAGTCCGCCGAGGACGGTGGGCCGTTCATGATCACCCAGGCCATGCTCTGGACGACCACCCTGCCGACCTACCTGCGCAATGACTGGTATCGCGACTGGGGTGCGGTCGAGGCCTATCACCGACTGATCCCCGCCAAGGACGCGCCCGACGCCGACATCGAGCAGGGCACCGTCACTGTTACCGGCTGGAGCCGGTCCGGACCGATTCGAGCACTGCCATGACGCCGCCTGTGACCGACCGTGACCTGAAACTGACCCGCTGGGTGGCCGTCGTCGCCGGCCTCGTGGGCTTCCTGCTGTCGGTGGCCACCCCGCTGCTGCCGGTGGTGCAGACCACCGCCACGCTGAACTGGCCGCAGCACGGCGAGCTGGGCAGCGTGACCGCCCCGCTGATCTCGCAGACCCCGATCTCGATGTCGGTGAAGGCGCCGTGCGCGCTGGTGCGCCAGTTGCCCGCCGAGGGCGGCACACTGCTGGCCACCGCACCGGCCAAGGGCAAGGACGCCGCACTCAACGGGCTGTTCATCACCGTCACCGAGAAGCGGGTGGACGTCACGGACCGCAACGTGGTGCTGGCCACCGCACCGCGGGCCAAGGTGGAAGGGCCCGGCTGCACCGACATCGAGGTCACGTCGTCGCACGCCGGAACGTTCGCCACCATCGGCGGGATCACCCAGCGCTACGGCTGGCCCGACCCGAACCTGCGCCCGCAGATCGTCGGGGTGTTCACCGACCTGGCCGGTCCCGCCCCGGCAGGTCTGGAGTTGACCGCCGACATCGACACCCGGTTCTCCACCAAGCCGACCCCCTTGAAGCGGGCCGCGATCTACGTTGCCATCCTGGCCACCGTGATCGCGGTGCTGGCGCTGTGGCGCCTGGACCGGCTCGACGGCCACCGGATGCACCGGCTGATCCCGAGCCGTTGGCGGTTCTTCTCACTGGCCGACGTGGCGGTGGTGTTCGGGTTCCTGCTCTGGTACGTGATCGGCGCGAACTCCTCCGATGACGGCTACATCCTGGGGATGGCCCGGGTGGCCGATCACGCCGGCTATATGAGCAATTACTTCCGTTGGTTCGGCAGCCCGGAGGACCCGTTCGGCTGGTACTACAACCTGCTGGCGCTGATGACGCACGTCTCCGACGCCAGCATCTGGATCCGGCTGCCGGACCTGGTCGCCGGGCTGGTGTGCTGGCTGCTGCTGAGCCGCGAGGTGCTGCCCCGGTTCGGTCCGGCGGTGGCGGCCAGCAAGCCCGCGCTGTGGGCGGCCGGCCTGGTGCTGCTGGCGGCATGGATGCCGTTCAACAACGGCCTGCGCCCCGAGGGGATCATCGCGGTCGGTGCGCTGATCACCTACGTGCTGGTGGAGCGGGCGATCATCTCCAGCCGGCTGACCCCGGCGGCGCTGGCGATCATCTGTGCGGCCTTCACCCTGGGTATTCAGCCCACCGGCCTGATCGCGGTGGCCGCGCTGCTGGCCGGTGGCCGGCCGCTGCTGCGGATCCTGGTGCGTCGCCACCGCATTCACGGCACCTGGCCGCTGGTGGCGCCGCTGCTGGCCGCCGGTGCGGTGATCCTGACCGTCGTCTTTTCCGACCAGACCATCCGCACCGTGCTGGAAGCCACCCGGGTTCGTACCGCGATCGGCCCCAGCCAGGCCTGGTACACCGAGAACCTGCGCTACTACTACCTGATCCTGCCGACCGTCGACGGCTCGCTGTCGCGGCGGTTCGGTTTCCTGATCTGCGCGCTGTGCCTGTTCACCGCGATGTTCGTCATGTTGCGGCGCAAGCGCGTTGCCGGGGTCGCCAGCGGCCCGGTGTGGCGGTTGATGGGCGTGATCCTGGCGACCATGTTCTCGCTGATGTTCGCGCCCACCAAGTGGGTGCATCACTTCGGCCTGTTCGCCGCGGTGGCCGGGGCAATGGCGGCGCTGACCACGGTGCTGGTATCTCGACAAGTGGTGCGCTGGTCGCGAAACCGGATGGCCTTCGCGGCGGCGGTGCTGTTCATTCTGGCGTTGTGTTTCGCCACCACCAACGGCTGGTGGTACGTCTCCAGCTACGGCGTGCCGTTCAACGCCGACATGCCGCGCATCGGCGGAATCACCGTCAGCACAATTCTGTTCGCCATGTTCGCCGTGGCGGCCGGTTGGGCGGCCTGGCTGCACTTCGCGCCGCGTGATCGCGGCGAGGGCCGGGTGGCCCGGGCGCTGACCGCCGCTCCTATTCCGGTGGCGGCCGGCTTCATGGTGTGCGTGTTCGTCGCCTCGATGGTGGCCGGGGTCATCCGTGAGTACCCGACCTACTCCAACGGCCTGGCCAACGTGCGGGCGTTCGTGGGCGGCTGCGGGCTGGCCGACAACGTACTCGTGGAGCCGGACCCCAATGACGGCGCGCTGACACCTTTGCCCGGTGAATACGGCGATCTCGGACCGCTGGGCGGGGTGGACCCGGTCGGTTTCACCGCCAGCGGGGTACCGGAGAAGGTGGTCGCCGAGGCGCTGCGGATGCCGATCACCCAGCCCGGCACCGACTACGACTGGGACGCCCCGAAGAAGCTGAAGACGGCTGGGATCAACGGCTCGACCGTCCCGCTGCCCTACGGTCTGGACCCGGCCCGGATTCCGTTGGCGGGCAGCTACAGCACCGACGGCCAGCAGGAGTCCAAGCTGACGTCGGCCTGGTACGCGCTACCCCCCGCTGATGACGGGCACCCGCTGGTGGCGGTGACCGCGGCAGGCACCATCGCCGGCAACAGTGTGCTGAAGGGTTACACCACCGGCCAGGACGTGCAGCTGGAGTACGGGCTGCCCGGTCCCGACGGCGCTCCGGTGGCCGCCGGCCGGCTGGTGCCCTACGACCTGTTCGGCGAGTGGCCGCGGATGTGGCGCAACCTGCGCTACCCGCGGGCCCAGATCCCCGCCCAGGCCGTCGCGGTCCGCATTGTGGCCGTGGACAAGTCGCTGAACCCGCGGGACTGGATCGCGTTCACCCCGCCGCGACTGCCCGAGGTGAAGACCATCCAGGAGTACATCGGCTCCGACAAGCCGGTGCTGCTGGACTGGGCGGTGGGCCTGGCCTTCCCGTGTCAGCACCCGATGCTGCACGCCAACGGCGTTACCGAGGTGCCTCAGTACCGGATCACCCCGGACTACAACGCCAAGAAGCAGGACACCGACACCTGGCAGGACGGAGTCAACGGCGGGCTGCTGGGCATCTCCGACATGCTGCTGCGGGCGCACGTGATGGCCACCTACCTGAACTACGACTGGGGCCGGGACTGGGGCTCGTTGCGCCAGTTCGACGTGATCACACCGGCAACGCCCGCGGAGTTGGACCTGGGCAGCGCGACGCGTTCGGGCTGGTGGTCACCGGGCCAGATCCGGATCAAGGCGTAATCGGTCTCCCGATCGGGGCCTCCCGCGAGCTGGGGGTACCTCCCGCGAGCGTGCGTGTCTGTACCCCGACACGCCGCGTCAGGCGTCATTCTGTGCACGCTCGCGGGGCCCGTCGGCTTGCCTGGCGATCACAGCCGCCAGCTCACGTTCGAGTTCACCCTGCACTCCGGGGATGCCGGTACCGCGTAGTGAACACCCAAGGGTCTCCGGAAGGAACCGCAGGGCGACCAATCCGAGCACCGCGGCGAGCACCAGATACGCCGCCGGAAAGAGCTGCCACCCGGTGTGTTCGATGACCGAGTCGGCCAACACCGGCGCGGTGCCGCCGAACACCGCGACGGCCGCGTTGTCGGCGATCGCGAATCCCGCATAGCGCACCTGGGTGGGGAACATCGCCGGAAACGTCGCCGCCACGGTTGCCAACGGCGCAGCGAACAGCACACTGAGCACCGTGAATCCCACCAGCGCGCAGGTGAAACCCTGGCCCATGAGCCAGTACATCGGCAGCGCTAACACGGCGAACCCGATCAAAGAGCCGCGCCACAGCGGTTTTCGACCGATCCGATCCGACCAGGCGCCCGCGAACGGGATGCAGGCCATCATGGCCAACTCCCCGACCAGCACCACCGCCGTCCTGCTGCGCTCGTCCAGGCCGGCCGAGGCGTGCAGGTAGGTCGGCTGGTAGGTCACCAGCGTGTAGTCGATGATGTTCAGCGCGACCAGCAGCGCGAACGTGACCAAGATCGGTCGGGTGTAGTTGGTCAGCAGGTCGACCAGCCGGTCCCAGGCCGATCCCTTGATCGCGTCGCAGGCGACGCACTCGGCGAACACCGGAGTCTCGGGCATCCGACTGCGCAGCACCAGCCCCAGCACACCCAGCGGCAGGGCGAGCAGGAACGGAATACGCCAGCCCCAGGCCGCCATCTGCTCATGGCTGAGCATCGCCTCCAGCGCCAGCACCACGGCGCTGCCGAGGACGAAGCCGCCGACGGCACCGAACTCCAGGAAGCTGCCGTACGTCCCCCGCTTGTCATCGGGTGCGCTCTCAGCCATAAACGTTGCGGCGCCGCCGTATTCGCCGCCGGTGGAGAAGCCCTGCACCACACGCAGGGCGATCAACAGGCCTGGCGCCCACCACCCCGCGCTGGCATAGGTGGGCAGCACGCCGATCAACGTCGTCGCCACCGCGATCAGCAGAATTGTCGCGACCAGGACCGACTTCCGTCCGAACCGGTCTCCGATCGGGCCCCAGATCATGCCCCCCAGCGGTCGCAGCACGAAAGAGACCGCGAAGCCGAGCATGGTTCCGAGATTGCCCAGCGTGTCCGGAAAGAAAGCCTCAGTCAGATACGTGGCGACGACCGCGTAAACGCCGTAGTCATACCATTCGGTCGCGTTGCCGATGGCCGATGCCGCAATTGCTTTGCGTAGCAGCCGCTTACGGTCATCTGGGACACTTCGCGCTTTCCGCGCGACCGGCGCCGACGGCCTCGCCGGCAGCAGTAGACTCATCGCGCCTCGCCGCTAGGGCACACGTCGTCTCCCCCGTCAGGCCTCCGACGGTTCGCACGGCGATCCGGGCAGCCGGAATCACGTTCCGGCCCCGCATGATTGGAACCTCGGCGGCTAGCCCACTATGGGATCGCCTGGGGTAAACGATAATTGGTTTGCAACAGAAGTGACTGGTGTTGCGGAAGCGTTACGCAACACTTACCCGCCCGAGACTAGGAAGCGGCGTCCCAGTAAGCGGGATCCAGGTATTGACCGACCAGCGACTCCCACATCATGTTGGTCAGGCCGTTGAGCATTTCGTCCACCGTCGGGTCGTCGCCGGCAGCGACGCCCACACCGGCCATAGCTGCGAGCAGCCCGTCCAGTGCGGGGTTGTCGAGCACGTCCACTTCCACGTATGTCTTCGGGTCGAGGAGGTCGGAAACGAAAGCGCCCCAGCCGGTCATCGTCGCTTCAACCAGCGCTGTGCCGACCTCGTTCCAGTCGAGGTTCGGCATATCCTCCGTCGCCATGTTCGGGACATCCGCCGGGCCGTCGTTCCACCCGTGATCGATGTTGCCGTAACCCAGGTTCACCAGGATGCGCATGACCGGTTCCAGCAGGTCGTAGATGGGCTTGCCGGTGATCGGGACGAACAGCAGCGGGTACAGCAGCGGAAGGTACTCGCTGGGGATCACGTAGGAGTTGATCATGCTGTCCGGGCTGGACTCCAGCAGGACGGCGTCCGCGATCTGCTCGGGGGTCAAGCCAAGGTACGCAATGTGCTGGATGGCCATGCCCATGATCGCGTTCAGGCTGGACAGCGGGTTGAGGAAGTATTTCGGGAAGTCGGCGTAGCCGTCGTACTCCAAGGTGTAGATGTCGGTGGGGTACAGATCATTCGGGGTCGGGTTGCCCAGGGTGACACCTTGTGACGCCAGGTTGTCAGCGATGCCCGGGTAGTCCGAGAACCCGACGAGCAAGCCGCCGAGGGGGTTTGCCGAATCACCGATCAGCACGAAATGCACCGCCGAACTCGGTACGCCGGCCTCGTCAAGCTGCTGCATGGCCAGTGTCGTGAGGGCGGCGCTCTGCGAGTAACCGAAGACCGTCACCGGGTGGTCCTCGTCCACCTTGCCTTCATCGAGCAGGGTCAGCACTCGGTCGGTCAGAGCCTGCGCGCCCTTGGCCATGGACTCATCCAGTAAGTAGGCCTCCTGAGGCGTGGTCAGCACCTCGAGCTGGCCGGCGAACCCGTGCGGCTGCAGGAAGAGATCATTCACGGTTTCGGCGTAATGCTCGCTCGGCGTCGGGATCATGCTGGGGCCCATGATCAGCGCGATGCCCGAGTTGGCGAGCGAGCCACCCTCGGCAGCGGACAGCAGCACTCCGGCATGGTCGGGCGGCGAGGTCAACGACGTGAGCTGGGGAGCACCGGCGATACCGGCCGCCAAGACGGCGGCGGCCAGCGCAGCTCGCAGGCCTTGCTCGCAGTGACCGGACCGTGCCGCGACTGCATCAAACATCCAGAGTTCCTCGCCAGATTCTCGAGGCCGCACATGAGTGGGCGTTGCCAAACCTGGATGATTTCAATCACACTCTGTTATGTCAAATTCAGGTTCACTAATCCGGAAAAACACCCCCACCAGGAACAAGCCCTTCGAACCCTGAGAACGCGGGTCGGCTAACGTTGCCGCATCCTGAGTCAGGACTTAGCGGCGGCGCGGGACGGCATCGCTCACCACACGAGAAGCACGGGCTAGATGGGCAGCAAGCCGTGCTTGCGCTGCACCTTGGGGAAGTTCTGCTTGTCGCGCAGCAGGCGCAGCGACTTACGCAGCAACAACCGGGTCTCGTGCGGCTGGATCACGGCGTCGATGTAGCCCCGCTCGGCGGCTGTCCACGGGATCGCCATGTTCTCGTTGTAGCCGTCGATGAAGTCCTGCTTGATCTTCTGCACCTCGGGCGCGGTCGGATCCGGGAAGCGTTTCACCAGCAGCTGGGCCGCGCCGTCGGCACCGATCACCGCGATGCGGGCGGTCGGCCAGGCGAAGTTCAGATCCGCGGACAACTGCTTGGAACCCATGACGGCGTAGCCGCCGCCGTAGGCCTTGCGGATGATCACGGTCACCTTCGGCACGTCGGCCTCGACGATGGCATTGAAGAACCGGCCACCGCGCTTGATGATTCCGTTCTTCTCCTCCGATACCCCGGGCATGGCGCCGGGGGTGTCGACGACGAAAACCAGTGGGAGGTTGTAGGAGTCGCAGAAACGGATGAAACTGGCCGCCTTGTCCGAAGCCTCGGTGTCCACGGCCCCGGACATGTACATCGGCTGGTTGGCGATCACCCCGACCGGGTGACCGTCGACCCGCGCGAACGCGGTGATCATGGCCTGCCCGCGCTGATCGGCGATCTCGAACACGTCACCGTCGTCGAAGATACGCAGCAGGATCTCGTGCATGTCGTAGGCGACGTTGTCGGCGTCCGGAACGATCGCGTCCAGCTCCAGGTCGTGCGGAGTGATCTCCGGCTCCAGGCCGGGATTGACGATGGGCGCGTCGTCGAAGTGGTTGGCGGGCAGGAACGACAGGTAGTCGCGCACGTACTGGAACGCCGCCGCCTCGTCGTCGACCACCTTGTGGATGTTGCCGCGCTGCGCCTGGACGTCGGCGCCGCCGAGCTCGTCGAAGCTCACGTCCTCGCCGGTGACGTCCTTGATCACGTCGGGTCCGGTGATGAACATGTAGCCCTGATCGCGCACGGCCACCAAGAGGTCTGTCTGGATCGGCGAATACACCGCTCCCCCAGCACATTTGCCCAAGATGATGGAGATCTCCGGCACCAGGCCGCGCAGCATCTCGTGCCGCCGGCCCAGCTCGGCGTACCAGGCCAGGGACGTCACCGCGTCCTGGATCCGCGCGCCCGCGGAGTCATTGATGCCGATGATCGGGCAGCCGACCATGGCCACCCACTCCATCAGCTTGGCCACCTTGCGGCCGAACATCTCTCCGACCGAGCCCTGGAACACGGTCTGGTCGTGGCTGAACACCCCGACCGGCCGGCCGTTGATCCGGCCATGGCCGGTGACCACGCCGTCGCCGTACAGCGCGTTCGGGTCACCGGGGGTCTTGCACAGCGCACCGATCTCCAAGAAGCTGCCCGGGTCCAGCAGGGCATGAATGCGCTCGCGGGCACTGGGGATGCCCTTCTTCGCGCGCTTGGCGACGGCCGCCTCACCGCCGGGTTCGGATGCCAGCTCCAGCTTTTCGTGGAGCTCGGCCAACAGTTCGGCGGTGGTCTTGTTCGTCACGCGCTCTCACCTTCGGATTGGATCCGGTTGATCGCCTCACTCATATGGGCGCCCACTTTGGCAATGTACGGCTCGTCGATGACCTGGACGTGCTCGCCCCCGATCGGCACGATCTCCAAGTCGGAGATGTATTCGCCCCAGCCGCCGTCCGGCTTGCGGGTCGCGTAGGCGGGCTCGAACACGATGGCGTCATCGTGGTAGCGGTCGGCCATGTACAGCGTGACGTGCCCCTCGTAAGGCTGGATCTCGATGGTGTCCAGGGCCCGGTTGTCCAGGTACGACGTGCGCTGGTGCTCGATGATGCCGCCCGGGATCTGCACCCCGCTTTGCGCGACGACGTCCAGCACGAAACGGACCTGACCCTCGTCGTCGAGCTTTTCCAGTTCCTCGTAGGGGATCTCGGGGACCTCGACGTTGAAGGTGCGCTCGGCAAACCGTGCGTAGCGGTCCCAGCGCGCGCGCATTCCTTCCTTGCTCTGGTCGATCGGCTCACCGGGCAGCACCAGGTCGAGCAGCCCGACGTAACGCACATCGGCGCCGGCCCGCTTCAACCCGATCGCACATGCGTAGGCCAGCGCCCCGCCCAGCGACCACCCCGCCAGCAGGAACGGCCCGTCGTGCAGCTCCAGCAGTTTGGGCACGTACTCGGCGGCGCGCTCCTCGATGGAGCCCTCCACCCGCTCGATCCCGTACACCGGGAGGTCAGCGGGCAATCGCTTCATCAGCGGTTCGTAGACGACGGTCGAGCCACCGGCCGGGTGGAACACGAACAGCGGGATCTTGTTCGAACCTTCGGGCTTCGCGCGCAGCGTGCGGACGAATCCGTCCACCACGCCGTCCTCCAGCTGATCACGGACGATGGTCGCCAGAGCCTCAATGGTGGTCGCCGACTTCACGTCGTCGACCGAGATGATGCCCTCGGCACGCTCGGACAACCGCTCGGCCATCTTGGCCACGGTGTCGTCATCGACGGCGGGCAGTTCGTTGAAGATGCCGCCCGGGGACTTCCCCGTGACAATCGCCCAGGTGGCGAACGTGATTCGCTCGGCGGCGTCACGCGGTGGCACGTCGGCGCCCAACGCCTCGGTGACCGCCTCCTGGGTGAGCACCTTGGCGGCGGCCGCGGCAGCCGTCTTGGTGCTGACACCGCTCGCGTCGACGCCCGGGCCGCTGGGGTCCGTCGGCGGCGGCGGAACCGCCGGGCCGGCCGGGTTGGTCGGCGGCGGCGGGATCGGGATGTCCGAAGCAGGTGGCGCGGCAGCGGCTTCGGCGGCCGGCGCCGGCTCGGCGGCCGGAGCGACTTCCGCACTCGCCGCACCCTTTGCCGCGGCGATCATCGCGGCCTGCTCGGCGGCGATCTCGTCGGCCGTCTGGGTCTGCTGGTGGGCGTGCAGCGCCTCCACCTCGTCGCGGTGCTCGACCGCGTAGCGGATCATCTCCTCGACGTTGTACAGGTTCGCGTCGCGCACCGCGGTCAGCTGGATCGGCGGCATGTCGAAGTCGTACTCGACACGGTTCTTGATCCGCACCGCCATCAGCGAGTCCAGCCCCAGCTCGATCAGCGGCACCTCCCACGGCAGATCCTCGGGCTCGTAGCCCATCGCGCCGCCGACGATCGCACCCAGCCGCTCAGCGACGGTCTCCCCGCTCTCCGGTGACCACTTGGCGAAGCCGGCCGCCAGCCCGGCTCCCGCGGTGAGATTGTCGCTCAGAATCGCGGCGTCGTCGGCCTGCGGCTCCGGTTCGACCGGCGCCGCAACAGATTCCGCCGGCACCGCGGTCCCGGCGCCGACTGCCACCGGCAGGACTCCGGTTGCACCGCCGCGACTCACCAGCGCGTCGTAGACCAGCGTGAACGATTCGCCGATGCGCGAGTGCACCTGCACGGCCGCGCCACCCGGGTGCCGGGTCAGCGTGGTCACCAGCCGGGAACCCTCGCCGGGTACCGCCCGTTGTTCGGAGGCCACCAGGGTCGAATCCGGAATGACTGTTGCGGCAGCGGCTTTCACCAGGGCAGCCAAGTCGGTCTCGCCGCGACCGGCGTACTCGAAGACGTGCCGGCCATCCGGGGTCGCTACGTGCGAGCCGGGCATGACACCGGTGGCATCGCCGGAGAATCGGGCGTCGAGCCAGTGCGGCTTGCGCCTGAACCGCGTCGGCGGGATGTTGGCGAACTCCGCCGGGCTGATCGGCCCCTGCACCTCACGCGGGAACAGCGTGCGGAAGTCGAGGTCGTGGCCGTAGACGTAGAGCTGGGCCATCGCGATGATCATGGCGTCGACGTCGTCGGTCTTGCGGGCCAGCGTTGCGATCAATTGGGCATCGTGGAGCCCGGCGCTGGCCGTCGTCAATCCCACCTGCATGAGCGCCACCGGGTTCGGCGCCAGCTCCAGGAAGGTGGTGTAGCCGTTGTCGACGGCGTTGCGGACCCCGTGGGTGAAGTAGACGCTGTGCCGCATCCCCTTCTTCCAGTAGTCCACATCGTGGATCGGCTCGCCGCCGGGCTTGACGTAGCTGCCCTCGTGCACGGTGGAGAAGATGCCGATGTTCGGGATGTGCGGCTCGATGCCCTGCAGCTCCGCGGAGAATTCGCCCAGCAGCGGGTCCATCTGCGAGGTGTGACCGGCACCCTTGGTCTGCAGCTTGCGGGCGAAGCGGCCCTCGGATTCGGCGCGCGCGACGATCTCGTCGATCTGCTCGGGCGGGCCACCGATCACGGTCTGGCTCGGGGCGGCGTAGACGCACACCTCCAGGCCCGGGAAGTCGGCGAACACCGTCTTGAGTTCCTCGGCGGAGTACTCCACCAGCGCCATGAACCGGATGTACTCGCCGAACAGCATCGCTTCGCCCTCACCCATCAGGTGTGCGCGCGAGCAGATCACCCGGGTGGCGTCGGCCAGCGACAGACCACCGGAGAAGTAGGCCGATGCCGGCTCGCCCAGTGACTGGCCGATGACGGCGGTCGGGCGCGCTCCGTGGTGCTTGAGCACCTCGCCGAGCGCGATCTGGATGGCGAAGATGGCGATGTTGGACGTCTCGATGCCGTAGTCGTGCGAGTCGTCGAGGATCAGCTCCAGCACGGAGTAGCCGCGCTCGTCCTGGACGTGGGCGTCGACCTTTTCGATCCACTCGGCGAAGATCGGGTCGCGCAGGTAGAGGTTCTTGCCCATCTTGCGGTGCTGGGCGCCGAAGCCGGCCATCACCCAGATCGGCCCGTTGGTGACCGGGCCGTCGACGGAGTAGACGTTGGGCTTCTGCTTGCCCTCGGCGACCGCGCGCAGGCCGGCGATGGCCTCGTCGTGGTCGTGTGCCAGCACCACGGCGCGGGAGCGGCCGTGGTTGCGCCGCGACAGCGACCGGCCGATCGACGTCAGCGGGGTGGCCCGGCCCTCTTCGCTGTCGATCCAGTCGGCCAGCTCGGCCGCGGCGGCCTTCTTACGGGAGGTCAGAAATGCCGAGATCGCCAGGGGGATCAGCGGTTGCACAGGCTCTTGCGCCGCCAGCTCGGCCAGCGCTTCGTCGCGTAGCCGCAACGCCTCATCAGTCAGGCCGGGCAGTTCGTACTCGGGTTCGTCGCCGTAGCCGTGCGAACTCTCGGGCGCGATGAACTCGCCGTACTCGTCGAAGCGCGGGGCCTCGTGCTCGATCTCGGGTTCGGAAACCTCTTCGGCGACAGGCGCTTCGGGCTCTTTAGCTTCCTTCTCCACCACGTCGCGCGGCAACACCTCACGCACCACCAGGTGCGCGTTGGCCCCACCGAATCCGAAGCCGGAGACTCCGGCGACCGCATAGCCGCCGTAGCGTGGCCAGTCGCTGACGGTGTCGGCGACCTTCAGGTGGGTGCCGGCGAAGTCGATGTAGGGGTTGGGCCCGGCGTAGTTGATCGACGGCGGGATCTTGTCATGCTGCAACGCCAGCACAACCTTGGCCAGGCTCGCCGCACCGGCTGCCGATTCCAGGTGTCCCACATTGGATTTCACCGCACCCAGCAGGGCGGGCTTGTCAGCGGCACGGCCCCGGCCGACCACCCGGCCCAGCGCCTCGGCCTCGATCGGGTCGCCCAGGATGGTGCCGGTGCCGTGCGCCTCGATGTAGTCGACGGTGCGCGGGTCGATACCGGCGTTCTTGTAGGCCTTGCGCAGCACCGCGGCCTGAGCGTCCGGGTTGGGCGCCAGCAGGCCGTTGGACCGGCCGTCGTGGTTGACCGCGGAGCCGGCGATCACCGCGAGGATCTGGTCGCCGTCGCGGCGCGCGTCGTCGACCCGCTTGAGGATCAGCACGCCGGCGCCTTCGGCACGGGAGTAGCCGTCGGCGTCGGAGGAGAACGACTTGATCCGGCCGTCGGGCGACAGCACCCCGCCGACCTCGTCGAATCCGACCGTCACCAGCGGGGTGACCAGCGCGTTGACGCCGCCGACGACCGCCACGTCGGCCTCGCCGTTGCGCAGCGCCTGCACACCGGCGTGCGCGGCGACCAGTGACGACGAACATGCGGTGTCGACAGTGACCGACGGACCGCGGAAGTCGTAGAAGTAGCTGACCCGGTTGGCGATGATCGAGCTGGAGTTGCCGGTGATGGCGTACGGGTGGGTGATGCTCGGGTCGGACAGCGCCAGGTTCTGGTAGTCGCCATTCGTCGAGCCCATGTAGACCGCGACCGCTTCGCCGCGCAGGCTCGAGGCCGGGATCCGGGCGTGCTCGAGCGCCTCCCAGGTCAACTCCAGCGCCATCCGCTGCTGCGGGTCGACGTTGTCGGCCTCCATCTTCGACAGCGCGAAGAATTCCGCATCGAAGCCTTTGATGTCGGAGAGGTAGCCACCGCGGGTGCGCGCCTTCTTGACCCGCTCGGCAACCCGAGGCTCCTCCATGAACTCCGACCAGCGCCCCTCGGGCAGGTCGGTGATCGCATTGAACCCCGCCAGCAGCTTTTCCCAGGTGTCCTCGGGGGTGTTCATGTCGCCCGGGAATCGGGTGGCCAGGCCGACCACAGCGATGTCGGCGACATCGGCGTCGCGCGACCAGTCCTCGCCGGCCGCGTCGTCCTCCAGCACCGGCTCACCCTCAATGATCACCGTGGCCAGCGCCTCGATCGTCGGGTGCCGGAACGCCACCGTCGCCGACAGCGTGACCCCGGTGAAGTCCTCGATGTCCGACGCCATCGCCACCGCGTCACGCGACGACAGGCCCAGTTCGATCAGCGGAGCGGTCTCGTTGATCTTCTCCGGCGACTGGGAGGTGGCATTGGCCACCCAGTTGCGCAGCCAGGCCCGCATGTCGGCGACGGTCAGGTCGGTGCGGCTGGTGCCGCGCAGGATTGCGTCGTCGCCGTCGCCGGTCATCTGCGGAGCCTCGCTCATCTGGGGTTAGACCTCGTCGGGGTAGGCGTTCGGGCCGGTGGTGCCGCCGCGCAGGCTGCCATCGAGGTAGGCGGCCCGGCAGGCGCGGCGACCGATCTTGCCGCTGGAGGTGCGCGGCACGGTGCCCGCCGACACCAGCAGCACGTCACGCACGGTCACGCCGTGGCGCACCGCGATCGCCGCCCGGATGTCGTCGGCGATGGGCTGGTATTCCAGCTTGTGGGCGCCCGGTGCGCGCTCGGCGACGATCACCAACTGCTCGGAGCTGTCCTCGGGGTCGAACTTCAGCCCGGAATGCGGGTTGTCGAAGGCCGACTGCGGCAGCTGGTTGGCCGGCACCGAGAACGCCGCGACGTAGCCGGCCCGCAGCGCCCGGCTGGCCTCCTGCGCGGAGTACTCCAGGTCCTGCGGGTAGTGGTTGCGGCCGTCCACGATCACCAGGTCCTTCACCCGGCCGGTGATGTAGAGGTCGTCCTGGTAGTAGGCGCCGTAGTCACCGGTGCGCACCCAGAAGCCGTTCTCGTCGGAGCCCTCGGCCCGAGACGGGTTGTTACGCGTCTTGAGCACGTTCTGGAACGTGTCGGCGGTCTCTTCTTCACGGTTCCAGTAGCCGCCGCCCATGTTGTTGCCCTGCAGCCAGATCTCGCCGATCTGTCCGTCGGGCAACTCGGCACCGGTCTCGTAGTCGACGATGATCGTCCACTGGTCGACGCTGATCCGTCCGGCTGAGGCCTGCGCGACGGCGTTCGGCGCATCCTCCGGTACCTCGACCAGGCGGTTGGCGTTGTTGAGCGCTTCGCGGTCGACGTAGATGATCTTGGGCTTCTCGCCGATCGGGGTCGTGGACACGAACAGGGTGGCCTCGGCCAGGCCGTAGGACGGCTTGATGGCCTCCTCACGGAACCCGTACGGCGCGAACGCCTCGTTGAACTTGCGCAGCGATGCCGCAGACACCGGCTCACTGCCGTTGAGGATCGCCTTGACGTTGCTCAGGTCCAGCGGCGGCTCACCCTCCTTGGGCAGGCCGCGCGCCGCAGCGTGCTCGAAGGCGAAGTTGGGAGCCGCCGAGTACACCTCGCCGGTCTCCCCCTCCTTGCGGGCCAGCTCACGGATCCATCGGCCCGGCCTGCGCACGAACGCGGCCGGGCTCATAAAGGTGAACTGCTGACCCATCACCGACGACAGCAGGATGGTGACCAGGCCCATGTCGTGGAAGAACGGCAACCAGCTGACGCCCCGGTCACCTTCGCGGCCCTTGAGTGAGTCCAGCAGCTGCACGACGTTGGTGGGCAGGTTCAGGTGGCTGATCTTCACCCCGGTCGGGGTGCGGGTGGAGCCGGAGGTGTACTGCAGGTAGGCGACGTCGCTCCGGTCGGTCTCGGGCATCACCCAGGTCGAGCCCACCTCCGGCGGCAGCGCGTCGACCGCGATCACCCGCGGTCGGGCGTTGGCCGGGCGGCTGCGGAAGAACTTATTGACGCCTTCGGCGGAGTCGCTGGTGGTCAGCACCGCCGACGGGGTGCAGTCGTCGAGCACCGCGTGCAGCCGGCCCACGTGACCCGGCTCGCCCGGGTCGAACAGCGGCACGGCGATGCGACCGGCGTACATGATGCCGAAGAAGGACACCAGGTAGTCCAGGTTCTGCCCGCACAGGATCGCCACCCGGTCACCGGGCTTGGTGACCTGCTGCAGCCGGGCACCGATCGCCCGGTTCCGCGCGCCGAACTCCGACCAGGAGAGGTCGCGCTCGATACCGTCACGCTCGGTGGAGAAGTCCAGGAATCGGTACGCGATCTTGTCGCCGCGCAGCGCAGCCCAGCGCTCGACGGTCCGCACCAGGTTGGCGTTGTCCGGGAACCGGATCTTGCCGTCCTTGACGAACGGGTTGTGGTAACTGGCCTGTGTTGCCGGGGCCATGCAAAATCTCCTGTCGCGAACATACGTTCTCAGTCAGCTGCCGGGCGTGTCTGGTTACGCCGGTGCGTTACATCGCGCGGGCCCGGAACCTCACAGATGGTAATGGTTTGCCGCCACCCGACGACGCGCTGCTGCCCTGCGGCCATGGACCGCGCCGCTCTTAAATTGCTCTTAATGTTAGAGGTCGGTGCGGCCCATGCCAAATCAAACGGTACCGCGTGTGACGCCGGTCTCCGGGTCACGAGGCGGTACCAGCTTCGCCTCTCCTTCGTCGAGCCTCAGCCGTGCGGCGGACGTGGCGCGTTGTCGATGAGTTCACGCGCCCAGTTCAGCGTCCACTGGGTTGCGGACATGCCGTCCTGGCTCCAGACGTCGGTGGTGCCGTACAGCGCGTGCACCGGCTGAGCAGCACCGCCGGCCAGCGTTGACAGCGTCGCCGGCAGCTTGCCGACGCTGAACGCCTCCTGCGGGGCCGCGCAGACCAAGTCACCGACCGCGCAGATCTCGTTGGTGCGCTTATCGAGGTCGCCGAAACCGCCCTCGCGCGCGCCGGTCATAGTCAGCCCCATCCCGGACAGGATCGGCAGCTCGTGCAGGGTCACCTCGGCGCCCTGACCGGGCGGAGACGGCGGGACGTCTACACCCACGCCGGTCTGGCGGCGGCCGTCAGCGATCAGCGTGACGCCCAGCACCAGGTCCTCGTCGACCGGGCCGCGCCCATTGCCGATGTCGCTGGCGACATCGCCGGCGATCACCGCGCCCTGCGAAAAGCCGATCAGCACGTAGCTGGTCAGAGGGCACCGGTCGTTCATCTCAGTCAGCGCCTTGACGGTGGCGCGGGTGCCTTCGGCTCGGCTGTCGTTGTAGCTCATCTGCTTGTCGGCCGACAGCGGGTTATGGAACTGCGCGGTGTAGGGAACCGTGTAGGTCTGCACCCGGGCGGCGTCGAACTGCTGGGCGATCGGGCGGGTGACGGTGAGCAGAAGCGCGATCGGGAACTGGGTGGGGTCGAGCGGGTTGTCCGTCGGCGAGGTCTCCCAGGTGCCGGGCACCGACACCAGCTGCACGTCGGGGCAGCTGGCGTCCTGATAGGCCGGGCGGGGCTTGCGGGGCCGCGACGGCACCGAGCTGGTCGGCGGGACGCCGGCGCTCGGCTGCTCCGCGATCGGCGGTGTGGCCGGCCGGCGGATCCAGATCACCACTGCCACGATCACCAGGGCCACCACCAAGGCCATCGCGCCGGCGGCGATCCAGGCGAGGACGCGGCGCCGGTTGGCTGACGACTTGCGCGGCGACTTCCGGGGGGATTTTCGCGGGGAGCTGGATGTCTTCTTCTTGGCCATATCGCCTTTCACGGTACAGATCGGCGACGGCACACATTGACTCTGCGTCCAGGGCGGCGCTTACTCGAACTTTCCCGCCCTGGACGCAGAGTCAACGCAAGTTAGCGGATCGCGCCGACGATGTCGCCGGCCATGGCGCCCAGCTGCGACGCCCACGATCCCCAGCCGTTGTCACCGGCCGAGAAGTCGAAGTGGCCGTTCTTGCCGCGCACCTGGCGGTACTGCGAGTTGAAGTACCGTCCGCTGCCGGCCGCCTGCGACGGGTCGCCGATCATCGCCGCCGGGTTGGAGGCGCCGCCCAGCGGGGCGTAGATCCAGACCCGGGTGTTGTTCTGCGCCAGCAGCGTGGCGTGCACGGTCGGGTCGTGCCACTTCCACCGGCCCAGCTGGGGCGCGCCCCACATGCCGTACGGGTCCACCCCGCCGAAGTTCTGCAGGCCGGCGGCGATGACACCGCCCTCGGTGGTGTTGGCCGGCCCCAGGAATCCCGACATCGAGCCGGCGAAGCCGAACCGGTCGGGGTGGAAGGTGGCCAACGCCAGTGCCCCGTAGCCGCCCTGGGACGCACCGACCACGGCGTGCCCGCCCGGAGCCAGACCCCGGTTGGCCGCCAGCCAGTCCGGCAGCTCGGTGGACAGGAAGGTGTCCCACTGCTTGCTGCCGTCCTGCTCCCAGTTGGTGTACATGCTGTAGGCGCCGCCGGCCGGGGCGACCACCGAGACACCCTTGCCGGCCAGGGTGCTCATCGCGTTGCCCGCGGTGACCCAGTTGCTCACGTCGGGG
Organism: Mycobacterium sp. SMC-19; assembly: GCF_045310815.1. Taxonomy (NCBI): domain Bacteria; kingdom Bacillati; phylum Actinomycetota; class Actinomycetes; order Mycobacteriales; family Mycobacteriaceae; genus Mycobacterium; species Mycobacterium sp. SMC-19. The sequence goes on along the minus strand of NZ_JBJIAM010000008.1, from coordinate 143,134 downwards.
TGGGCATCGAACGCGTCGAGCAGGTACACCGCGTGCGGTCCCTGGTTGAGGAACGCCACCGGGATGTCGCGGCCCATCGAAGGCGACGGGACCATCAGGTTCTCGAACTGTGCGGCGTGCGCGGTGGAGCTGACGATGGTGCCCCCACTCCACAAGCCCAGCATCAGCACGGCAACGCATAGCGCCCGCAGCAACTTCGACAGTCCGCTCATTTCCACCTCGCTCGTCGGCACAGATTCTCAGATGATTCCACCCGCTGGTCGCGCGCCCTGACCCCGGGAGGTAGTCAATCACACGGCACTCGCGGGCAGGGCAGGAAACGACCGACGGCGACGACCCGTCAGGGTCGCCGCCGTCGGCGGTACATCTTTAGCGTTCTGGACTACTCGCCCGAGCTGCTGCTGCTGCTCGCGCCGCCGCCGGGCGTGGCGCCCAGGTGGCTCTGCAGGTCCGGCTTCATGGCCTGCAGCTGCTGACCCCAGTACTCCCAGCTGTGCGTGCCGTACTCCGGGAAGTTGAAGATCGCGTTGTTGCCACCGGCCGCGGTGTAGAGCTCCTGGAACTTCTTGTTCGCACCGATCATGAAGTTCTGCTCGAGGAACACGGCCGGGATGTTGTCGCCGCCCAGCTCGTTGGCCTTGCCGTTACCGCAGAAGACCCACAGGCGGGTGTTGTTGGCCACCAGCTTGTCGACGTTGACCGTCGGGTCGTTGCGCAACCATGCCGGGTCGTTGTCGTCGCCCCACATGTCGTTCTTCTTGTAGCCGCCGGCGTCACCCATCGACAGGCCGATCCAGCCCTTACCGGTGGACGGGTTCAGGTAACCCGACAGCGAGCCCGCGTAGGTGAACTGGTTCGGGTGGTAGATCGCCAGCGTCAGCGCCGACGAACCGGCCATCGACAGGCCGACCGCGGCGTTGCGGCTCTGGCTCACGCCGTACTCCGAGGCCAGGTAGGCCGGCAGCTCGCTGGTGAGGAAGGTCTCCCACTTGTAGGTGGAGCAGCCCGCCTTGCCGCAAGCCGGCTTGTACCAGTCGCTGTAGAAGCTGGACTGGCCGCCGACCGGCATGATCACCGAGATGCCCGAGTTCAGGTACCACTCGAACGCCGGGGTGTTGATGTCCCAGCCGTTGAAGTCGTCCTGAGCCCGCATGCCGTCGAGCAGGTACAGGCCCGGGGAGTCCGAACCGCCGCTCTGGAACTGGACCTTGATGTCACGACCCATACCGGCCGAAGGCACCTGCAGGTACTCCACCGGCAGACCCGGCCGAGAGAAAGCGTTCGCCTCCGGGGTCCCGCCGACGACACCGACCAGTCCCGCCAGCACGGCCGCGCCGGTGGCGGCGACCTTCAACCTGTCAAGCAGCTTCATTCTTGGCATCCTCATTCGTTCGTTGCCGTACTTAGCTCATAGCGTGGCCCGACTCGGACCCGATCTGTGCGTACCAACGCAACAGTGCCGGTGTAGTCAACCACAAATCGCCCGCCATCGAGATCCCCGGGTTCCGCCACCGGGCCCGCGACCGGGCCCGCAACCGAATTTTGTGACAGTCGGCCCGCTGCGCTCAGGCAGGCATTCCAGCCGGTAGACCCGACAAGGCGGGTAGCTGCCGGGTCCGGACAATGACGTCCGTCACAATTTTCGGCTGGGACCGGCGCCAGGCAGTCAGGGGACGTCTGGCGACATCCCGGTGTAGGGGGGACGCGTCGGTTCGGGGACGGCCAGCCCACAGCGGATCAGTTCGTCGCGCGGGACCCGTTCGATCCGGTAGCGGGTGAAACCCGGCGAGTGCAACACGTTGGACAAGAACCGGCGCGGGCCCATCGGCGCACGCACCGAGCCCAGCACCGCCGCGGTGTCAGGGCAGCGCATGGCCGCCTCCGCCTGGGCGATCCAGTCCTGGTCCAGATACCCCGGAATCAGCGGGTACCACTTGACCCACGGGCCGTCGGCCACCACCCAGTCCCGGAACAGATCCTTGTCGTGACCGATCCGGCCGTGCTCCAGCCGTTCGGTGTGCGCCGCGATCGGATTGATCAGCCCGATCTGGTCAAGCAGCCGGACGTCGAGGCCGGTGTTCATGCCCAACATGCCCATGTTGGTGAAGAAGACAGTGTGGGGGCCGGTTCCGCCCGGATCGGGATCGGTCGGCACGCCGATCCCCGGGGGCACCGGCAAGATGACCGGCACCACATCCCACTGGTCGTAGTTGCCCGACGGCAGCAGCAACGCCCCGTCAGGGGTCGCGGCGATCGTGGTCAACACCGCGCGCATCCGCGGATAGCCGAGGTAGTCCGCGGCGGTCAGCGGGTGCGCATTGCCGGTCGCCTGGGAGTAGAACCGGCGCTCGTCGACGATCCCGGAGTACGTGACGCGGGTGGCGTCATCGCCCATCCCCGGCGAGTTGGCCGCCCACAGCGCCCAGCCGGCCACCGCCAGCCACAGCAGTCCGACCGCACCGCTGAGCGGCAAGCCGGCTTCGCGGCGATAGCGCGCGCCGTCGGGCAGCAGCACCGGAATGACCGCCACCGGAGCCAGCATGCAGAACAGCGGTGCCAGCAGGACGCGCCCGTGCATGAAGTCGCCGCCCTGGCGCACCCAGTAGGCCGCCTGCAGCAGCCCGCTGAACACGAAGAAGCAGACCACCGCACCCGGGCTCTGGACCAGTCGGGCCCACGGGCCGACGCCGGGCGGCACCGGCCGGCGCGGCCGGTAGCGGACGGCGGAGCCCACCCACAGCGCCGCGCCGAGCGCCACCAGCAGCACCGCGGGCACCCACAGCGCGTAGGGGGCGTTGAAGTTGGCCAGGTAGATCATTCCCTGCGACCACTTGTCGCCGGCCGCGTCTTTGGCCAGCGCGGTCCCCGGCACCAGCAGGCCGTAGTAGCCCATCCGGAAGATCTGGTACGCCACCGGCAGGGCGCCGCCGGCTACCAGGATCAGCGCGCGCGGCCGCCAGTCCGCCGCCACGATCAACAGCATGACCAGCGCACCGCCGCCGATCAGCGCCAGCTCGGGGCGAACCAGCACGCTGCAGCCGGCCACGAACGCCAGGCATGCGGTGAAAAGGGTTCCGCGAGCGCGGGATCGGGGCATCCGCAGCGCCTGCGACCAGCAGACCAGCATCCACCACAGCAGGCCCAGGTAGGCCAGCACCAGACCCGCCTCCAGGCCAGAGGTGGCGAAGTCGCGCGCCGGCGGCAGTGCGATGTAGACCAGCGCCCCGGCCGGCAACAGCAGCGCGCGGCGGCCCTGCAGGCCCGGCGCGTAGAGCCGCGCGGCGCCCAGCATCAGCATCGCCACCCCGGCCAGGCTCAGCACCAGCGCGAAGACCAGCGCCACGTACTCCATGCGCACCGGCCCGCCGAGCCAGCTGCCGAGATACATCAGGTAAGTCCAGGCCGTGGAGGTGTTGGCCTCCACGCGTTCCCCGACGTTGAACACCGGGCCGTTGCCGGCCAGCAGGTTGCGCACGGTGCGCAACACGATCAGGCCGTCGTCGGAGATCCAGCGCCGCCGCCACGCACCGATGCCGAACATCAGCAGCACCACCGCCACCCCGGCCCACGAACTCAGCCGCACCGAGGGGCTGTAGGAGACCGCGGGCCAGCCCAACGGCCGGACCCGGGGGTCCGGCGCTCTGCCGCTCGTGGCCCCCCGGGCCGAGCTAGCCGAAGGCGACGGCAGCACCGATGGTCCCGATCCAGGCCAGCGCCATCAGCTGCAGCACCCGATCACGGCGCAGAATGTCCTCCGCTTCGCCGGCCATACCCCCGTCGACGTCCACCGCGTAGCGCAGCACGCCGATGACGATCGGGATGATCGACACCGCGAACCACGACCCCGAACCGCTGTCGCGTTCGAACGCGTACAGGCTGTAGCAGACCAGCATCGCGGTGGCCGACATCGTCCAGACGAACCGCAAGTAGGTGCTGGTGTAGCTCTCCAGCGACTTGCGGATCTTCGCCCCGGTTTGTTCGGCCAACTGCTTCTCGGCATAGCGCTTGCCGGCCACCATGAACAGCGACCCGAAGGCCATCACCAGCAGGAACCACTGCGAGAGCGGGATATTTGCTGCCACGCCGCCGGCGATCGCCCGCAACAGATATGCCGACGACACGACGCAGATGTCCAGCACCGCTTGGTGTTTGAGCCCGAAGCAGTACGCCAACTGCATGGCTAGATAGATGCCGATCACCAGAGCCAGATTCGGCGTCAGCCACCAGGAGATGCCCAGCGAGGTGGCCCCCAGCAGCGCTGCCAGGGCGTAGGCCAGGCCCACCGGCACCACGCCGGCGGCGATCGGCCGGAATCGCTTGGTGGGGTGCGCCCGGTCGGCCTCCACATCGCGAGAGTCATTGACCAGGTAGATCGACGAAGCCGCCAGCGAGAACACCACAAAGGCGATCAGCGACTTGCGCGCCAGATCGGCGTAGTCGTAGTGGACGCCGCCGCCGAGCGCGGCCAGCGGCGCGGCCAACACCAGTACGTTCTTCACCCACTGGCGGGGCCGGATGGCCTTGATCACCCCGGCGAGCAGGTTGGCCGGTGGGCCGAGCTCCGAGGTGCGATCTTGCGTTTCTGCGCTCATGCCGAGTCTCCAGAGTTGTCCAGGCGGATCGCGGCTGCGGCGACGGCAGCGCCAATCAGCGCGCCGGCGGCAACATCACTGGGATAGTGCACCCCGAGCACCAGGCGAGACAGCGCCATCGGCGGCACCAGCGCCGCCGGCAGGGTTCCACGCCGCAGGCCGGCCGCGCGGCCCAGCAGGATGGCCGCCGCCGCGGTGGAGGTGGCGTGCGCCGAGGGGAAGCTCAAGGCACTCGGCGTGCCGACATTGATCGCGATCGCCGGGTGGTGCGGGCGTTTGCGGCGCACGATCCGCTTGATGACGACCGCGGCGGCGTGCGCGGCCAGTGTGCCGGCACCGGCCAGCAGCCAGCTCCGGCGGCGCTGCGGCTGGACCAGGGCGCCCAGCGCCGCTACCGCGAGCCAGCCCAGGCTGTGCTCACCGAAGTGCGACATCGCCCGGGCCACGGGCAGCACACCGGACCGGCCGGTCAGTGCCGACTGCACCGCGACCAGCACGGCGTCCTCGCCGTGCGGGGGCACCGAATCAGCCAGATCCATGCGGTCGGGGGCGCTGCCGAGTTCGGTCATGACGAGGTGGCACTGTCGGGAAGCAGCACCGTCTCCCACTGCTGTTTGCTCGCCAGCGTGGGCAGCGCCCGGCGGTAGGCCCGGCGCAGGCTGTCGAACCGGCGCGCCAATTCGTACTGGCGGCGCAGCGATTCGCGCAGCAGCGAGAACATCTTCTCCCGATCGCGTTGCCGGTACACCACTCCGCGCCCGTCGGCGGTGGTGACGGTGACGCCGTCCTGGGTGCACAGCAGGAACCAGCGAGCATCCTGCGTGGGCACGTTGAGCTGCGGTCGGCGATGGTGCTCCGGCTCGGTGGCCTTGAGGTTGTGCAGAATGCCGCGGGCCAGGCGGTAGCCGATCGACAGCGGCTGCACCGGCGGGCGCATTGCCCGACTGCGCCGGGACGGAGTCGGCAGCTCGCTGGCCGCCGGCAGCACCACCGCGTCGGGATAGGTCTTGCGCAGCGCGTGGATGTCGGGCAGTGCCGACTCCAGGATCGAGAAGATGTGCTCGGGGCCGGCCATGAAGTCGTCCAGCGCCTTGTTCTGCACGGCGACCGTCGAGTACTCCAGGCAGGCAAGGTGTTTCAGGGTGGCCTTGAGGTGGCTGCGGATCAGCCCGGAGATCTTGCCGTCCCAATGCAGGGCCGCCACCATCAATCGGTTGCGCAGGTGGAAGTAGGCCTGCCAGTCGATCGCGTCGTCTTTGTCGCTCCAGGCCATGTGCCAGATCGCCGCACCGGGCAGCGTGACGGTCGGGTAGCCGTGCTCGCCGGCCCGGATCCCGTACTCGGCATCGTCCCACTTGATGAACGACGGGATCGGCTGGCCGATCTCTTCGGCAACGGTGCGCGGGATCATGCACATCCACCAGCCGTTGAAGTCGACGTCGATGCGCCGGTGCAGATCCGGAGACTCCGCCAGCGAGTCGGTGGCGAAGTTGTGGTCGTACTCGGTGTGCGGGGCGTTGGTCCACATGAAGACGCCCGAGTCGACGACCTCGCCCATGATGTGCAGGTGCGAGGGCTCCTGCAGGTTGAGCATGTGCCCGCCGATCAGGGTGGGCGTTTTGGCGAACCGGTTCAGTGCCAGCGCCCGCAGGATCGAGTCCGGCTCGATGCGGATATCGTCGTCCATGAACAGGATCTGTTCGCAGCCGGTGTTCTTCAGCGCCTCGTACATGACCCGGCTGTAGCCACCGGACCCGCCGAGGTTGGGCTGGTTGTGTATCGACAGCCGGTCTCCCAGACCGGCGGCGGCCGCGGCGAAGCCGGGGTGGTCGCGAACCTTGCGGGTGCCCTGGTCGGGCACGATGACCGCGCTGATCACCTCGTCGACGTCGGGGTCGGAGGTCAGTGCGAGCAGCGCGTTGACGCAGTCGTCGGGCCGGTTGAAGGTCGGGATGCCGATGGCGATGTCGGCCCGGCTGGGCGCCTCGATCGGGGCGTACCAACCACCGCGGTCCAGCGTGACCGCGGTATCGGTGGTGATGTCGAACCAGATCCAGCCACCGTCCTCGAACGGCTGCAGACCAATCTCGAATTCCACCACCGTCGGGGTGTCGCTGTTTTCGACTGACCCGAAAGGCTTGCCGTCCACGGCGATACGCGCACCGGTCGCTTTGGAGCGGTAGACATCGACGCGCCCTGCCCCGGTCAGCTCCAGCTGCAGCACCACCGATTCGACGATCGACCAGCGACGCCAGTAGGACGCCGGGAAGGCGTTGAAGTACGTGGCGAACGAGACTTCGGACTCCTCGCCGATCTCCAGGCTGGTGCGGGTGAGCGGGTGTGCCCGTCGGCTGTTGGTCTCGGATTCCTCGATGTAGAGCTTGCGCACATCCAGCGGCTCGCCCTGGCGAGGCAGGATGATCCGCGAAAGCCGGCTCACCGCGCGCGAACTGTCGGTCATGCCTTACTGCCCTCCCCCAGCGGCACCCCTTCGGACAGGTGCGGCGCCAGGATGTTGTCGTACATGTTCAACGCACTGGCGATGGCCATGTGCATGTCCAGATATTGGTAGGTGCCCAGCCGCCCACCGAAGAGCACCTTCGCGGTGTCCATTTCGGCCTTGGCCCGCGCCCGGTAGGACGTCAGCACCGCCCGGTCCGCCTCGGTGTTGATCGGGTAGTAGGGCTCGTCGGCGTCATCGGCGAACCGCGAGTACTCGCGCATGATCACCGTCTTGTCGGCCGGGTACTCCCGCTCCGGGTGGAAGTGCCGGAACTCGTGGATGCGGGTGAACGGCACGTCGCCGTCGTTGTAGTTCATCACCGGCGTGCCCTGGAAATCGCCGGTGCCCAGCACTTCGAGCTCGAAGTCCAGGGTGCGCCAGCCCAGCTTGCCTTCGGCGTAGTCGAAGTAGCGGTCCAGCGGTCCGGTGTAGACCACCGGGGCGTCCGGGTTGGCTGCCCGGAGTTCGTCGCGGACGTCGAACCAGTCGGTGTCGAGCCGGACCTCGATGCGCTCGTCGGCCGCCATGTTCTCCAGCCACGCGGTGTAGCCGTCGACCGGCAGGCCCTCGTAGGTGTCGTTGAAGTAGCGGTTGTCGAAGGTGTAGCGCACGGGCAGCCGGGTGATGTTGGCCGCCGGGAGTTCCTTGGGGTCGGTCTGCCACTGCTTGGCGGTGTAGTCCTTGACGAACGCCTCATACAGCGGGCGGCCGATGAGGCTGATCGCCTTCTCCTCGAGGTTCTGCGCGTCGGCGGTGTCGATCTCGGCGGCCTGTTCGGCGATCAGCGCCCGAGCTTCATCAGGGCTGAAATAGCGGCCGAAGAACTGCGACACCAGGCCCAGGCCCATCGGGAACTGGTAGGCCTGACCGTCGTGCATGGCGAACACCCGGTGCTGGTAGCCGGTGAACTCGGTGAACTGCCGCACGTAGTCCCAGACCCTCTTATTAGAGGTATGGAACAGGTGCGCGCCGTACTTGTGGACCTCGATACCGGTCTGCGGTTCGGCTTCGGAGTAGGCGTTGCCGCCGATGTGCGGGCGCTTCTCGACGACGAGAACGCGCTTGCCGAGCTGCGTGGCTGCGCGCTCGGCGATGGTCAGGCCGAAGAATCCGGAACCCACGACAAAGAGGTCAAAACGAGCGGTCATCGGCGCCAAGGGTAGCCGACCAGCGCCCGCGCGCATCGTCGGCGCCCCGCCGCCCCCGCTTGCACCTTGACTATCGCCCGCCGATTACCGGCGGCTCGGCAATCCGGAGGCGCCGAGGCCGCCTCCGGACGCCGGAGAAGGGTTGATAGCAGTTCCCTCACGATTCGATCTCGTCACTCTTTTCACACGAGTCACACGCGTACCGTCGGTCACGTAGGACAGATGCAAGTGCAGTGAGCGCCACGACGGCCCCGGAAAAGCGCGGGCCCGACGGCAAAACATATTGAGGAGACTTCCGTGCCGAACCGACGTCGACGCAGGCTCTCGACAACCATGAGCGCAGTCGCCGCCCTGGCGGTCGCGAGTCCGTTCGCAGTTGTCGCAGTATCCGAGCTGGCCGCCCACAACAGCGCCCCTCAGCACCACGACTTCGTCGCGGCTTCGTCCGTGGCCGACCTGCCCAGTGAGCTGATCACCGCCCTGACCCAGGGCCTGTCCCAGTTCGGGGTGAACCTCCCGCCGGTGCCCGGCTTCGGCGGCGGCGGCGCCTCGACCGGGATGTACCCCGGGGCCTCCACCGGGATGTACCCCGGCCTGACCTCACCGGGCCTGGGCACGCCGGGACTGACCGACCCGTCCCTGGGTACGCCGGGCCTCACCTCCCCCGGGCTGGGCACGCCGGGCCTGACCTCCCCCGGGCTGGGCACGCCGGGGCTCACCGACCCGTCGCTGACCACGCCGTCGCTGTCGACGCCGCCGCTGGGCACGCCCGGAGTGTCGACCACGTCCGGCCTGACCACCCCCGGTCTGACCACGCCGCCGCTGACCGACTCGTCACTGACCAGCCCCGGGTTGACCAGCCCGCTGACCAGTCCCGGGTTGACCAGCCCTGGCCTGACCAGCCCCGGATTGACCAGCCCGGACACCGGTCTGCTCGGGTCCGACGGTCTGCCGCTCACCTCGCCGGTGGGCCTGGACCCCGGCCTCGACGGCACCTACCCGATCCTCGGCGACCCGTCCCTGGGCATGCCGGAGGAGAAGGGTGGACTGGTCAGCGACCTGATGAGCGCCGCCAACCAGCTGGGTGCCGGACAGGCCATCGACCTGCTCAAGGGTGTGGTGATCCCGTCCATCGCTCAGGCAGCGCAGGGCGCCGGTCCGGCGGTCGCCGCCCCGGCCCCGCCGCTGCCGTTGCCGTTGCCGTAACAGACACAACAGCGGAGCTGTTCCGCCCAACGGCACCGCAGAGTCAGCCCGCACCCGGCGGGCACCGGAAGACTCTGCGGTGCCGTTAACAATGCCCGGGAATCCGGCCGGAGTCGGCGGGCGCGTGTCGCATCACCAACAACACATGACACATACGTAACATCAGCACGTGCCAACCCGTCGTCGTCCCCCGCCGACGATCAAGCTGACCGCGTCTCTCGCGACCGTGCTGATCCTGCCGTGGGCATTGAACTCCGGGTCGGGCTTCAAGTCGGTTGACGCATCGCAGACACCCCCCAGCGCTGCCGCGACCAAGCTGAACCAGCAGCCACTGCCGAATCTGGAGCCGGGCGTCACCGTCCGCGAGATCAGCCAGGACGAACCGTTCACCATGGTCGCGCTCACCGGCGCCGACCTGAGCGGCACGTCGGCACGGATCCGCGCCAAGCGCGCCGACGGGTCCTGGGGGCCCTGGTATGCGACCGCGCACGAGACCAAACAGGAGACCCCGGGTCCACGGCCTGCCGATGCCCCCGCTCCCGGCCCGGACGGGACCGAGCCGGTATTCGTCGGGCGCACCACGGCGGTCCAGATCGCGGTGACCCGGACCGCTCCGAACGCTCCCGGCAACCCGGCTCAGGCCAACCCCAAGGCCGGATCCAAAGCCACCGGACCCGCCACACCGAAGGGCCCCGCCAAGCCGGGCCCGGTTCCGAACAAGCCCGCCCCGGGCGATCTCGGCTACCTACCGGCCACCGCCGCGCAGCCCATTGCCCAGAATGTCTCCGCGGTGCTGATCACGCCGCCGAAGGCCCCCGCCGACTCGCAGTGGCAACCGCCGAAGGCGGTGCTGGGCCCGGGACAGCCACCCAACATCATCCCGCGCAGTCACTGGGGCGCGGGCGCCTACGGGCGGTGCGGCAAACCCGTGGAGAGTGGCCCGGTCCATGCGGCCGTGGTGCACCACACCGCGGGCTCCAACGAATACGCCCCCGAAGACTCCGCGGACATCATCCGGGCGATTTACGCCTATCACACCCGCACCCTGGGCTGGTGCGACATCGGCTACAACGCGCTGGTGGACAAGTACGGCCAAGTTTTCGAAGGCCGGGCCGGCGGCCTGGCCCGCGGCATCATGGGCAGCCACGCGGGCGGGTTCAACAGAAATACCTGGGGAGTGTCGATGATCGGCACCTTCGACGACGCGCCTCCCCCGCCGATTCAACTCGAGACGGTCGGCCGGTTGTTGGGCTGGCGGCTCGGCCTGGACCGCACCGATCCGCGTGGCATCGCCGAGTTGACCTCCGCCGGCGGCTCGTTCACCAACGTTCCGCGCGGCGCGTCGCTGACGCTGCCCTCGATCATTGGTCACCGCGACCTCGATGCGACGGAGTGCCCCGGCGAGCAGGGCTACGTCGCGCTCAACGAGATTCGCGAGATCGCCTCCCGGTTCAACGAACCGCCCGGCCCGGAAGACCTCGCCCGGGTGATGGAGGGCGGCGCCATCCACACCCGCTGGATGGAACTGGGCGGTACGGAGGGCATGCTCGGCGCCCCCACGTCGCCCGAGGCGATCGGCGAGGGTTCCACCAAGTACGCCACGTTCGAGCACGGCGCGGTGTACTGGTCGCCGGAGACCGGCGCGCAGCCGATCACCGGGGCCATCTACGACGCCTGGGCGTCGCTGGGTTACGAACGCGGCGTGCTCGGACTGCCGACCAGCGCCGAGCTCGCCGAACCCGAATGGGTGGGCCAGAACTTCCAGCACGGCACCCTGAACTACAACCGGGCCAGCGCGACGGTCATCCGGGTCGTCGACGGCAACGCCGAGGTGCTGCCCCCGCCGCCACCGGAGGGCCCGCCGGTACAGCTCGAGCGCTTCTCGCGGGTGATCGACCCGTTCGCAGTCGGCTAACCACCGTTTCGACGCGGCGGTCCAGCTTCGCCTCTCCTTCGTCGAGCCTCGCTAACCACCGTTGACTCTGCGGCTATGGCGGGAAAGTTCGAGTAACCCCCGCCCTCAGCGCAGAGTCAACGCAGGAAAATCCGCTCCAGCACCCGCGCCAGGCCGTCGTCGGTGTTGGGTGTGGTGATCTCGGCGGCCGCCGCCAGCACGTCGGGGTGGGCGTTGCCCATCGCCACGCCGTGTCCGGCACGTACCAGCATCGGCAGGTCGTTGGGCATATCCCCGAATGCCACCACCTGCTCGATGCCGATGCCCAGCGGCGCGATCAGCTCCTCGATGCCACTGGCCTTGGTGATGCCCGCCGGAACCACCTCGATCAGCCCGTTGTTGGTGGAGTAGGTGAGCTCCGCGGCCGTTCCGATGTGGGCCTGCAGCTGGACCGCCATGTCGGCGCTGGACATCCCCGCCTTGCGGATCAGCAGCTTGATCGCCGGCTGGGACAGCAAGTCCTCAAGCGACACCTCGGTGTTGTCGGGGTTGAGCCAGGCGTGTTCGTAACCCGGTGAGCTGACGAACTGCGGGGTGGCCGCGTCGTGCGCGCTCTCGCCGATGCGCTCCACCGCCAGGCCCGCCCCCGGAATGGCGCGGCTGGCAACCTCGGCCAGCTTGACCAGGCTGTCGGCCGAGAGCGTGCGAGCCGAGACCACCCGATCGGTGGCCGGGTCGTAGAGCACCGCCCCGTTGGCGCACACCGCCATCGGGGCAAACCCGAGCGCGTCGACCACCGGCGCGATCCACCGCGGTGGGCGTCCGGTCGCCAGCACGAAGCGAGCTCCGGAGTCGACGGCCGCGTGCACCGCGGCCCGGGTCCGCGCGGTGATGTTCTCGGTGCCGTCGAGCAGGGTGCCGTCGACATCGCTGGCGATCAGGGCGGGAGGACCGCCATGGGGCTGCATCAGTGCGAACTCCGTCCGGTCAGCGTCCGCCGCAACCGGCCGCCTTGGGTCTGCTCCATGCGTCTGCGATCACGCTCGGCCAACTCGGCCGCGCGCATCTGCAGCGCCTCTGCCATGGTCGGCGCGCTGCCGCCCAACCGGCGTGGCACCCAGTGCGCCCCGGCGGGGTGCGGGTACTCCAATTGCGTCTCCTCCAGCATCGCCGCCATCGTGTTCCGCAGCTCGAGCGTGGTCGCCTCGACGTCCGCGGAGGCGGCCATCGGCCGTCCGACCTTCGCCAGCACCGGAATATGATTGCGCCACAAATGCTTCGGATGATCCTTCGTCCAGACCCGGTGGATTCCCCAGACGATGACCGGGATCAGCGGAACACCCGCGGCATGAGCCATCCGGGCAGCACCGGTCTTGAACTCCCGCAGCTCGAAGCTCCGACTGATGGTGGCTTCCGGGTTCAGGCCGACCAGCTCGCCTTGGCGTAGCCGCCGCACCGCCTCGTCGTAGGCGCCTGCTCCGGCGGAGCGGTCCACCGGGATCAACTTGATGTGCTTGATCACGTAGTTGACCACCGGGACCTCGGTCATCTCGGCCTTGATCATGAACCGCAGCCGGCGGTGCCGGCGCAAGGCCGCGATCGAGGCCGGATACCAGTCCAGGTAGCTGGTGTGGTTGACCGTGAGCACCGCGCCGCCGCGCTCGGGAATGTTCTCCAGGCCGTCGATCCTCACGTGCGGCCCGTTGGCGTTCGCCAGCCGCGGGACCACGATCTCCAGCGCGCGGAAGAAGGGTTCTGCCATCCTCTATTGCTCCGTGCGCTCCGTCTTCCCTGGGTCTGGCCTCCCGGCACCCGCGCTCTTGCGCATCCGTTCCGCCAGCTCTTGCACTTCTAAAACCCTAGCCTCGTCGGGCGTGGGCGCGCTGCCGCCGAGTCGCCGCGGCACCCAGAACTGACCGGCAGGATGCGGGTAGTCCTGCTGCACCTGAGCCAGCAGCGGTGCCATTCGCTCACGCAATCGGGCGCTGAGCGCCGCGGCGTCACCGGTCGGGGCCAGCGGTTCGCCCACCAGGACGGTGATCGGAATCTTGCTGCGCACCAACCGCGCCCTCGGGTGACCCTTGGTCCACAGCCGGTGGGCCCCCCAGACGATCAGCGGGACGATCGGCACCTGCGCCTCCAGCGCCATGCGAGCCGCCCCGGACTTGAATTCCTTGAGTTCGAAGCTGCGGCTGATGGTGGCTTCGGGATAGACACCCACCACCTCGCCGGAGCGCAGCGCGGCCACCGCGTGGCGGTAGGCGTCGGATCCGGCCCCGCGGTCCACCGGGATGGTGCCGGTGTGGTGGATCAGATAGTTGACCACCCGCACCTGCTGCATTTCAGCCTTGATCATGAACCGCATCCGGCGTCCGCGGTGGTACGCCGCCAGCCCGGCCGGCAGGAAATCCACGTAGCCGGTGTGGTTGATCGCGATCACCGCACCGCCGTGGGCCGGGATGTGTTCCAGGCCGCGATAGTCGATCGTTGCGCCGGCGATCTTCACCGCGCTGCGCGCAGTGAGCTCCAGGGCTCGAAAGACCGGCTGCATGCCAGCTCTACTCCGCAGCGCCCGTCGGGCTCGGCGGCTGCTTCTGGCGGGCGGCCCGCTCCTGCGCTTTGCGCGCAGCTTCGGCGGCGTCCAGCTGGAGCGCCTCGGCAGGGGTGGGGGCGCTGCCGCCCAGGCGTTGCGGCACCCAGAACGCGCCGGCGGGATGTTCGGGGTAGGCGTCCTGCGCCTGCTCCAGCAGGTGCTGCATCCGGGTCTGCAACAGCGCGCGTAGGTCTTCGACCGGCAACGTCGGCGGTATCGGCTCGCCGATGGTCACCGAGACCGGCACCTTGGTGCGACCCAGTTGCTTCGGGTGGTCTTTGGTCCAGATCCGCTGGGCGCCCCACACGATGTGCGGGATGATCGGCACCTGCGCTTCGATCGCCATCCGTGCGGCGCCGCTCTTGAACTCCTTGAGTTCGAAGCTGCGGCTGATGGTCGCCTCGGGGTAGACCCCGACCAGTTCACCGGCCTTGAGCTTGTCGACGGCGATGGCATAGGACTCCGCGCCCCGGCTGCGGTCCACCGCGATGTGCCGGCAGCCGCGCATGATCGGGCGGGTGAAGCGGTTGTCGAACGTCTCCTTCTTGGCCATGAAGCGCACCCGACGCCGCGGCTTCGCGTCATAGGAGGCCACGCCGGCAAACAGGAAATCGAGATAGCCGGTGTGGTTGATCGCGATCACCGCGCCGCCGGTGGCGGGCAGGTGCTCTCGGCCGGTGACGGTGATCTTCAGGCCCTCATAACGCCACAACGTATGTGCAGCAGCAGCGACACTCCCGTACCAAGGCTCCACAGGGTCCAAGCCTAGGCGATGAGGTCGGCTTCCCCGCCGGTAAGCTCGCAGGGGATCTCTGTAAGCGTCGGGAGAAGGTACACGTGCAGGTCACCAGCGTCGGGCACGCCGGCTTCCGGATCGAGACCGCCGCAGGCAGCATCCTGTGTGACCCGTGGGTGAACCCGGCCTACTTCGCGTCGTGGTTCCCCTTCCCGGACAACTCCGCGCTGGATTGGGACACTCTCGGCGACTGCGACTACCTCTACATCTCGCACCTGCACCACGACCATTTCGACCCGCGGCACCTGGCGGCGCACGTCAACAAGGACGCGGTGGTGCTGCTGCCCGACTATCCGGTGCCCGACCTGCGCCGCGAGCTGGAGGCCCTGGGCTTTCACCGGTTCTTCGAAACCACCGATTCGCAGCGGCACACCGTGTCCGGCCCCAAGGGCGATCTGGATGTGATGATCATCGCGCTGCGCGCCCCGGCCGACGGTCCGATCGGTGACTCCGGGCTGGTGGTGTCCGACGGTGTGACCACCGTGTTCAACATGAACGACTCCCGCCCCACCGATCTGGACGTGCTGGCAGCCTTCGACGCGATCGACGTGCACCTGGTGCAGTACTCCGGGGCGATCTGGTACCCGATGGTCTACGACATGCCGGCGCGGGCCAAGGAGGCGTTCGGCACCCAGAAGCGCCAGCGGCAGATGGACCGCGCCCGCCAGTACATCGCCCACGTCGGAGCGACGTGGGTGGTGCCGTCTGCGGGTCCGCCATGTTTCCTGGATTCCGAGCTGCGTTACCTCAACGATGATCACGGCGATCCGGCCAACATCTTCCCCGACGAGATGGTGTTCTTGGACCAGTTGCGCCGCAACGGGCATGACCGCGGGCTGCTGATGATTCCCGGCAGCACCGCGAGCTTCACCGGGGCGCAACTGGATTCACTGAATCACCCACTGGAGGACGCTGACGTCGAGGCCATCTTCACCACTGGCAAGGCGGACTACATAGCCGCCTACGCCGACCGGATGGCGCCGGTGCTGGCCGCCGAGAAATCGTCCTGGGCGCCGGCGGCCGGTCCGGCGATGCTCGAGCCGCTGCGCACACTGTTCGAGCCGATCATGGCCCGCAGCAATGAGATCTGCGACGGCATCGGCTATCCGGTCGAGCTGGTGCTGGACGGGCAGGGCCACACCGAAACCGTGGTGCTGGACTTCCCCAAACGCATGGTGCGCGAGCCGATTCCCGGCGAGAAGTTTCGTTACGGCTTCGGTATTCCGCCCGAGCTGGTGCGGACCGTGCTGCGCGACGACGAACCGGACTGGGTCAACACCATCTTCTTGTCCACCCGATTCAGGGCTTGGCGGGTCGGCGGCTACAACGAGTACCTGTACACCTTTTTCAAGTGCCTCACCGAGGACCGGATCGTCTACGCCGAAGGCTGGTTCGGCGAGAGCCATGACGACTCGGCCACCATCACCCTGGGCGACTGGCAGATTCAGCGTCGCTGCCCGCACATGAAGGCCGACCTGTCGAAGGTCGGGGTGGTCGAGGGCGACACGCTGACCTGCAATCAGCACGGCTGGGAATGGGATCTCAAGTCGGGTCGCTGCCTGACCGCCAAGGGCCACGAATTGCGCTGCGAGAAGCTGTGAGCGGCAACTCCTACGACGACGGACTGGTGGTCCTGGACCGCCGGGCGATCACCTTGCGCCGCTATCACTTCCCCTCCGGGACCTCGAAAGTGATCCCGCTGTCGGCGATCCGCGGCTACCGCGCTGAACCGCTGGGCATGCTGACCCACCGATTCCGGATCTGGGGCAGCTCGGATCTGCGACGCTGGCTGCCGCTGGACATCAAGCGGCCGACGCGGTCCACCCTGATCACCCTGGACCTACACGGCGACCCGTGGCCGCGCCCGGCATTTACCCCGGCGGACCCGG
Source organism: Mycobacterium sp. SMC-19 (assembly GCF_045310815.1). Lineage (NCBI taxonomy): Bacteria > Bacillati > Actinomycetota > Actinomycetes > Mycobacteriales > Mycobacteriaceae > Mycobacterium > Mycobacterium sp. SMC-19. The sequence continues at coordinate 126,513 of NZ_JBJIAM010000008.1, read as the reverse complement.
ACGCTTTTCGGGCGCTGCTCGACGAGCTTCTGGCAGCCCAGCGGTAGTTGCGCTACTCAGCGGTCAGCCAAGACCTGCTGAGCGGCGTTGTAACCGGGAATGAACGTGATCCCCGGCCCGCCGTGACAGCCTGCACTCCCCAGGTAGAGCCCGGCCACCGGTAGCGGCTGCCCGAGGAAACCCCGCGGCCCGGGCCGGTTGGGGCCGATCTGATCCGGGTTGAGCAGGCCGTGGCAGTAGTCGCCGCCGGGCGCACCGAACATGGTGCCCATATGCCGCGGGGTGAAGGTGGTGTGCCGGGTGATACTGCGCTCGAAATTCGGTGCCAGTCTGGTGATCTTGTCGATCACCCGCCGCCCCATCTCGACCTTCATCTCGCCGTAGTTGCCGTCCCCCTCGATGGGAAACCACAGCGCGAACGCCGACGCCGCGTGCTTGCCGGGCGGGGCCAGCTCGGGATCGTGCAGCGACGGGATCTGCAGCACCACGGTCGGATCGGCCGGGACGACGCCGCGGCGCGCGTCCTCCCACTGCTGCTGTACCTCTTCGGGTGTGCAGAAGATCCCCAACGAAGCCTGCATGGCCGGGTCGTTGAGTGCCTCGTAGGGGGCGGTGAACACCGGCGCCGCGTCCAGCGCGAAATGCATCTGCAGATAGCTGCCGCGGTGGTCGGTGCGGGCGTAGCGGGCGCGGATGTCCTCCGGGACCGAAGCGGCGTCGAGCAGTCCGGTGACCGTGACGTCGGGGGCGATCGCCGACACCACCACCGGTGCGCTCAGGGTGTCGCCGGATTCGGTCCGCACGCCGGCCACCGTCCCATCGGCGACAAGGATCTCCGACACCGCGGTGCGCAGCCGCAGCTGCCCGCCCAGACCGGTGAACGTGTCGCACAGGTGCCCGGTGAGTGCGCCGATTCCACCCCGCAGCTTCTTCATCAGCACGGTGTTCTCGTCGGGCACGCCCAGGCCGTAGGCCAGTGCCGCGGCACTGCCGGGGGTGGCCGGTCCGCGGTAGAGGGTGTTGACGGCCAGCACGGTGAAGGAGCCGCGCAGCGCCGCGTGCTTCTCCCGGTCGGGCAGGTAACGGTCCAGCACCTCGGTAACCGAACCGAACAACATGTCGTCGATAGCCGAACGCTCGAATTCATTTGTGGCGCAGGCATACATCTCGTCAAGCGATTTCGGTGGCCGACCCGCTTCGAAACGGCCCAGCGCCCGAGTGGGCGCCTGGCTCCAGCCCAGCAACCCGGCCATGCCGTTGACCGCCTCGGCGCCATGCACCTCGGACAGGTGGGTGAACAGCTTCATCGGGTCGGTGTACTGGATCAGCGGGTCGTCACCGACGCCGCGCATCGCCACCGACATGACCTCGAGGTCGATGCTCTCCAGACCGTCTAGGCCCAGCTCCGCGCTGACCGCGGCCGACGTGGGGAACTGCACCGAGCCGGCGATCTCGAACCGATAGCCGTCGAACAGTTCCACCGTGGAGGCCATCCCCCCGGCGTATCGACCGGCCTCCAGACACAGCGTGCGTAACCCCGCACGCTGCAGGATGAGCGCCGCGGCCAGTCCGTTGTGCCCAGCACCTATGACAATCGCGTCGTAGTCGGTCATCCATCCGCCCCTTCCCGCTTTCCGGGAACGCTGGCACGGGTGGATAGTTTTGTCAATATTGACGTAACTAAAGACTGCTCAGCGAGTCCAGCGCGGTACGGCACATCCGGGCCAGCTCCGCGAGCGAGCGGTCCGTACCCAGCATCCAGACCTCCATCGCGGCGAACACGGCGGCCGCGATGCAGCGGGCAGTCACGGCAACCCGCAGCGGGTCAGCGGACGCATTCCTCGTGGTGGCCCGCAGCCGCTCGGCCACCGCGTCGCCGAAATCGGTCTCCACCTGCCGAATATGACGCACGATGCGCTCCGGATCGAGCTCTTCTTCGCGCAGCGCGGCGATGCGAGTCACCGCCTCGACGTCGTAGGGAAAAGCGAAGATCGCCGCCTGAACCGCCTCGATCATCGGCTCGGCCGGCGGCCGGGCAGCCAGGGCGCTGCGGAACCACTGCAGCCCGGCGTCGTAGTCGGCGAACAACAGGTCGTGCTTGGAAGTGAAGTGCCGATAGAACGTTCGCAGCGACACCCCGGCATCGGTGGCGATCTGCTCGGCGGAGGTGTCCTCTACCCCCTGCGCCAGGAAGCGGACCAGCGCGGCCTGCCGCAACGCTTCGCGGGTGCGTTCGCTGCGCGCGGTCTGCGGGGCTCGTGGCATGCGCGTAAAGGTACCTCAGCGTCACACCGGTCAGGAATGTCATTATTGACAAAACTTGCTACGCATGGTGAGACTGACCGCATGATCTCGCTCATCGTGCATGCAGTGCTGGGCCTGGCAACCATCTGGTGGATTGTGGCATCCAATCGCGCGGTTTTCGCGAAACCCTCTGGGGGCGCCCCGTTCTCACCCCTGGAGATCGTGTACTACCTGATCGGCATCGCGTCGATCGTGCTGGGCTGGTACTTCAACATCCGCTTCGTCAACGAGTACGCGCACGGCCCCAACCACAATCCGATCTGGGGGCCGGGCAGCTGGACGCAGTACATCCAGCTGATGTTCACCAATCCGGCCGCCGGTTCGGCCAGCCAGGACTACACGATCATCAACGTCGTTCTGCTGCCGCTGTTCACCATCGTCGACGGCTACCGGCGTGGACTGCGGCGCCCGTGGCTCTACTTCGTGTCGAGTCTGTTCACCAGCTGCGCGTTCGCCTACGCCTTCTACTTCGCCACCATCGAACGCCAGCACCGGCACGCCAAAGCTGCGGCGTAGCGGCCGGCGACCCCGACCTCGCGCGATAGGCTGGCCGCGTCGAGGAGGAGGAATGTCGTGGCCAAGCCGGTGGCGGCGCGCGGCTCCGCGCGCGAGCGGGTGCTGCAGGCGGCCTTGGACCTGTTCATCGAACACAGCATCGGTGGCACATCCATGCAGATGATCGCCGACCGGCTGGGCGTGAGCAAACCCGCTGTCTACTACCAGTTCCGGTCCCGCGATGACATCGTCGTCGCGCTGGTAGAACCGATGTTCGACGACATCGTCCGGGTCATCAAGATCGCCGAGGCCATGCCGACCCGGCAGGGCCAGCGGGACGTGACCGTCAGTGGCGTCGTCGAACTCGCCGTCCGCTACCGCCGGCTCGCCTTCCTGTTCTACGACCGCGGCATGGAGCACGCGGTGCGGGCCCGCGACGACTTCATGGCCGTCAGTGACGCCGCGGCGGCCATCCTGCGGGGCCCCAATCCCGATGCCAGAACTCGGGTGATCACGACCACCCTGATGGCTGGAGCCTTCACCGCGGCAGCCGACCCCGAACTGGCAGACATCGCCGACGAACAGCTGCACGAGATCCTGCTGGACACGGCACGGCAGATCATGGCGTTACTGACCTAGAGGGTCAGGTCCAGTTCCACACCCCCATGTCGGCAGCGGGGTACTGCTCGCACACCTCGGTGGCCCGGGCAGCGACCCCGTGGTTGTTGAAGAACAACTTGGCCCAGTTCGGCCACGCGAAAGCGAGCTTCTCGTAATAGATGTCGGTGGCCAGGTTCTCCGAGTAGGCGCGACGGCCCGGGTAATCCATCGAGTAGAACCAGTGAATCCGGTCCTGCACCGCCTCATGGACCTGCGGGGACTTGTTGTTGTAGTCGATCATGTAGCGCTCGTAGTAGACCGGCGCGACATCGCGGGCGGCCGCCATGATCTGTTCGGCGGTGCAGGTGGTGTGCAGCATCCGGTTGGGAATCGGAAAGTTCTCCGTCGCATCCGCCGACGCAGTCCCCGCCGCGGCCATACCGGTCAGCAGCCCTACCGCCAGAGCCCAGCTCTTGCGGTTCATCGAATACCTCCAGCCTGTTCCAGAACGATCAGCTTGTCGGGGCAGTAGGTGCTCAACGCCGTATCGACGAACTGCCAGGCCTGCTGGGAGTTCACGCCCTTGATGTTCTTGCCGACGAAGGCCGCCGACTCGAAGGCGTCATGGTCGACGTCGTTGGTCAACCGTTTACAGGTGAGTTTGCCGAGCCGGGCGTTGTAGTCGCGCGCCCCGTAGATGCCGTAGCCATGCAATCGGCGGGCGAAATCGGTATCGACATCGGCGTGCGCGGGCACAGCGAACAGGATTGCCGCCGACACACCCGCCAACGCGCATGCGCCTCCGAACCTCATCACCAACCTCCCCGATGCGCTCCACCGCCGGACTCCACGAGGTCGTCGCTCGGGTTGCGCTGCAACGGCGCCGGCCAGGGTGCGGGCTTGGGACGCAGCCGCGGCACCTGCGGCCACCAGAACCATTTGCCGAGCAGAGTCGCGATCGACGGCGTCATGAACGAGCGGATGATCAGGGTGTCGAGCAACAGCCCCAAGCCGATGGTGGTGCCCACCTGACCGATCACGCGCAGTTCACTGATCGCCATCGTCATCATGGTGAAGGCGAACACCAGTCCTGCGGCGGTCACCACCGAGCCGCTGCCGCCCATCGCCCGGATCATGCCCGTGTGCAGCCCGGCGTGGATCTCCTCGCGCAGGCGAGAAACCAGCAAGAGGTTGTAGTCGGCACCCACCGCCAACAGGATGATCACCGCCATCGCCATCACCATCCAGTGCACCTGCAGCCCGATGATGTTCTGCCAGAGCAACACCGAGAGGCCGAAGGCGCTGCCGAGTGACACCACCACGGTGCCCACGATCACCAGCGCGGCCACCACGGCACGGGTGATGATCAGCATGATGATGAAGATCAGGCACAGCGCCGCGACGCCCGCGATCATCAGGTCGTAGTTGGAGCCCTCCTGCATGTCTTTGAACATCGCGGCGGTACCACCGACGTAGATCTTCGAGCCCTCCCAGGGGGTGGTCTTGATGGCCTCCTTGGCAGCGAGCTTGATCGCGTCGATGTGCTTGATGCCCTCTGCGCTCAGTGGATCGCCCTCGTGGTTGACGATGAACCGCACGGCACGCCCGTCCGGCGACACGAAACTCTTCATGCCACGCTGGAATTCGGCGTTGTCGAAGATCTCCGGCGGCAGATAGAACGAGTCGTCGTTGCGGGCCTTGTCGAAGGCCTCCCCCATCGCGGCGGGATCCCCTTGGGCTTCCTGCGCCTGCTTGGCCAGTCCGCTCTGGGTGGCGTAGGTGGCCTGCATCATGGCCTTGGCGTTCGTCATCATCTGGATCATCGGCGGCATCAGCGTGAGCATCTGCGGCAGTTGCGCCGCCATCGCGTCCATGTCCGGAACGATCTGCTTGAAGTTGTCGGTCATGGTGTCGACACCATCCATGGCATCGAAGACCGACCGCAGCGAGTGGCAGATCGGAATGTCGAAACAGTGCGGTTCCCAATAGAAGTAGCTTCGCATCGGCCGGAAGAAGTCGTCGAAGTTGGCGATCTTGTCGCGCAGTTCTTCGATGTCGTCGACCATCAGGTGCATCTTGCCGACCATGCGCCCCATGGTGGCGTTCATCTCCTCCATGAGCTCGATCATCTTCGTCATGGTGTCGATGTTGACCTGCATGTCCTCTGCTTGGGCCAACATGTCCGCCGTGCGATCTTCGTTGAACTTGCGGGTCATGTCCTGGCTGACCGCCTGCATGCCGAGCATGTAGCCGAAAGTGGAGTGTTCCATCGGAATACCCTGCGGCCGGGTGATGGACATGACGCGTGAGACACCCTCTACCCCGGTGACCCGCTTGGCGATTCGCTCGATCACCAGAAAGTCCCCGGAATTTCGAATGTCGTGGTCTGTTTCGATCATGAGCATCTCAGGGTTCATCCGCGCGGAGGGAAAGTGCCGGTCCGACGCCAGGAAACCCTGGTTGGCGGGTAGATCCGCGGGCATGTAGGCGCGATCGTTGTAGCCGGGCTTGTACCCGGGCAGGGCGAGGATGCCGACCAGTGCGGCCGCAGTCGCGGCGATCAGAATCGGTCCTGGCCAACGGCTCACGGCCGCACCGATTTTGCGCCAGCCGCGTCCCCTGTTGGCTCGCTTGGGTTCCAGCAGGGTGCCGAATCGCCCCGCCACCGCGATGACGGCGGACCCCATCGTCAGTGACGTGATGACGACGATGGTCATGCCGATCCCCAGGGGAATCCCCAACGACTGGAAGTAGGGCAACCGGGTGAAGTGCAGGCACAGCGTGGCGCCCGCGATCGTCATGCCCGAGCCGAGCACCACATGCGCCGTGCTGCGAAACATGGTGTAGTACGCCTGTTCCCGGTCCTCGCCCGCGCTGCGCGCCTCCTGATATCGGCCGATCAGGAAGATCGCGTAGTCGGTGGCGGCCGCGATAGCCAGTGTCACCAACAGACTGGTGGCGAAGGGCGACAGACCGATCAGACCGTGATAGCCCAGGAACGCCACGATGCCCCGAGCCGACGCCAGCCCGGTCACCACCATCGCCAGCGCCAGCGCCACGGTGGTGATCGATCGGTAGACCGTCAGCATCATGGTGATGATGACGACGAACGTCAGCGACTCGATCATGTGCATGCTGCGGGTGCCGGCCTTGTCCTGATCGGCCGCCAGCGCCGCACCGCCGGTCACATACGCCTTCACTCCCGGTGGCGCGGTAACACTGTCTACTGCTTGGTTGACCGCTCTGACCGATTCGTTGGCCAGCGCCTCACCCTGGTTTCCCGCGGTGTAGATCTGCACGTACGCGCTCTTGCCGTCCGGGCTCTGAGCTCCCGCGGCGGTCAGGCGATCACCCCAGAAATCCTGGATGTGTTCGACGTGGGTGGTGTCGGCCTTCAGTTTGTCGATGATCTGGTCGTAGTAATGGTGCGCGTCGGCACCCAGCGGCTCGTCGCCCTCGAGGACCAGCATGACCGAGCTGTTGGAGGTGAACTCCTTGAACACCTCGCCCTGACGTTTGACCGCGATCATCGAGGGCGCGTCGTCCGGGGTCATCTGAACCGCGGCCATCTCGGCGACCTTCTCCAGCTGGGGGACGGTCACGTTCGCCAGAACGATGATCCCGATCCAGCCCAGCATGATCGGAATAGCCAGTCGCCGAATCCATTTCGCCATCGCACCCGGCTTGGGATGCTCCGCGGCAGCGGGGATGGTCTCGGTGGGCGCCTCGGGCGGGAAGTTGTCCGCAGAAGTGCTCATGCAGATTTCACCAAGCAGAAGGTCAGGGCGCTGACGCCGGTGGCGGTTCGCTCGTCTTTGAGCTCGTTGTCGATGCTGATGCGGCAGCCCAGGGTGGAGCCTTTGCCCTGCGCGTAGAGGTTCGGCGATACCGCGGACAGCGTGGTGCTCAGGGTCACCGACCAGGGCAGTGTTGCGGCGTCGACATGCTGGGGCCTGCTGTCGAGATCGAGGTATCTGATGTCGGCCGTCGCGCCGGGTTCACCGAAGACCTCGTAGGTGACGACCTTCGGGTTGTACGGCTTGGTGTCGTCGACCTTGGTGCTGATCAGGTGCGAGTTGTCGCCCCCGAAATAGGTGCGCAACCGCAGCACGGTCAGCGTCCCGAGCACCACCACCGCCACGATGAGCAGCGGCATCCACGCCCGCCTCAGCGCCTTCACCGAGCGGATCCGACCTTGCCGGTGGCCTTGCTGACCACTACCAGGACATGGGTGTCGGCCGCGAACCGATTCGCGGTGGCGCCCAGTTCGGCGATCGCATCGAACAACGGGTGGTCCCCGGCCACGATTTCCGGCGCGTCAACCACATAAGCCGTGACGCCCGGGGACAGGGTGGCCTGATCAGAGCGGGAAAGCCTGTGCACCTGTCGGTTCAGCATCGGCGACGCCCTTTCAGTCCAGATCTGCGGTTAAGCGTGACGGAAAGCCAAGTTATACGATCAGTAAAGTAGAATCAAGCGATCGGTCAGCACAACCGTGCGGTGTGGCTCACGCCCGTGAACGGTCGACTCCGACAGCAGGGAGACATGCAGTGGCGAAGACGATGGCGCCGCGGGGATTCGCGCGGGAGCGCGTACTAGAGGCCGCGCAAGGGCTGTTCGCCGAGCACGGGGTGAGCGGCACCTCGCTGCAGATGATCGCCGACCGATTGGGCGTCAACAAGTCCGCGGTGTACTACCAATTCCACTGCAAGGACGACATCGTCGTCGAGGTGTTTCGCCCGGTGTTCGAGGACATCGCCCGGGTGGTCGCCATCGTCGAGGCCATCGACTCCCGCGAGGTTCAGCGCGAGGCCACCATCAGCGGCATCATCGAACTGGCAGTGCGGCACCGTCGCACCACGGCCTTGGTCCACACCGATCCCGCCGTGGTGGGAGTCGTCGAGGCCATCGGAGACTTCCGGGACGCCTCCCGGCGCTTGCAGGCCATCCTGGCGGGACCACAGCCCGACCCAGCCACCCTCATCGCGATCGCGGTTCTGGTGCCCGGAATTCTCGGCGCGGCAGCCGATCCCGCGGTGTCGGACATCCCCAACGAGGAACTGCACCGGATGCTGTTGGACTGCTCGCGGCGACTCTTCACCGCCTGACGCGGCCGCCGGTCAGGAGCCGGCCGGCTCCAGCACCTCCACGCCCACGTAGGGCACCAGCGCCTGCGGCACCCGCACACTGCCGTCGGGCTGCTGGTGGTTCTCCAGGATGGCCACCAGCCACCGGGTGGTGGCCAGGGTGCCGTTGAGGGTGGCCGCGGTCTGCGGCTTGCCGTTCTCGTCGCGGTAGCGGGTCGCCAGCCTGCGGGCCTGGAAGGTGGTGCAGTTCGACGTCGACGTCAGCTCCCGGTACGTGCCCTGGGAGGGCACCCACGCCTCACAGTCGAATTTGCGGGCGGCCGAGGACCCGAGATCGCCTGCGGCGACGTCGATCACCCGGTAGGGCACCTCGATACGGGCCAGCATCTCGCGCTGCCAGCCGAGCAGCCGGTCGTGTTCGGCTTCAGCGTCCTCGGGCCGGCAGTAGACGAACCCCTCGACCTTGTCGAACTGGTGCACCCGAATGATGCCGCGGGTGTCCTTGCCGTAGCTGCCGGCCTCCCGGCGAAAGCACGACGACCACCCGGCATAGCGCAGCGGCCCGGCCGACAGGTCGAGGATCTCGTCGGAGTGGTAGCCGGCCAGCGGCACCTCCGAGGTGCCCACCAGGTAGAGGTCGTCTGCCTCGAGCCGATAGATCTCGTCGGCGTGCGCGCCCAGAAATCCGGTGCCGGACATGACTTCGGGACGGACCAGCGACGGGGTGATCATCGGGGTGAACCCGTTGTCGACCGCCAGGCGCACGGCCAGCTGCAACAGGCCGAGCTGCAGCAGCGCGCCGCGGCCGGTCAGGAAGTAGAACCGCGAGCCGGAGACCTTGGCTCCGCGCCCCATGTCGATCAGGCCCAGCGCCTCACCGAGCTCGAGGTGGTCGCGCGGATTCTCGATCGCCGGCGGCTCGCCGATCACGTCCAGCACCGCGAAGTCGTCCTCGCCGCCCGACGGCACCCCGTCGATCACCACGTTGGCGATCGCCATGTGCGCCCCGGTGAACGCCGCCTCAGCCTCGCCCTGGGCGGACTCGGCGGCCTTGACCTGCTCGGCCAGCTCCTTGGCCCGCGCCAGCAGGGCCGGGCGTTCCTCCGGCGATGCCGCCCCGACCGACCGGCTGGCCGCCTTCTGGTCGGCACGCATCGAGTCCGCCGCCGCGATGGCGGCACGGCGTGCGGTGTCGGCGGCCAGCAAGGCGTCCACCAGGGCCGGGTCCTCACCGCGACCCACCTGGGAGCGGCGGACACGGTCGGGATCTTCACGCAGCAGCTTCAGGTCGATCACGGCAAAACCCTACAACCTGGCCGGCTGCATCACTTTCGCATCATTTGTCACGCGCTCGCGGCTGCCTGTCAGAATGGACCCGATGTCAGAGGCAGCCGACCAGGAGAATCCACCCGCCAAGCGGGTGTCTTGGCGACGCACGCTCCAAGCCGCCCCGACCCGCCGTGCCCTGTTGCTCACCGCGCTGGGTGGGCTGCTGATCGCCGGTTTGATCACGGTTGTTCCCGTCGTCGGCGAGGGCCCCGGGGGGCTGCTGGGCCATCTGAACGCCGAGCCGGCGCCGGGGGCGGGCGGCAAGGGCACCGGGCCGGGACTGGGACTCGGCACGGTCAAGGGCAACGAAGCGATCGACCACGCGGTTGCCGGCGACTGCCTGAACTGGCCGGAGAACGACTTGGACGCGGCGACGATCGTCAGCTGCGCCGACGAGCACAAGTTCGAGGTGGCCGGCCCGGTGGACATGAAGATGTTCCCGGGCGCCGAATACGGTCCCGACGCCCCACCGCCGTCGATGGCCCGCATCGAGCAGATCACCCAGGAGCAGTGCGAGTCGTCGGTGCGCCGCTACCTCGGCGCCAAGTTCGACCCGCACAGCAAGTTCGTCGCCAGCATGTTGTGGGCCGGTGAACGCGCGTGGCGCCAGCACGGTGAGCGCCGGATGTTGTGCGGCCTGCAACTGCCCGGCGTGGGCGGCCGGCAGACCGCGTTCGTAGGCAAGGTCGCCGACATCGACCAGTCCAAGGTCTGGCCGCCGGGCACCTGCCTGGGCATCGATCCGGCCACCAACCAGCCCAACGACGTTCCGGTCGACTGCGCGGCGCCGCACACCAAGGAGGTCACCGGCACGGTCAATCTGACCGAGCGGTTCCCCGACGCGCTGCCCCCCGAGGCCGAGCAGGATGCGTTCATCAAGGACTCCTGCACCCGGCTCACCGACGCCTACCTGGACCCGGTGCAGCTGCGCGACACGACGTTGACGTTGACCTACGCCACCGTCTCCCTGCCCAGCTGGTCGGCGGGCAGCCGCGAGGTGGCCTGCAGTCTGGGCGCCACGCTGGGCAACGGTGGCTGGGCGGCGCTGATCAACAGTGCCCGCGGATCGCTGCTGATCAACGGCCAGCCCCCGATCCCGCCGCCGTCGATCCCCGCGGAACGCCTGAACCAACTGCCGGCCGGTAGCCAGCCGCGGTGAGTGTCGCGATGGACCCGCGCCGGTTCGACGATCTCGTCTCCGACGCGCTCGACCTGATCCCGGCGGAGCTGGCGGCGGCCTTCGACAACGTGGTGATCCTGGTGGAGGGCCGCAACGCCGAGGAGCCCGATCTGCTCGGGCTCTACGAGGGGGTCGCGCTGACCGAGCGCGATTCGAGCTATGCCGGCTCACTGCCGGACACCATCACCATCTACCGGGATGCGCTGCTGGAGATGTGCGAGTCCGACGACGAACTCGTCGAGGAGGTCCGAATCACGGTGATCCACGAGATCGCCCATCACTTCGGTATCGACGACGACCGGCTGCACGAACTGGGTTGGAGCTGACTGCCCTCGACGCGGCGCGCCGGAACGAGCCTGTCGGCGCGCAGTGCTATGAACGATCCATGGACGACCACTGCCGAGACTGCCGGGCGGGCCTGGAGCACTGCCACGGCACACTCATCCACCACGTCCAGCAGCCCGCGGAGTGCACCGAGGACGGCTGCCCCGGCGAGGTGCTGCCGCACTCGTTCGCCCTGGACTGCGAGGCGGTCGGCTGCCGCTGCGCGCAGGTATACGCGCTGGCGGTCTAGCCCATCGGGTCGGTGTCGGAGCGCAACGCGTCGCCGACCGGGTCCGGGTGCGGTTCGGGATAGAACGGCGGCGTCAGCGAACCCCACTGCACGCAGCTCCATCGGCCGTCGGTGATCGGGGCCAGCACCACGGCGGTGGCGTTCTCCAGGTGGTTCTCCAGCACGAAGCTGCCGTCCACCCCCGCCAACGTCGCTGCCGCCAGGCGGATCGCCGCGCCGTGGCTGACCACGACGATGTCCCCGGTCCAGTCGTCGTCGTCGAGGTAACGCATCCGCAGGTCGGTGACGACCGGTAGGTAGCGGTCGAGCACCTGCTCGGCCGTCTCGCCGCCGGGCAACGCGACGCCGGGCTCGCCGGAGTGCCAACGCTGATAGATCGCGTTGAACTCGGCGATCGCGTCGTCGTCACTGCGGTTCTCCAGTGCGCCGGCCTGCACCTCGTGGATGCCATCGAGTGCCCGGGCGGTCACGCCGAGCCGGCCGCTGATCTCCGCGGCGGTCTGAACCGCGCGGGTGGCCACCGAATGGGCGACCAGCATCGGGCGGTGGATGCCTTCGGCTGCGAACGCCCGGGCCTGATCGCGGCCCAGCGGAGTCAGTTCCGAACCGGGCGGGCGGGTGTCGAGTCGACGGTCGACATTGCCGTAAGACTGGCCGTGGCGCAGCAGCACCAGCCGCCCGCTCACGACGCCGCCTCGCTTCGGCCCGCCGGCTCGATGGGCCAGGAGCCCAGGTAGCGAACGTCCGCGCAGCTGCGGCGCAGCGCCGCCAGCGCCTCGGCGACCGCGTCGTCGTCGATGTGTCCGACGCAGTCCAGGAAGAACAGGTAGGTGCCCAGCTCGGTCCGGGTCGGGCGGGATTCGATGCGAGTCAGATCGATACCGCGACTTCCGAACTCCGTCAGGGCCGCCGCCAGGGCGCCGGGCGCATTGTCCAGACGCAGCACCACCGACGTTCGGTCGGCGCCGGTACGCACCGGTGGCGGCGCCGGGGCGCCCACCAGCACGAAGCGCGTGCGGGCATTGGGTTCGTCGATGACGCCCTCGGCCAGCGTCACCAAACTCCGCTGCTTGGCAGCCAGCGCGGTGCTCACCCCGGCATCCACCTCACCGGCGCAGACCTGCTGCGCGGCAGCGGCATTGGAATTGGCCGGCACGACCTGGGCCTGCGGCAGGTGCTGGGCCAACCAGCGCCGAACCTGGGCGCCAGCAACCGGGTGAGCGGCCACCGTGCGAATGTCCGCCTCGCCACGTCCCGGCGCGACAACCACCGAGAACGAGACGTTCAAGGCGGTTTCGGCGAATATCTGCAACGGCGAGCCGACCGCAAGCCCGTCCAGGGTGGGTGTCACCCCGCCCTCAATCGAGTTCTCGATCGGCACACACGCGTAGTCGGTGGCACCGGTGCGCACGGCGTCGAGAGCGGCCGGGGTGCTCTCGGCCGGCACCGGTTGAGGGTCGGCGCCGGGAACCCGTCCGGCGCCGGTCAACGCGAGCAGCGCCGCTTCGGTGAAGGTCCCCGCCGGGCCGAGATAGCTGATGCGGGTCACCGGACAACCCTATCGGCCGCGACCGTCCGACGCGCTCACCGGCGGCGCGGGCGTGCTGCCAGGTTCACATTCGACCCTCGAACGTGCCGCCACCGTCACGTTCGGCGGCGGTGGCACCCGCGATCGGATTCCGCAATTCCTGTTGCGCCCACCCGAGTCATTAATTAAGTTAGGCTTACCTCACTTCGAAAGGTGATCGATGGCCACGACTACAGCAGCAACCGTCCCGACGTCCGCCGAGCGGATTCGCAGCGCCTGCATCCGGGGTCAAGCCCTCGTGGCGATCGCCGACGCCGCCGACGCCGCGCCCGTCAACGCACCGGTCTGCCACCTGCTGCGAGATGGATCCGTGGTGGTCGCGGTCCCCGTCGAGGACCCGGTCGCGCAGGCCGCCGAGTCCGGCGTGCAGGCGATGCTCGAGCTGACCGATCACGCGCCGTTGCGACTGCGCGAACGCGTGCGTGCCCTGGCCTGGCTCCGGGGCCTGCTGCGCCCGGTGCCCGACCGTGAGATCTCCGTGCTGCTCGACCGGATCGCGGCGGTCGACCCGAACCCTGCTCTGCTCCAGGTCGTCTCGCCTCGCTCGGCGTCGCGTGGCCGCGATATCGGTGCACCCGACGACAGTGATTCCGACGTCGACTACGCACTGCTGCGGCTGACGCCCGAGTCGGCAGTGCTGGCCGACGCCACCGGAGCCGAGGCGGTCGACGTACGTGAGCTGCTGGCAGCCCGTCCCGACCCGTTCTGCGCGATCGAGGCGCATTGGCTGCAGCACCTCGACTCGGCGCACCCTGAGATGGTCGCCCGGCTCGCCGCCGCGAAACTGCCGCCACAGCTGCGGCGTGGCCAGGCCCGTCCGCTTGCCGTGGACCGCTACGGCATGTGGCTGCGGGTAGAGGCCCCCGACGGGGACCGCGATGTCCGACTGAGCTTCCCGCAGCCGGTCGAGGATGTGCTGAGCCTGAACCGGGCCGTGCGCGCACTGATGGGCTGCCCGTTTCTCAACGGGCTGCAGGCCCGACGCCAGGAGCAGTAGCGGCGATCGCAAGCGCGGCGAAGCCGGGCGCAGCAGGTCGCCGCCAGAAGCAGTAGCTACCGTGGCGAGGTGACCGACCTGCAGGCCCCGCGGCGCGCACTGCGCCTGGAGATCCTGCTGGTCCTGGCCGTCACCTATGGGCTGAGCGCCGTCACCGCGATTCTGCAGCTCGCCGACGCGGTGCTGCGTGACCTCAGCGCCCAGCGGATCGCCCTCAACCCTCGCAGGTCCTATTTCGATCTGATCGACCTCGGCCTCAACGCCGCCTGGGCCGCACAACTGATCGCCTGGGGCGCGCTGGCGCTGTACCTGCTGTGGCGCAGCGGAATCGGACCCGCCCGTATCGGGCTGGGCGGGTGGCCCCGCCGCACCGACCTGGCCGGCGCACTCGGCCTGGCGGCCCTGATCGGACTGCCCGGACTGGGCCTGTACCTGCTGGCCCGAATCCTGGGGCTCAACGCCGACGTCATTCCCGCGGCGATCAACGACAGCTGGTGGCGTGCGCCGATGCTGATCGTGATCGCGTTCGCCAACGGGTTCGCCGAGGAAGTGATCGTGGTCGGCTACCTGTTGACGCGGCTACGGCAGCTGCGGGTGTCGCCGTGGGTGGCGCTGGCCTGTTCCGCGCTACTGCGCGGCGCCTACCACCTTTATCAGGGGTTCGGCGCCGGGCTGGGCAACATCGCGATGGGCCTGGTGTTCGGCTACACCTGGCAGCGCAGCAGGCGGCTGTGGCCGCTGATCCTGGCGCATGCCCTGATCGACACGGTGGCCTTCGTCGGGTACGCGCTGTTCGCCGACAAGCTGGGCTGGTTGCGCTGAGCGCTACGGCAGCCCGCGCAGACCTCAGCCCGCGGCCCGGGTCACCGTGACGGTGATGGTGCCGGCGCCCGCGTTGGATTCGATGACCAGCACCGAGGCGTTGTCCGCCGAGACGACCTGCCCGCCGGTGACGTTCACCTGGTAGCCGTCCGGGAACTGGATGTCCGGGATCGAGATCCGGGTCTCCGACCCGGCGTCGAAGCTGCCCCCGCCACCGGCCATCGCCGTGGAGTAGCTGAAGGAGAAGACCCCGTTCTCGAACGACCAGCTGTTCGGGATTCCGGCGATCACCTGGGGGTAGGGCTGGGCCAGCGTCGCCACGATGGCCTCGTTCACGTTGTCGCCGGTCGGCGGCACGCTGGGGTCGTGCACCAGCGAGCCCGTGTCGTTGTAGCCCCAGTACAGCCAGCCGAACTTGTGCGGGTTGATCGAGTTCAGCTGGCTGGCGATGGTGTCGGTGTTACCGGTGGCGCCGAACTCGGTGACCACGCCGGGAACGCCGTAGCGGTCGACGTAGCGCTGGGCGTTTTCCATCATCATCCCGTCCCAGAGCGAGCAGCCGGCGGAACTTCCGGCGCCCAGGGCGTCGAAGATGCAGTAGTCGTGGAAGGAGAACACGGCGTTGTCGTCGTCGACCCCGCCCATGTTGATGCCCGCGGTGGCATTGCCGAACAGCACATTCGGCTCGTAGTACACCGTGGTGTTCGGGTCCACTGACCGGATTGCCGAGATCACCTGGTCGTAGAACGGCGTCAGTGACTGGTTGTCGAAGTGCGAGTTGCCGAGCAGGCTGCCCAACCACGAGGAGCCGGCCCACGGCTCGTTCATGATCTCGTAGCCGGCCACGCCGGGCGTGCCACCCATATAGTCGGCGACGGTCTGCCACATCCGGGCGTAGTAGTTCTGCAGCCCGATACCGTCCACCTTCTCGTTGGCCCAGAACGCATCCCAGGCCTGGTTCTGCGCCGGGTTGAGTGCGTAGGCGAACGGGAACGGCTGCGTGGTGTCGTTGTCGTCCGGGTTGAACATCGTCGCCCAGTCCGGCGCGCCGTGCCCACCGATCTCCACACCGTAGAGATCCTGGTGCATGTCGAGGATGCTGACGATGCCGTGCGACTTGAGGATCGCGATGGTCTCCCGGACCGAATCGAGGTAGGCCCAGTTGTACACCCCAGGTTGGGGTTCAATCTGGTCCCAATACAGGCCCACCCGCACCGCGGTGAATCCGTTGGCAGCCAGGAACGCCGCATCGTCGGCGCCGAAACCGTCGCCGCCGGGCGTGAACGGCGGCGACTTGTACACCTGATTGACGCCCTGCAGGATGACGACTCGTCCGTCGTTGTCGACGATCCAGCCGCCGGCGGTGCTGAGTTCGGCCGGTCCCTTCTCCGGAGCCCCGTCCAGCGTGCCGAAGTGGCCAACCGCGCCATGGGTGCCCAGCGAGCCGGCCAGGCCGCCGGCACCGCCCAGGGCGGGCAGATCCCCCTGGCCCAGGTAGACGCCGTCGCCGCCGTCACCGCCGGCGCCACCGCCGCCGAACCAGATCGACCCGTTGCCGCCGTCACCGCCGTTGCCACCCAGGTGGGTGCCGTCGCCGCCGTCGCCGCCCGCCCCGCCGATACCGAGCATCCACCCGCGTCCGTCGCCACCTGCTCCACCGATGCCACCGTTGACGCCGTCGCCACCCGCACCACCGGCGCCACCGACGCCCATGTACCACCCGCCGACGCCGCCGGCACCACCACTGCCGCCTTCACCGCCTTCGCCGCCGGCGCCACCGTTGCCGAAGAACCCGGCCGATCCGCCGGCTCCACCGGTACCACCGACCTCGGTGTTGTCCCAGCCGGCCCCGCCGTCACCGAACAACCAACCGCCCGCACCACCGGCGACATGCTCGGCCGTACCGTCCGCGCCATCGCCGATCATCAGGCCCAGACCCAGTGCCCCACTGATCTGGTTGTACACATCGACGACCGGTGCCATCAACGAGTTGCTGACCAGCCAGTCGATACCGGTGTACAGCGGGTTGTAGACCCAGTTCTGGACCAACGCCGCAACGTCGGGGTACAGCAGGTTCTCCAGGGCCGATGACGCAGCCGCGGACCCGGCGAACGCATCCCAGGCCGCCGGACTGAACACCGCATCCCAGTCCAGGCCGCCGGTGGTGGTGTCCATAAACGGCGCCAGCACCTGGTCGAACATGTCCTCGAAGCCCTCAGCGGACGCCGCCGGCGCAGCAGCCAACGGCATCACTCCGAACGCCAGAAACGCCCCCACTGCCGTGCCCAGCCCGGCGACCCGGCGGTTCCGCTTCGTGCTGCACTGACGAGTCATCTGCGGGTAGACCTCTCTCCACAATCGCGGCGACAACGTGGACAAGATAACGATTTCTTCGGAAAATTTCTAACAATCCCTGAGAAAAACGTGGCGCGTCGGCCATGAACTGTGATGTTCGGCGCCCACCGGCCAGGTCAGCGCGCTGGGGAGATCGCCCCGACGGCGCGTGATACGTAGATTGGGCGAGTGAACGGCGATCGCGGGCCGGGTCAGCCCTGGCACACTCCTCCGCCGCGCCGTGAGCCGCCGCCGCTGTTGTACCGCGTCCCGCAGGGCCGGCCGGCCTCGCCGACGCCGCCACCGCGAGCCATCCCGAGGCAGGTGCCCCGCCCCGCACCACGCGTCGCGGAACCGCGTCACCGCCCGGCGCCTCCGCCCGCGCCGCGTCCGCCGGCGCCGCGCCCACCCGTTTCGCGCCGGCGGCGATCCTGGCCGCGCCGACTGGCAGTGCTGGCTGTGCTGGTGGTGTTGCTCGGGGCAGCGGGTTCGGTGGGCGCCGCAGCCTGGCTCGACACCGCGCTGCAGCGAACCGCGGCGTTCTCCGATTACGCCGACCGCGCGGCGCCGGGCCGCGGGACGACGTGGCTGCTGGTCGGTTCCGACAGCCGTGCCGATCTCACGATGCAGGAGCAGCGGGACCTGAGCACCGGCGGGAACATCGGCGATGGACGCACCGACACCGTGCTGCTCGTCCACCTGCCGGGCGCGGGATCAGCGTCACCGGCCACCGTGGTGTCGATCCCCCGCGACTCCTACGTCATGATTCCCGGCTACGGCAAAGACAAGATCAACGCCGCGTACCCCCTCGGCGGCGCTCCCCTGCTGACCCGGACGGTGGAGCAGGCCACCGGCCTGCGCCTGGACCACTATCTGGAGATCGGATTCGGCGGTTTCGCCACGCTCGTCGACGCCCTCGGCGGCGTGACTTTGTGCCCGGACGAACCGATCGACGATCCGCTGGCCGGACTGAGTCTGCCGGCCGGCTGCCAAAAACTGGCCGGGGCGACCGCGCTGGGCTATGTGCGTAGCCGGGCCACACCGCGCGCCGACCTGGATCGGATGGCCCACCAGCGACTGTTCCTGTCGGCGCTGCTCGCCCGCGTCGCCGATCCGGCGGTCTGGCTCAATCCGCTGCGCTGGTACACCGTGCCGCACGCCGCCGCACACGCAATGACCGTCGACGCCGACTCGGGCGTCCTGGACCTGGCAGGCCTGGGCTGGGCCCTGCGCGGTGCCACCACCACGCTGACCGTGCCGATCGGTGAATTCATCACGACCGACGCCGGCGACGCGGTGGTGTGGAACCACGTCCAGGCCGACCGATTATTCGAAGCATTGCGTAGCGATACACCACTCACGTCGAGCTTCGATAATTGAGTCAAACCTAATTTCCGCGCACGATTGCGCTATTTCAGCCTACCCTATCTTTACTTAGGCAATGCTGACCTGAGTAAGCCTCGCCTTGGATGCAAACCACCGCTGACCAGGGGTAGCATCGCGTTCATGATCGAGACCGACAGCCACAAGACGAAATTCCACGCGCTGCTTCAAGAGCAGATCTACCACGAATTCACCGCGGCGCAGCAATACATCGCGGTTGCGGTTTATTTCGATGGTGAAGATTTACCACAATTGGCGAAGTTCTTTTACGCCCAAGCCGTCGAGGAACGCAACCACGCGATGATGCTGGTGCAGTACCTGCTCGACCGCGACATTCGCGTGGAGATACCCGGCGTCGACGCGGTGCGTAACCAATTCGACGCCCCGCGGGATGCGCTGGCGCTCACGCTCGAACAGGAGCGCACCGTCACCGAACAGATCAGCCGGCTGACCAGCGCCGCGCGCGACGAGGGCGATCACCTCGGCGAACAATTCATGCAGTGGTTCCTGCGCGAGCAGGTCGAGGAGATGGCCCTGATGACCCGGCTGCTCCGAGTCGCCGACCGCGCCGGGCACAACCTGTTCGAATTGGAGACCTTCATCGCACGCGAGATCACGGTGGGCCAAGAGACCGGCGCGCCGCGTATCGCCGGCGGGTAAACCCCCTCACCCGCTGATCAGCCCGTCCGCAACCGCGCCTTGGTTCGGGCGGGCTGATTCGTTGCGATCCACGCGACCCCGACATCGCGACAGAAGTCGACATCCTCGTTGCGGTCGACGGTCCAGCAGTACAGCGCGCGGCCCCGCGCAGCAGCCTGATCCACCAACTCCGGATGCTCCCGCAGCGTCTCGATCGACGGACCGATCGCCGTGGCACCGACCGTCGTCGCCGCGCCGCCGCCCAGATAACGGGCACCCGACCCGAGCAGCACCGTCGGAAGTAGGGGCGCGGCCCGGCGAATCCGCCATACCGCCGCTGCGGAGAACGACATCACCACCGCACGCGACCGCGAGGCCGATGCCGGTGCGGCGAGCCCGAATCGCTGCAGTAACCCCAGCACCTCACGCTCGACCATCGAGCCGTATCGCACCGGATGTTTGGTCTCGATGAAGATCTTCACCGGCCGGTGCCAGTCCAGGACCAACGCAACCAGCGCATCGAGGGTGAGCAGGCCCGTGTCGCCGAAGCCGTCGAGGTCCGGTGAACCGTTTCGCCCGCCGCGGTGCCAAGCGCCGTAGTCCAGGCGCTGCAACTGCGACAACGTCATCTCGCTGACCACCCCGGCCCCACTGGACGTCCGATCCACCCGACGGTCGTGCACGCAGACCAGGTGACCGTCACTGGTCAGCCGCACATCGCATTCGACACCGTCGGCCCCCTCCTGCAACGCCAAGTCGTAGGCGGCCAGGGTGTGTTCCGGACGGTCGATAGACGCACCCCGGTGTGCGACCACGAACGGGTGTTCCGAGACGACATCGCCGGCCGGTGTCATGGGCTTATGCTGCCGGTTCCCGCCCGTCGGGCTCACGAACCGGGGCCGGTGTCGTGGCTTCGTCCGGCTTCGCCGCGGCCGCCGCAGGGGGAGGCGATTCGGCGGCGGTATCGCGGCCATCGCCCACCACCACCCAGTGGTGGGCCGGGCGCCCCATCGAGCGACGCTCGAATCCCTCGACCACCCGTGCTGCAGTCACCACTGCGGCCAGGCCGAGAAGGTACGCCACCACCGTCGCCACCATGTTGTTGGCAATGCCCTGGGCCCCGTCGGCCCAACTGGTGGCGGTGGCGAAGATCGCGACGGCGGTGCTAGCCGCCCACACCGCCCACCACACCACGATGGGTTTGCGCAGCCGGTCCAGGCGGCCCTCCCGCTTGGCCAGCTCCATGACAAAGACCGGCGCCCAGGCCAGGTTGACCACCGGCACCAGACACCCAGCCCACACCGCCCAAGCCGGGCGCGTCTCGGGCAGATGCAATCGGGCGAAGGTCACCGAACGACGGGCGAGCAGCCACCTGGTCAGCACCACGGCACAGGTGACCACCGCCGCGATCGCGGCGAGTCCGGCCAGCCGGCCCAGCCACACCGCGCCGCCGGCAACCAGGGGATTCAGCAGCATGGTGCGATTGACGATCATCAATACATAGATCAAGACGTGCACCAGGGCCGCCACGCCCAGCGCGGCGATCGCGGCCGCGAGCGTCTTCTCCAGCGTGCGCGCCGTGGGCGCCACCCGCTCCCCCGTTTTCGACTGTGCCGCAGCGCGAATCGGGCCGCCCATCAGAGTCCAGCGGGGCATCACCGAGTAACGCGGGGTGGGTCCGAGAGGACGCCGGGCAGGCGCCTGCGGCGGCGGCGGGCCGGGCCGTACTGCGATCCAGCGGTAACCGGGTCCCAGCCGCGGCGGCGCTTCCCCGGCTGGTGGCGGCGGCACAGGGGGCCCGGGTTGGGTCCACTGCAGCTCGGCTTCTTGCTCGGGTGTCAACGGCGCCCACAGCGCACCGTTGCAGCGTGGGCACCAGGCCCGCTGGCGGTCGCGCACGTTCCACCGCGTGTTGCAGCGGGAACACACCTGGATCACGGCACCAGCCTAGCGGCGACCGCAAGGTCGGCGGAGCCGACCGCAGTCGGGTCGACGCCATCAACACCGCGGCGACCGCAAGGTCGGCGGAGCGACGGCCAGCGCCGGCGGGAATTGCGGGCGAAGACGTTCCTTGCCGCCCGCCTGGGCTCCGACAGCTACCAACAGCTATCCACAGTTTCCACAGGTTTATCCACACACCCATCGACAGCCACACGCGGCGTGATGTGCTTCTTATATACCGAAAGACGCATTGGTTGTGGATAACGCAGCGTCGTCGAAGCGAACCGATTAACAGCGCCGAGCGAAATCGCTTGATCGGCTAAGCAGCCATGCGCTGCAGCGATCAGCGATATCAAATCCCCCCGGAACGCATCCGTGCAGGTAAGTCGGGTTATCGCATCGAATTTTTCCACTGGGCGCACAAAGCGCTATGATCGCCGTCACAGAACTGATGTGATGCGCCTCACGGGGGTGGGCGCGCGGTGAAGTTGGGGGCACAGGGATGTTGAGGGCAGGGGAATGACGGCACGCCCGATCGGACCCGGATCCGTCGCAACAGCGACCGGATGGCATGCGGGATCGTCCACCTACAAGCGCGCCTATCTGCTGGCGTCATTGCGCGCGGGAGTGATTGCACTGGTGCTGCTGTCATTCCTGCTTGCGCTCGTCCTGACCTGAACCTCAGCCCGAGCATTGTGATCGGCTGACGCGGTGGGTCAGCTCGGCCCGTTGTTGCGGTACACCCAGTGTTGGAGCAATGTGGGTGAAGGTGGCCCGATCACACCGCGACCGTGCTGGCAGTGGGGTGCCGCTAGACCGTCAACGCCTCTCGACAATGATCAACGGTGATCGACACCGGATCAGTACTGACCGAAGGAAGGAACCCCGTGGCCGACTACACCTTGCCGGACCTGGACTGGGATTACGGAGCTCTTGAGCCGCACATCTCGGGTCAGATCAACGAACTGCACCACAGCAAGCACCACGCCGCCTACGTGGCCGGCGCCAACTCCGCACTGGAGAAGCTCGCGGACGCTCGGGCCAACGACGACCACGGCGCGATCTTCTTGAACGAGAAGAACCTGGCGTTCCACCTCGGCGGGCATGTCAACCACTCGATCTGGTGGAAGAACCTGTCCCCCAACGGTGGTGACAAGCCGACGGGCGAACTGGCCGCGGCCATCGACGACGCGTTCGGCTCGTTCGACAAGTTCCGGGCGCAGTTCACCGCGGCCGCCAACGGCCTGCAGGGTTCGGGCTGGGCGGTGCTCGGCTACGACACCCTCGGCGGGAAACTGCTGACCTTCCAGCTCTACGACCAGCAGGCCAACGTCCCGCTGGGCATCATCCCGCTGCTGCAGGTCGACATGTGGGAGCACGCCTTCTACCTGCAGTACAAGAACGTCAAGGCGGACTACGTCAAGGCGTTCTGGAACGTGGTCAACTGGGCCGATGTGCAGTCGCGTTTCGCGGCCGCCACCTCGAAGACGTCGGGGCTGATCTTCTAGCCGCACTGCCGGCACGAGTGGGGCGTCGCGCCATTGGCGTGGCGCCCCACTTGGTTTTATGCGGCGGTTCCAGCTTCGCCTCTCCTCCGTCGAGCCTCGCTAAACCGCCGGGTTTTCAGCGTTTCGTTATCTACCGCCCCGCCGTGTCACCTTGAACCCGCCGTGTGGGTGCCGCATGCTGCCAGACAACCCACCCGCTGAAATGCGAGCAGGCGAATCAGCCAAGAAGCCAAAGTGTCGCGGAGGGTGCGCGATGGAGACGACAGGGTCCGGCCGGGCGATCGAAGTCGCCCCGTTTCATTCCCGTGGCGAGCTGCACGGATTCGTGGTCTTCGGCCGCTGGCCTGAGTCGACCAAGGAATGGGCCCAGCTGCTCAGCATCGCGGTTCGTGTCGCTTCGATGCCCGGATTGCTGCCCACCACAACGGTGTTCGGCACACACGAGGAACTCCCCGACAACCCGGGGCCGGGCACTGTCGGATTGCTGCTGGCCGAGGGCACCGTGACCGGCGAATCGGCGATCGCACCGGGGTACTTCGCCGGCCGCCAACCCTCCGCACTGCTGATGCTGCACCCGCCCTCGGAGACCATTCCCTCGCTGCCTGAATGCCGGGGCGCGGCGTCCGGATGCGTATTGCTGCCCGGCCTGCCCTACTTGGGACTGGAGCACCGGGCCGCCTGGGTGGAAGCCGAATCCGACGGCACCGTGACTTCGATGGTGAGCCGGGTGGGCGTCGACCCGGTCAGCCATCCCGACACGGCGATTCTGGCCATGCTGCTTGCCGCGTAAGGGAATTCGTCCCGGGTTGTCCTGTTCCCGGATCATCGAATTCGGCCCACCGAAATTCCCTGCCGGCTGGCGGCCGGGCCGGGGAGTCACTAGCCTCGGCAGCGACGAAAGGGCGTCCCGCATGCTTGCCGCCATGCTGATCAGCCTGGGCGTGGTCTTCCTCGCTGAACTCGGCGACAAGTCGCAGCTGATAACCATGACCTATGCGCTGCGGCATCGCTGGTGGGTTGTTCTCGGCGGGGTGGCCATCGCGGCGTTCGCCATCCATGGCATCTCGGTGACGGTGGGGCATTTCCTCGGGCTGACGTTGCCCGCCCGTCCGATCGCCGCCGTCGCCGGCGTCGCCTTCATCGGTTTCGCGGCCTGGACATGGCGCGAGGGAACCAACTCCGGGACCGGGGAAGCCACCGTCCGCGAGCCGCGATTCGCGCTGTTCGCGGTGGTGTCCTCGGTGCTGTTGGCCGAGCTCGGCGACAAGACGATGCTGGCGACGGTCGCGCTGGCCAGTGACCGCAACTGGCTGGGTGTATGGCTTGGCGCGACGATCGGGATGGTGCTGGCCGACGCGGTGGCGATCGCGGCCGGGACGGTGCTGCACCGCCGGCTGCCCGAACACCTGCTGCATGCCGCGGCCGCTCTGCTTTTCCTGGCATGCGGCCTGTGGATCCTCTTCGATGAGGCGCTGGGCTGGCGGCCGGTGGCCATCGCCTCGGTCGCCGGATTGGTGTCGGTGGCGGCGGGATCAGCGCTGTGGCGGGCTTCGCTCCGGTGTTCCGGCCAGACCGCCGGAGACGATTCCGCCACGCGTTAGCAAAGCCCGCCGAAAGCTCAGTGCACGGTTCAAACTTCACTTCACCGGAGGTGCTTCCAGAGGCGAGGACCAGCAGAGGAGTATTGGTGGAATTCCTCGCTCACCGATGACGACGCAATTGTGTTGGCGCGTCACGAGAATCCGGCCGCAGTGGCCTCTCCGGCCGGCCGAATGAACTGCACCAAGCCCGATCTCATGCATCAAGATCGAATTCGCTACGGAAACACCCTTGGTTGTGTCGGTAACTATCGCTACGATGATCAGCAAATCATCAGGCGCTACCGCATGCCCCCTCGCGGAGCGCCTGTCGACCGCCTGCCTACCCCCCTGGAGGTCCTATCGATGAGCGCGACGTTCGCTGTCCGCTTGAATCGCCTTTTCGATGTGGTGTATCCACCCGGCCGCGGACCGCATACGTCCGCCGAGGTAATCGCGGCACTCAAAGCTGAGGGCGTCACGATGTCGGCCCCCTATCTCTCCCAGTTGCGCTCGGGTAACCGGACGAACCCGTCCACCGCCACCATGGCAGCACTGGCCAACTTCTTCCGGATCAAGCCGGGGTTCTTCACCGACGACGACTACTACGCCAAGCTCGATGCCGAATTGTCGTGGCTGGACAGCATCCGCGATGCCGGGGTGCGCCGCATCGCAACCCAGGCCGTCGGGCTCTCGCCCGAGGCGCAGGAGGACGTCCTGGCCCGCATCGATGAGCTCCGCCGCAAGGAGCACCTCAGCGCCTGAGGCGCCGGCGCCGCGATTAGGGTGGCTTGATCGGTTCCAGCGAGACACCGGGGAGGCGGCCGCGATGGGCCTGTTCAGAAAACGCAAGAGCCGCGCGACCCGGCGCGCCGAAGCGCGGGCGCTGAAGGCCGGCGCCAGGCTCGAGGCGCGGCTGGCCGCCAAGGGCGAGGCGAAACGTTTCAAGGCCACCCAGCGCGCGGAAGCTCGTGCGCTCAATGCCCAGATCAAGTCGGACCGCAACCGCGATCGCACCGCGCGCAAGGCGGCCGAAAGCCAACTCAAAGCCGCTCGCGACGGTCGGCTCCTGTCTCCCGCGCGCGTCCGCCGGACGCTGGTCGTCACCCGAATGCTGGCGCCGGTCGTGGTGCCGCTGGTGTACCGCGCCGCGATGGCGGTACGCGGCCTGATCGACGAGCAGCGCGCCGCCCGGCTCGGGGTGCCGCTGGCCCGCATCGGCGAATTCTCCGGCAACGGAGCACGGCTCTCGGCGCGGATCGCCGGTGCGGAGAAGACCCTGCGCCTGGTGCAGGACCGCAAGCCCAAGGACTCCGAGACCAAGCAGTTCGTCGCGGCGATCACCGAACGGCTGTCGGACCTGTCGACGGCCGTCACCGCCATCGAGACCATGCCGGGCGAGCGGCGCCGAGTCGCCTCCGCCTCGATCAGTGACCAGCTCGACGGGATCGACGCCGATCTGATGGCCCGGCTGGGGCTGCCGTCATGAGCGCGCGGATGCGGGCCCTGGCGCTGGCCGCGGCGATCACCGCGGGTTCATTCGCCGGAGCCGCTCCGGCCTGGGCACATGTGCACGCCAGCAGCCCCGGCGCGGTCCGGGGCAACTTCGCGATGGTCACCTTCGAGGTTCCCAACGAGTCGCCGACCGGTTCTGCCACAACGGAACTCACCGTGACACTGCCCGACGTGGCCGCGGCGCGCACCGAGACCAAGCCGGGCTGGACCGCCCGGCTGGACCGCGACGCCAAGACCGGCGTGGTGCGGTCGGTCACCTGGACCGCGGCGCCGGGCGCCGGCATCGGTGCCGACCAGTTCGGGCTGTTCCAGATCAAGATGAAACTTCCCGACACCGAGACCGTGAACTTCCCCTCGGCACAGGGCTACGCCGACGGGACCGTGGTGCGCTGGGACCAGCCGCCGCCAGCCGGCGGCGGTGAGGCGGAGCACCCGGTGCCCTCACTGCACCTGGCAAAGGGGCCGGCACAGGCACCCGAACACCATGCGCAGCACCCGGCGCCGTCGGTCTCCGCCGCACCGGCACCGACCGACGAATCGCAGGCCGCTGAGCACCCGGGCGGGCACGCCGACAACCCGGCCCGGCTGCTCGGGGGCGCCGCGCTGCTGGTCGCTGTGCTGGCCGCCACGATCGCGCTGGGTAGGCGGCGAGCGTGAGCCGGGCGCTGCGCGGCGCACTGGCGGGAGTGTTCCTGTTGGGGATGTTGTTCGCCGCAACCGGGGTAGCCGCCGCGCACGCCGTGCTGGTGTCAACAGACCCGGCCCGGGACGCGCAGCTTTCGCGTGGGCCAGAGCGCGTCAGCGCCACCTTCAACGAGCAACTGCAGTCCGACTTCGCCGCCATGACGGTGGTGGGGCCCGACGGGCACCTGTGGTCCACCGGGGACACCCGGGTAGACGGCGCGGTGGCCAGCGTCGCGGTGCGTCCACTGGGGCCCACCGGCACCTACACCGTCCACTATCGGGTCACCTCCGCAGACGGACATGTGGTGTCCGGTTCCTGGCCCTTCGAGCTCACGGTGGCCGGTACCGGGGAGCCGGGCCCCGCGGTGACCGACCGCAATGAGACGGCACCCGCCGTTCCGCGCCGCTACGCCGACCCCCAGGGTGACCTGCCGATTTGGCCCTTCGTGGTCGGCGCGGCGGCACTTGTCGGGGTCGGCCTGTGGTTCAACCGGCCGCGATCCTGACTTTCGGCCAGCGGTCGCCGCTGGCAGATGCTGGCATGATGGGAACGTTGCCGGTGTCGCCGAGTTGATCTGAGACGAAAAGCCGCAGAGGAGCTGCCGTATGACCGAACCGCAAGGCCAGCCCGACCACGAACCCGCCGCTGCGCCCGAGCCGGTTGCTCCGGCTGGAGCTGACCTGCCGGCTGACCCGCCCGGTCCGGCGCCGCAGAAGACTCCCGCAAAGAAGGCACCCGCCAAAAAGGCGCCGGCGAAGAAGGCGGTCGCCAAGAAGGCTCCGGCCAAGGCCGCTAAAAAGGCACCCGCCAAAAAGGCGCCTGCCAAGAGTGCACCCGCGGCGCCTGCCACCCCCGCCGCGGCCCCCACGCCGCCCGCGGTTGCCGCCAACGGCTCGGGCCAACTCACTGAGCGCGCCAAAGAAGCGGCTGCCCAGGCGAAGTCCACGGTGGACACGGCCCGCAATCCGCTGACCCCGTCGGTGTCGCCGGCACGACGTTCGCCCGGCCCGCTGCTGGCTGCCGGAATCCTCGGTGTGTTCGCACTGTTGCTGCTTCGCCGGCTGCGGCGCGCGCGCCGAGGCTGACCGGCGGTGACGGCTCGCTTCCGGCCCACCGCCGACCTGGTCGACGAGATCGGCCCCGACGTACGCAGCTGCGACGTTCAGTTCCGCCAACTCGGCGGCCGCACGGAGTTCGCCGGCCGGATCAGCACCGTGCGCTGCTTCCAGGACAACGCGCTGCTCAAATCGGTGCTCTCCGAACCGGGCGACGGCGGGGTGCTGGTGATCGACGGCGGCGGCTCGCTGCACACCGCGCTGGTCGGTGACGTCATCGCCGAACTGGCCCGCAGCAACGGCTGGGCCGGGCTGATCGTGCACGGCGCGGTGCGCGACGCCTCGACCCTGCGCACCCTCGACATCGGCATCAAGGCGCTGGGCACCAATCCCCGCAAGAGCACCAAGACCGGTGCCGGCGAACGCGACGTCGTCGTCGAGTTCGGCGGCATCGCCTTCGTGCCCGGCGCAACCGCCCACAGCGACGACGACGGCATCGTCGTCGTCTAGGACCGGCACACCGATGGACGCCACCTTGCGGGCGCGCTGGGAACAGCTCCGCGCGCGCGTCGACGACGCGTGCCGGGCGGCAGGGCGTTCGCCGGATGAGGTCGATGTGCTGGCGGTGAGCAAGACCTTCGGTCCCGAGCTGATCCGAGAGGCCGTCGAGCTGGGCTTGCACCGGTTCGGCGAGAACAAGGTCCAAGAGATCAAGGATAAGGCAGGGCCACTGTCCGACTGCGGAATCGACTGGGTGATGATCGGGCACCTGCAGACGAACAAGGCCGGCGTAGTGGCGCGGCTGGCCGCCGAGGTGCAGTCCCTGGACCGGCCCAAGCTGGCCGTGGCGCTGGACCGTCACCTGCGCGCCTCCGGCCGCGTCATCGACGTGCTGGTGCAGGTCAAGACCTCCGACGAGCCCAGCAAGTACGGTCTGGATCCCGACCAACTGCTGCCGTTCCTCGACGAGCTGGCCGGCTACTCCACCATGCGGGTCCGCGGCTTGATGACGCTGGCCATCAATACCGACGACCCCGAGACCGTCCGCGGCTGCTTCCGCCGGTTGCGCCGGCTACGCGATAGCGCCGCCGGACAAGGCCACGACCTGCCGCGGTTGTCGATGGGAATGAGCGGCGACTTCGCGCTGGCGATCGCCGAGGGCGCTACCGAGGTGCGGATCGGGACCGCGCTGTTCGGGTCCCGACCCTACCCCGACTCCTACTACTGGCCAGAGTCCAGCTAGACGCTCACCGGCGCGCGGTGCTTGCTGAACTTCAGCGACTTCTCGTCCACCTTGCCGTGCCGGATCAGCCGCAGGTCCAGCAGATAGTTCTGCTTGAGCCGCCACGGGGCCTCCGACCCGGACCGCGGCAGGTCGTCCATGGCCCGGCGGAAGTAGCCGGGGCTGAAGTCCATGAACGGCTCTTCCTTCACCGCGGCACCGGGGTGCTGGGCCTCGACCCGGTCGAAACCGTTGTCATCCATGTAGTTGAGCACCCGGCAGACGAACTCCGACACCAGGTCGGCCTTGAGCGTCCACGACGCATTGGTGTAGCCAAAGGTCACCGCGGCGTTGGGCACGCCGGAGAACATCAAGCCCTTGTAGGTCATCGCCTTGGGCAGATCGATCGGCTCGCCGTTGCGCAGCAGCGACGCCCCACCCAGCAGCTGCATGTTCAGGCCGGTCGCGGTGATGATGATGTCGGCCTCGAGTTCCTGGCCGGAGTTCAGCCGGATCCCGGTCTTGGTGAACGTGTCGATGGTGTCGGTGACGACGTCCGCCTTGCCGCTGCGGATGGTCTTGAACAGATCGCCGTTGGGCGCCAAGCACAGCCGCTCGTCCCACGGGTTGTATCGCGGCCCGAAGTGCTTCTGCACGTCGAAGCCTTCCGGCAGCCGGTGCTTGGCCATCGTCATCAGCGTCTTGCGCATGTACTTCGGGAACTTCCGCGCCAGCTGGTACTGGAGCGTGCTGAAGCCGATCGCCTTCCAGCGGTTGGCGAAGTGCGCCGCTTTGGTCGGCAGGAACCGGTTTGCCTGCACCGCGAACGGGTCGACCAGGGGCAGCGCGCCAATGTAGGTCGGTGAACGCTGCAGCATCGTCACATGTCCGGCTCCGGAATTGGCCAACGCGGGAATCAACGTCACCGCGGTGGCGCCGCTGCCGATCACCACGATCTTCTTGCCGGCGTAGTCCAGGTCCTCCGGCCAGTGCTGCGGGTGCACGATGGTCCCGGCGAAGTCCGCGGCGCCGGGGAACTCCGGCGAGTAGCCCTCGGCGTAGTTGTAGTAGCCACTGCACGCGAAGACGAATGACGCGGTGATCTGCTCCTGCTTGCCGTCGTTGTCGACGGTGACCGTCCACTGGTTGTCGGCGTCCGACCAGTCAGCCGAAACGACCCGGTGGCGGTACCGGATGTGCTTGTCGATGCCGTTCTCGGTGGCGGCTTCGTTGATGTAGTTCCAGATGTCTGCGCCTTCGGCGATCGAGTGCGCCGACCGCCATGGCTTGAACCGGAAGCCCAGGGTGAACATGTCGGAGTCCGAGCGGATGCCGGGGTACTTGAACAGGTCCCAGGTGCCGCCGAGGTTGTCCCGGCTTTCCAGGATCGCGTAGCTCTTGTTCGGGCAGCGGTCCTGCAGGTGCCAGGCCGCGCTGATGCCGGAGATGCCGGCGCCGACGATCACAACATCGAGGTGTTCAGTCATGGCGCCAGGCTATCAACGGCGTGTTGAGTCAGTCAACACCCTGTTGATTAACTCGACATCGTGTAAAGTAGCCGCCATGGCCAGCCCGAATGCGACCCGTCATGGACGCCGTGGGACGCGGCCGTCCGGCGACGATCGCGAGCAGGCGATCTTGGCAACTGCCGAACGGCTGCTGGAGGAACGCCCGCTGGGCGAGATCTCCGTCGACGACCTGGCCAAAGGCGCCGGAATCTCGCGACCCACGTTCTACTTCTATTTCAAGTCGAAGGACGCGGTGCTGCTCTCGCTGCTGGAGCCGCTCATCGCGGCGGCCGACTCCGAGTTCGTCGGAGCGGTGCAACGTCTGCCGACCGACCCGCGCCGGATCTGGCGCAACGGCATCAAAGCGTTCTTCGTCGCGTTCAGCTCGCACCGGGCGATCGCCCGGGCCGGCACAGAGGCGCTGGCCACCAGCCCGGAGTTCCGGGCGACGTGGAACGCCTTCATGCAGAAATGGATCCACCAGACCGCCGCGATGATCACCGCCGAACGCGACCGCGGCGCGGCACCGACAACCATCGACGCTCTGAATCTCGCGACGTCACTGAATCAGATGAACGAGCGGACCATGATGGCCGCGTTGATGGCCGAGCAGCCGTCAGTGCCGCACGATCAGGTGGTCGAAACGCTGACCCACGTCTGGGTCAGCAGCATCTACGGCCAGGCGTCCTGACGCCGACGGGAACCAGGCGCGTTCAGAAGCCGCCGACGCCGAACCCGGCCAGCAACACCGCAAAGCCGCCAACTTCGCCGATGATCAGCAGCACCATGCCGACGTGCAGACGCCACCCGAGGTGCTCGAACTGATTAGTGGTGTCGCGCAAGGCGCCGTGCAGCATGTAACTGCCGATCGCGACGACGAAGAAGAACACGATGACCATCGCCGCGACCATGTTCACCCAGGTCGGCCAGGCGCTGAGCTCTACGAACACCGCCACCAGCATGGTCGCGAAGGAGTACATCAGCGCCGCTCGATGGGCGATGTCAACGTAGACGTGGGCCTGGCGATTCTCCGAGGTAGCGATCTGTTGGTACTTCCACACACCCAACAACAGCGCGAGCAGAAAGATCAGGCCCGCCGACAACAACGTCACCTTGGTGTCGATGTCCAGATTCATGACCACCGGGTGAGCCTACTTCCCGCCACCCGAGTTTGCGGCTCCGCAGGCCTTCCGATCGCCGCTGGACTCACGGCCCTCGACCCGCCGCTAAGCTCGGCTGGATGCGCTTCGCGTTCAAGACCTCACCGCAGAACACCACCTGGGCTGACATGCTGGCCGTCTGGCGAGCCGCGGACGACATCGACGTCTACGAGTCCGGCTGGACCTTCGACCACTTCTACCCGATCTTCTCCGATCCGACCGGGCCGTGCCTGGAGGGTTGGACCACCCTGACGGCGCTGGCCCAGGCCACCGCTCGGTTGCGCGTGGGCACCTTGGTGACCGGCATCCATTACCGTCACCCCGCCGTACTGGCCAATATGGCCGCCGCCCTCGACATCATCTCCGGCGGACGGTTGGAGCTGGGGATCGGCGCGGGCTGGAACGAAGAGGAGTCGGGGGCCTACGGCATCGAGTTGGGCAGCATCCGCGAGCGCTTCGACCGCTTCGAGGAGGCCTGCCAGGTCCTCATCAGCCTGTTGAGCACCGACACCACCACCTTTTCCGGCACCTACTACCAACTCACCGACGCCCGCAACGAGCCCAAGGGCCCGCAGCGGCCACACCCACCGATCTGCATCGGCGGCAACGGCGAGAAGCGCACGCTGAAGATCGCCGCGAAATATGCCCAACATTGGAATTTCGTCGGCGGCACTCCCGCCGAGTTCGCCCGCAAGCGGGACGTGCTGGCCGGCCATTGCGCCGATATCGGGCGCGACCCGGAGCAGATCACCTTGTCGGCGCACCTGCGTTTGCAGCCGGATCTCGATTACGGGCGAGTGATCGAGGACGCCGCAGCACTCGGCTCCGAGGGTTTGGACCTGGCGATTGTCTACCTGCCGACGCCCCACGACCCGGCGGTACTGGAACCGTTGGCGGAGGCGATCCGTGATTCCAGCCTGATGGCTCCGATTACGAATTGATAACGGTCAGCAAACTCTTCCCGGGAGCTAGCGCCGGCCGCCTCGGGTTCCTACGTCGCGAAGCGCAAGAGTTCGTCGGCGGTGACCAAGCGCTCATGCTTCGCGGGGAACTCTCGGCTCCTGCGCGGATGCCGCAGCAGTGACCAGGCCATACGGCCCATCCGGTATCGGTATATCGGGTTGATGTACACGGCGCTGACCCCCGCCCCGGCTCGGACCAGATTGGAATAATGCGGACCATGTTAACACGCCGTTAACGTGGATCACATAGCTAACCATTAGACACCCGGCACATGGCAAACAAAACACGACGCGCCGACGCCTGGGGCAGAAGTTGTTTAAGTGGCTTGTGAGGCTGTAGCGCCGATTCGCTCGGCGGCCAGGCCGCGCGCCCGGACGATCGGCGCAACGGAGCGCTCGACCTTGGAGCCGACCAGCGCGCCGTCATAGAGCAACTGGAGGTCGCCCGCGCGTTCCAGCGCGTCGGTAACACCGGCTTGAGCAAGGAGCTCCGCCAACGTCGTATGCATCCAGCGACGATGGGCAACCACCGGCTCAAGTTCGGTACCGGCGTACGCGCCGGCCGCGTTGACGTACAAGCACCCGCGGTAGCGACGCTTCTTGGCGGCCGCCGCGGCCAGATCGAAGAACAACAGGATCTGCTCGATGGGATCGTCCAGTCGAGCCGCGGCCCCGTGGTATCGCTTGCGATCAGCCTGATCCAAAGCGGTGAGGTAGGCCAGCACGAGCGCTTCCTTGGAGCCGTAGAGGCTGTAGAGGCTCGCCTTCGCCACCCCGGCTTCGGCCAGGATCCGATCGATACCCACTTCCCGAATGTCTTGTGCTGCAAAGAGTTCTGTCGCTGTCTCGAGAAGACGTTGCGCGGGCGGGACGCCACGGGTGGCCCGCGAGGCCTGATCCCGGCCCGGTCCGGTCGTGCGCGTCATGGCAGCAGATTAACCCAGTCGCCTCGATAGACAGGGTTGTCTATCGCTGGCACCGTCGTAGCCATCCGACGGCGAAAGGACAACCCCATGACCCTGTACCTCTACGAGATCGCTCCGCTGCGCCTCGACCGCTCCGACGCCGACCGCGCGATCAAGGAACTCGACGCTGTCATCCATCAAGGCGGGGGTGAACTGATCGAGGCCCAGGTGACCGGTGAGGCACACCGGATCTTCGCGATCGCGGAATTCGGCTCCTGTCAGGCGCCTTCGATCGATGCGACCACCCTGTCGGTGGCCGAGGTCAGCGGCCCACACCCGGTACGGCTGGTCGGCGCCGAGGTCGCGCAACTCAAGGCCGCCCGCCCCGCCGCCGGCTATCTCGTCGAATGGGACCTGCCCGCCGATCTGGACATGGACACCTACTTGGCCCGTAAGAAGGCCAAGTCGCCGAAGTATGCCGACGTCCCCGAGGTGACCTTCTTGCGGACCTACGTGCGCGAAGACATGGACAAGTGCCTGTGCTTCTATGACGCCCCCGACGAGACCGCGGTCCGCCGCGCTCGTGAAGCCGTCACCACTCCGATCGACCGACTGCACCGCCTGGAAGGCGAGCAGCGGTGAGCGCTCCGGTGCGCTTTGTGCACACCGCGCTGGCCGACCTCACGGCGATCGTGGCGGACCGTGCCGAGGCGCTCGACTCCGGTGGCCTCGACGTCCGCGCCGACCTGGCTCTGTTCGGGTCGGCCGGCTTCTTCGAGGCGGCATTGCGCGACGACGGTCTGCCGGAGCTGGTTTCGATGATCGAGCACACCGCGGCGGCGAGTCTGGCGGTCGGATTCTCGTTGTGGGCGCACACCATGGCGGTGACCTACTTGGCCCACGCACCGGCACCGGCACGTGCGGTCCGCCTGAAGGCGCTGAGCAGCGGTGCCCGCGCGGGAGTGACGGCGATGGCGGCCGGACTCAAGCAGGTCGCCGGCCTTGGCCCGGTTCCCCTGGTCGCCGACGGTTCCGGTGACGACCTGCGCGTCACCGGGCCGATTCACTGGGCGTCCAACGTCTTCGATGATTCCCTGATCGTGTTGCCGGCCCGCCGCCCCGATGGAGCAACCCTGGTAGCGGTGGTCGATGCGAATCATCCGGGCATCACGATCAACCCGGCTCCCGACTTGATGGCGCTGGGAGCCACCGCCTCAACCTCGCTTCGCCTCCACGATGTCCCGGTCCCCCCAGAGCAGATCCTCACCAACGACCTGGCTTCCTTCGTCAGCACCATTCGACCGACATTTCTGTTGCTGCAGACGGCCTTCTGTGTCGGAGTGGCTGCCGCCGCGATCGAGGGCGCGGGCCAAGCCGGCGGCAGGCTGGCCGAGCAGTTCGGCGCCGAGCACGCCGAACTCGGCCGACAGCTTCACGGGTTGCGCGACAAGCTGTTCACACTGACCGGCCGCTCACACGCGGCCGGCCTCGCCGACATCATCCGGCTGCGCCTGGACGCCGCGACGACCGCGGTCGACGCCACCCGGCTGGAGTCGACGTTGGCCGGCGGTGCCGGCTACGCCACCCGCAGCGCGGCCAACCGACGCTTCCGGGAAGCGGCTTTTCTCCCTATTCAATCGCCATCGGAAGGACAACTGCGGTGGGAACTGAGTCGGTACGAGTAGCCCAGGGCAGCAAGCGGTTTGGATCCGTCACGGTCCTGCGCGATATCAACTTCTCGGTCGGTGACGGTGAGTTCGTCGCGGTCCTGGGGAGCAGTGGCAGCGGCAAATCGACACTGCTGCGGGTGTTGGCCGGGCTGGAGTCACTTGACGGCGGCACCGTCACCTGGAACTCCGACGGAAACCGGCCACGCACCGGTGTGGTGTTTCAGCGACCGCTGCTGATGCCGTGGTTGAGCGTCGCCGACAATGTCGCCTACGCACGACGCTTCGCCGCCCACCGCGCGGACTTCGACCAGGCGCGTGCCACTGAGTTGATGACCCGCTTCGGTGTCGACCAGCTGGCCGACCGGTATCCCGATCAACTGTCCGGAGGTCAGGCGCAACGCGTGGCCATTCTTCGTGCGGCGGCTACCAACCCGCGGTTGCTGTTGCTCGACGAGCCTTTCAGCGCACTGGATCCCACCACCCGCACCGACTTGCAGGGCTGGCTGGCCCAGTTGGCCGCCGAGCTACGGGTGACCGTTGTGCTGGTGACGCATGATGTCGACGAGGCACTACGACTGGCCGAGCGGGTCGTGCTGCTCGGCGCCGACGGGCGGCTGCGAAGTGAGTGGTCGGTCGGCAGCACAGCTCCAGGCGATAACACCGGCCTGCGCCAGGAGATCCTCGCGCACTACGACGCCCAGCCCATCGGCGTCGCCGGGGTGCGGTCGTGACCGCACTGACCCGACGCAGGTTGCTGATCGGCGGGGCGGCAGCTGCGGCGGCCGGCGGTGCCTTCGGCATCGGTGACCTCGCCCGCAGCGCAACCGTCGGCCGCGCCGCCGACACCGGCGGCCCGCTGCGTATCGGTTACCTGCCGATCACCGACGCTGCGCCACTGTTGCTGGCGCACAACGCGGCGTTGTACCCGGCTGGGCTGGTCAGTTCGGCCAAACCGGTGCTGTTCCGCAGCTGGGCAGCGCTGGGCGAGGCGTTCGTGACGGGCAAGGTGGATGTGGTGCATCTGCTGATGCCGATGGCGGTCCAGCTGCGCTACGCCCTGGGCGGTGGAGTTCGGGTATTGGGCTGGAATCACACCAACGGTTCGGCGCTGACCGTGGCACCGCACATCGAGGATCTGGCAGACCTGGCCGGTACCCAGGTCGCGATCCCGTTCTGGTGGTCCATCCACAACATCGTGTTGCAGCAACTGCTGCGCGCACACGGCTTGCAACCGGTGGTGCGGCGCAGCGCTTCTCGCTCGGCACGCACCGTCGAGCTGATCGTGATGAGCCCGTCGGACATGGTGCCCGCGCTGGCCAACCGCTCGATCGGCGGCTACGTCGTCGCGGACCCGTTCAACGCGGTCGCCCAGATCAAGAAGATCGGCCGGATCCACAGCTTCCTCGGCGACGTGTGGCGTGACCACGCCTGCTGCGTGCTGATCACCCGCGACGACGTGATCGCCCAGCGGCCCAACGCCATCCAACAGGTGACCGACGCCGTGGTCGGTGCGCAGCTGCTTCTGAACGACGACCGGGTAAAGGCGGCCAAAGCACTGGGCGGCGGCCACTACCTGCCGCAACCGGTGCCGGCGGTTCAGCTGGCGCTGACCTATCCCGATCCCCCGTATCCGCTGGCACATCCGGACTGGCAACCGCAACGGCTCGGCTTCACCCCGTTCCCCTTTGCCGGCTTCACCCACCGCCTCGTAGAAGCGATGGGTGAGACGGTCATCGACGGCGATCGCCGCTTCCTGGACCGATTGGACCCGGCCCGGGTGCACGCCGACCTGGTCGACGACCAGTTCGTGCGATCCGCCTTGGCACAACACGGTGGGCCGGGGGCGTTCGGCCTAGCCGCATCACTGGACCGAGAAGAACAGGTACATGCCTCATGACCACCATCGCAGTGCAGCCCAATGACCAGCCGGCCCCAGATGCCGATACGGGTGCACGGTCACTGTGGTGGCCGCGGGTGTGGCCCCCGGTCGCCAGCGTCGGCGTGGCCGTCACGCTGTGGTGGGCCGCGACTTCGGTGCTCTGCGCCCCGGCGTCGCTGCTGCGACAGACCGCACCGCAGCATGTGGTTGCGGCACTGGCGGACCTGGTCGGTCGGGGCGTACTGGTGTCCGACACCGCGGTAAGCCTCTACCGCCTGCTGATCGGTCTGCTGATCGCCGCCCTGGTCGGCATCCCGGCCGGCCTGCTCATCGGCCTGAGCCGCACCGCGGAGCGGGCGGCCGGGCCGGTGGTGGCGTTCCTGCGGATGATCTCGCCGCTGTCGTGGACCCCGATCATCGTGGCGGTGTTCGGGATCGGCAGCCAGCCGGTGATCTTCCTGATCGCCGCCGCGGCGGTCTGGCCGGTGCTGCTCGGAACGGTCGCCGGAGTGCATGCAATCGACCCGGGCTACCTGCATGTCGCGCGGTCGTTGCACGCCAGCCGGTTCGAGCAGTTGACCGCCGTGGTCCTGCCGGCGGTCCGCGTGCAGGTACAGAACGGTCTGCGACTGGCCCTGGGCATCGCCTGGGTGGTGCTGGTGCCCGCCGAAATGCTCGGCGTGCGATCAGGACTGGGGTATCAGATCCTCAACGCCCGCGACCAGCTCGCCTACGACCAGGTCGTCGCGGTGATCGCCGTGATCGGCGTCCTCGGCTACCTGCTCGACCTGGCCGCCCGCATCCTTCTCGCGCCGCGCCGGAGCGCCGCGAGCTGAATGCGGGCTGGCCGGCTCAGCGAAGCGGCGCCGCCGTCGCGGCGATCGGCGACGGCAATGCGGTGCGGCCCATCAGATACCGGTCCACACTCGCAGCGGCACCACGCCCTTCGGCGATCGCCCACACGATGAGGGACTGGCCCCGGCCCATGTCGCCGGCGACATAGACACCCGGCACCGCGGTCGCGTACTCCGCGTCGCGGGCCACGCTGCCGCGTTCGGTGAACTCCACGCCCAGATCGGCCAGCAGCGGCGAACGTTCCGGCCCGACGAATCCCATCGCGAGCAGCACCAGATCGGCTTCGAGCTCGAAGTCGGTGCCCTCCACCTTCTCGAAGCCACCGCCCCGGCGGCGCACCTCGTGGGCCCGCAACCCGGTCACCCGGCCGTCGCGGCCGGTGAACGCCTCGGTGTTGACCGAGAACACTCGGTCACCGCCCTCTTCGTGCGCAGACGTGGTCCGCATGATCAACGGGTACGTCGGCCACGGGGTGGAAGGATCACGGATCTCCGGAGGACGCGGCATGATCTCGAACTGGTGCACGCACGTCCCGCCCTGGCGGTGCACCGTGCCCAGACAGTCGGCGCCGGTGTCACCCCCACCGATGATGACCACCTTCTTGCCGTGCGCGGTGATCGGCGGCTCGGCCAGGTCGCCGGCTTGCACCCGGTTCGCCCACGGCAGGTATTCCATCGCCTGATGAATGCCGTCGAGCTCCCGGCCCGGGACCGGCAGGTCTCGCCAGGCGGTAGCGCCGCCGGCCAACACAACCGCATCGAACTCTTCGCGCAGCTGCTCGACCGTCAGATCCACCCCGACGTTGACACTGGTCTTGAATAGCGTTCCCTCGCCGGCCATCTGCTCCAAACGCCGGTCCAAGATGCGCTTCTCCATCTTGAATTCCGGTATGCCGTAACGCAGTAGCCCACCTATACGGTCGTCGCGCTCGAAAACCGTGACCGTGTGCCCGCCCCGGGTGAGTTGCTGGGCGGCGGCCAACCCGGCCGGTCCCGAGCCCACCACCGCGACCGACTTCCCGGTGCGGACCGACGGCGGGATCGGCTGCGCCCAGCCCTCGGCGAAGCCGCGTTCGACGATCTCGTACTCGACCTGCTTGATGGTCACCGGCTGCTGGTTGATGCCCAGCACACAGGCCGGTTCACAGGGCGCCGGGCAGAGCCGCCCGGTGAAGTCCGGGAAGTTGTTCGTGGCATGCAGCCTGTCGAACGCCTCACGCCAGCGCCCGGTGCGCACCAGGTCGTTCCACTCCG
The DNA here is from genome assembly GCF_045310815.1 of Mycobacterium sp. SMC-19. Classification (NCBI taxonomy): domain Bacteria; kingdom Bacillati; phylum Actinomycetota; class Actinomycetes; order Mycobacteriales; family Mycobacteriaceae; genus Mycobacterium; species Mycobacterium sp. SMC-19. The sequence continues at coordinate 87,486 of NZ_JBJIAM010000008.1, read as the reverse complement.
GGATCAGGTTGCCCAACGGACAGCCATGGTGGCAGAACGGGATACCGCAGTCCATGCAGCGTCCGGCCTGCTTGCGCAGGGTGTCCTCGGCGAAATCCTGATACACCTCGTTCCAGTCGCCCACCCGGTCTGAGACCGGACGGCGCAACGGCAGGATGCGCTGGGTGTTGGTGATGAATCCTCTCGGGTCAGCCATGAGCCGCCGCCATAATCGCCTCCTCTGGATCTGTGCCGCTGGCTTTCGCCTCGGCGACCGCGGCGAGAACCCGCCGGTAGTCGCGCGGCATCACTTTGACGAAGTCCCGTCCGCGGTTGGCCCAATCGGCCAGGATCGCGCGAGCGGGCACCGAGTCGGTGGCGGCGATATGCGCCGCCAACACGTCACGCAGCCAAGCCACATCGTCGGCGTCGAAATCGTCGAATGTGTCGAGGTCCACCATCTCGGTGTTCAGCCGGTCGCCCAGCTGCCGGTCCGGGTCATAGACGTAGGCCACTCCCCCGGACATGCCGGCGGCGAAGTTGCGCCCGGTCGGACCCAACACCACCACTTTGCCCCCGGTCATGTACTCACAGCCGTGGTCACCGACTCCTTCGACCACCGCCACCGCACCGGAGTTGCGGACCGCGAACCGTTCCCCGACCACCCCGCGCAGGAACACTTCGCCGGAGGTGGCGCCGAATAGAATCACGTTGCCGCCGATGATGTTCTCTTCGGCGACGTAGCCGTCTGGCGCGTCCAGCGGGGGACGGACCACGATCCGACCACCGGACAGCCCCTTGGCGACGTAGTCGTTGGCATCGCCGAAGACCCGCAGGGTGATCCCCGGAGGCAGGAATGCCCCGAAGCTGTTGCCGGCCGACCCGGTGAAGGTGATGTCGATGGTCCCCTCTGGCAACCCCTGAGCACCATAGGCTTTGGTGACCTCATAGCCGAGCATGGTGCCGACCGTCCGGTTGACGTTGGATATCGCGCTGGTGAACTTGACCGGGGCTCCCGCGTCCAGAGCCTCGCGACTCATGGCGATCAGCTGCTGATCCAGAGCCTTGTCCAGCCCATGGTCCTGACTGGAAGTGCAGTACAGATCCTGGTTCATGAATGCTGACTCCGGTTCGTGGAGGACCGGTGCGAGGTCGAGCTTGTGGGCCTTCCAGTGGGCCCGCGCCAGCGTGGTGTCCAGCGCGTTCACCTGGCCGACAGCCTCGTTGAGGGTGCGGAACCCCAATGCCGCAAGGTACTCGCGAACCTCTTCGGCGATGAACCAGAAGAAGTTCTCAACGAACTCCGGCTGGCCATTGAAGCGTTCACGCAACTGTGGGTTCTGAGTTGCCACGCCCACCGGGCAGGTATCCAGATGGCAGACCCGCATCATGATGCAGCCCGACACCACCAATGGCGCAGTGGCGAAACCGAATTCCTCGGCCCCCAGCAGCGCCGCGATCACCACGTCGCGTCCGGTCTTGAGCTGGCCGTCCACCTGCACCACAATTCGGTCCCGAAGCCCGTTGAGCAGCAAGGTCTGTTGGGTTTCAGCCAACCCCAGCTCCCACGGCGCTCCGGCGTGCTTGAGCGAGGTCAGTGGCGCTGCACCGGTTCCCCCGTCGTGGCCGGAGATCAACACCACGTCGGCGTGTGCCTTGGACACTCCGGCCGCCACGGTTCCGACACCGTTTTCGGCGACCAGCTTCACGTGGATGCGGGCCTCCGGGTTGGCGTTCTTCAGGTCGTGGATCAGCTGCTTGAGGTCCTCGATGGAGTAGATGTCGTGGTGCGGCGGCGGGGAGATCAACCCGACACCCGGGGTGGCATGACGAACCTCGGCGATCCACGGATACACCTTGTTGCCCGGAAGCTGACCACCCTCACCGGGCTTGGCCCCCTGCGCGATCTTGATTTGCAGATCGGTGCAGTTGACCAGGTATTCGCTCGTCACGCCGAATCGCGCCGAGGCGACCTGCTTGATCGCGCTACGTCGCCAGGAGCCGTCCGCATCGGGAAGGAAGCGGCCGGAATGCTCGCCGCCCTCACCGCAGTTGGAGCGGCCGCCGATCCGGTTCATCGCGATCGCCAACGTTTCGTGTGCCTCGGCGGAGATCGAGCCGTAACTCATCGCGCCGGTGGCGAACCGCTTGACGATCTCGGTGGCCGGCTCCACCTCTTCGACGGGAACCGGCGGCCGCTCACCGGCCTTGAATCGCAGCAGACCACGCAGCGTGGCCAGGCGTTCACTCTGGTCGTCGACCAGCTTGGTGTACTCCTTGAAGACCGCGTACTGGCCCGTCCGGGTGGAATGCTGCAGTTTGAACACCGTCTCCGGGTTGAACAGGTGGTGTTCGCCTTCGCGTCGCCACTGGTACTCCCCGCCCACCGGCAGTTCACGGTGCGCCCGCTCTTCCGGGCGATCCAGGTAGGCCAGCGCGTGGCGGGCGGCGACATCGGCGGCGATGTCGTCGAGGGTGATCCCGCCGATCGGGCAGTACAGACCGGTGAAGTATTGGTCGAGGACGTCTTGGGAGATGCCGATCGGCTGGAACAGTTGCGCCCCGGTGTAGGACGCCCGCGTCGAGATCCCCATCTTGGACATGACTTTCAGCACACCCTTGCCGGCGGCCTTGGCGTAGTTGGACAGGGCCTTGTCGCGGTCGAGGCCTTCGATCAGGCCCCGATCGAGCATGTCCTCGACGGACTCGAACGCCAGGTACGGGTTGACCGCGGCGGCGCCGAACCCGATCAGCGCCGCCATGTGGTGCACCTCGCGGGCGTCACCGGACTCGACCACCAGGCCGACCTTGGTGCGGGACCGCTCGGCGACCAGGTGGTGATGTACGGCCGCGGTGGCCAACAGCGACGGGATGGGAGCCATCGTCTCGTCGGACTCCCGATCGGAGATCACCAGGAAGCTGGCGCCCTCGGCGATCGCCTCCGAGGCTCGGGCGCATACCTGCTTGAGCGCTGCGCGCAACCCGGCACCGCCCGCGGCAGGCGGATACAGGCAGCTGATGACGGCCGTAGACAGGCCGTGCGGGCCCCGGGAACCGATCCGCTGGTCCGGGCTCAGCTTCACCAGCTTCGCCAGCTCGGAGTTGCTCAAGATCGGCTGCGGCAGCACGATCTGCCGCCAGGTGGGTTCGTCGGTGTTGAGCAGGTCGCCTTCCGGGCCGAGCGCGCCCTGCAGGCTGGTGATCACCTCTTCGCGGATGGCGTCCAACGGAGGGTTGGTGACCTGGGCGAACAACTGCTGAAAGTAGTCGAACAGCAGCCGAGGCCGCGCCGAGAGCACCGCCACCGGGGTGTCGGTACCCATGGATCCGATCGGCTCAGCGCCGGCGCGCGCCATGGGTGCGAGTACCAGATTGAGCTCTTCGTAGGTGTAGCCGAACATATGCTGCCGCAACAGAACCCGGTGATGCTCCATCCGCGGTGCGTCACCGGGGGGAAGCTCGTCGATTCCGATCAGGCACTCGTCGATCCACTGCTGGTACGGCCGCTCACCGGCCAGCGTCGATTTGACCTCGCGATCAGAGATGATCCGCCCGGCGGCGGTGTCCACCAGGAACATCTTGCCGGGCTGCAACCGCTGCCGGTGCACCACCGTGGCGGGGTCCAGGTCGAGTACCCCGGCCTCGGACGCCATGACCACCAGCCCGTCCGCGGTGACCCAGATACGTGATGGCCGCAGGCCGTTGCGGTCCAACACGGCGCCCACCACGGTGCCGTCGGTGAAGGTCATCGAGGCCGGGCCGTCCCACGGCTCCATCAGCGAGTCGTGGTACTCGTAAAAGGCCCGCGTCGGCCCATCCATGCTTTCGTGGCGTTCCCAGGCCTCCGGGATCATCATCAGCACCGCGTGCGGCAGGCTGCGGCCGCCCAGATGCAGCAGCTCGAGCACCTCGTCAAACCGGGCTGTGTCGGAGGCGCCCGGCGTGCAGATCGGAAACAGCTTGTCGACTGTGCTTTTCGCGTTCCCGGAGCGTCCGGAGCCGAAGACCTCGGTGCGGATCAGCGCCTCCCGGGCGCGCATCCAGTTCTCGTTGCCGGTGACGGTGTTGATCTCCCCGTTGTGCGCGATCCGACGGAACGGGTGCGCCAGCGGCCACGACGGAAAAGTGTTGGTGGAGAACCGGGAATGGACGAGGCCCAACGCGCTCTGCATCCGCGCGTCGGCCAGATCCGGGTAGAACGCCTTGAGCTGCGGCGTGGTCAGCATGCCCTTGTACACCATGGTTCGGCCGGAAAGACTTGGGAAATAGACGGTTTCCCGTCCCGGCCCGTCCTGACCCGGGCCCTTGCTGCCCAGCTCGTGTTCGGCGCGCTTGCGCACCACATAGGCACGCCGCTCCAAAGTCATGCCAGACGCCCCGCCGATGAACAGCTGCCGGAAGCCGGGCATCGCGTCACGGGCCAGCGCACCCAACGACGAGTCGTCGATCGGCACTTCGCGCCAGCCGAGTACCTGCAGGCCCTCGGCTTCCACGATCTTCTCGAGGCCGGCGCAGGCTGCCGCCGACTCTTTGGCCGACTGCGGCAGAAAGGCGATCCCGGTGGCGTAGCTGCCTTCGGGAGGCAGCTCGAAATCGGTTACGGCCCGCAGGAACAGATCCGGGATCTGGATCAGAATCCCGGCGCCGTCGCCGCTGTTCGGTTCGGCTCCGGCTGCGCCTCGGTGCTCCAAGTTGAGCAGCGCCGTGACCGACTTGTCGACGATGTCGCGACTGCGTCGGCCATGGATATCGACCACCATGGCCACCCCACACGCGTCATGTTCGAACGCGGGGTTGTAGAGCCCCACCCGACTGGGTGCCATCGCCACCTAACCCTTCGCACATCCCTGCCCGTTGCCCTCTATGGACAAGCGGTCAAGGGGATTGGTCCGTGCGACGTTGAACGGCGTTCCTGCCTGAAAAATCTCACAGGCAACGCCACGATATACCCCGACCCAGCAAACGTGCTAGTTCGCTGGACAGCACGCTTGCCGTGAGGTTTGTGTTACGCCAACGCAATAACTGGATGATGTCCAGGAAATGTGCACTGCCTATCGTTTGGCTGTCTGCACGCGAAGGAGACCAATATGGCCGCCGACATTTTCAAGCTCGTCGCCGACGAGTCCGTTGAGTACGTCGACATTCGATTCTGCGACCTGCCGGGGGTTATGCAGCATTTCTCGATCCCGGCCGCTGCGCTCGATGAAAGCGTATTCGAGGACGGCCTCGCCTTCGACGGTTCGTCGATCCGCGGCTTCCAGTCCATCCACGAGTCGGACATGCTGCTGCTGCCCGACCCGGAAACCGCCCGCATCGATCCGTTCCGGGCCGCAAAGACGCTGAACCTCAACTTCTTCGTCCACGACCCGTTCACCCGCGAGCCTTACTCACGCGACCCACGCAACATCGCGCGCAAGGCCGAGAGCTATCTCACCAGTACCGGCATCGCCGACACCGCCTACTTCGGCGCCGAAGCCGAGTTCTACATCTTCGACTCGGTGAGCTTCGACTCACAGATCAACGGGTCTTTCCACAAAGTGGATTCGGTGGCCGGCTGGTGGAACACCGGCCGCACAACCGAAGCCGACGGCAGCCCCAACCTCGGATACAAGGTTCGCCCCAAGGGCGGCTATTTCCCGGTCGCGCCCACCGATCAATACGTCGATCTACGCGACGCAATGTCGACCAATCTCACCAACGCCGGGTTCACCGTCGAACGCGGCCACCACGAGGTCGGAACCGGCGGGCAAACGGAGATCAACTACAAGTTCAACACCCTGCTGCACGCCGCCGATGACCTGATGCTGTTCAAATACATCATCAAGAACACCGCCTGGGCGCACGGCAAGACGGTGACATTCATGCCGAAGCCGCTTTTCGGGGACAACGGTTCAGGTATGCACGTCCACCAGTCGGTATGGCAGGACGGCGAGCCGCTGTTCTACGACGAGATCGGTTATGCCGGACTCTCGGACACCGCCCGGCACTACATCGGCGGAATCCTGCACCACGCGCCGTCACTACTGGCGTTCACCAACCCCACCATCAACTCCTACAAGCGCCTGGTTCCGGGCTACGAGGCGCCGATCAACCTGGTCTACAGCCAGCGCAACCGCTCGGCCTGCGTGCGCATCCCGATCACCGGTACCAACCCCAAGGCCAAGCGGCTCGAGTTCCGCTGCCCGGACTCCTCCGGCAACCCGTACCTGGCGTTCTCGGCCATGTTGATGGCCGGCATCGACGGCATCAAGAACAAGATCGAGCCGGCCGCCCCGGTCGACAAGGATCTCTACGACCTTCCGGCCGACGAGGCGGCCTCGATTTCGCAGGCGCCGACCACCCTGGCCGAGGTGATGGACAACCTCGAGGCGGACCACGAATATCTCACCGAAGGTGGGGTTTTCACCCCCGATGTGATCGAGGCCTGGATCAACTACAAGCGGGACAACGAGATCACCCCGGTCAACCTGCGCCCGCACCCCTACGAGTTCGCGCTCTATTACGACTGCTGATCGGGGCGCAAGCGCGACTCGGGCTGGGCTGCCCGGCGATGGGCGCTTCCGCGACTAGGCTGCGGTGTTGATGGGCCGCCTGGCCGTGCCGCCGTATGCCTCGAGGAGCCGATGAACGCAGAGGACGACTTCCTGCGGCAGCGGATGCCGCCGCAGCAGCAACAGCCCCGGCCCTGGACGCCGCCTCCGCCGCAGCCGCAGCCGCAGCCGCAGCCGATGGCGTCGTACCCGCCGCCGGGCCCGATGCCGCGACCGCAGCCTGCCCGCGGCTGGCGCCGGGTGGTCCTGTCCGCGACGCTGGGGCTGGTCAACCTGGGCCCGTCACCGGCCGAGCGGGAGGAGACGGCCTACCAGGCGGCCATCCGGTCGCTGCCCAACGGCAGCTACAAGGTGGGCGTGCTGGGCAAAGGCGGCGTCGGCAAGACGACGGTGGCGGCCAGCGTCGGTTCGGTGTTCGCCGCGCTGCGCCGGGCCGACCATGTGGTGGCCGTGGATGCCGACACCGCGTTCGGCCGGCTGGGCAGCCGTATCGACCCGCATGCCACCAGCTCCTACTGGGATCTGGCCGCCGATCAGAGCATGCAATCGTTCGCCGACATCAGCGGCCGAGTGGGCGCCAATGCGGCGGGACTCTACGTCCTGGTGGGCGAGCCGGCCGCGGGCAGTCGCCGGATCCTTGACGCGGCGTTGTACCGGGAGGCCGCGCTGCGCCTGGACCGGCACTTCACCATCTCGATCATCGACTGCGGTTCGACGATGGACTCGCCGGTGACCCAGGAGGCGCTGCGTGACCTGGACGCCCTGATCGTGGTCTCGTCACCGTGGGCGGACGGTGCCGGCGCGGCCGCCAAGACCATGGAGTGGCTGGCCGACCGCGGCCAGGGCGGGCTGTTGCAGCGCACCGTGGTGGTGCTCAACGACTCCGACGGCCATGCCGACCGACGCACCCGCTCGACACTGACTGCGCAGTTCCTGCAGCACGGCCAGGCCGTGGTTGAGGTGCCGTTCGACCCGCACCTGCGCCCGGGCGGGGTGATCGACGTGATGAGCGAGATGGCGCCGGCGACCCGCCGGCGATTCCTGCAAATCGCGGCGATCGTCGCGCACTACTTCGCGTCCCGCCCCCAACGCCGGGACGCGAAGCCGGGCCGTACTCAGAGCACGTAGCGCACGACGCTCTCGGCGACGCAGGCCGGCTTGGCATGGCCGTCGATGGACACCGTGGTGGAGAAGGTCACCTGGTGGGCGCCACCGCCGACATCGGCCACCTCGACCAGGGAGGTCTCGGCCCGGATCTTGGAGCCGACCGGCACCGGCGCCGGGAAACGCACCTTGTTCAATCCGTAGTTGATCGCCAGCTTGACCCCGTCGAGGCGACTGATCTGCGCCATCAGTTGCGGCAGCATGGCCAGTGTCATGTAGCCGTGGGCGATCGTGGTCCCAAAGGGCCCGGTGGCCGCGCGCTCCGGATCGACGTGAATCCACTGATGATCACCGGTCGCGTCGGCGAACAGGTTGACCGCGTCCTGGGTGATGGTCACCCAATCGCTGTGGCCGATCACCTGACCCTGGCATGCGGCAAGCTCATCGATCGATCCGAAAGTACGCACTTGGTCGGAGCTCCTTTGCTAATCCGTTGCCACCGCGCCGCTTTGGCGCAGTCGGTCGATATCGTCGGTGCTCATTCCCAGTCGGTCCGCCAGCACCTGTCCGGTGTCGGCACCCAGCGCAGGTGCCGCGACGGCCGGGGGGTGGGAGCCGTCGATCGACGCCGGCAGGCCGGCCGCCAAGTACTCCCCCACCCGGGGCTGATACAGCGTGGCGAACATCGGGTTGTCGCGCAGGCGCTCGTCGGCGGCTACCTCCGCGAAGCTGCGGTAGCGGTCCCACAGCAGCGATGTTCTCGCCAGGGCGGCTTCGATCTGCGCCGCCGGTCGCTCGGCGAACCACCCGCTGAACAGCCCGGTCAGCAAGTCGCGGTGCCGATAACGCTGTCCTTCGTCGCCAAAATCAATGCCGCGCGCTTGCGACAGTGCGGCAAGGACTTTCGTCGATCCGGTCAGCTCGGCCAGATCTCGGAAGTGCCGATCGGTCAGCGTGACGACCATGAACGAGACCCCGTCACCGCTGGCGAAGCTCTGCCCGTACTGGCCGTAAACCGCGTTGCCGATGCGTTCCCGGCGGGTGCCGTTGACCATGGCCTCGGTGAGGAAGCCCAGGGCACTGGCGGTGCCCAGTGCGACGTCCTCCAGCGCCAGGCTTATCCGGCAGCCCTCGCCGGTGTGGTCCCGGCGGTGCAGCGCGGCGGACACCGCCAGCGCGGCGTGCAGCCCGCAGGCGATATCCCAGGCCGGCAGCACGTGGTTGATCGGGGCGGCGTAGTCCCCGGGCCCGGTGACCAGCGGAAAGCCGACACCCGCATTGATCGTGTAGTCCACAGCGGTCGAGCCATCGGCACGTCCGAGAACCTCGAGGTGGATCAGGTCAGGACGCATCGTTGCGAGCGTTTCGTAGGAAAGCCATTGCCGGCCAGCCATATTCGTCAGCAACACACCACTGTCGGCGATCAGTTGCTGCACCACGCGCTGCCCCTCGGGCGAACGCAGGTCTGCGACCACCGAGCGCTTGCCCTTGTTCAGGCCCGTCCAGTAGATAGAGGTGCCGTCGTTGGTGACCGGCCAGCGCCGGTAGTCGGCCGCACCGCCGATCGGGTCGATACGCACCACGTCGCAACCGAGCTGCGCCAGCGTCATTCCGGCGAGCGGGACGGCGACGAAGCTGGCGATCTCGATGACACGCACCCCGGCCAACGGAGCCTCAGCGGTCCCCAAGGCCCGAGCACTCGCCTGCATGACCTGCCCTTCGTCGATGAATTACGTCGACTATATGCCCACCCACAAGGCCACCCGGCCGGTGGCGAGTCCGCGCCGAATCTCAATCGTTGCCGAACCGCGATATGAAAACCCGTGGCGGCGAACAGGACACGACGGCGCACCGTGTTTGACTCCGTTCAGAAGGGCTAGACCGCACGACATTGGGATGGGACAAGGGCTATGAAGAGCGTTGAGAAGTTGCGTAACGCGGCGAGTCGGCTACCGCGCCGGCTGATGGTCGCGGCGGTGGGGGCCGCGCTGCTGAGCGGCCTCGTCGGGGCTGTCGGTGGTACGGGTAACGCGTCCGCGTTCTCCCGCCCGGGCCTGCCGGTGGAGTACCTGCAGATCCCCTCGGCTGCGATGGGCCGGGACATCAAAGTCCAGTTCCAGCCGGGCGGCACCCACGCGGTGTACCTGCTCGACGGGCTGCGCGCCCAGGACGACTTCAGCGGCTGGGACATCAACACCCCGGCATTCGAGGAGTACTACCAGTCCGGGCTGTCGGTGATCATGCCGGTCGGCGGTCAGTCCAGCTTCTACTCGGACTGGTACCAGCCGTCGCAGGGCAACGGCCAGAACTACACCTACAAGTGGGAGACCTTCCTGACCCGGGAGATGCCCACCTGGCTGCAGGCCAACAAGAGTGTCTCGCCTTACGGCAACGCGGTGGTCGGCCTGTCGATGGCGGGCGGATCGGCGCTGATCCTGGCGGCCTACTACCCGCAGCAGTTCCCTTATGCAGCGGCGCTCTCGGGGTTCCTGAACCCCTCCGAGGGCTGGTGGCCGACCTTGATCGGGCTCGCCATGAACGACGCCGGCGGCTACAACGCCAACAGCATGTGGGGCCCGTCGTCCGACCCGGCCTGGAAGCGTAACGACGCCATGGTGCAGATCCCGCGGCTGGTGGCCAACCGCACCCGGATCTGGGTCTACTGCGGCAACGGCACACCGAGCGACCTCGGCGGCAACAACCTGCCCGCCAAGTTCCTGGAGAGCCTGACACTGCGCACCAACCAGCAGTTCCAGCAGAACTACGCGGCGGCCGGTGGCAACAACGGCGTGTTCAACTTCCCGGCCAACGGGACGCACGACTGGCCGTACTGGAACGAGCAGCTGGTCGCGATGAAGCCCGACATCCAGCGGGTGCTGGGTGCGGGAGTCGACCCGACCTAACCAATCCCCCAACACCTCGGCGGCAGTGCAATCCAGCACTGCCGCCGACGTGTCTGTGGGAAAGGGTGAAACGAAGCCGACGTTCGCAGACAAGGACCTGCAAACGGCTTCGGCGCGGGACTAGGAGGAGCGAGCGGTCAGCGCCACAAGCCGCGGCGGTCGACATAGCGGTGGCTGTACCAGGTGGCCATCAGGCAGATAACCGTGGCGGTAGCCAACATCCAGGTACCACCGACGAACACGCTGATGATGCCACCGACCACCGCCCCGGAGATGTATCCGGTCAGCAGCATGAAATTGAAGAACCAATCGTGGATGCTGCCGCCGCTGATGTGGCGCTCGATGCCCTGCCCCAGTTTCACCACTGTGCCGGTCACGTAGCTCAAGGGGATCGACACTTCGCCATCGCGGACGAACGTGGTGTTCAGTGCGCCCACCCCGAACGCGACGAGCAGGATCGGCAGGAGGGGGACCGGCAGCGCGGGCCCGCCCTCGATCCAGTCGGTCACGGTGGCGGCCAGTAGCGACACCCCGGTCAGCCGCAAAGCGCCGTGCGGTCGGCTGCGCCAGATGTGGCGGTGGCACAGCGAGGCGATCACCACGCCGGCGATGAAGGACACCAGCAGGGCGGCCGCGGAAATCGACATCCACTGGCTGTCGGTGAACAAGCCCAGCGCCGCACGCCCGGCGTTGCCGGTCATGAAGGTGACGAAGTACCCCTCGGAGTGGGTGTACGCCGTGGCGGCCAGAACCCCGGCAAGCCCAGCAAGAACCCACGACAGTCTTGCTTCACTGCCATAGCGTTTATCTAGCACGCGCGCCTAAATATGTGTCAGCCGACCGGACCTGGAACCAGGGTCACGGTTGCGCTGTGTTCTCCGCCGCCCGGGTTGCGCCACGTCAGCGTGACGGTGTCGCCCGGGTGACGCTGGTCGAGTACGTCGGTCAGGTCGGTTGCCGAGTTCACCGGCCGGCCGTTGACCGAGGTGATGATGTCGTCGCGGGCGATACCGGTGGCCGCGGCCGGGGTGCCGTCGAGCACCTGGGCGACCCGCGCGCCGCCGATGTTGTCGATCACACCGACACCCATAAAGGCGGTCTCACCGATGTGCACGGTGTTCGACGAGATACCGGCCCGGATCTGACCGGCAATGGCCATCGCCTGGTCGATCGGGATGGCATAGCCTTCGCCGCCCGGTTGGGCGAACTTGTAGTTGTCCGACGCCGCGGTGTTCATCCCGATCACCTGTCCGGCGGCGTTCACCATCGGACCGCCCGAGTCACCGGGACGGATCGCGGTGTCGGCCTTGATCATGTTGGTCAGGGTCTCGGTACTGCCGGTCAACTCGTCGGCGGCCGAGACGGTCTGGTTCAGACCGATGACCCGTCCCGGCACCGCGGTCGGCGCACCGCCATGGCCGCCGGCGTTGCCCAACGAGACCACCGGGTCACCGATGGCGACCCGCGAGGAGTTGCCGATGTTCGCAGCCGGTAGGCCGCCGGCGCCGCGCAATTGCAGTACTGCGACGTCGTGGCTGCGGTCGAAGCCGAGCACGTCGACCTCGTAGGTCTGGCCGTTGGCAACCGAGACCGCCGTGAGCCCGGTGGCGCCGGCGATGACGTGGTTGTTGGTCAACACCACGCCGCCGGGGTCCAACACGATCCCGGTTCCGGCGCCGACTGCGCTCTGGTAGCCCATCTGGGCATCGATGTTGACCACTGCAGGACCGACCTGCGCAATCATCGCCGCAGGGTCGAGCGGAAAAGCGGGCAGAGTAGGCGACGCTTGGACCGGCGCCGCCACCAGCCCGGCCGTGGCGATCGCCGCGGTCACCGCACTGAGCAGCCGCCACCGGACAGGGCGATGCGCTCCGCTCATTCGTCGTACCTCCTGCAGTCGTGCCGCGGGACTCGCGAAACAAGAATCCCCAGCTTACCGGAACCGCCAATCCGGCTGGCAAACGCTATACGCCGGCTGGGCAATCGTCGCCGCGGCGCAACTCTTGTGCTCAGCGACCGTTGAGGGAAGGCTGATCTGCGGAGGAGGCTGCCATGGCAGACAAGACCGGAACAGCACGGGGCGCCGGTTCCGCCCCGACCGCGGCCAGTCCGGCCGCCATCCGCAATGTCGCGCTGGTCGGTCCACCCGGCTCCGGCAAAACCACACTGGTCGAGGCGATGCTCGTGAGCGCTGGTGTCTTGACCCGAGCCGGATGCATCGCCGACGGCAGCACGGTCTGCGACTACGACGACGCGGAACTCCGTCAGCAGCGTTCGGTCGGGGTCGCGTGCGCCTCGTTGGAGCACGACGGCGTCAAGATCAACCTGATCGACACTCCGGGCTACGCCGACTTCGTCGGAGAACTGCGTGCCGGGTTGCGGGCCGCCGACTGCACACTGTTCGTGATCGCGGCCAACGAAGACGTCGACGACGCGACTGCCACGCTGTGGCAGGAGTGCAGTCGGGTCGGTATGCCGCGCGCGGTCGTCGTCACCAAGTTGGACCACGCACGGGCCGACTTCCCCGCCCGCCTGGCCGCGGCCCAGGCGGCGTTCGGCGATACGGTGCTGCCGCTGTATCTACCCGCGCCGGGCCGGGGCGACGGCGTGATCGGGTTGCTGGCAGCCGAATCCGTCGATTTGCCCGACGCCGAGCAGCAGCGTGGCGCGCTGATCGAGGCGATCATCGAGGAGTCGGAGGACGAGTCTCTGCTGGACCGCTACCTGGGTGGGGAGCGGATCGAACCCGCGGTGCTCGCCGCGGATCTGGAGCGGGCCGTGGCGCGCGGCTCGTTCTTCCCGGTCATCCCGGCCTGCGGCAGCACCGGCATCGGCGTCCCTGAATTGCTCGAGGTCGTCTCGACCGGCTTTCCCGCGCCGCCGGAACATCTGCTCCCGGAGGTATTCAGCCCGAACGGCGTGGCTCGTGCCGGGCTGAGTTGCGACCCGGACGGGCCACTGTTGGCTGAAGTCGTCCGGACAACATCGGACCCCTACCTCGGCCGGGTCAACCTGGTGCGGGTGTTTTCTGGAACCATCAAGCCCGACAGCGGGATTCATGTCAGCGGTCATTGCGCCGGATTCTTCGGCGACGGGACAGGTCGCACCGACCATGACGAAGACGATCGGATCGGGACGCTGGCGTTTCCCCTCGGCAGGCAGCAGCGTCCAACCACCGTGGTGATGGCCGGCGACATCTGCACCATCGGCCGGCTGAGCCACGCCGAGACCGGGGACACGCTGTCGGGCAAGGACGAACCGCTGGTGTGCAAACCCTGGTCCATGCCGGATCCGCTCTTGCCGGTCGCGGTCATTCCGCACGCCAAGACCGATGAGGACAAGCTGGCTGTCGGGTTGGCCCGGCTCGCCGCCGAGGACCCCAGCCTGCGCATCGAGCGGAACCCGGAAACCCACCAGACGGTGCTGTGGTGCATGGGCGAGGCACACTCGGGAATCGTGCTTGATGCGCTGGCCCACCGCTACGCGGTGTCGGTGGATACCGTAGCCCTGCGCGTGGCTCTACGAGAGACGTTCTCCAGCAAGGCCAAAGGCCACGGCCGCCATGTCAAGCAGTCCGGTGGCCACGGCCAATACGCGATCTGCGACATCGAAGTGGAGCCGGTGACTCAAGGCGCCGGCTTCGAGTTCGTCGACCGCGTGGTCGGCGGAGCCGTGCCCCGCCAATTCATCCCCAGCGTGGAGAAGGGCATTCGCGCCCAGATGGAGCGCGGGCTGACGCTCGACGCCGGCGGCGGTTATCCGGTGGTCGACATCCGGGTAACCCTGATCGACGGCAAGGCGCACAGCGTCGACTCGTCCGACTTCGCCTTCCAGATGGCGGGCGCCGCCGCCCTACGCGACGCCGCGGCGACCGGCAGGGTGCGGCTGCTCGAGCCGATCGACGACGTCACCGTGGTGATCCCCGACGAATTGGTAGGCGCGGTGATGGGTGATCTGTCCGCCCGCCGCGCCCGGGTCCTGGGCACCGACAAGGTCGGTGCGGACCGCACAAGTGTGAAGGCCGAAGTACCCCAGACCGAGCTCATCCGGTACGCAGTCGACCTGCGATCGTTGACCCACGGTGCCGGTTCTTTCACGCGCGGCTTCGCCCGCTATGAACCGCTGCCGGAGTCTGCGGTCGCGCATGCTGCCAGCACCGCCTGATCGTCGGAGAGAGGACGTCCATGTCGACAATCGCCGGGTTGCCCGCGCACGTCGTACTGCTGCACGTGGTGGTGTCGTTGGTGCCACTGACCGCGATACTGCTGATCGTGTGCGCGGTATGGCCGGCGGCCCGGCGGCGACTGGTCTGGCTGGTGGTGACGTTTTCCGCCATCACGCTGCTCGTGACGCCGCTGACGGTCACTGCCGGCGAGTGGCTGGCCGACACCGGTAAGTTCGCCGGGTCACCCGAGCTGGACGCCCACATGGCCGCCGGCGAGTACGGCCTCTACATGGCCTTGGGCCTGGCCGTCGCCGCGGCGTTGCTGGCCGGACTGCATGTGGCGCTGTCACGCGGCAGCAAAGTCGGTTCACTGCTGCGACTGGGCATCGTCACCGCAGTGATCGCGCTGGCCGGCGGGTCGATGTTGGCGATCCACAACATCGGCTCGACCGGGACCGAGGCCGCCTGGGGAGACCTGCTCACCGCGTCGGACGACGGCTAAACCTGCGCTGATGCCGTAGCTGTTGGCACAATGGATGCCATGCGCAATGTGAGGCGGGGAATTGTGGCGATTGCCGGGTCGATGGCCCTGGCACTCGTGTCTGTTGGGGCGTCGGCCGGAATCAGCGAAGCGGCTCAGACGTCGCCGGCACGGGGGCTGGCCGTCGCGGCGATCGAGCCGGCCGCCGGCTCAGTGGTCGGGGTGGCCTACCCGGTGATCGTGACCTTCAATGGACCGGTCGGGGACCGGGCTGCCGCCGAACGTGGGATCCACATCAACTCCACGGGCAATAATGCCGGCCACTTCGAGTGGACGAGCAGCGATGTCGTGCAGTGGGTCCCGGATGGCTACTGGTCACCGCACAGCAAGATCGACGTCGACGCGCACGGGATGTCAACGGGTTTCGAGACCGGCGACGCCGTGGTGGGGCTCGCCGATATCTCGGACCACACCTTCACCGTCAGCGTCAACGGCGAGATCCAACGAATCATGGCGGCGTCCATGGGTAAACCCAAGCGCCCCACGCCTGTCGGGTCCTTCACCGCACTGTCGAAAGAGCGCACCATCAAGTTCGATTCGCGCACCATCGGCATCCCACTCAATGACCCGGAGGGCTACCTGCTCAACGGCGAGTACGCCGTTCGGGTTACCTGGAGTGGCGTCTACGTGCACTCCGCCCCCTGGTCGGTGGGCTCACAGGGCTACTCGAACGTCAGCCACGGATGCATCAACCTCAGTCCCGACGACGCCGCGTGGTATTTCAACTCGGTACACCTGGGCGACCCAATCATCGTGCAGGCCTAGCACTTAAGGCCTAAGGCAGTCGTAGACGCGGCGATAACTCGCCGCGTCTACGACTGTCTTGGCTCTAGCCTGGGACGCACCGCGTCAGCAGGCGCCGAGGACCGCCGTGGGCATGTGCGCCACGTAGCGCTGAGCACGCTGCTCACGACGCATTTCGCGACGAGCGGCCATCCGGTTGCGCAGCCGGTTCACCATGCGGTTTCCCGCCTGGTGGTTCGTCGAGCCGTCGAGAGCCAGAACACTGATGGTGATGAAAGCCATGATTTTCTCCTGCCGGGAAACTCACCGGCCGGCACAACCCGTACGGGTCGGCGGAACTCGTGGTTCAGGCCACAACGGAGGCGCCGGAACCGGTGAGGTACAGATCGATCGTGGAACACGGATACGGATGCGGACCGTCACTAGAACTCACTTCGCCCTCACCTCCTTCCGGTCGGGACACACGGGCATGTCGTGGCATTGTTCACCATGGTGTCATCGAAATACGGGACCGTCAAACGCAAACGGGTTCCGATGGTGCCGGCCGCCCATGACGGCGACCAGCACCTTCCCGAAACCCCTTCGCAGCAAGCGCTATTCAGCGCTTCCCTCAGAGCAGCCCGAGCAGTTGCAGGTCGGTGACGTACTTGACGATCACCGCCGGCGTGACATGCGGGATGTCGGGATGCTCGGGGTCAGGCCCGATCCCGGCCGACTGCACCGCGGCCCGGAACCTGTCCGTCGGTGCGATCGATCCGCAGATCGGCGGCTGCGGCTTCTGGTAGTTGTGCAGCAGCGGCAACAGCGATGCCTGGCGCTGGTTTTCCGGCAGCGCGCGCAGCGTGGTCTCGAACCGCTGCAGCCAGTCGCCGTAGTCGGCGATCCGCCGAATCGGGTAACCGGCTTCGATCAGCCAGTCGACGAACTCGTCCATCCCCAGACCGTCGTCGTACGGGTTCATCACGTGATAGGTGGTGAACCCGCCGCTCGCGAAGGATCCCAGCGCGGTGGACGCCTCGGCGATGAACTCCACCGGCAGGCCGTCGTAGTGCGCGCGCTGTCGCTGACCGTCGGCGCTCAGTTCGTAGAACGAACCGGGCGCTACCCCGGCAGCAACCAGGCTGAACATCATCCGGGTGAACATGTCGGGCAGGTTCAGCTGGCCGGCGTAGCTGGTGTCGGCCAGGATCATGTCGCAGCGGAACACCGCGACCGGCAGGCCGCACAGGTCGTTGGCCTCACGCAGCAGCACCTCGCCGGCCCACTTACTGGTGCCGTAACCGTTGGCGTAGCCGTCGTTGATCGCCCGGACCGCACTCATCACCCGGACGTCGGCGTCCTCGGTGAACTGACCCAGCGGAATCTGGTCGCCCACACCAATTGTGGAGAAGTAGGTGAACGGCTTGATCTTGCTGGTGAGCGCGACCCGGATCAGCTCGGCGGTGCCGAGCGCGTTCGGCCCGAACAGTTCGCTGTAGGGCAACACGTGGTTTACCAGGGCCGCCGGGTCGACGATCACGTCGACCGTGTCCGCCAACCGCTGCCAAACCTCTTGGTCCAGACCAAGATTCGCTTCACCCTTGTCACCGGCGATCACCTCGAGATGCTTGGCGGCCAGTTCGGTGTAGCGGGCCAGCAGCTGCGCATCTCCGCTGTCGAAGACGTTGTCCAACCGACGGCGGGCATCCTCGTCGGACTTGCCACGCACCAGGCAGATCAGTTTTCCGTCCACCGGGGCCAGCCGCTGCAACCACTCCAGCGCCAGGTAGCGACCGAGGAAGCCGGTTGCGCCGGTCAACAGCACGGTGCGCACCTGCTCGGAGGGGCCGGGCAGCGACGGTGCCGCGGCCAAGGTCGCCTCGTCGAGGAACTTGTCCAGGGTCAGGTCCGCGGCAGCCACTTCGACCGCGTCGCGGCCGTGCACCGAGGCGAAAGTCGGCCGTTTGGAGCCGTTGCGCTCGGCGGTGATGTAGTCGGCGATGGCCGCCAGATCGTTGGCCGGGCTGACGATCACGCCCACCGGAACGTCGACGTCGAAGATGTCGCGCAGCAGATTTCCGAACGTCAGCGCCGACAGGGAGTCGCCGCCCAGGTCGGTGAAATGTGCCTCCGGGGCCAGGTCGCCGGCCGAGGCGCCCAACAGCGCCGCGGCGGCACGACTGACGGTCTCCAACGCCGGACGCTGAGCACCGTGCTGACGCAGCTCGCTCAACTCACTGGCCTGCCCTTCGGCCAGCTCGGCGTAGCGGCGCTCAAGGCGATCGCCGTAGTGCGCCTTCAGCTTCGGCCAGGCCAGCTTGCGAATCCCGGTCAGCAGTCCGTTCTCCAGGGTGAACGGCTCGGTCTCGACGATGAAGTCACGCGGAACTTCGTAGGACTGCAGGTCGGCGTCTTTCGCCACCTGCTGCAGCGACTCGGCGATCCCGGCCTTGAGGGCGGCGTCGGAGTCGAAGCGGTCCGCAGCTTCCGGGGTCGGGACCACCACGGCCAGCAGGTAGGGCTGCGCGCTGTTGCCGTAGACGTAGATCTGGCGAACCAGCGGGCTGTTGCCGAACACCGCTTCCAGCTTGGCCAGGGTGACGAACTCGCCCTGGGCCAGCTTGAGCACGTTGTTGCGCCGGTCGACGTAGACCAGGTGGTCCGGCGCGATCTCGGCGACCACGTCACCGGTCCGGTAGTAACCGTCGGCGTCGAACACCTCGGCGGTCACCTCGGGACGCTTGTAGTAGCCGGGAAACAGGTTCTCGGTCTTGAGCAGCAGTTCGCCGCGCGGGTGCGGGGTGTCGGTGCCGAAATAGCCCAGATCCGGCACATCGACCAGCTTGTAGTCCAGAACCGGCGGCCGCTGCACTTCGCCGTCGAAGAGCACCATGCCCGCCTCGGTGGAGCCGTAGCCGTTGAGCACATGCTGCTCGGTGAGCTGGTCGACCCAGGACCGCAGCTCGTCGGAGATCGGCGCCGAGCCGGTCATCGCGAACACACACCGCCCGCCGAGCAGTTCGGCGCGCATCTGCGCCAAGACCTGCGCTTCGGCGGCGGCCCGGTCTCCGCTCACCCCATCGAGTTCACTGCGGAAGTGCTGGTAGAGCATCTCCCAGATCCGGGGGACGAAGTTCAGTTCGGTCGGGCGAACCAGGGCGAGGTCTTCGAGGAAGGTGGACAGGTCGCTGCGTGCGCTGAAGTAGGCGGTGCCGCCGTTGCCGAGGGTGCCGTACAAGATGCCTCGGCCCATGATGTGACTCATCGGCATGAAGTTCAGCGTGATCGAGACGGCGGTCGGGCCGAACCAGTTCTTGGTCGACCGCACCCACATCCGGGACACGTTGCTCTCGGGGTACATCGCACCCTTGGGGGCGCCGGTGCTGCCGGAGGTGTAGACGAGCAGTGCCAGTGGGTTGGCGTCGTCGCCGGCTTCCGCAAGCGCCTGGGCCGGCAGGGTCAGGGAGTGACCGCGGGTCAGCAGGTCGGCCAGCGGCTCGACCACCACCTCGACACCGGCCAGCCGCGCCCGCGCATCGGCAAGCGCCTCGCGGTGGTCATCGACCTGCTGGTGGTAGTCGAAGACCACCAGGCGGGTGGGGGCCGGACCGGTCAGCACCAACTCGACCGCATCGGGCAGCGAGTCAACGCTGGCAGCGATTACCCGGGGCTCGGTCTCGGTCACGATCGGCACCAATGTGTTGATCGCCGCCGAGGTCTGCAGCGGCACTGAGACCGCACCGATCTGGCCCAGCGCTACGTCGATGACGGTGTAGTCGACGCTGGTGAAGCCCAGCACCGCAACCCGGTCACCGGGCCGCACGGCGCCGGCGGCCAGGGCGGCAGCCACAGCGCGGACGCGCTCACCGAGTTCTCCGTAGGTGATGGTTTCGTAGCGCGGCAGCAGGGCTGCGGTGCTGCGACCGGTGGCCGGATCGGTGACGTACTCGACGGCACGCTGCCCGAGCGCCGGCCGGGCGGCGTAGCCGTCGAAGACGGTCCGGGCGATGTGCGCCAGCCGCGACTGCCCTTCGATAGCGGCGGCGACGGCCGGGTCGGGCCGACCGGCGGCGAATTGCGGGTCGGTGGCGACCAGGTCGGCGATGCGGCGGGCGAGTTGCTCCTCGTCAGCGGTGGTGGAAACAGGCGACATATCGAACCTCTAACGGATATTTCGTGAAAGTGATTTTCAGGGGCGCGGTCTGCGCCGATGTAAACTACGTTAGCAAAACTAACTTAATTTAGGACCCCTGAACTGGTGTGACGTTGCACTCACGGCTGTTTGCCAGTGAGCGTCAGCTCAGCGATTCCTCCAGCCACGGGAGCAGCCACTTCACCCCTTCGGGCGTCAGGTGAATGCCGTCGCTGCGGACCTTGATGCCGTCGACTTTGGCGGTGTAGGTGCCTGCCGGCCCCAGCTTCTTGTTCAGGTCCATCACCGTGACGGCTTCTCGCCCGGCGACCTCCCGGCGCAGCAGGGCGTTCCAGCGGTCGACGCGCTCGGGTTTGTCTTCAGGCCACAGGCTGCCGTCGGGCCGCTCACCGTAACGGCTGTACGGCACGGTCGTCACCACGACCCGGCTGCCGGCGGCCTGGAGCACGTCGAGCGCACGGCGCAGCTCCGCGGTCAGATAGGCATCGAAGGTCGGGTCACCGATGCGCGACCACTGACCCTCGTTGACCCGGTCCACGGTTTCCCAGCGGCCGACGAACAACAGCACGACATCGGGCTGGTCGGCCTTGACCTGCCGAGTCCAGCGCGCCGGCCATCCGTCGCACTCCTTGCCCTGGTCGATGACCTTGCCGGCCCAGCGGTATGGCCCGGCGCGCACAATGCTGCAGCCGACGACGGTGTGGTCGATGAAGTCGTAACCGGGGGTGTCCGGCAGATAGTGCATCAGGGTCCAGCCGATCGAATCACCGAACACCGACACGGTGCGCGGCCGGTTGGGGTCGCGTCGCGCGGCCTGCGGTGGTGGCTTTTTGACCTCCGAAAGCCGCGCAGGCGGCGAGGGGGACACCGCGGCGGCCGCGGCCACATCCGGGGTCACACCGTTCTCGGCTGTGGGACGCTCGACGACCGGGACCACCAGCACCGTGACTGCCACCGCAGTGCCGCTGACGGCGGCCCCCAGCGGCAGCAGCGACACCCGCGCCGGCCGCCAGCGGCGGATCGGCTCCTCAAGGACCCACCATGACACCGTCGCCAGCAGCAGCGTGGCGGCGCACCGCACGGCGAACAACGCCCACCCCGACCACCCGGTGCGCTGCCCGTTGAGGACCAGGAAGACCGGCCAGTGCCACAGGTACACGCCGTAGGAGATGGTCCCCAGCCACACCAGCGGCGACCAGGCCAACGCCCGGGCGACCAGACCGCTCTGATGCAGCGCGATCGGGGCGATCACCGCGATCGCAGCGACGGCCACCAGCGTGAGCAGGCCGCCGTGGAACTCCGCGGCCGTGCCGGTGGCGCGGTGGGCCGCCATCGCCAGTACGGCCAGCCCACCCAGCGGCAGCAGGCGAGCGACCCACAGCGCGCGGCGGGTGCGCACCACCGACCAGCCCGCGGTGAGCGCCGGCCAGTCCCCCACCAGCAGGGCCGCGGCCGCGGCACCGATCAACAGGGCCTGCGCACGAGTGTCGGTGCCGAAGTAGACGCGATCGCGGGTGGCGTCTGAGGCCAGCATCTCCGCGGCCGTCGCCGAAGCCGCCGCCCCTGCGCTGGCCAACAGGAAAACCGTCAGCCGCACCCCGCCGACGGTGGCCCACCCGCCGCGGCGCCGGGCGCGGGCCCCCAGCAGCAACGCGATCGCGATCAGCAGCAGCGGCCATAAGAAGTAGTACTGCTCCTCGACGCCCAGCGACCAGGTGTGCTGCAGCGGCGACGGCGTGCCGGCTTCGGTGAAGTAGTCGGTGTGCTCAGCGACGAACCGCCAGTTGGCTACCCAGAAGAAGGCGGCGATCGCGTCCTCGCGCAGGCCCACCACCGCCTCCGACGGCAGCAGCTCGTGGGCTATGGCGACGGTCAGCACCATGAGCACCAGAGCGGGCAGCAGTCGGCGGATGCGCCGGATCCAGAAGCCGGTGAGGTCGATCCGGCCGGTCCGGCCCAGCTCGTCGATGAGCAGCGAGGTGATCAGGAATCCGCTGAGCACAAAGAACAGGTCCACACCCAGGAACCCGCCCGACAGTCCGGGGATGCCGCCATGGTCGGCCAACACCAACGCGACGGCTATCGCGCGCAGACCGTCCAGGGCGTGAATGCCCGGGCGTCGCCGCTCCCGCCGAACCCGATCCGCGGCGCGCGCGGTGGTCAACCGGGCGGCACGCGGGGCCGGCGCAACCCAGCGCGATTTACCCGAGGTGCGCATCGAGGTGGCCTGGCGAGTCCGGTTCCCGGCCGGTCGACTCATGTCATCTTGGTCGCCGTTGGCGCCGATTGGTCGATCCTCTCGCTGGTGGACCACCGAAAGCTTAGGGGGCGAGCGGTCGTCTCAGCCGGATGACACGCTCGCGATCAGTAGACCAATTCGGCAGTGCGCCACCAGATCAGCGCGATGAACAGTGCCAGCAGCGCAAGGCTGGCCGCCGCCTGGATCCGGGTCCGGCTCGCCTGCGGCGGATAGACGTAGGCGAACGCGACCAGCACCCCGGTGATCAGACCACCGACGTGCCCCTGCCAGCTGATGTGCGGAATGGTGAAGGTGAAGATCAGGTTGACCACGATCACCGCGCCCACCGCGCGGACGTCCATCCGCAGACGGCGCCCGATGACCAGCGTGGCGCCGAACAGGCCGAAGATGGCGCCCGAAGCGCCGGCGGTCGCGGTGGTGATCGGTGCCAACAGGTAGACGGCAACCGAGCCGCCCAGTGCGCTGAGCAGGTATAGCGCGCTGTATCGCACCCGACCGAGCAGGCCCTCGAGTTCGGGGCCCACCACGTACAGCGCCCACATGTTGAGCAGCAGGTGCATCGGTCCGTAGTGCAGGAACGCCGACGTCAGCAAGCGGTAGATCTGCCCGTCTGCCACCGCCGGTGTCCAGAGCACCAACTCGGACTCCAGCTCACGCGACGCCAGCTGTGCCAGGAAGGCGAGCACGCTCAGCGCGATCAGCCCGTAGGTGACCACCGGCGCTCCCGAGGCCGCGCGGACCAGGGGCCGCGCCGCCCGGCGCACCGGCGTGCCGCCCGCCTGCGCGCAGTCCACGCAATGCTGGCCGACGGCGGCGCTGCGCATGCAGTCCCCGCAGATGTAACGGTCACACCGGGTGCAGCGCAGCGCGGTGGCCCGATCGGGGTGCCGGTAGCAGACGGTCATGGCTATACCCTCTCAGAGCACGTTTGCCGGGGCGCTGCCGGTAGATTTCACATCATGTCGTCCCAAGCTCCACGCCAAGCGTTCAATGACGTCGTCACCCGGTTTTGGAGCTTCGCCGCTCCGGCCTACGACGCCCAATTTCTGCAGCGTTGGGTCTACCGTCCGGCCCAGGACGAGCTGATCGCCGCGCTGCGGTCGCACCAGCCGGCCCGGGTTGCCGACATCGCCTGCGGCACCGGCATCCTGGCCGACCGCATCGAACGTGAGCTGTCCCCGGACGCGGTCTACGGGGTGGATATGTCCGACGGCATGCTCAACGAGGCACGGGAGCGCTCGTCGCGGGTGCGGTGGCTGACCGGGCCCGCCGAGCAGCTGCCGTTCGAAGATGGCGCGCTTGATGCGGTGGTCACCAGCTCGGCGTTTCACTTCTTCAACCAGCCGGCCGCGGTGCGCGAGTTCTACCGGGTGCTGGCGCCGGGCGGGATGGTGGCGGTCACGGCGATGAGCCCCCGGCTGTCCGATCCGCTCAAGACGCTGACCGGAATCCGGTGGAACCCGGCACGCCAGCCGACGCCCAGTGAGATGCGCACGCTGTTCACCGACGCCGGTTTTACCGTTCCCGACCAGCATCGCGTGGCCCGTCCGGCCTGGACACTGGTCGTGTCGGACCTGATCACGGTCGGGGTGAAGCCGTAACCAGCTGACGACGACCCGTCCCCCGCAGCTCCGTCGCGGTACCTTCGTTAGGTATGAGATCGATGAAGCTGGCCGGGATGACGGCGATCGCGCTGGCAACCTGGTGCACTGCGGCCGGGATCGCCGGAGCCGATCCGGCCCCTCCTCCCCCGCCGGCGCCCAAGCAGGTGATCGACGGCGATGGCACCTTCGCGGTCGGCAAGGACATCGTGCCGGGCACCTATCGCTCCGACGGCCCGCGTGACGGCGCCGCCTGCTACTGGCGCCGCATCGGCGGCGACAAGACCCTCGACAGCGCGATGACCAAGAAGTCCCAAGTCGTGCTGATCGAGCCGAGCGACACCGCGTTCCGGACCGACCGCTGCCAGACCTGGCAGCTGACCGAATGCCCGCCCACCTGTGCACCGGTGCCACAGCAGTCGGTGGGCCTGCCCGATGTGCTCAAAGGCTTCGTCCCGCAGGCTCGGCCCCCGGCCCCGAGCCCAGCCCCGAGCGGCGGCTAACGCTCCAGCCGCCGGCTCCACGCGCGAGTGTGAAACTCACGACGCGACACGCCGTGGATGCGTCGCCAAATTCCCACTCGACCGGGCGGCTGGATCAGGCGACGATCAGGTCAGGTCCTGCAGGGTGCCTCCGACGGCCAGTCCCACATCTTGGCCGGCGGTCAACGGCACCGCACGTAACACCAGTTCAGGGCGGGCTAAGCCTATGGCCGCCTGAGCTGAGCATTCGATGAAAATCGCCTGTAAGTCTGCGGGATAGCGCCGCTGCGACGGACAGGTACCGATGACCGTCAACTCAGACGGGTTCGGCCTCGGCCAGCAGTAGGGTGGCGCCGTCAACCAGCGTTCCGATCACCTCGTCGGTGCTGAAATCGCTGAGCCACAGATTCGGGGCGTCGGTGCGGTGCAGCATCGCGACGCCGTGCAGTGCCACCGACAACGCCGCGGCAATCCGGTCCGAATCAGGATCCGAGTCCGAATCCGGCGCCTCCCCCCGGCAGGCCAGCAATCCTCTGGTCACCACGGCCAGTGCGCGGCGGGCCGCCGGCGGGGCGTGACCGTCCTGGGTCATCAGCGCGTAGCGCAGCGGATGGCGCTGCGCGAACGAGACATACACCCGACAGCCGATGAGCAGGCGTTCCCGCGGGTCAGTGGCCTGCTGGACGTGCTCGGCGATCTCGTCGGAGACCTGAACCCAGCTCGACTCGGTGACTGCCTCGAGCACCCGGTCCAGATGGTCGAAGTGCGCATACACCGAAGGTGCGGCGATGCCGGCCTCGCGGGCGATGCCGCGCAGCGAAACCTCGGCTTCGCTGTCCGCGCCGTCGATGACCCGAACAGCGGCAGCCAGGATCTCGTCGCGCAGCAGCGCGCCGTGGCCTCGCAAATTGCGCCGACGAGGGGGAGTGGGCACGCGGTGATCCTAACGGTTTGTTAGCTGTCCTCACTTGCGTTCTGCATAACATCTCGCGCGCAAGTGTGAGCTGGCACTGTTTAACTTTACACTCGTTTCTTTACGGTCGTAAGGTTAACGGTCATGAGCGCAATGAAGAAGCTTCGCGGGCCGCTTGAGCGACTGTGGATCGTGCTGGTGATCGTCCCGGTCGCCGCGATCGGTGGGCTGGTCATCTACCGGTTCCACGGCGTCTTCGGCGCGGACGGGGCGGCGGTCGCCGGCGGCACCGGTGGCGAAATCGTCTCCACAGTGCCGAAGTACGTCACCTACGAGCTCTACGGCCCCGAGTCGACGTCGGGCATGGTCAGCTACGTCGACGAGCGCGCGCAGTCCCAGGAAGCCCAGTTCCACTCGCTGCCCTGGTCGCTGACGTTGACCACCACGCAACCGAGCGTGTTCGCCAACGTCATGGCCCAGGGCGACAGCCGCGAGCTGGGCTGCCGGATCACCGTCAACGGCGAACTGCGCGACGAACACCAGGCCGACGGCCACAACGCCGCGACGTTCTGCGTGGTGAAAGCGGCATGAGCGGCCACCACACCCCCGTCGGCACAGGAGCTCCGTGGTTCCCGCGGCTGATCCGCGCGTGCGCCATCCCGATCATCCTGTTCTGGCTCGCCGCGGCGGCAGCGACCAATCTGCTGGTTCCGCAACTGGAGGTCGTCGGCGCGCGCAACGCCGTCTCGCTCTCCCCGCAGGACGCGCCGTCGGTGATGGCGATGAAGCACATCGGCGAGAAATTCGGTGAGTTCACCAGCGACAGCGTGCTGATGATCGTGCTGGAGAGCGATGCCGAGTTGGCAGAGGACGCCCACCGCTACTACGACCGGCTGGTGGCGACGCTGCAAGCCGACACCGTGCACGTCGAACACGTGCAGGACTTCTGGGGTGACCGGGTCACCTCGGCGGGCTCGCAGAGTGAAGACGGCCGGGCCGCCTACGTGCAGGTGCACCTGGCGGGCAACCAGGGTTCGGCGCAGGGCGTGGAATCGGTCGACGCGGTGCGCGACATCGTCGAGGAATCCGACCCGCCGGCCGGACTGCGCTCCTATGTGACCGGGCAGGCGGCCCTGGTCGCCGACACCAACGAGGCCGGCGACGCCTCGATGGTGAAGATGACCGGCATCACCATGGCCGTCATCGCGGTGATGCTGCTGGTGGTCTACCGGTCGATCGCGACCACACTGATCGGACTGCTGGTGGTTGTCACCGAGATGAGTGTGGCCCGTGGCCTGATCGCGGTGCTGAGCAACTCCCACGTCTTCGCGATCTCGACTTTCGTGGTCAGCATCCTCACCGCGCTGGCCATCGCGGCCGGTACCGACTACTGGATCTTTTTGATCGGCCGCTACCACGAGGCACGCAATGCCGGCGAGGAGCGCCAAACCGCGCAGAACACAACACTGTCCAGCGTCAGCCACGTCATCCTGGGCTCCGGCCTGACCATCGCCGGGGCGATGCTGTGCCTGCACTTCACCCGGCTGAACTACTTCAACACCCTGGCGGTGCCGTGTGCGCTGGGCATGTTCACCATCCTGGCGATGGGGCTGACCTTCGCTCCAGCGGTACTTGCGGTCAGCAGCCGATTCGGACTGCTGGACCCTAAGCAGGCCACCAAGACCGGCGGATGGCGCAAGGTGGGCACCGCCGTGGTGCGCTGGCCACTGCCGATTCTGGCCGCCGCCATCGCAATTGCGGCCGTGGGCGTCCTGGTGCTGCCCGGCTATCAGACCAGCTATGACAACCGGCACTACATCCCGGCCGACGTCCCGTCCAACATCGGCTATGCCGCAGCCGAGAAGCACTTCAGCTCCGCGCGGATGAACCCCGACATGTTGATGGTGGAGTCCGATCACGACATGCGCAATCCCCGCGACATGCTGGTGCTGGACCGAATCGCACGCAACATCTTCCGGGTGCCGGGCATCGAGCGGGTGCAAAGCATCACGCGGCCGCTGGGACCACCCATGGAACATGGATCGGTGCCGTTTCAGATCAGCGCACAAGGCGTGACGATGCGGGAGAACCTGCAGTTCCTCAAGGCTCGCCTCGACGACACCCAGACGATGGCCGACCAGCTCTCCTCGATGATCACGGTGATGGACCGGCTACACGGACTGACCGTGCAACTCTCCGATGCCACCCACGGCACCGACGAGGCCGCCCACGATATGCAGGGCACGATGGAGGAAGTCCGGGACCGCATCGCCGACTTCGACGACGAGGTCCGGCCGCTGCGCAACTATTTCTATTGGGAGCCGCACTGTTTCAACATCGGTGTGTGCAACGCTTTCCGCTCGATGTTCGACGCCACCGACGGTTTCGACAAGCTGGCGGAGAACACCGCGGCATTGGCCGGTCAGTTGGACCGCGTCGATGAGATCACGCCGGCGATCGCCGACCAGATCCCGCCGATGATCGCCATCACCACCAACATGCGCGACCTGATGCTGACCATGCACAGCAGCTTCAGCCAGGTGGTGACCCAGCTGGAGCAGATGACCGACACCGCTGCGGTGATGGGCCAGGTGTTCGACGACGCCCGCAACGACGACATGTTCTATCTGCCGCCGGAGGCGTTCGACAGTCCCGACTTTCAGCGCGGGATGGAGCTGATGATGTCGCCGGACGGCCAGGCCGCACGCATTCTGATCACCCACGACACCGACCCGGCGACCGTCGACGGGATCTCGCACGTCGGCGCCGAGCTGCAGGCCGCCAAGGAAGCCGTCAAGGGCACGCCGCTGGCCAAGGCGAAGTTCTACCTGGGCGGCACTGCCGCCACCTACGCCGACATCCAGACCGGGGCGCACTATGACCTGCTGATCGCAGCGATCGCGGCCATCGTGTTGATCTTCGTGGTGATGCTGCTGATCACCCGGGCCCTGGTGGCCTCGATCGTGATCGTGGGGACCGTGGTGCTGTCACTGGCCTCCTCGTTCGGATTGTCGGTGTTGCTGTGGCAGTACGTGTTCGGTATCGAGCTGCAGTGGCTGGTGATCGCGATGTCGGTGATCGTGCTGCTGGCGGTGGGCTCCGACTACAACCTGCTGGTGGTCTCGCGGATGAAGGAGGAGATCAACAGCGGATCTGCGACGGGTCTGCGCACCGGACTGATCCGGGCGATGGGCGCCACCGGCAAGGTGGTGACAGCAGCCGGCATGGTGTTCGCCTTCACGATGATCGCGATGATCGCCAGCGACCTGCGGTCGGTCGGGCAGATCGGCACCACCATCGGGCTGGGCCTGCTGTTCGACACGTTCATCGTCCGCAGCCTGATCACCCCGTCGATCGCGGCGCTGCTGGGCAGGTGGTTCTGGTGGCCGATCAATGTGCACCGCCGCCCGGCCCCGGAACCGGCCGCCCACCCCGCCGAGCGTGAAGTTGGCCGCACGTTAGACGACGAGCGTGAAGGCACCTTCACGCTCGCGCCGGAATCGCCGGCGCTCGAACCGGCATCGCCGATCCCCGCGAGCTAAGAATCTTACTGTTACGCCAAGATACTCTTATTTTTCTTAATTTATCTGTATCGTGGGTCCCTTGCGTCATGGAGAGGGGCTTGCGATGGTCAGTTCGGATAGGTCAGCGGTCGTGCTGGGAGCCGGGATGGCCGGCCTGCTGGCAGCGCGGGTGGCCTCGGAGTCCTACGCCTCCGTCACGGTCGTGGACCGCGATCGGCTCCCCGATCACCCCGCTCAGCGCAAGGGGGTACCGCAGGGGCGGCATCTGCACAGCTTCCTCACCCGCGGCACCGGCATCCTCGGCGAGTTGTTTCCGGGGATCCTCGACGAGCTCGCCACCGCCGGCGCGGTGGTGATCGACAACTGCGACCTGTCTGGGCGGTATGCGCGCATCGGCCGTCATGAGTTGAACCGCACGGGCACACTCTCCGATCCCCGGGCCCTGGCGATCTACAGTGCGAGCCGGCCGTTCATGGAGTTCCACGTGCGCCAACGCGTCGACAAGCTCACCAACGTCGCGTTCCTCGACGGCCACGACGCGATCGAACCGGTGCACGATCGAGGGGTCGTCCGCGGCGTGCGAGTGACGAATCGGGACAACAAGCTCACCCAGGTGCTGCACGCCGACCTCGTCATCGACGCGACCGGGCGGGCCTCGCGGACTCCGGAGTTCCTGGCCGGACAGGGCTTCGGCTGCGTACCGGACCACCGCCTACGCCCCGCGTGGGCCTACTCCAGCCAGCTGCTGCGCATCCCACCCGGACGGCTCGAGGACCGGATGGTCTTCGTCAACTCCGGGCGCGCCTATCCCGGTCTGCTGCTGGTGGCCTACGAGCACGACACGTGGATGCTGTCCATTGCCCGCCACGGTGACTATGGCTCTCCCCCAAGGAATTTCACCGCCATGCGGACCGCGGCCAAGCAGCTTCTTCCGGAATCCATCATGGCCGGCTTGCGAGCTGCCACACCGGCGGGTGACATCGCGGTCTCGCACGACACCGGCGCACTGTGGCACCGCTACCACCAGATGCAGCGCTTCCCCGAAGGACTCGTGGTGGTCGGCGACGGGCTCTGCCGACTCAACCCGCTGCACGGGCAAGGTATGACCGTGGCAGCACTGCAGGCGCTGGCGCTGCGCGACTGTCTCCGGGACGGCGGTCCGGAACTGTCGCAGCGCTTCTTCCGCGCGGCGGCTGCCCAGATCGCACCGATCTGGGCAGCGAACGCGGCCCAGGATCGTCCCGCTGCCCAGGACCGCCCGCACCCGATCCGCCGCCGGCTCGGCGGATGGTTCACCGACGCGGTGGGGACCGCCGCATCGCGCGACATCGCTGTCACCGAGCGGTTCCTGCGGGTGCGCAATCTGGTGGATTCCCCATCGCGTCTGCGTGATCCGGTCCTGCTGGCCCGGATCCTGCGGGCCAATCTGCGGGGCACGGGATTCGCTTCATGACGGACGACGAGGCCGCCATCCGGGAGCTGCTCGCCGATCAGGTCGCCGGCTGGAACTCAGGTGATCCGGCGGCGTATGCGGCCGTCTTCACCCCCGACGCGGACTACGTGACCTTCCTGGGTGCCCGCCACCAAGGTCGGGAGGCGATCGCCACGGCGTACGTCCCACTGTTCGCCAAGCTGCTGCGAGGGTCGCGCTTGGAACTCGAAGTCCGCGGGCTGCGGTTTGTGACACCGGACGTGGCGCTGATCCACTGCCACGCCGCGGTCACCAAGAAGGCACCGGGCCGTGTGCGGATCAACACCAGCGTCGCGGTCCGGACCGGCGATGGCTGGCGGTTGGCCTCCTCGCAGAACACCACCCACCGACGCCTGGCCCAAAGACTTATGCACACACTGGTTTCCCGACGCCGCGACACAGGAGGCTCCCATGCTTGACGCCATCTACCGGGCCGCACGCGGCAGGATCAGCACCCTGGCCGCCGGACTCTCCGCTGACCAGCTACGCCTCGCGGTTCCCGCGACACCCGGCTGGTCGGTACACGACGTGTTGGCCCACCTGACCGGCGGCGCCGCAGACGTCCTGGCGCAGCGACTCGACGGGGCACCGGGCGAGTCCTGGACCGCACGGCACGTCGCCGAACGTCGCGACCGCCCGGTCGACGAGCTGCTCGACGAGTGGGAGCACGCGTCCCCGGCAGCCGAGGCGGGTCTGCCCGAGCGGTTCGCCGGGCCCAACCTCGCCGCGGACGCGATCTGCCATGAGGGCGACCTGCGCGAGGCGTTGAGCCTGCCCCGGATCGACCGTGAACACTGGCAGCCGTTCCTGGACGTCCTGGGGAACTTGCCCGGTCGGCGACTGCGTGACACCGCCACCCTGGTGATCATGGACGAGCTTGGTCAGGAATGGCGTTGCGGTTCAGGCGAATCCGTTACCGAATTACGGGCCGACGGTTATGAGCTGATGCGCGGACTGTTCAGCAGGCGCTCGCGCAGTCAGATCGCCGGGTGGGAGTGGTCCCCCGAACCGTCGGCGCAGCTGGTCGACAGCTTCGGAGTTTTCGGCCACCGCGACGACGATCAGCCGGTCCCGGTCTGCTGACCTCACCCGCCGCAGGAGGTCAACCGCGGCGGGGAGAAGGCCACCGATCCGACCCCGCCGTCGACGGCTCCGTTGTTGGCGAGTTGCATCGTGGTCACGTAGGTACAGGTTTGAATCTCGGTGGATAAATTCAGGTAGACCACGTTGTAGGTGTAGGCGAACGTGCGGACCAACTGCTTGGCATCCCAGGGCACATCCAGCACGAAACCGAGCGATGAGTCGATCGTCCGGATCCAAATTGCCCGCGCACCGGTCTCCCCGATCGACGGCACCACCGAGAACGCGGAGCCGTCGGGTTTGGTACCGGCGACGCTGAGGCTGTCGATGCGGTAGCCGGTGGCTTCCGCCGGCACCGGCGGTCCGGGGCTGATCCTGGTGGTGAATTGGATTGCGTAGCTTGTTCCGCCGCCGATCGCCCTGGTGGTGGAGAAGCTGGTCCAGGTGAATTCCTCCGGCAGCTCTGCAACGCAGTTCCCGATCAGCTCGTTCGGCTCCCCACACCCGGACGATCCCGTCGGCGCGGCCAGCGCACGCGGGCCCGCGAACGCGGCACCGACCAGCGGCACCGACCAGGCGGCACCGCGCAGGAAGTTGCGGCGCGAGAACGCCGTCTGAGCACTGCCGGTCACGAGTCTCACCGTAGGTGATCGGAGCGCATTCGGTTGTTCGACCAAAGTTGCGGTTCAGGCGAATCCGTCACCGAAATCAGCCGATCCCGGCCTGGCTGACCTCACCCGCCGCAGGAGGTCAACCGCGGCGGGGAGAACGCCACCGACCCGACACCGCCGACGATCATTCCGTTCTCGGCCAGCGTCATCGCGGTCACGTACGAGCAGGTCTGAATCTCGGTCAGCCCGTTGAGGTACACCACGTCAAAGGTGTACGCGAAATTGCGAACCAGCTGTCCAGCCGTCCACGG
This sequence comes from Mycobacterium sp. SMC-19, assembly GCF_045310815.1. NCBI lineage: Bacteria > Bacillati > Actinomycetota > Actinomycetes > Mycobacteriales > Mycobacteriaceae > Mycobacterium > Mycobacterium sp. SMC-19. The sequence goes on along the minus strand of NZ_JBJIAM010000008.1, from coordinate 55,114 downwards.
CGCGTCGATGACGAAACCCAGCGAGGACGCCGACCGCGCGCCCAGTACCCGCGGACCGCGCTCCCCGATGTGCGGAGTGATCGAGAACGGCACCCCGTCGCGCTTGGTGCCGGCCAGACCGATGCTGTTGATGCGGTATCCGGTGGCGGCTGGAGGCACCAGCGGCCCCGACCGGATATTGGTGCTGAACAGGATGGAGTAGTTCGTCCCTCCGACCACGGCGGTGGTGCTGAAACTCGTCGAGGTGAACTCTTCGGGCAGCTGCACCACGCAGTTCTCGATCACCTCATTCGGGTCGCCGCAATCCTGCGAGCCGGGTGGCACTGCCAGCACGCGCGGGGCGGCGAGCGTGATACCAAGCGCCGGGGCCGACCACACAGCCCCGCGGATGAAGATGCGTCGCGAGATCGCTGTCGTCGTCGGGTCGCTCACCGCATCAACAGTACCGACCGCAGCCGGTTTCGGTTGTACACCCAATAATTCGGTGCCATGCTCGCCGAATGGTCTGGGAGCGATTGTCCGCCACCGTCACCGGCCGCCGTTCTTGGCTCGTTGCGCTGGTCCCGCTCCTGATCGCCGTCGCGCTGATGGTGCTCAGCAACGACAACGCCGGCGCGACCCAATCTCCCGAGTCACTGCCGGCAGGCGCCGAATCAGCCCGCGCCGCCGCCGCACTGTCCACCTTCGCCGGCGGGGAGCAGGCGACCGCCCTGCTGGTCGCCACCCGCACCGACGGTGCGCCGCTGACGACGGGCGACCTCGCGGCGGTGAATGCGGCTCGCGACCGTATGACGCAGGTGCCCGACGTGCTGTCCGGGCCGGCACCACCGGTCCTGCTGTCCACCGACCAGCTGGCTGCCCTGGCAACGGTGCCGCTGAATTCGGAGTTGTCCGGTTTCGCGCTCACCGATGCGGTCAAAGCCCTGCGCGCGGCCGCCAATGACGGCTCGCCAGCGACACTGTCGAACCACATCACCGGCGGGCCGGCGTTCGGTGCCGACATCGCCGATGCCTTCACCGGCGCCAACGTCACGTTGTTGGCGGTCACCGCGCTGGTGGTCGCGCTGCTGTTGATCGTCACCTACCGCTCGCCGGTGCTGTGGCTGGTACCGCTGATGGTGATCGCGTTCGCCGACCGGGTGGCCACCGTGGTGGGATCTGATGTCGCGCGTGCGGCGGGGGTCACCTTTGACGGCTCCACCTCCGGCATCACCAGCGTCCTGGTCTTCGGCGCCGGCACCAACTATGCGCTGCTGCTGATTTCGCGCTACCGCGAAGAACTGCGGACCGAGCCCAGGCATCGCGCCGCCCTGCGGCGTGGGGTGGCCGCCGCCGCCCCGGCGATCCTGGCCAGCAACGCCACCGTGGTGCTGGCCCTGCTGACGTTGATCTTGGCGGTCACCCCGAGCACCCGCAGTCTCGGGATCTGCGCCAGCTGCGGGCTGGTCGTGGCCGCCGTGTTCGTATTGTCTGTCTTGCCTGCGTTGCTGGCGTTGTTCGGCCGGAAGGTGTTCTGGCCGTTCATTCCCCACCCCACCGACGACGCCGGGACGCCGGCCGGCCCGTGGCATCGCGTGGCCGAAGCCGTCTCACGTCGCCCGGCCGTGGTGTGCACAGCGGCGGTCGCCGTCCTGGCGACGTCGGCCGCCGGACTGCTCGGTACCGGAATCGGGTTGTCGCAGACGGAGCAGTTCCGGTTACAGGCCGACTCGGTGATCGGCTTCGACACCCTGGCAGCGCACTTTCCCGACGGCGCCGCGAGTCCGACCGTCGTGATCGGCTCCAGTGCCCGGGCCCGGCAACTCAAGCAGGCGATCACCGCGGTCCCCGGCGTGAACTCGGCGGTCCCGACGGGGGTGTCCGAGACCGGACGAACCATGTGGTCGGTGGTGCTCGACGCCGCCCCGGCCACGGACGCCGCTTTCGCAACCATTGCCGGACTTCGTGATTCGGTCAGCGCGGTAGATGCGCGGGCGTTGGTCGGTGGCGCCGACGCGCAGGCCCTCGATGTGCGCGACGGAGCCACGCGCGACCGCGAGGTGCTGATCCCGCTGATCCTGCTGGTGGTGCTCACCGTGCTGTTCGTGCTGCTTCGGTCGGTGTTGGCCCCGCCTGTCCTGGTGGCAGCGACGGTGCTCAGCGCAGTCGCCGCGCTGGGGCTGGGTTGCTGGGCCAGCCTGCACCTGTTCGGATTTCCCGCGCTGGACAACAGCACTCCCCTGTTCGCGTTCCTGTTCCTGGTCGCGCTGGGCGTGGACTACACCATCTTCCTGGTGACCCGCGCTCGCGAAGAGACGCCCGCACACGGCACCCGCGACGGCATGGTGCGCGCGGTTACAGCCACCGGCGGAGTCATCACCAGTGCCGGCATCGTGCTGGCAGCGGTGTTCTGCGTGCTCGGGGTGCTGCCGTTGATCGTGCTGACCCAGCTGGGCATCATCGTGGGCTTGGGAATCCTGTTGGACACGTTCGTCGTTCGCACCCTGGTGATCCCGGCGCTGTTCTCACTGATCGGCGATCGGGTCTGGTGGCCCAATCCGCCACGCTGACCTCTACAGTGCCGCCCAGATCGACTTGGTCTTCAGGTAGCCGTCGATGCCCTCGTAGCCGAACTCGTGGCCCATACCGGACTGCTTGTAGCCGCCGAACGGCACGTTGTGGTCGAAGACCAGCTGGCAGTTCAACGTCACGGTACCGGCCTGCAGGCGCTTGCCCAGGTTGTGCGCGCGAGCCAGGTTGGTGGTCCACGCCGTGGCCGCCAGACCGTAGCTGGTGTCGTTGGCCATCGCCACGGCTTCGTCGTCGTCGTCGAACGGCAAGATGGTGACGACCGGTCCGAAGATCTCTTCCCGGTACAGCCGGCTGGTGGCCGGGTCGACATTGGTCAGGACGGTCGGCTTCACGAAGTAGCCCTTGCGATCCACCCGGTAACCGCCGGACACCACCTCGACACCGTCCTTGCGGCCCTGATCGATGTAGCCCATGACGCGCTCGAGCTGCTTGGCGCTGACGAGCGGGCTGATCATGGCGCCCTCGTCCTTGGGGCCTCCCAGGACCAGGTTCTCCCCGATCATCGCGATGCCCGCGACGACGCGCTCGTAGACGCTGCGCTGCACGAAGATCCGGGAGCCGCAGACACAGCCCTGACCGGAGTGCACGAAGATGCCCATCGCGGCCATCATGATCGCCATGTCCAGGTCGGCGTCTTCGTAGATCAGCACCGGGGACTTGCCGCCCAGCTCCAGCGTCACCTTCTTCAGGTTGTCCGCGGAGTTGCGCATGATCTCCTTGCCGACCTCCGTCGAGCCGGTGAAGGCGACCTTCTCCACATCGGGGTGGCTGGTGATCGCCGCGCCGGCGGTAGCGCCGTAGCCGATGACGAAGTTGGTGACGCCGTCGGGGACCCCGGCCTGCGCGATCAGCCGTTCCAACAGCACCGCCGACAGCGGCGTCTCCTCCGCCGGCTTGACGACGCTGCTGCAGCCTGCCGCCAATGCCGGGGCCACCTTGGCGCAGGCGTTGAACAGCGGTCCGTTCCACGGATAGATGAGGCCCACCACGCCGTAGGGTTCCTTCACGGTGTAGGCGTGCATGTTGGCGTAGGTGCTGTTGACTCCGCCCTCCATCTGCACCTGGTAGCTGCTGCCGTTGAGCTTCGTACACCAGCCCGCGTAATACCGGTAGAACTCCGCGCAGGTGGACACGATCATCTCGGCCTGGGCCGGGGGCATGCCGGCATCCAGGGACTCCAGCTCGGCGAACTGCGCTGCGTGCTCATCGATCAGATCAGCGAGCCGCCACAGCACCTTGGCCCGCTGCCGCGCCGGGAGGTCGGTCCACGCGCCGGATCGATAGGTCGCCTTGGCGCGGGCGACGGCGTCGTCGACCGCTTCGGGGCCCGCGTCACGGAACTCGGTGATCAGCTCTTCGGTGGCCGGGTCGATCACCGGGATGACTTCACCGGTACCGGGCCGCTTCGCAAGATCATCGATTACCGACTGCACTGTCATTGACGGGTCCTTTGGTCGCGACGGCAGGTGCTGTGCACCTGCTTAGCATTCGAGACACGGCATGGTCAACAGCGGGCGTTGCGCGCTCAGTCGAATTCGGGATCCTCGTCGCGGGTCCGCTTGAGTTCGAAGAAATGCGGATAGGACGCGAGTGCGACGACGCCGTCCCACACCCGCCCGGCGTCCTCGCCACGTGGAATGCGTGCGAGCACCGGACCGAAGAAGGCGACCCCGTTGACGTGGATGGTCGGGGTTCCGACGTCGGGACCCACCTTGTCCATGCCCGCGTGGTGGCTTGTGCGCAACGCCGCGTCGTAGTCGGTGGACTTCGCCGCGTCCGCGAGATCGACGTCGGCACCCGCTTCGGTCAGCGCCTCCACAACAATCGCGGCCATATCCGTACGGCCTTCGTTGTGAATCCGAGTGCCCATCGCGGTGTACAGCGGTAACAGGATCGCATCGCCGTGCCGCCGCGCGGCGGCCATCAACACCCGCACCGGCCCCCAGCCCCGGGTCAGCAGTTCCACGTACCGCCGAGGGAGGCCCTCTCGACCCTCGTTCAGCACCGCAAGGCTCATGACATGGAACCGGCATTCGATGTCGCGCACCTTCGCCACCTCGAGGATCCAGCGAGAGGTGATCCAGCACCAGGGGCAGAGCGGGTCGAACCAGAAGTCCGCGCGGTCTTTGCTCGCTGCTGCGGTCGCAGTATCGGTCACAGCGCCTCCTTGATTGTGGGGATCGAGCATTTTTGGGCTGCTCGGCCCATTTCCCGATTAGACGCCTGGGACTTCTGGGCTGTCAAGCCCAATCGGCTATTTGGCGAAGGTCTGCACGTGGTCGATTGCCGCATGTAGCGCGTTCTTCAACGGACTGACGTCCCGTTTGACCTGGGTAAGCAGCATCCCGCCCTGAAATGCCGACAGCAGCAGATCGGCCAGTTGCGTAGGGTCCGCCTCGGCGCCGATCCGACCGAGGTCCTGCATGCGCTGGATTCCATCGCGAAAGATGTCGCGCCACTGGTCGAAGGCCCCAGCGAGCGCATCGTGCACGTCGAGGTCGGTCTTGATGATCTCACTGGCGAGGGAGCCGAGGGTGCAGCCGTCCCGATAGGCGCTCTCGTCATTGACGTAGGAATCCGCCCAGTCCCGAAGCGCTTCGAAGGTGTCGAAGCCGGCGAATCGTTCCGCCCGATAGGCCGCCAGAATGCGTTCGGCCTGCCACTCGATCACCGCCAGGACGAGGCTTTCCTTGGTCGGGAAATAGTGGTTGAGCTGCGACCCGCTGACACCGGCGACGCGACGGAGTTGCTCATTGTTCGTGGCGGCGACGCCATGGGCGTAGATGAGCCCGGCGGCGTGCTCGAGGATCCGCGCCCGCGTCGCCTGCCCTTTTTCGGTGAGCTTCCGGGGCTCCGCGGCAGCTGCTGAGACCTTCATGCGCCAAACAATACCGGAATTGGGCTTGACAGCCCACTTCCGAATCCTGTCTACTCCAGAAGTGGGCTAACTAGCCCAAAATTTGATACCGCGTCCCGACCGCCGGGGCTCACTCCCACCTACTGGAGGTTGATCCGCCATGTCACGTCTGACCACTCCCGCTCCCGAAGTGCTGCCCGCTGGAGCACAGACCGTCCTGGACAACGTCGGAAATCAGTTCGGCTTCGTCCCTGGAATGTTCGCGATGCTCGCGTCGAATCCGACCGTCCTCGACGTCGTCATGACGCTGCAAACCGCCTTGAGTCGAGTTCTGGACGCGAAGACGCGCCACACCATTGCGCTCGCGGTGTCCGAGGCAAACGGATGCGACTACTGCCTGGCGATTCATTCGTATGTCTCGTCCGAGCTCGGCGGGATGTCTGGCGACGACATCGAGCTGGCTCGAGCAGGAAGCTCGACCGACCCCAAACGCGCTGCCGTCGCTCGCTTCGCGGCGCGGTTGATCGAGACCCGCGGCAAGGTCAGCGACGCCGAACTCGCAGCGGTGCGAGGCGCCGGGTACAGCGACCCGCAGATCTTGGCGATCGTCACGGTCTCCGTGCAGGCCCTGTTGACCAACTACATCAACAACGTCAACCAGACCGCGGTCGACATTCCGTCGACCAGTCCGGCCGCCACCCCTCGTTGAAACCCATAACCCATTGCAGAGAAAGCGAACTGACATGAACCTCGACGCACTGATGAGCAAGCACCTCACGAGAGCCTTTGACTCCAGCAGAACCATCCCCGCGGACTCCCTGCAACAGCTGCTCAGATTCCTGCGCTCGACGCCCTCGTCGGTGAACGTGCAAGCTAGCCGCTTCTACGTGCTCGCAACGCCGGAAGGCAAAGCGCGGCTCGCGAACAATCTCGGTGAACGCTTCCAGGACAACGGCGACAAGATACTCAATGCGTCGCACACCATCATCTTCACCACCCGGACGGACCTGCCAGACAGCCACCTCGAGCAGGTGTTCGGAAAAGAGAAGGCCGACGGGCGGTTCCCGGACCCGGCAAAGCAGGCGCATTGGGAATCCATGGCCCGCGACTTCCTGCACCTACGCGCCAACGGTTACCGGGATCTCGGCCACTGGATGGAGAAGCAGACCTATCTGGCCCTCGGCATGACCATGATGGCCGCCGCCGAGCTCGGGTTCGATGCCACGCCGCTCGAGGGATTCGATCCCGCCAGCGTCGACAAGGCCTTCAAGATCCGCGAAACCGGATACACGACAACGGTGCTGCTGGCCCTGGGCTACCCCGACCCCGCGAAGGCGTACGGCAATCCGATTTCACGCATCGAGGCCGAACAGCTCTTCACCTTCTTCTGAAGACCCCCACTCATCATCCGAAAAACCAACGAAAGGCCTCCACCATGTCCATCGAATCCAACACGTATGTCACGTCAGCCCTCAATGCAACGCCAGTGGTACGAGCTGCGGGAAACAACATTGCCCGTTACGGTTTGGCGCTCGTGATCGGGTGGATCGGCGTTCTCAAGTTCCACTCCTACGAAGCGCACAACATCGCGCCCCTGGTAGCCAACAGCCCGTTTATGGGTTGGTTCTACGGCATTTTCAGCGTGGAGACGTTCTCGTCGGTTCTTGGTGTCGTAGAGCTGATCACCGCGTTGCTGCTGGCGGTAAAACCGTGGTATCCGAAAATGTCGCTACTGGGAAGCGTGTCGGCTATCACGCTTTTCCTCAGCACCCTGTCATTCATGGTGACGACGCCGGGCGTAGCGGAAGTGTCCGCCGGCGGATTCCCCCTGTTGTCGATGACCGGCCAGTTTCTGGTCAAAGACGTTGCGCTGCTGGCAGTGTCGATTCTGACGCTGGCCGACACCATGGAGGCAATCGCTCGTCGCGCAGCCTCGACGAACAGATGAGATGACCAAGGAGGTCGGGAGCGAATCGATCCGCCTGCCGCAAGCTCGCTCGGTCCATGGCGATTGTGCGGCAGGCGGATCGATTACCGTTCCGGCTATGAATCGGCGTCGTACCCTGACACGGAGGTTCTGATGCGCACCCGCGGTTGGAGCGGGAATGTGCCCGCCAGCGACGAAGAGGCGGTGGCACGGATTCTGCAAGCCACCCGCCAGACCATCGACGAACGCGGCGAGCAGACCAGCATCGCCGACGTCGCACGCACGCTGGGCGTCACCCGGCAGACGGTCTACCGCTATTTCCCCAGCACCGAGGAGCTGCTGACGGCAACCGCCGCCGACGGTGCCGGCGCCTTTCTGGACCAGCTGGCCGAAGCCCTGGCCGGAATGACCGATCCCGGCGAAGCGGTCGCCGAGGGCGTCGCACTCACCCTGGAACGCCTCCCGGTCGACCCCTATCTCGGTCTGCTGCTGCGCACCCAACAGGCCAGCGCCTTTGCCGTGACCGTCACCACCGACACCGGCCGGAGCTTCGGGCACTCCCTGCTCGAACGTCTCGACGTCGACTGGACCGGCTTCGACGATCAGGGCATCGACGACATCATCGAGATGGTGCTGCGCACGCTGCAGTCGTTCATCCTGGCGCCGCCGCCGGCGCCGGGCGAGGAACTACGGCGCCTGCTGCGTCGGTGGATCGCCCCGGCGGTGAGTGCGGCGCGCAGCGCTACGCCGGATCGCGCGTCAGCGAGTACGTGACGCCGGTGAGCGCTTCGGCGACGGTCCACAGCCGCCGCTGGGCGTCGGCGTCACCGGCTCGTCCGGCGGCTCGCACCAACACCGGCGGGCCGATCTGCTCGAAACGCCCGCCCGGGCCGTAGAACTGACCGCCGGTGGCGGCCGGGTCGGTCGCTGCCCGCAACATCGGCAGGGCCCCCTCCGCAGGACCCTGGGTGAACCACCCCGTCACATAGCGAGACCGGCTGTTGAACACCCAGCGCACCGCCCTGGACTGCTCGCGCAGGATTGAGGTGCGGGTGCCACCGGGGTGTGCCGCCAACGCGATCGCCGGGCTGCCGACCGATTCCAGCCGGCGCTGCAGTTCGTAGGTGGCCATCAACTGGGCAAGCTTGGACTGGGTGTAGGCCCTCGCCGGAGTGAACGACGTCGTCAACTGCAGATCGTCGAACGCGATCCGGCCACTGCGGTGGGTCTTGCTGCTCACCGCGATGATCCGTCCCGCCCGGGAGGCGAGTATCCGATCCAGTAGCAGCCCCGTGAGCGCAAACGGCCCAAGGAAGTTCGTGCCGAAATCCCCCTCGAAGCCATCAACCGTCAACTTCCGGGTCTGGTGCATGACACCGGCGTTGTTGACCAGGATGTCGATCACCGGATAGCCGGCCCGCAGCTCGTCCGCGCAAGCCCGCACCGATGCCAGGTCACTGACGTCCAGACGAACCACGTCGACGCGTGCAGCCGGAGCCGACCGGAGAATGTCTTGCCGGGCCGCGGCAGCGGCGTCGGTATTGCGGCAGGCCAGCACGACCGTGGCGCCCAGGATCGCCAGTCCCCGCGCGACTTCGAGGCCGACTCCGGTGTTCGCGCCGGTCACGACGGCTACCCGGCCGGCCTGCGGAGCACCCTGCTCCGGTGACCATCCGGATGCGCTCATCTACCCGCGGCCCGCGGTCGCGAAACGCTGGTCGGTGTAGCGGCGCAGGTTGGCCAGGAAGCGGCGAAAGCCCAGATTCATCAGCGGCCCGCTGATCGGCGAGAACCACCCTGCCGGGCCGGTCAACCGATTGGCCAGGGTCCAGGTGAGCCGGCACCCCGCCGGGGTGGGCTCGATGACGTAATCCTCGACAAACACCGCCAGCGCCGACGTCGAGCTTGCGTTGAAGCGAAATGCCATGTGCCGTGCCGGCTCCCAGGCCAGGAACTCCTCATCGCCGACGATGCCGCCCCGCATGTCGACGACGCGGGTGGTGCCGACGCCGTGCGGCTCGGGGCTGGTCCAGGTGACGTTGGTGATGACACTGGCCCAATGCGGCCAAGCTTCGGCGTCGGCCAGCACCTCCCAGATCTCCTCGGGCGTGACGGCCAGGTCGACACTGTTGCGAAACCGCTGCGGCGCGCGCTCGAGGAAATCGAGGCCGACCTGCTCACACGGGTGCATCCGAGACAACTGCTGATTCCTTTCGGTGATGGCCGACTAGCGCGCTCCGCGCACCAGACGCCCCGGCCGCGCGCCGGTGTCGACTCCGTCGCGCCGGGTGACGGTACCGCTGACGATCGTCGCAACATACCCGCTCGCCCCCTGCAGCAGGCGGCGCCCGCCGGCCGGCAGGTCATAAGCCATCCGAGCCGGGAGCAGGGTCAGCGCATCCATGTCGATCACGTTGATGTCCGCCTTCTTGCCTACCTCGATGACCCCGCGATCGCCCAGGCCGAACAGCTGCGCGGTGTCGCGGCACTGTTTGCGCACCACATACTCCAGTGGCAGCTTGTCACCACGGTGCCGATCGCGCGCCCAATGCGTCAGCAGGTAGGTGGGATAGGAGGCGTCGCAGATCATTCCGCAGTGCGCGCCGCCGTCGGAGAGTCCCAGCACGCCGGCAGGGTGGGTGAGCATCTCGCGGATCGCGTCATGGTTGCCGTCGGCGTAGTTGAAGAACGGCAGCATCAGCATGGCGCCGGCGTCGGCCTCCAACATCAGATCATAGAGCGTTGCCAGCGGATCGTCGCCGCGCGCCGCGGCGATCGCCGCGACCGCACGGTCCGGGGTCGGCTCGTAGTCCGGTGGGTCACCCAGGTCGTAGATGCGGTGCAGGGAATGCTGGACCAGCGCGAACATCGCGTCGAACTGCACAGACGGGTCCACCGGCAGATCGTCTTCGGACAGGATCGCCGCCTTGACCGCCGGTTCGGCAAGCCGCTGCGCGAGCTCGGCGCGGCTGCACTCGGCCTTGAGCCGGCGGTAGGTCGGCCGATGGGTGAACGCGTGATGCCCGGGGAAGCCCAGCAGCATGCCGAACGGTCGCGCGGCGATCTGCGGATAGAGCGCGCTGCCGGCCTGATGGGCAGCCGCGGAGATGTCCAGCTGTTCGCGCCACAGGTTCGGGTCGGCATCGACCTGAATCAATGCGAACGACACCGGCCGGTCGATCTCGGCGCCCAGGCGCTGCATCCATTCGAGCTCTTTCTTGGGCGCAACGATGTCTTCACCGGCCGCCCCCTGCGGCGCCAGCTCGAAGACCGCCTGTCCGCCGGCCGCCATGGCCCGGCCCAGTCCGAACAGTTCGTCTTCGGCGGCGAACGTGCCCGGTACCGGCTCGCCGTCCATGGCCCGGTGCGCCAGTGTGCGTGACGTCGAGAATCCCAGCGCCCCAGCCTCAATGGCTTCCTGCACCAGCCGGCTCATTGCCGCGATGTCATCCGGGGTGGCCGGCTCGTTGCGGGCGCCGCGATCGCCCATGGCGTAGGCACGGATCGCGCCATGCGCGACCTGGCTGCCTACGTCGACGGCGAGACTCTGGCTCTCGAGTTTGTCGAGGTACTCGGGGTAGCTCTCCCACCCCCAGGTAATGCCTTCGGTCAGGGCGGTGCCGGGGATGTCTTCGACGCCCTCCATCAGTTTGATCAGCCACTCCTCGCGGCCCGGCCGAACCGGGGCGAAGCCGACCCGCAGTTGCCGGTCACCACCGTGGTCACACCGTGACCACTGGAGGGCTCCAGCAGACTGTCCCAGCTGACCTGCCCGTCGTAGTGCGTGTGGATGTCGACGAACCCGGGTGCGACGACCTTGCCGGTGGCATCGATCGTTTCGGCCGCTGCACCCGTCAGCCCCGGATCATCGGCTCCGGTGCGACGCTGCACGGCCACGATCCGTCCGTCCCGGACGCCGACGTCGGCGAGATAGCGATCGGCGCCCGTCCCGTCGACGACGGTGCCACCGGTGATCGTGAGGTCGTACACAGCCGTCTCCTTCGATAGTGGTGTCGGGCGCACCCAAGAACGATGTTGATCAATTTGTACACATCTCGATAATGTGTGCAAGTGCCCGGTGAGAAATCGTCGAAACCGCTCCCCCCGCCGTTGCTCCTGGCCGCCACCGAGACCCTGCGCCATCTCGGTCCCCGGCGCTTCAGCCTCACCGCGGTCGCCGAAACGGCGGGCGTGTCACGCGGCACCGTGCACAACGCCTTTGGAACCCGCGATCACGCCATCGCCGCGGCACTCGACCACCTGTCTGCGGCGTTCATCGAGACCATGGCCGCCGAGGTCAACGAGCTGGACACCCTCGCCGAGCAGGTGGCGGCCGCAGCGGTACTGATTTCCGCGCATCGCCGCAGATCGGCGGCCGAGCCGCGCACCATCAACCAGAGCGTGCTGGTCCTGCTGCTCGAACACGGCGGCGACGACCTGATGCACCGCTCCGTGGCGCTGTGGATGCCGCTGGTCCGCGCCGCGCAACGCCGAGGCGAAGTCGACGACACCCTCGACGCGGGCCGTGCCGGCGAATGGATCGTGCGGATGCTGTTCAGCTTCGAGCTGCTCCCGCCCATGCGGGTAAACCTCGACAATCCCCGCGCCGTGCGCCGCTTCGTCAGCGACCACATCATCGACGGACTGACCGGAGGCCACCGTGACTCACCCTGAACCCTTCCCGCTGCGTGTCCCCGATGCCGAGCTGGATGACCTGCGCCGCCGGCTCGCCAACTCGCGCTGGCCGGCGGAGATCGATGGCGCGGGCTGGGATTACGGCACCGACCAAAGTTTTCTCCGGTCCGTGGTGGAACACTGGCTGCACAACTACGATTGGCGACGCGTCGAGTCCGAGGTCAACGCGCTCGGCTCGTTCGTCACCGAGGCCGCCGGGCAGCGCGTGCACTTCCTGCACGTCCGGTCATCCGAGCCCGGCGCCATCCCCCTGCTGATCACCCACGGCTGGCCCGGCTCGATTGTGGAGTTCCTCGACGCAGTGCCGCTGCTACGGAAGCGATTCCACGTCGTGGTCATCTCGATGCCCGGGTACGGGTTCTCCGGGCCCACCCGTCGGACGGGTGTCGACGTCGCGGCCGTGGCGGCGGCCGCAGACGACGTGATGGGACAGCTGGACTATCACCGTTATGTCGCCCAGGGCGGCGACTGGGGGGCGCTGGTCACCCGCCACCTCGGCGAGCACTACGCGGGCCGCGTCGCGGCCATCCACACCAACATGTGCTTCGCTCCGCCCGATCACGACAACCCCGAACTGATGGCCGCGGTGACACCGGCCGAGCAGGCGGCGATCATCGACTCGGTACAGCGCACCGCCGACGGCACCGCATACCTGAATCAGCAGGCCACTCGCCCCCATTCGCTGGGCTTCGGCCTCGACGATTCACCGATGGGCCTGGCCGGCTGGATTCTGGAGAAGTTCCACGCCTGGTGCGACATTCGAGAGGGCATGCCGATCAGCACCGATCGGCTCATCGACAACCTGATGTTCTACTGGCTGACGGTGACCGGGACGTCGTCAGCTCGGTTGTACTGCGAGTCCGCCCGCGCCGGCAACGGCGCGCTCAGCTCGTGGCAGGGACGCGTCGCCGTGCCGACCGGCTACGCGGTCTACCCGTTTGAGCTGCTGCAGACGCCGCGGGCGTGGACCGCCAACCGCTACAACCTCGTTCACTACAGCGTCGCAGACCGCGGCGGGCACTTCGCCGCCTTCGAACAGCCCGCGATCTTCGCCGCTGACCTGGCGGCCTTCGCCGACGTGCTGCTGCAGCAAGCGGTGTTCTAAGGCCGGCCAGCCGGCGTGGCAGTCGGCCGACGCCGCAGCGGCCGTTGACGCACGATCGTCGGCCACCAGAACCACGGCCCGTAGATCCGCACCAGGGACGGCACGATGAACGACCGCACGATCAGGGTGTCGAGCAGCAGACCGATGCACACCGTGGAGCCGACCTGACCGATGGTGCGCAGATCGCTGGCGAGCATGGCCAGCATGGTGAAGGCGAACACCAGGCCGGCTGAAGTCACCACCCCGCCGGTGCTGCCCAGCGCTCGGATCAGGCCGGTGTTCAACCCGGCCGGAAGTTCCTCTTTGAGGCGCGCGATCAGCAGCAGGTTGTAGTCCGATCCGACGGCCACCAAGATGATGAAGGTCAGCGGCAGGATCAGCCAGTGCAGATGCAGCCCGATCAGGTGCTGCCAGATCAATACCGACAGCCCGAACGCGCCGGCGTAGGAGAATGCCACGGTGCCGGGAATCACCAACGCCGCCACCAGACTTCGGGTGATGACCAGCATGATCAGGAAGATCAATACGAAAGCTGCGATCGCGGCGATCAGCAGATCCGATCGTGAGTACTGCTGAATGTCTTTGTTGTTCGAGCCCGAGCCGCCGATATAGATCTTCGCGCCGGCCAGCGAGGTCTCCTTCAGCGCGATCTTGATGGCGTCGGGGAACTTCTCGACATGCTCGATGCCCTCGGGCCCCATGGCGTTGCCCTCGTGGGTGACGATGAATCTGGCGGCCTTGCCGTCCGGAGACATCATCAGCTGCATGCCGGTCTTGATGTCCTCGTTGTCGAAGGCCGGCCGGGGTATGTAGAAGAAGTCGTCGCTGCGCGAGGCGTCGAAGTCATTCCCGACGTTGATCATGTCGTCGAACGTCTGGTCGGTGTTCTCGGCCTGAATACTGCTGGGGCCGTAGGTGTTCACGATCAGAGACCGCAGAGCGATCTGATCGTCGGCCATGATGTTCAGTTGCGCCACCATCTGCGGCAACAGCGAGTCGACGACCTCCAGCGACGTCACCGCATCCTTGATGTTCTCCGCGAGCTTGTCGACGCTGTCCATCATGTCCCACAGCGACCGGAACGCCCAGCACACCGGGATGTCGTAACAGTGCGGCTCCCAATAGAAGTAGCTGCGGATCGGCCTCATGAAGTCGTCCAGATTGGATAGCTCCTCGTCCATCTGTTCGGTGAGGGACTGCATCTCCTCCATGGTCAGCACCGTGGAGTGCATTTCATCGGCCAGCTTCTGGGTCAACGCGATCGTGGTCTGCAGTACCTCGACTGTGTGCCCCATGATCTGTGCTTGCTTCTCGGTGTTGGCGTTCTGTTCCCGGGTGAACGGCAGCTGCTGGCCGTTGGCGCTGCCCTGCACGGTGAACAGATACGGCAGCGAGGCGTGCTCGAGTGCGCGGCCCATCGGCCGGGTGATGCTCTGCACCATCGCGACACCGGGCAGGCGGATCAGGGCCTTGGCCACCCGGTCCAGCGAGATGAAGTCCGCCGAGTTGCGCATGTCGTGATCTGACTCGACCATCAGCATCTCGGAGAACAGCTTGCTCTTGGCGAAGTGCCGGTCGGCGGCGGCGAAGCCCAGATTGGCGGCGGAGTTGCGCGGTTGATAGGTACGGTCGTCGAAGCTGACCTGATACGTCGGCACGAACACCGCCCCGGCCGCCACCAGCGCGGCACTGGCGGTCAGGATCGGCTTGGGCCAGCGCACCACGCTGGTGGCAATCCGGCGATACAGCCGCGCCTTGACGGTTTGTTTCGGGTCGAACAGCCCGAACAGACTTCCGACGCTCAAGATGGCCGGGCCGAGCGTCAAGGCGCCCACGACGGTCAGCACCATACTGATCGCGACCGCCGGCCCCATGGTGTTGAAGTAGTTCAGCCGCGCGAAGCTCAGGCAGAAGGCCGCACCGGCGATCGTCAGACCGGAGCCGACGATGACGTGCGAAACACCACGGTAGGCGGTGTAGTACGCCTCTTCTCGGCTTTCGCCGTTCAGTCGTGCCTCGTGATAGCGGCCCATCAAGAAGATGCCGTAGTCCGTCCCGGCGCCCAGCGTCAGGGAGACGACCATGTTCACCGCGAACGACGACAGCTGGATGTAGCCGAAGTGCCCGAGGGTCGCGATGACCCCCTTGGCGGCCAGCATCAGGATCAGCACCCCGAACAGCGGCACCAGCATGGTGATGAAAGAGCGGTAGACCAACAGCAACATGAAGATGATCAGGAAGATCGTGGCGATCGTGATGTTGTTCAGGCTCGAATTCGCCGTCGCCACGGTGTCGGCGGCCAGGGGTGCTGCGCCGCTGACGTAGACCTTGAGCCCCGCGGGCGGGTCGGAGGTGGCGACGGTGTGGCGCACGGCGGCAACAGAATCATTGGCCTGCATCTGGCCGATGTCGCCGGCCAGGCGCAGCAGCACGTAGGCGGCCCTGCCGTCGAGGCTCTGGGCGCCGGCGGCGGTGATCGGTTTGCCCCAGGTGTCCATGACGTACTGGACGTGTTCGGTGTCGGCCCGAAGCGTGCGCACCAGCTCGTCGTAGTAGCGGTGGTCCGCGGCGCCCAGCGGGCGGTCGGCCTCCAGCACCAGCATGGTCATGCTGGTCGAGGTGGACTCTTCGAACTTCTCGCCGATCGCGAGCATGGCGGCCTGCGAGGGCGCATAGGTCGGCACCATCGGGCCGGCGAGTTCCTCGGCGACCTTTTCCACCTGTGGCACAAACGTATTCGTGGTCATGGCCAGCAGGCCCCAGCAGACGATGAGCGGTATCGCCAGCAGGCGGACCGTGCGCGCGACGAGGGGCCGTTTGCCGGAATGCTGGCTCATGCGGACTTCACCCGGCAGGTGATGTCTGCATTCGCATGGGTGTTGGTGTGCTCGTCGCGGATCACGTCGTCGACCAGGATCCGGCAGCCCACGAAGTCGCCGCGCACCTGCACCGAGATGCTGCCCGACACCACGGTCAGCATCGTCGTCTCAACATGGGTCCAGGGCAGGGCGTCCAACTCGACGGTGTGGGGATGGGAGTTGATATCGAGGTAAGAGAGCAAGGCGCCGTCGCCGGCGGAGCCGAACACCTCATAGGTGAGCTTCTTCGGGTTGAACTGTTCGGGAGCCTGGGGCGGATTGACGGTCAGCACCGGCCCCGGAGCGGACAGCTGGTGAACCTTCCACATCGACAGCCCGCCCAAGCTCAGCGCGATCACGGCAACCAGCGGCATCCAGGTGCGCGCCAGCATCGACCTGCGCGGCGACCGCGGACTCACTCGGCTTCCCCTTTCGACGCCGCCGGAAGCAGCTTCTTGAGCTTCCTGATCCGCACGATCTGGGCCGTCATGTTCAACGACCCGAGCATCGGGATCACCCCGATGAACGTTCGTTCCGACGGGGTGGCGCCATGGAGTTGTTCCAGACTGCCCAGCACATAAAGACAGCCCAGTGAGAACGTGGCCGCGGGGATGCAGAAGGCCAGCGGCGTACGCAGGTCGGTGACGGCTCGCGTCGCGAACTCCAGCTCGTCCGGTGACATGGGTTGACGCTTGCGGAGTTTGGCCAGCACCGTTCTGCGGGCGCCGATTCCTTCACTGATCGGCAGCGCAGGCCGACTGCGCAGTTGCCGGATGTAGAAGTACAAGCCGGTGGCGAAGGCCAACAGCGCGACGAAGACGATGGCCGCCAGATCGCCGAACAGGTGCCAGTTCGTGCCGAACATATTCCAGTTCATCGCCGACGCCAGCCCCCAATCCGTCGCTTGCAACAGCCAGCGCCCGGGTGGGCCTGGACAGCTGATTAGGGATGCTAAACGTCCCGTAATGAGACGTCAACATCTCATTACGGGACTATGCTGTGGCTATCATGGGAATCGTGAACGAGCAGTCCCAGGAACTCACCGGTGCACAATCCCGCACCCGGGCAGCCATCCTGGACGCGACGGCGTCGGTACTGGCCCGCGACCGCACTGCCACGCTGCCGGAGATCGCCGCGGCCGCTCAGGTCGCCCGCTCCACCCTGCACCGTTACTTCAGCGACCGGGATCGGCTGATCTACGAGACCACTCTGGATTCGATCCGGGTCATCAGCGACATCCTGGCGGCCGCGGCGACCGCTGAGGGTCCGGCGCTCGACGCGATGCGACGCGTGATCACCACACTCGCCCCGGAGGGCGATCGGATCGTGTTCTTGTTCGCCGACCCCGCGGTGCTTCGCGACATCCCGGCCGAGAACCTGCCGAACTCGGCGCCGATCCTCGACCTCATCGTTCGCGGCCAACACGAAGGCGTCTTCGATCCCGACATCAGCGCGGAATGGATTCGGGTGGCACTGTTCGGCCTGTTGGTCAAGGCCTGCAGCGAGGCAGCGCGGGGCACGGTGCCGCGCCACAGCATCGTGCCGACACTCACGCGGATCTTCGAGCGCGGCGTGACACTGGCGCCCTAGCCCCGCCGGCAGGACCAGCGTGTCGATGACATGACGGACGCGCGGACGAACCCCCGGGCGGGGGCGAACGTGGCTAGTCTGGCGGGAAATTACGGGGCGGCTTCGTGAGGTGACTAATGGGCAAGGTCCAACCCGACCTCGGTGAGGTACAAGAAACCCTGCTGATCCCGCTGTACGGACGCGCACGCGACAACGCGGAGAGGCATTCGATACTCCATGACGCGCGCGCCGCGGAGCTGGTGAACGATCTGGACTACGACTTCACGCGTTTTCGTGGCGGTTCGCTGCCGGGCTCGGTTCTGCGCACTGCGATCTTCGACGTCTGGGTCCGCCAGTTTCTGCGCGATCATCCCGCCGGCACCATCATTGAGATCGGCACGGGGCTCAACACCCGCTTCGAACGAGTCGACAACGGCAGTCTGCGCTGGTTCGACCTGGACCTGCCCGACACCATCAAGCTGCGCCGTCGCTACTTCGCCGACACCGACCGTCGCACCATGCTGGCCGGCTCCGTCCTAGACATCGATTGGTTCGACGCCGTGGCCGGCGCCCCGGGGCCCTACCTCTTCGTCGCCGAGGCCGTACTGCTGTACTTCCCCAAAGACCAAACGCGCGGTGCCATTGGCAATCTGGCCAACCGATTCCCGGGATCGCAACTCATCCTCGACACCGGCGGCCGCACGATGATCGAGAACCAGCACCGCAACGGAGCGATGCGAGCGGTGACCGCCCGGATGAAGTGGGTCTGCGACGACCCGCGTGAACTCAACACCTGGGGCATGGAGCTACAGGAAAGCCTCACCATGGCGTCCCCACAGCCTGAATTGGCCGCTTCGCTGCCGTGGCGCTATCGCTACGGCCTGCCGGCGCTGGCACGAATTCTGCCCAAGGTCGTGAACTCCTACCGGTTCAACCTGTTCCGCTTGGGGAACCCGACGTGAGCTCATCCGGCTGACGTTCGGCCATCGACACTTCCCCCGCCGGCCGCGCGATAACCGCAGGTCAAATTGACCTCTAGTGCCGACGCGACGCAACTACTACACTCGGTCGTAGCATCGGCTCCGCAGCTCCGGGAGATCGCCCATGGATGTTGTCGACGTATCGCGGTGGCAGTTCGGAATCACCACCGTCTATCACTTCATATTTGTGCCGCTGACCATAGGTTTGGCCCCATTGGTCGCGGTCATGCAGACGGTGTGGGTGCTCACCGACAACGTCGCCTGGTATCGGCTGACGAAGTTCTTCGGCAAGCTGTTCCTGATCAACTTCGCGCTGGGGGTCGCCACCGGGATCGTGCAGGAATTCCAGTTCGGCATGAACTGGAGCGAGTACTCACGGTTCGTCGGCGACGTATTCGGCGCACCGCTGGCGATGGAGGGACTGGCCGCCTTCTTCTTCGAGTCCACCTTCATCGGGCTGTGGATCTTCGGCTGGAGCCGATTGCCGCGGGTGGTGCACCTGGCGTGCATCTGGGTTGTCGCCATCGCCACCAACGTGTCGGCGTTCTTCATCATCGCCGCCAACTCCTTCATGCAGCACCCGGTCGGCGCTCACTTCAATCCGGAGACCAAGCGCGCCGAATTGGACAGCATCATGGCGCTGTTCACCAACAACACCGCCCAGGCCGCCCTGTCGCACGCGGTTGCCGGCGCGTTCTTGACGGCCGGGACGTTCGTCGCCGCGGTCAGCGCCTGGTGGATGGTCCGGTCCCGTGCCGACGGCGCCCCGCAGACCGCCGGCAGTGACGCGGCCACCCTGTACCGGCCGGCGACCATCCTCGGGAGCCTCGTCGCACTGGTCGCCGCGGTGGGACTGTTCTTTACCGGCGACATACAGGGCAAGCTGATGTTCGTCCAGCAACCGATGAAGATGGCGTCGGCGGAATCGTTGTGCGACACCGCCACCGACCCGAGCTTCTCGGTCTTGACCGTCGGACGGCAGAACAACTGCGACCACCTGACCCGGGTGATCGAGGTGCCCTACGTGCTGCCGTTCCTGGCCGAGGGCCGATTCACCGGCGTTCGGCTCGACGGGGTCCGCGACATCCAGCAGCACTACGAGCAGAAGTTCGGCCCCGGCGACTACCGGCCGAACCTGTTCGTCACGTACTGGTCGTTCCGCGCGATGATCGGCCTGCTGCTGTTGCCGGTGCTGTTCGCGCTTGCCGCGCTGTGGTTGACCCGCCGCGGGGGGATCCCGAACCAGCGCTGGTTCTCCTGGCTGGCCCTGCTGACCATCCCCACCCCGTTCCTGGCCAACAGCGCCGGCTGGGTCTTCACCGAAATGGGCCGCCAGCCTTGGGTTGTCGTCCCCAACCCGACCGGGGACCCGAATGTACGGCTGACCGTCGCCGAGGGCGTGTCGGGAAACAGCGTGGGTGTGGTGGTCACCTCGCTGGTGATGTTCACCCTGGTTTATGCGGTGCTCGCGGTGATCTGGTTCTGGCTGATCAGACGCTACGTGGCCGAGGGACCACTGGAGCACGACGCCGAACCCGCTCCGCCGGCGCCGCCCGGCGAGAACGACGTGGCACCACTGTCGTTCGCCTACTGACGCAGAAGGAGGTCATCGCGATGGACCTACAACAGGTGTGGTTCGTACTGGTCGCGGTGCTGTTTCTCGGATTCTTCGTCTTGGAGGGCTTCGACTTCGGGGTGGGGATGTTGATGGCACCGTTCGGCCGCGTCAGCGCCCCTGATTCAGCGGAGGCGCACCGACGTGCCGCGCTGAACACCATCGGCCCGGTCTGGGACGGCAACGAGGTCTGGTTGATCACCGCCGGCGGCGCGATGTTCGCCGCGTTCCCGGGCTGGTATGCCACGGTGTTCTCGGCGCTGTACCTGCCGCTGCTGGCCATCCTGTTCGGCATGATCGTGCGGGCCGTCGCCATCGAGTGGCGCGGCAAGGTCGACGACCCGAAGTGGCGAGCCTGGGCGGACTTCGGCATCGCCGCCGGTTCCTGGTTGCCGGCGATTCTGTGGGGGGTGGCGTTCGCGGTCCTGGTCCGAGGCCTGCCGGTAGACGCCGACCACCATGTCCGCCTGGCGTTCAGCGACGTGATCAACGCCTACACCCTGTTGGGTGGTCTGGCCACCGGCGGACTGTTCCTGTTCTACGGCGCGGTCTTCACCGCGTTGAAGACCTCCGGGGCGATCCGCGACGACGCGCACCGCTTCGCGATCCGGCTGGCGCTACCGGTGACCGCGCTGGTCGGCGGCTTCGGGGTGTGGACCCAACTCGCCTACGGCACCGGGTGGACGTGGCCGGTACTGGGCGTCGCGGTGGTGGCGCAGGTGGCGGCGGTGGCGCTGGTGTGGCGCCGGGTGTCCGACGGCTGGGCATTCGCCTGCAGCGCCGCCGTCGTCGCGGCGGTGGTCGTATTGTTGTTCGGCGCCCTGTATCCGGCCCTGTTGCCTTCCACTTTGGATCCGCAGTGGAGCCTGACGATCTACAACGCCTCGTCCACCCCGTACACCTTGAAGATCATGACCTGGGCCGCGGTGATCTTCGCCCCGCTGGCGATGGTGTACCAGGGCTGGACGTACTGGGTGTTCCGGCAACGGATCTCAGCGGATCAGATTCCGCCGTCCATCGGGTTGGCGAGGCAGCCGTCCTGAGCGCCCGGGGAGCTCGGGCGCCGCTGGACCCGCGGCTTTGGCAGGCATCGACGGCGGTGCGCCGCTTTCTGCTGGCCATGGTGGGCTGCGGGGTGGTGATCTCGGCCTGCGCAATCGGGTCCGCGATCGTGTTGGCCGACATCGTGTCTCACGTGATCACCGAACCGTCGACACGCAGCATCGCGCACTGGTCACCGCTGCTGGCGGCACTCGCGCTGTTGTGGACGGTGCGCACCCTGGCGCACTGGCTGCAGGCACGCCTGGGCCAGCGCGGAGCCAGCGCGGTGATCGCCGAGCTGAGCGGACAGGTGCTGACCGCGATCACCGCGCGCTCCCCCCGCCGGCTGGCCACCGAACGGGACGCCGCCGCAACCGTCGTCACCCGGGGACTGGACGGACTGCGCCCCTACTTCACCGCCTACCTGCCCGCACTCCTGCTGGCGGCGATCCTGACCCCGGTGACCGTGCTGGTGATCGCCTGCTACGACCGGCGCGCGGCGGTGCTCGTGATGATCACGTTGCCGCTGATCCCGGTGTTCATGGTGCTGATCGGCCTGGCCACCGCGGATCGTTCGGCGGCGGCCCTGGCGGCCATGACAACCTTGCAGGCCCGGCTGCTGGACCTGATCGCCGGCATCCCGACCCTGCGTGCCCTGGGGCGGGCGGCCGGGCCGGAGCGCCGTATCGCCGAACTGTCCGACGCGCAGCGCCGGTCGACGATGGCCACCCTGCGGATCGCGTTCCTGTCGGCGCTGGTGCTCGAGTTGCTGGCCACGCTGAGCGTGGCGGTGGTGGCCGTCAGCATCGGCCTGCGCCTGGTGTTCGGCGAGATGACCTTGACCGCCGGGCTGACGGTGTTGCTGCTGGTGCCCGACGTGTATTGGCCGCTGCGCCGGATCGGGGTGGAGTTTCACGCGGCCCAGGATGGGCGCGCCGCCGCCGAGAAGGCCTTTGCGCTGATCGGTGAACCGGCTCGCCAAGCACCGGGAACCCGCACGGTTGCCGCACGTGGTGCCCGGATTCACCTCGATCGGCTCAGCGTCGCCGGCCGAGACGGCGCCGCGCCGGCCGGCCTGACCGCAGTGATCGAACCCGGCCAGGTCACCGTGCTGACCGGAGCCAACGGCGCCGGCAAGAGCACCACGCTGGCGGCGATCGCCGGCCTCACCGCCTCCGATTCCGGACGCATCACGGTGGCCGGGGTCGACATCGCCGCCCTCGACCAGCCGGCATGGTGGGCCCAATTGTCCTGGCTGCCACAGCGTCCGGCGCTGATCCCGGGCACGGTGGCGGACAACCTCGCATTGTTCGGCGATCTCATCGACACCGATACTGCTTGCGCCGCAGCAGGTTTCGATGACGTGATCGCTGGGCTGCCGGACGGGCTTCACACCAGGCTGGGTCGCGGTGGTGTCGGCTTGTCATTGGGGCAGCGGCAGCGGCTGGGGCTGGCGCGAGCGCTGGGCTCGACAGCGCCGGTGCTGTTGCTCGACGAACCGACAGCCCACCTGGACGCCGCCACCGAACGACGGGTCCTGGCCGAGCTGGTGCGACGCGCGCGCACCGGAGCGACGGTCGTGGTGGTGGGCCACCGAACACCGGTGCTGGCGATCGGCGACCAGGTCGTCACCGTGCACAGCGTGGGAGCCGCAGATCATGCGCCGGCCTGATCCGCTACGGGAGGCCGTCGGGCTGCTGCGCCCGCGCCTGCCCCGGCTGCTGTTGGCCGGCCTGCTCGGGACGTTGTCGCTGTGCAGTGCGCTCGCGTTGGCCGCGATCTCGGCCTGGCTGATCACTCGGGCCTGGCAGATGCCGCCGGTGCTGGACCTGTCGATCGCGGTGGTGGCGGTGCGGGCATTCGCGATCTCGCGCGGCGTACTGCACTACTGCGAGCGGCTGGTGAGTCACGACGCGGCGCTGCGGGCCGCGGGCACCGCCCGCGGACAGCTCTACCGGCGACTGGCCCGTGGCCCGGTGCAGAACGCGGTGCGGTTGCACAGTGGTGAATTGGTGGCGCGGATGGGCGCCGACATCGACGCGCTGGCAGACGTCCTGGTACGTGCCCTGCTGCCGATCGGGGTCGCGGCGGTGCTGGGCATGGTCGCCACCTCGGTGATCGCGGTGATCTCGCCGGCGGCAGCGATGGTCCTGGCGGTCTGCCTGCTGGCTGCGGGTGTGGTGGCGCCGTGGCTGGCCGCGCGGGCCGCCGCGGCGCAGGAACACACGGCCCGCGACCACCTCGCAGAGCGTGACGTCGCAGCCATGGACGCACTCGACCACGCCCCTGAGCTGCGGATCGCCGGGCGGCTTCCCGCCGTCATCGGCGAATCCCAACGCCGCCAGCGGGCGTGGGGCGCAGCCCTGGACGGGGCCGCCGAACCGGCCGCGATCGCCGCTGCGCTGCCCACCGCCGCGATCGGGTTCAGTGTGCTGGGCGCCGTGGTAGCCGGGATCGGGCTGGCCGATGCCGTGGCACCTACCACCGTGGCAATTCTGATGTTGTTGCCGCTGTCCGCGTTCGAGGCGACCACAGCACTGCCGGGCGCCGCCGTCGCCCTGACCCGTGCACGGATCGCGGCGCGGCGGCTGATCGACCTGGCCCCGGATGATCCCGTGACTGCGGACACACCGGCAGTCCTGCGGCCGGATTCGGCCACCACGCCGCCACTGCGCGCCGATCTGCGGTCCGGATATCGACGGGATCAGTCCGTGCGCGTGCAACTTGAGCTGGCGCCCGGGGACCGGCTGGCCATCACCGGCCCCAGCGGAGCCGGCAAGACCACGCTGCTGATGACCCTGGCCGGCCTGCTGGCACCGCTGACCGGTCAGGTTTCCGTCGGCGGGACCGTACTGCAGGAGCTTTCCGAAGCCGACCTGCGATCCGCGATCAGTTTCTTCGCCGAAGACGCACACGTCTTCGCGACCACAGTCCGGGACAATCTGCTGGTGGCGCGGGGCGATTGCCGCGACGACGAGCTGGTCAGCGCATTGAGCCGGGTGGGGCTCGGGCAGTGGCTGGCTGGTCTTCCGGACGGTTTGGCCACCGTGCTGGCCGGCGGCGCCGAAGCACTGTCAGCGGGGCAGCGGCGGCGCCTGTTACTGGCCCGGGCCCTGCTCTCGCCGGCCCGGATCGTGCTGCTCGACGAACCCACCGAGCACCTCGACGCCACCGACGCGGACGACCTGCTGCGGGCCGTCTTGGCCGCGCGCGGGCTGTTCGGAGCCGATCGGACGGTGGTGGTGGCCACCCATCACCTGCCCGGCGACGGCGCAGCGCCCGGCTACGCCGCGCTCGTGATCCCCGCTGAGCCGATGGCGGAGACCCGCTAGGGTGCTTTAGTCGGCTTCCGCAACCAGCCGACAGAACGGTTGAGTCAACTCATGACCGCAGCAGAGACGTCCGCGTTGGAAGCCCGGGTCGGCCACTACTACCAGATGGACGGCACCTACCTGGTGGGCCGCGAGAAGGTCCGCGAGTACGCGCGCGCCGTGCAGGACTATCACCCCGCGCATTGGGACGTCGCCGCAGCCGCCGAGATGGGCTACTCGGGCCTGGTGGCGCCGTTGACGTTCACCTCAACCCCGGGCATGGCGTGCAACCGGCGCATGTTCGAATCCGTCGTCGTCGGCTACGACACCTACATGCAGACCGAAGAGGTCTTCGAGCAGCACCGTCCAATCGTGGACGGCGACGAACTGACCATCGACGTCGAGCTGACCTCGGTACGCCGGATCGCCGGCCGCGACCTGATCACCGTCACCAACACCTTCACCGACACGGCGGGGGAAGTGGTGCACACCCTGCACACCACCGTGGTCGGTGTCACCGCCGAGGACATCGGCCCGGAAGTCAAGACCGCCGTGCAGCGCGCGATGATGCACGACGTCAACATCCTCGATGTCGGCGAATCGGCCGCCCGCTATGAAAAAACAGTGCGGCCCGCAGGCGAGATCCGGATATCCGAGGGGGGCCTGACCCGCACCCCGGCGACACCTTCCTTCGACGAGGTGAAGGTCGGCGACGCCCTGCCGGTGCATCACACCCGACTGTCCCGGGGCGACCTGGTGAACTACGCCGGTGTCGCCGGCGACGCCAACCCCATCCACTGGGACGAGGACATCGCCAAGCTGGCCGGCCTGCCCGACGTGATCGCGCACGGCATGCTCACCATGGGCCTGGGCGCGGGCTTCGCCTCCTCCTGGACCGGCGACCCGGGTGCCGTCACTCGCTACGCCGTACGACTGTCCGCACCCGCGATCGTGTCCGCCAAGGAAGGCTCCGACATCGAATTCAGCGGCCGGATCAAGTCGCTGGACGCTGACACGCGTAGCGGTATCATCTTGGTCGCCGCGAAGTCCGAGAACCGGAAGATCTTCGGCCTCGCGACCATGCACGTCCGCTTCCGCTGACCTCTGCCCGAGTACGGGCGACCGCAAGCCTGACAGTCCGCCAGCAGCACAGCGACAGCGAAGACCCAGTTCGCATACAGGTAGTTTCCAGCAACCCCTGCGTACTATCAGTCGACTGAGATGACGATTGTGAAGAGAATTCCGCCCGAACGAAGAGGCGTGGACCGGCTTCGGCAATCCGGCTGATGGCGTAGCCGGAAAACTCGAAACCGGCTGCGATTTCTCCCGTTTGGAATTAACGGCATAAAGACCGTCAAAAGCTTGATGTAAGCGGGTAATCGCTGCGGATAGCTTGATGACAGCTGCCTCACAACAGTTTTCAAAGATCTACTGGTACCACTATTAACTGAAAATGGTCGCACGCTGTTTACATCGCAGGAACCTCGAATAGACAACGGCCGTCTAGGGTTTGGGTTTCGATGGCGAGTTTTCAAGCGTCGGCAGTCAGGACGCGTGACGTAAGGAGTCACCCGAGATGGATTTTGCTGCATTGCCACCGGAGATGAACTCCGGCCGGATGTACGCAGGTGCGGGCTCCGGCCCCCTGCTGGCGGCCGCTTCGGCTTGGGACGCACTCGCGGCGGAATTGGGTTCTGCGGCTTCGGCCTACGAGTCCGTGGTCTCGAGCCTCACGGGGGAATGGTCAGGGCCGTCGTCCACCACGATGGCCGCCGCAGCAGAGCCCTACGTGACGTGGATGAGCACGACCGCGACGCAGGCAGAGCTCTCGGCCCACCAAGCCCGTGCCGCGGCCGCGGCCTACGAGGCCGCCTTCGCCGCCACGGTGCCACCGCCGGTGGTCGCGGCGAACCGGACGCAGCTGGCAACCCTGATCGCGACGAACTTCCTCGGACAGAACACGCCGGCGATCGCGGCCACTGAGATTCACTACGCGGAGATGTGGGCGCAGGACGCCGGGGCCATGTACGGCTACGCCGGATCGGCCGCAGCGGCAACACAGCTCACACCGTTCAACCAGCCCCCGGAGACCACCAATCCGACCGGTGCGGCCAATCAGGCGGCGGCAGCGGCAGAAGCAACCGGAAACTCGACGGCTTCCAATATCGCGCAGCAGGTTTCCCAGATGCTCAACGCGATGCCCCAGGCACTGCAGTCGTTGGCCTCCAACCCGGTGGGGACCGCGGCGGCGACAACATCGGGTTCATTCCTGGACAACTGGAACTTGATCTTCAGCACACTGACCGGGGCCACGACCCCTCTCGGCTGGTCGACAATCCCCGGCGGCTATTGGCTGGCGTTCGGACAGATGTACTCGTGGATCATGAACGGGATGGCTGCGCAGTCGTTCTTCGCCGGCCCGAAAGCCATTACCGGAGCGCTGTTGCCGCTGGCACCTCTCGCACAAACGGCACTACCGGCGGCAAGCCTGACCAGTGCGACCGGCGTGCTGGGCAACGCCGCGACCGTCGGGAAGTTGTCGGTACCTGCTTCCTGGGCGGTCGCAGCGCCGGCGACCAAGCTGGTCAGCATGGCTTCGTCCTTGCCGGCGGCACTGGAGGCCGCTCCGATGGCTGCGGTAGCCGGTCAAGACGCCATGTTCGGTGAGATGGCACTGTCCAGCCTGCTGGGCCGCGGTATGGGCACCACCGCCACCCAAACTGTCGGCGCGGCAACCCGTTCGCTGCGCAACAGCGGCGGGTCCGATGCCTTCGGCCCCATTCCGCCCGGTGAGGCCGATCCCGCGGCCGCCACCATCATCGTCATTCCGGCACTGGATGAGTGACCCAGCGATGACGAAACATGGCCTCCCCCAGCCGACCCAGTCGCACGCGACCAGATAAGGGTGTCGAAATGTACTTTTCTTTGATCCCGCCAGAGGTCACCTCGGCCAAGATGTACGCCGGGCCCGGATCCGCGTCGCTTGTTGCCGCCGCCACGGCGTGGGGGCGTCTTGCCAGCGAATTAAGCACCGCCGCATCTGAATACAACGCCGTGCTCGACTCGCTCGCCAGTGAATCGTGGACCGGTCCGTCGGCAGCGGCGATGACGGCCGCCGCCCAGCCCTTCACCGCCTGGATGTCGACCACCGCGGCCACCGCGGCTCAGGCGGCCACGCAGGCGCAGGCCGCAGCCACCGCCTACGAAGCAGCGCACGCGGCGACCGTTCCGCCGGAAGTCGTTACGGCCAACCGCACCCAGAACCAAATGCTGTACGCCACGAACTTCCTGGGCCAGAATCTCGCCGCCATCGCGGCCAACGAAGCCCAGTACCTGGAGATGTGGGCGCAGGACGCCGCCGCCATGCAGACCTACGCCGCATCGGCCGCCGCGGCAACCAAGACCACCGCGTTCACCGAGCCACCACAGACCACCACCGGGACCGCCGAAGCCACGTCGGCGGCCAACGCGGGGTCGGCGGCAGCCACCTCGGGCGGCAACTCGATCATGGATTTCCTGGGCAACCTGGCCACCCAGTACAACAACTTCGTCAACAACGCGCTCATCCAGCTGACCGGCAATCCGAGTGCTCCGGCCAACTTCGCGTCGGTGTTCGCGGCTCTGAAGGGTCCGGCGGGGCTGACCACGCCGTTCAACGACATTTCGCTGCTGACCAACTTCCCCATCCAGAACTTCCTCAAGTTCGGAACCCCGGTAGGCCGGGTTTTCGAGGGCCTGCCGCTCAGCGGCCTCGGCGCCGGGCTGCGGATGGGAGGCGTGGCCGGCCTGACCTCGTCGGTGTCGGCCACCATGTCCGAGGCGAACCTGGTCGGCAACCTGTCCGTCCCGCCGAGCTGGGCCTCTGCCAGCCCGGCGATCCGGCTGGCGGCCACCGGCGCCCCCGCCGCAGCCCTGGCTGCCGCCCCCGCCTCGGGGATGGCCGGCGGCCTGCTCAACCAGGCTGCGCTGGGCAGCATGGCCGGCGGAGCCCTGGGAAGTGCCCGCCCCCGCACCGCTACCGCGGGCACCGGTCGCATCCGGATCCAGGGTGGCAAGGCGAAGACTCCCGTCAAGCTCGACGCGGTGATCGCCAAGCTGCAGAGCCAGCCCGAGGCGGTCCAGCACTGGAACGTCGACCAGGCCGGACTCGACGAACTGCTTGAAGAGCTGTCCCGCAAGCCCGGCGTTCACGCCGTACACCTCAAGGGCGCCAAGAAGGCCGCAACCCCCCTCAGCTGACGCCTACCAGCGGCGCCGAACCCTCCCCTACCTTCCCCGAAAGAGAGAGTCATGCTTCTCGAGTTCTGGCAGAACTTCACGCATAACCTGTTCAAGCCACTGTTGCTGTTCTTCTACTTCGGCTTCCTTCTCGCGCTGGCCAAGGTGCCGTTCGAGTTTCCGAACGCGGTGTATCAGGGTCTGACGATGTACCTGTTGCTGGCCATCGGTTGGCACGGCGGCGAGGAGCTCGCCGGCATCGACATCTCGCAGATCGGCGGAATCCTCGGATTCATGCTCACCGGCTTCGTCCTGAACTTCCTGATCGGCACGATCGCCTATGTGCTGCTGAAATACCTCACGAAGATGCGCGAAGTCGACCGCGCAACGGTCGCCGGGTACTACGGCTCCGATTCGGCCGGAACCTTCGCCACCTGCATGGGCGTGCTCGCCACCATCGGCATGGCCTTCGACGCCTACATGCCGGTGATGCTGGCGATCATGGAGATCCCCGGCTGCTTGGTGGCACTGTTCCTGGTCGCCCGGTTGCGGCACCGGGGGATGGACGCTGCCGGAAACATGCCTCACGAGCCGGGCTACACGGTGCCGGCCGATTCTGTCCCGGCAGCCGTCGGCGCCACCCAGGCCGGCGACCCCACCGGCGGCCTGGCCATCGAGACCAGCCTCGAGCGTCGCGCGGGGACCGAAGTGACCTCCAACGGACGGCTGATCAGCCGGGAACTGGTGCGGGAGGTCTTCCTCAACCCGGGCATCTGCCTGCTGCTCGGTGGTATCGCGATCGGCTTCATCAGCGGTTTGCAGGGCTCGAAGGTCACCGGTGTCGACGACCCGGTCTTCGTCACCGCGTTCCAGGGCGTCCTGTGTCTCTTCCTGCTCGAGATGGGCCTGACCGCCGCGCGCAAGCTGAAGGACCTGAAAACGGCCGGCCGTGGCTTCATCCTCTTCGGCCTGCTGGTTCCCAACCTGTTCGCGACCCTGGGCCTGTTTGTGGCACACACCTATTCGCAGCTGACCGGCATCCACTTCCAGCTGGGCACCTACGTCCTGTTCGCCGTGCTGTGCGGCGCGGCGTCGTACATCGCCGTGCCGGCGATCCAGCGGCTGGCGATTCCGGAAGCCAGCCCCAGCTTGCCGCTGGCCGCATCGCTGGGTCTGACGTTCGCCTACAACGTCACCATCGGCATCCCGCTCTACATCGAGATCGCCCGTCTCATCACGTCGCAGTAGAGGGATTGCAGAGCATGGAAACCTCAGGCAGTCGAGTGAAGAGTAGGAGGAACAGCATGCGCAGCGTGTTATCGATCTTGGGCGTAGCCGCCGTCATCGGTTGTGCCGCACCGGCGTACGCGGATCCCGATGCGGGGGGCGGCGGCGACGCCGCCTTCCTGACTGCGGTAAGAGCCGTGGGACTTACCTTCGCCAGTAGCGATCAGGCCATTGTGGCCGGTCATGCCGTCTGCAGCATGGCGAACAACGGCGAGACGGGATTGCAGGTCGTCAAACAACTCACGGCCGACAACCCCGGGCTGACCATGGACGCCGCTTCGCAGTTCGCAGCGGCGGCCGCGAACGCTTACTGCCCGCAGCACTTGAAGAAGTAGCCGACCCAACTACGCCTTGGTCAGCTCCGCGTAGCGGGCGAGGTGCGAGTCGGTGCTTCCAAACTCGTATTGAATAGCGGTGAGCCGCTTGAAGTAGTGGCCGATCGCCAACTCCTCGGTCATGCCCATACCACCGTGCAGCTGCACCGCCTCTTGGCCGACGAATCGGGCCGCCCGGCCGATGGTGGCCTTGCCCGCCGACACCGCACGGGCACGGGTCGCTTCGTCGGCCTCGAGATTGAGGATCGCCAGGTAGACCGCGGCGGCCGACTGCTCGACCTCCATCAACATGTCGACCATGCGGTGCTGGAGAACCTGGAAGCTGCCGATGGGCTGCCCGAACTGCTGACGCTGCTTGCAGTATTCGACGGTGTCCGCCAGGACTTTTCGCATACAGCCAACCGCTTCGGAGCAGATCGCCGCGGCACCCTCGTCGCGGGCCTGCGCCAACGAGGGCCAGGCCCCGCCCCGCTCACCCAGCAACGCATCCGCGCCAAGCCGCAGATCGGTGAAGGTGACGTCGGCCGCGCTCCGGTCGTCGATGGTCCGATACGGGTGCAGCGTGATGCCCGCAGCGTCGGCGTCGGTGAGGAACAACGAGATTCCATCCTCGCCCTCGATACGCGCGGTGACCAGCAGATGCGTTGCCAGGGGTGCCGCCACGGCCATGATCTTCGAGCCGTTCAACACCCAACCGTCACCATCGGGGCGCGCCAGGGTTTTCGCGTCCTGCCAACGGTCTGCTGAATCCGGTTCCGCTGCAGCCAATGCCGCTACCGCGGTACCGGCCACGAGCTCCTTGAGCACACCGGCTGCGACCGAGCTGCCGGAGCGGCGCAGCAGTCCGCCCGCGACGACGACGGTGTCGACATAGGGTTCGATCACCAGCGCGTGCCCGAGCGCTTCGGTGATGACCATGAGTTCGACAGCACCGCCGCCGATTCCGTCGAACTCTTCGGGGAACGTCGCACCCAGAATGCCCAGTTCGCCAGCGAAGGCGCGCCAGATCTCGGGCTGCCAGCCGGCGCCGGTCTTGGCTGCCGCGCGGCTCGTCTCGAGGTCGTAGCGTGCGGCGAGGAACTTGGTGATGCCGTCACGCAGCATCTGCTGCTCGTTGTTCATGTTGAAGTCCATTAGAGCCCCAATGCCGCCTTGGCCAGAATATTCCGCTGAATTTCGTTGCTGCCGGCGTAGATCGATCCGGCCCGGTCGTTGAAGTAGCGCAGCGGGGCCACCGCCTGCCACGGTTCGCCAGACGCATACCCGTCGGCGGGAGGCTGGTAGTCGGCGATCGGCCCGCCGGGCGCGGTGACGTGCGGCTGGTAGATCCGCCCACGCGGCCCGGCCGCCTCCAACGCCAGCGCCGTCAGTTCCTGGCTCAGCTCGGTGCCCAAGATCTTGAGCATCGACGACGACGCCCCGGGATTGCGCCCCTGCGCGACGGCGGTGAGCACCTGGTATTCCAGGATCTCCAACACCTCGGCGCGAATCCGCGCGTCGGCCAGCTTGCGCATGAAGGCGTC
Source organism: Mycobacterium sp. SMC-19 (assembly GCF_045310815.1). Taxonomy (NCBI): domain Bacteria; kingdom Bacillati; phylum Actinomycetota; class Actinomycetes; order Mycobacteriales; family Mycobacteriaceae; genus Mycobacterium; species Mycobacterium sp. SMC-19. The sequence continues at coordinate 23,222 of NZ_JBJIAM010000008.1, read as the reverse complement.
GTCGTCGGCAAGCTTGCCGCCGCCGGGCCCCGGCTGATTCTTGGCAGCCGTGGCAACCTCCTCGGCCACCACCTGCAGGCCCGGCGCCACCGCGCCGCCGCCGCGCTCGAACTCGAGCAGATATTTCGCGACCGTCCAGCCGCTGTCGATCTCCCCGATGACGTTGGCCTTGGGGACCCGCACCTCGTCGAAGAACACCTGGTTCTGGATCTCTTCGCCGGAAGTCATCACCAGCGGCCGAATCTCGATACCGGGAGAGGTCATGTCGATCAGCAAGAACGTGATGCCCTGCTGCTTCTTACCGGTCCGGGACGTGCGCACCAGCGCGAACATCCAGTTCGCCTCACCGGCGTGGGTGGTCCAGATCTTGCTGCCGGTGCAGACCAGGTCGTCGCCGTCGACAGTGGCCGCCATCGACAAGGCCGCCAAGTCCGATCCGGCCTCCGGCTCGGAGTACCCCTGGCAGAAGAACACCTCGCCGGTGAGGATCCGGGGCAGGAAGTAGTCCTTCTGTGCGTCCGTGCCGTACCGGACGATCGCGTGCGCGACCATCCGGATTCCCATGGGTGACAGGGACGGCGCGCCGGCGAGGGTCGACTCGCGACTGAAGATGTAGTGCTGGGTGAGGCTCCAATCGCAGCCGCCATGCTCCACCGGCCACGCGGGCGCCGCCCAACCCCGCTCGTGCAGAATCGCCTGCCACGCCATGCTGGCCTCGTGGTCGGCGTACACGCTGGTCATCAGCCGGCCCGCTCGGCGCAGCTCCGGTGTCAGCTTCTGGTCGAGAAAATCCCGTACCTCGGCTTGAAATGCCCGGTCTTCCTCCGACCACCGCAGATCCATTAATCTCCCCTGCCGTGCCGGCGGATAGACGCTTTTGCGCGCAGTCTAGCCGCCGAGTAGTGAAGGACGGTTCCGGCTACCTCGCGGCAGCTAACTGTCTGGCAGGCTCGGCGCCCAGGCCACGCCGTTGATGTGGCTTCCGCCGTCGACGAAAAGTGTGTTGCCGGTGAGATACCGGGATGAGTCGGCGGCCAGGAACACCGCAATCGGTGCGATGTCCTCGTACGGATCGCCCATACGTCCCATCGGATTCATCGCGTCGGCCAACGGTTCCAGTTCGGGGTGCTCACTCATCGCCTGGTAGAACTGCTTGCTCTTGGCCGCTGGGCAGATCGCGTTGACGGTGATGCCGTTCGGCGCCCATTCACGAGCGGCGGTTCTGGTCAGGGCACGCAGCGCTTCTTTGGCGGCGTTGTATTCCAGGGTCCCGATGTGGGCGTTGACTCCATTGAGGCTGCACATGTTGATAATTCGACCCCAGCCGCGGTCCTTCATGTCGGCGTGAGCGGCTCGCATAGCCCAGAAGGGGCCCATGTATCCGACAGCGAGTGCCCCGGTGAGCTGGGCATCGGTCTTGTGCTCGACACGGCCGAGCGCACCACCACCCCATGCGTTGTTGACCAGGATGTCGATCGACCCGTATGACGCAATTGTTTCCGCCACAGCGTTTTCGACGCTTGCTCGATCTGCTGCGTCCATCGGCACATAGAGCCCGTCGACCGACGCGGCCACGCTACGCCCAGACTCTTCGTCGAGCTCGGTGACCACGACATGCGCGCCCTCTTCGGCGAATCGTCGGGCGATCCCCTCGCCGATGCCGGCGCCCGCGCCGGTGATCAGGGCGGTTCTCCCACTCAGAACCGGCATCATCGGATTCGTCCGGCTATGCCGTCGGTCAACAACTCCCGACTCTGGGCGGCGCCGTCGAGCATCCGGGTGATCCGCTTGACGATCTGCCACTGCCCGGGCGAGTCGGCCACCCGCTTGAGGTGAAAGTAGTTGGCGCCGCCCCGCGCGACGCGAAACTCGCTGCCCTGTTTGACCAGCAGCGTCGACTCACACACCGCGACCGCTTCGTCGCCGGTCACGGTGACCACCGCCGGGCCCAGAAAGTGCGTACAACCTCGAGCGATCAGATCCTGGTGGCCACGCGAGCGCACCATGGCCGCAATCTGCTCGCGGCCGCTCATGAGCCAGTTCTCGACGTCGTAGACACCGTCGTGATGCCACAGCGCGGCGGTCGATTCGGGGTCACCGGCGTCCACCAGCGGTCCATAGGACGCGATCAGCCGCTCGATCGCGCGCTCGTCCTCGATCTGCTGCAGACGCCGCTCTAGGTCAGCCAACCGCTGTTCGCTCATCGTCGCCCCGGACGCGGCAGGTCGGCCAGCTCGGCAAGTGCGCTCAGCTGGTCGCGGAAGTGCGCCGCCGAACGGGCCGAGATCACGCAGCTGATATCGGTCGCGCCGACGCCGGTCAATCTGCCGATCCGATCGAGGGCTTGCTGGGGGGCGCCGATCGGATCCAGCGGGGGCGTCGACAAGACGACTGCGAACTCGTCCGGCAAGTCAACCGCGTCAAGGTGTTTCACCAGTTCGTCGATGGTGAGGCCGAATGGTGTCCAGCCGTCACCCAGGCCCACCGCCCGGCGAAGCGAACGCCGGGTGCGTCCACCCACCCAGATCGGCACCCGCTGTTGCACGGCGCAGGGCTGCACGATCATCGAGTCGAACCCGTAAAAGGCGCCGTGATAGGCGGGGCGGGTGGTCGACAGCGACGCCCGCAACGCCATCATCGCGTCATCGGCCCGGGCGCCGCGGTCTTCCCACGCGCAACCGAGCAGGTCGAACTCTTCCCGCAGCGACCCCACCCCGACACCCAAGGTCAGCCGACCACCGCTGAGCCGGTCCAGGGTCCCGTAGCATTTGGCGATCTCCAACGGATGGTGATAGCCCAGCACCACAACCGATGTCACCAATCGAATCGAATGGGTGCGGGCGGCCAGAAACGACAAGGTGGCCAACGGATCCCAGTAGGTCACCCCGCGGCCGGCCGCGGCCTCGGCGGGAACCGCGACATGTTCCGAACAGGTGAGGTAGGCGAACCCGAGTTCGTCGGCGGCCGAGGCGATCTGGCCAAGGTCGTCAACATTGGCCTCGGCTTCCCAGCTCGATGCCACGCCAGGGATCTGAATGACGACCGGCGTGGCCAAACCGAGCCGCATCAGCGGGGCCGAATCCGGGGACCGTTGTATCGCATCGACTCTGCGCCTTCCGTTGCGCCGCGGGGGTGAGGTAGCCTCGTTTGAGAAAACTAGAATGAATTTTAGTTACGGAGGTGTCTCTTGTCCAGCGATGATCAACCCGAATGGGCGCAGCAGTACGGCCCCTGGGCTGTGATCGCTGGAGGCTCGGAAGGTGTCGGCGCCGAGTTCGCGTCCCAGCTGGCCGCGGCCGGTATCAATCTGGTCCTGATCGCTCGCAAGTCAGACCCGTTGCGCGACACCGCGGATCGGTGCCGGGCCCGCGGTGTCGACGTCCGGGCGCTCGCTCTGGATCTGACCGCCGCCGATGCCGTCACGCGGATCAGCGAGGCGACGTCCGACGTCGAGGTGGGTCTGCTGATCTACAACGCGGGTGCCAACACCCACAGCGCTGAGTTCCTCGACGGCGATCTGGCTGCCTTCGAGCGCGTCCTCGACCTGGACGTGCGGACACCGTTGGCGCTGATCCACCATTTCGCCAGGCCGATGCGGGTCCGGCAGCGCGGTGGTCTGCTGTTGGTCGGGTCGCTGACCGGGTATCTCGGTTCGGCACGGCAGACCGTCTACGGGGGCGCGAAAGCATTCAGCCGGATCTACACCGAGGGCCTGTGGTTGGAGTTGCGCGACCACAACGTGCACGTCCTGGAATTGGTGCTCGGGGTGACCAGGACGCCGGCCATGGCACGGGCCGGCCTCAACTTCGACGTGCCGGGGCTGCGGGTGTCCGATCCGGCCGATGTCGCCCGTGAAGGCCTCGACCAGCTCTCCCGGGGACCGGTGCACGTCATCTCGGCCCACGCCGACAGCCCCGCTTTGCACGCCACCGCAGATCGGGCCGAAGCGGTGCTCGCCTCGCATCGGCTGATGCAGAAGTTGCTCGCAGCGGCCGCCCGAGGCACCGGTGCCCCGCCCGCCAGTTGAGCGCGAAGCCGCCACCCCCAGCACGCCCGCCCAACGACAACGCTGCGAGCGCATCCTTGCCACCGCCGCCCGACTCGGTTCCCGCGACGGCTTGGAGGCCGTCCGGATGCAGGATGTGGCCGATCAATCAGCGGTGTCGATCGCGACCGTCTACCGCTACTACCCCACCAAGCATCACTTGTTCAGCGCCTTGTTGTTGCACTACACCCAGACCGCCGGTCCTTCGCACCCGCTGACGGGCTGTCCGGCAACTGACGTCACCGATCTCATGGTTGGGCTCTGCCGATCGATGCTCGCGCGGCCGCGGCTGGCACGCGCGATGATCACCTCGGTCAATGCCCGGCGATCCGAATCGACTGCACCCGGAGACTTCGATCTGCGCGCCAACATCTTGGCCGTCGCCGGGATCTCCCGGCCCACACCGCCCGATACCCAGCTGGCGCTCCTGGTGGAGCAGTGCGCCTACGGGATCTTGTCTTGGGCGGTGATGGGTGAAACGACCCCTGCGCAGGCCGAACGCGACATGCGGCGCGCCTGCGAGCTGCTGCTAGCGCCCTGGCGTAGTGGTGCGCACGCCGGGCCCGCGCCGCTGCGCTGACGCCGGACTCGCGGTGGCGCTGTCGCTGGAGTGTGGCATCGCCAGCGCGGTCCCGAGGATCCACGCGAACAAGAACGCCGGCATTGCGGTGATCGCGAATCCCTCCAGCGACAGCGGGCCGGTGCGGAAGACGAACGTCAGAAGCAGCGCCGGATGGACCACCGCCGCGGCGAGCGCGAGGTGCCCGGCGTACGCGGGCAACGCCTGCCGGGCGTACACCGAGATCACGAACGCGCCCAGCGCCACTACCAGGGGCATCCCCGACATGGCCAGCAGTCCGAACGTCAGGTCGTAGAGCATTGACGCCGCGTCGGCACTGCGGCGCCGGTACAGCAGGAGGTCAAAGGCGGTGAACCCGCTGAGCAGCAGGGTCAGGCAGCCGATGAATCCCGCGGCGAAACAGGTCGGAAGGATCGATTTCATGGGAACGCGATCCCGTAGATACGCCCACACCGCGGCGCCGAAGACGAACAAGAGCGCGACGCCGACGGTATTGAGCGCCATCGCCACGACCAACCGGTCGTGGTGAGCCGCGGCCCACCGCGCCACGTCGATCGACTGCGTTCGCGTCCCCGGGAATGACCAGATCGGGTAGGCCAGCAACGTGGTCGCGGGCAGGATGACGCCGAGTATGCCGGACCACCGGGCCACTCGTGGTGCGTCCCAGGATGTGCCGATCACGAAAGTTCCCCCTGTTGTCGGGTGAGGTCCCACTGACCGAAGTCCGCGGCGAGGACGTCGTTGACGTCCACGTGCGCGCCGTCGATGACGAAACCCGGCTCGGTCGCGGTAACGATTTCTCGTTGGAAGAGTACGGCTGCCGTTTCACGGTCTCCGTGCGACCATGCCCTGGTCTGCCATGCCCACCGGTGACCCGGGCTGGTCGATTTCCCGATCACATCGTCGTTGATCGCCCAGGTGCATTGCCGGGCACCACCGTAGATTCCCGTGCGGTCAACACCCAGTACGGAATTGATCCCGCGAAACCATTTGACCGCCACGTTCTTCCATGTTGCGGCGTCGATATCCTCATCGACGCTGAAGAAGATCGGCGCCGACGGCGGTCCACCGGCCGCGGCATGCAGCCGAAGCGCCGTCTGCGCATCGGCCACACCGCCGTCGTAGCCCCTGGTGAAGTCCGATGGCGACTGCGTCCAGCCTGGCTTGCCGTACTGGTAGCAGCTGGCGACCTGCAGCCCAGCGGCGCGGAGCCCATCGGCATAGTCGCGGGTGACGGGCTTGAAGTCGAAGGTGGCGCCCGGCCGGAGCTCGGAGACGTAGACCAGCGCCCCGTCGAATCCGGCGGCCCTGATCTGTTCGGGCGACACCAGCCGGTGGGCGAAATCGATGACCTGCAGCCCGTCCGCACCGGCCCGCGCAGCGCCGACCGTCGCCCCGAGGGCGCCGGGCAGGGCCAGTGCCGGGCCGAGTAACGCGGCATACCTGAGCACGTCGCGCCGCGAAGCGGAACGCGTCACAACTGGCAAGGGTACCGGCCGGAAGTTCCTAGAACGCGCCGATCACCGATTCGCCGAACTGGCCTAGGGCGTGCACCGCGTGACCGAGACTGTCGCCGGGAACGGCGACCTGCACCCAGGTCACGCCGACCTCTGCCAGCCGGCCCAGACCGTCCAGATAGGCGCCGGGATCGAAGTCGTCATAGCCGAGACGACCGCCGGCCAGGTTCGAGAAGCAGACGTCGATGGTCGACCAGTCACGGCCGGCTTCGTCGCAGCGCCGTTTCAGATCGTCGATACCTGCTGCCAGCGCTTCCACGGAACTCAACTCGGCGGTGCGGGCGGTACTGGCCAGACCGGGCGGCGCCGGGAACGGCGCCCAGCCGTCACCCCGCGTCGCAACCCGCTGACGAGCTCTGCCGGTGTTGCCGCCGATCCAGATCGGCGGATGGGGCCTGCTGACCGGTCGCGGATGCGCGGTGATCCCGCGAGCGCGAAAATGCCGGCCCTCGAACGAGACGTCGTCGCCGGTCCAGATGGCTCGGATGACGTCCAGGCTCTCTTCGACCAGGGCGGCGCGCTCATCGAAGTCCACCCCCAAAGCGGCGAACTCACCCTTGAGGTAGCCCACGCCGACGGCCAGAGTGAACCTTCCCCCCGACAAAAGATCCAGTGTCGCTGCCGCTTTCGCCACCACGAACGGATTGCGGTACGGCAGGACGACGACATTCGGAACGAACCGGATCTTCTCGGTGTGCGCCGCGGCGAACCCCATCGCCACGAAGGGATCGAGGCTGTCATGGCCGCCGGCATCGAGCCAGCGCTGGGTCGGAGCCGGGTGGTCCGTGAAACCCATGGCGTCAAACCCGGCGGCTTCGGCCGCCTGCGCAACGGCGGTCACCCCGTGCGCCGAGACCAGCTCGGGATCGCAGGGATGGGTGATGATCGGGTAGGTGAACGCGAACCGCATACGGCTCTCCTTCGTGTGGAGTTGCTAAGTGATCGTCGGCCGCGATGGACCGAGTATGTAGTCGCCATTGTCGGGATGGTGGTACCAGCCACCCGCGGCGTGCGTTCCGCCGTCGACATGCAGCGTCTGACCCGTCACGTAGGAGCTCAGGCCGCTGGCCAGAAATACTGCAGCGCCCGCCATTTCATCGACATGGCCGGCCCGGCCCATTGGGATCATGTGGTTGGCGTCGGCCAGCGATTCGGCCGAACCCATCCGCTCGAGTCCTTCGGTCAGCGTGAGGTCTGGGGCCAGGCAGTTGACCCGGATGCCGTGCGGCGCCAGCTCGAGGGCCGCCGTCTTGGTGAAGTTGATGACGCCGGCTTTGGCTGCCGCGTATGCCGCGAATCCGGGCGCGGCACGGGTGCCTTCAATGGTGCTGATGTTGATGACACTTCCCGGTGTTCGGTGCTGCACCATTGCCCGCGCGACGCGTTGTGTGCAGAGCAGCACATGGGTCAGATTGGAGCGGATCAGGCTGTCCCACCCCTTCGGGGCGGCGTCCAGAAGCGGGGAGGGGAAGACTCCGCCGGCATTGTTGATCAACACCGTCGGCAGGCCAACCGTGGCAAGGGTGTCCGCCAGTGCCGCATCGACCTGATCGGGGTCGCGGACATCGATTGCGCAGGCGTGACCGCCGACCAGCTTCGCGGTCGCTCGGGCCGCTTGGGTGTCGCGTTCCCAGATCACTACCCGGGCACCGAACTCCGCGAAAGTCTCGGCGATACCTCGGCCGATCCCCGATCCGCCCCCGGTGATGACGGCTACGCGTCCTTCGAGTGTCGACGCTTCTGCGCGCAGGACCACTACTGGCCCTCGGGTTTCTGTCGTTCTTGCGGCTCGGTGATCGGCCGGACGAGGACTTCTTGGGCGGTACTGGCCACATGGCGACCGGTGACGTCCACCATGGTGCCGTGCACCAGGGCACGGTGTCCGGCCGTGGCCACAGTGTGCTGGGTATAGAGGTGCCATCGATCGAAATGGACTGGACGGTGCAGCCACACACTGTGATCAAGGGTCAGGCCGGTGTGCGTGGCATGGTCGACCGGCTGCGGGTGGGCACGAAACGCGGTGTCCACCAGGAGGTAATCGCTGGCATAGGCAAGCAGAACGGCGTGCAGCTGCGAGTCTCCGTCGATCCTGCGCGGCAATCGCATCCAATGTGCACGCGGACCCGGCGCCTGTGCACCGCCGAGGAAGATGGGCGCTTCAGCGGTGCGGACTTCCAGCGGCGGGGGTCGTTCGATCCAGGTGGCTCCCCGCCCGGCCAGGTACGGCGGGGCGTGCTGCACCCAGTGCTGCAGCAGCGGAAGCGCCTCAGGTTCGGCTCCCGGCAGCGGCGCGGGGGCGGCGTCTGTGCTGTCGGGGCTGGTGTCGAAGGACACCGTCGCCACCATGAGGGTGCGGCCCCCCTGCTGCACGGTGACCTGCCGTGCCGACATGGTTCGCCCGTCGCGAGTGCGGTCGACGGCGATCTCCAGAGGTACCGCCGAGTCACCGGGACGCAGAAAGGATGCATGGATCGAATGGGCCGTGAGCTCGGGGACCGTCGCCGCAGCCGCTGCCATCGCCTGGGCGATGAGTTGGCCGCCGAAGATCCGGCCGAACCGGCCGGCCTCGTTGCCCACCAGGAAACGGTCGGCATCCAATGGCTGCAGGGTCAACACCTGCTGCAGCGTGTCCAACGCATCGAGCGTGGCTCGTTCCAGTGGGCTGCCGGAGCCGAGCAGCGGACCACTGTAATCGGGGTGGGCGGAGACCTCGGACGCCGACGTCTGCACAAGTTCCTCCTCACCCGCTGTGGCCCGTCCGCGGCGGACTGCCGACTCGGGTAGCCGGTGATGTGACTGCTAGCCCATTTAAGTAAAACTCGGCGACCCCGGTCAAGGGCACGCCACTGCCGTCCCTCGAGCGACCACGTGCGCAGAGGTCGACCGCCGACACTCCGAAGGTTGCCGAGGCCTCTCCCGGCCTTCTTCATCGAATCGGCATCCTGCGCCGCTGATCAGTCACCCGACCTGCGCATTGCAGTGGGAAGCGTTGGTATTTCTTACAGTTCACTAACACCGCCGCCACAAACTTCTTACCAGTGCCGGGTTCCCTCTGATGGGCAAACTTTTCGTTATCGCGAATACTACGGGCGCCCAACCGATTTCACGGCACAATATTGATTTGGGGCAACGCATTTCGGGCAGCCTGGCTGCTCATTCGAGTTGACTCTGACCAACATTGGTGCCACCATGGCCGCGAACGCACCTCGCTAGGTGAGGCGTCTGTACGGATACAGGCCACTGACCTCAAACGTCGAGAGACGCCCAGGGTCAGGACAGCTCTTCCCGGATTAAGGGTTGAGCCCAAGTGGCTTTCGGCTTATGACTGGATACGCCGTGCAGTGCCAAAACTCTGTCGAGAGGGGTGCCGTCCGGCCGACTCTGCGCTGGTTCGGTTTGTCCCGATGTGCCTGCCACAACGGCATCCCCGTGTGCCCTGGCCGTGAGGAGGTGAGAGCGACATTGAGTCCGAGCGATAGTCCCTATCCGAGATCGACGACCATTTCGTTCGAATCCTGCCCCGGCGCCGCTTTCACCTTCTGAATCGGTTCGCCCGCGCCGCACCAGCGCTGTCCGCATCGTGGACCTGCGCTGCTTTGGCGCGCGAATGCTCAGGTGTAGCAGCGTAATTCGTTATGCCCTCTCGAAGGAGAGTCCCCTATGTCTTTTGTGTCCGCACTGCCCGAAGAACTGATCGCGACAGCGGCTGATCTGCGCGGCGTCGGAGATACGGTGGCCGCGCAGAGCGCCGCTGCCGCAGGACCGACCACCGGCGTGATTCCCGCCGCCGCCGACGAGGTCTCTGCGCTGACCGCAGCTCAGTTCGCACGGCACGCACAGATGTACCAAGTGATCAGCAAGCGCGCCGCGGTGGTGCACGAGATGTTCGTGAAGACACTGCAGCGCAGCGCGCAGTCATACGCAGCGACCGACGCTGCGAACGTTATCTCGGCCTAATGAAAGGGTTTTGGACAATGGACTACGGATCGGTGCCACCAGAGATCAATTCGGCGCGCATGTATGCGGGGGCAGGATCAGGACCTATGCTGGCCGCCGCGGCATCCTGGAACCTGCTGGCCGCGGAACTACGCTCGGCTGCAACATCTTTCGAATGGTTGGTGGCGAACCTGGCCAGTCAGGGGTGGTCGGGGCCATCCGCATCGGCGATGGCGGCGGCGGCGGAACCCTACTTTGTTTGGCTGAGCGTGACCGCCGAGCAGGCCGAGCAGACCGCGGCGCAGGCTTATGCGGCGGCCGAAGCCTACGCCTGTGCCCACGCCATGACGGTGCCGCCGGCGGCGATCGAGACCAACCGCGTGCTGTTGGCGTCATTGGTCAAGACCAACGCTCTGGGGCAGAACACCGCCGCCATTGCGGCGGCCGAAGCTCGCTACGGCCAGATGTGGGCGCAAGACGCCGTGGCGATGTACGGCTACGCCGCGGCTTCGGCCACTGCCACGCAATTGATCCCCTTCGCCGATGCTCCCGAAACCACCCATCAAGACGAGGGCGGGCCGGCCGCCGGTGGTGTAGACCCCACCGATGCCCACGCCCAGCTGCCCAATGCGTTGCGGAACATGGCGTCGCCGGCGGAGGGCACGCGTCCGACGGATCCGGACTGGCACTGGACGAAGTTCTTCGATGGCCTATTCGACGGAACGTGGGGCCACGACGACGGGTCGGGTTTGAACATCAATGCCCAGTTGTGGAACACCATCGCCGCAACCGGCATTTTCGACCCCGGCGGCAACATCGAGGGCTTTTCCGGACTGGCCACACTCGGGTTCCTCGCACGCGGCATGGATGGCGGCACGGCTGCCCTGGCACGCGGGGGAATGGGCCCCGGCTCAGGCATGACGCTGGCATCGACGGCCTCCGGTGGGCTGGAGACCGCCGCCCGCGCTGCTGCCGGTGGCAGCAGCTCACCGGTGGCTGCCGGAGTGGGCCGGGCCACCCTGGTCGGTTCGTTGTCGGCACCACCCAGTTGGGCGGCGGCCGTCCCGACGGGTGCTCCCATCGCCGGGACCGGTAGCGGATGGACCGTCGCCCCGGAAAGCAGGTCGATGACCGCCATGCCTCCCCCGATTCCTCCGGGTGGCGCCGGCCGCAACGGCAGCTACGGCCTCGGCATGCCGCGCTATGGCGTCAAGCTGACCGTGATGCCGCGTCCCGTCGTGGTCGGTTAGCTGTCCCTGCTGTCGGCGGCGGCCAGCCGTACCACGCTGAGGACCACCACCAAGCCCATCATGAACCAGGTCATCTCCGAGCACGTCTCGTAGATGTCAGCCAGTGCGACGGGCGTGCCCGCAATGGTCGTCGTGGCGTCGCCGGCACGCAGCAGTCCGAGGTTCACCTGCAGGCCCATGCCGAACCAGACGACGGCCGGCATCAACAGCGCCGACCGGGTTGAGGAGGTGGGTTCCCGTCGCCACCGTCGTTCGATCAGGGCGAACGTCTGGAACAGCAGCCAACCCGTGATCAACCAACCGGTGTAGTTACTCAACGGCACGCCCAGAACCCCACTGGGTGACCGATAGGAGAACAGGTGACGCGCGTAGGCCCCGATCGGATCGATCACCAGGTCATAACCGGCGACGACGAGGGTGGCGACGATGGGCGTCACGATCACGTACAGGCGGCGACTCCGGCACTCCCCCACAAGCACCCGGGCCAGAATCCACGCCAGCCAGGCCAGAATCACCCAGGCCGCCACAACGGTGAACGGCACGCCGAGCGCGCGGGGACCCTCTAAGTAATGGACGTAGAAGCCGAACGGGAAGCCGGTCGCGATGCTGCACGCCTCGAGACCGAAGCCCACGGCCACCGCGATGGCGAAGTACGCGGCGGCCCCGGCGGGCTTGTAGAGCGTCAGTGCATGGAGCAACACGAACACCAGCAACGAGGCACCCGAGATGGCCTCGGCCACAGGAGATATCGATGATCCGACACTCAGAGCAGCCGTTACCGTCGCGGCTAGCCAGATCGCGACAAGGCACCAGCCAGTGATCACCACCCCGGGCCCAGACACACGCGGAGTCGCTAGCAATGTGCTGCTCACGGGCGTCGACACCGACGCATCGTAGCTTTCCCGGAGCTGGCGATGACCCGCTTTCCGGACGACACCGCGATATTCGCGGAAAGACGGCCGGGCGCTCTCGGCGCGGGCGACACCGTTAACAGCAGTCACATTGTTAACATCGGGGCCGTGCCTGACTCTCCGCGGACTTCCCGCCCTCGGAACCATATTTCCCGACGTGAAGCGCTGCGGTACGCATCCGCAGCGGCACTCACCGGACTGGGTGCAGCGTCCGCCGGCGCCCCGACGGCTTCGGCCGCGGCGCCCACGCTCATCGATTACGCCATGCGCCAGATTCCGGCGCAGGACATCCGGGCCGCCGGCCACGCCGGCGTCATCAACTACGTGTCGACGTCGCGGCCCGGCTCCAACTTCGGCGCCAAGCCGATCACCCGGCCCTACGCCGAGTCGCTGACCGCCGCGGGGCTGGTGATCGTCAGCAACTTCCAGTACGGCAAACCCGGCGGGACGGCCCCATCGGACTTCACCCGTGGATACCCCGGTGGGGTCGCCGATGCGCGCACCGCCTGGCAACTGCACACCGCGGCCGGCGGGGGTCAAAGCGCACCGGTCTTCTTCAGCGTCGACGACGATATCGATCGCAACACTTGGAACGCCGTGGCGCTGCAATGGTTTCGCGGAATCAACTCGGTACTGGGAGTGCAGCGCACCGGCGTCTACGGGGGCGTGAACGTGTGCCAGTGGGCGGCCGCGGACGGGGTCATCGGGGTCTCACGTACACCCGGTAAGCGGTGGGCCTGGCAGACCCGATCCTGGTCGCGTGGTCAGATCGACCCCGGGGCGGTGCTTTACCAGCGGATAGTGAGTACCGCCTCGAACCCGGGCCCGATCGTCGGCGGGATCGAGGTCGACGTCAGCGACGTCCTGGCCCAGGACTGCGGCCAGTGGAATCTACATCCGTGAGGCCGTGAGACCGTGAGACCGATCAGGATTTGCTGGACAAGAAGAGTGCCAGGGTAAGCATCACGACACACGCGAGGCACGTGTAGACGCCCAGAGATGCTGACGCCATAAGTGGGCTCCTGTCTGCAAAGACTTGGTTGGTCTTGATTCGTTGAGGCCGATCTACGCCCAGCTGCGTAGCTGGACGGCCGTGCCACGATCGCCACTAAGCTAGCCGCCCACCTGCGCCGTCGTCAACAAGGCCGACGCCCAGCCGTCGGATCAGGACGGACTGAGTTCAGCCGCCTTGACCGTCTCCCATTCCTCGTCGGCGATCAGGTTTCGCCAATCGACCGGCAGGGAGTCCAGGGCGTCCTCAATGCAGAACCACACCGACTCCAGCGGCGAGGCGCCGGGAGCGGCCGCCGTGATCCGGCTCTCCACGTCGTAGTTCGGGGCGTGCGGAGCATCGCTGAACGGTGCGAGCGCATTGATCGCGTCCATGACGTAGCGCCGCAACTCGGCATAGGGCCGACCGCGCAGCTCCTCGGGCAGGATCGGCCTGCCGAATATGTAGTCCTGAGCGGCATGGCCGTAGGGCACTTCGAGCTTGTGCGGCAACGGCTCCTCGGGCAAGCCGCCCGCGAAGTACACCGGCACGATCGGCATCGACATCTCGATCGCCATGTCCAGCAAGGTCGACGTCAACCTCTCGACCCGCTGGCCCGAGCTCACGCTGCGTGTCCCGTCGGCGTGCACCATGACCGACACCCCGAGGGCCGCGGCCTCCCGCTTGAGCTCGTCGACCAGCCCGAAGAATTCCTGGGGCTGCTGCTGGTCGAAGTAGCGGAGATGCCCCAGCTCTTTGCCGGCCGCCGCGTCGATCATCCGCAGGAGATTGCCGACCCAGCCGGTTTCGTGTTTGGCATGGCCGATGGTGACGACCTTCGTGCCGGTCAGCCACGATCCGATGGTGGTGCCCAGCAGCGACTCGACCTGCACCTGGTGATTGGCCAGCAGCAACACCGGCCGACCCCGCACCGCTGCCATCGCGGCCGGATCCGTCACCACGACGTGCCGCACGTAGCGCGAGAGCACCGCCCCCAGGGCCAGCTCGCCGAACCACCCGTCCGGCATGCCCGCGCTCTCGGTCCACCAGGCTCGGACCGGCTCCCAGTCGGTGGCCGATGACGCGCTCGCGCGGCACGACCCCGGCCCCAGCTTCTCGACGTCGACGGTGATGCGCTCCAGGGGCAGCGCGGGGCAACTCACCTGCCCATCGAGGATCTGAACCTGTACGGGATGAACCGCATTGTGGACCGCGTCTGCCACCGCCTCCTTGGTCACGATGTCGACCATCAGCGAATCGCCTTGACTGTCCGACCCGTACACGGCCTGCAGGGTCCCCTTGAACCAGTCCAGCGTTGCCATCCGGGCAGTGTCGAGCTCGAGGACGCCGCGTCCGAGGCGCTCACTCAGCGACAATCCGGGGACCGCCTGCCGGTCACCCATGAACGCGCGCCGCTCTGGACCGCCGACCTCGGCCAGCGGTCCCTTGCTCAGCAGGAACTCGGCCATCCGGATACGCGCCCAGGGTTTTCCGCCGACGCTGAGCCACAGATCGAACGTCGGCATGCGGCCTTCGTCGTCATCGAATCCCACGAATCGGGCTTCGACATCCACGGTTCCCGCCACCGGAGTGGCGGCGTAGAACCGTGCCGAGAGGATGCGGCGCGGGAACCCGACATCGGAATCGCGGGCATCGGCGTACGACGCGGGATCAGTGGTGTCGGTGGTCCACACGCTCATCGCGGTGTGCGGCACCACGTGCAACGCGCCATCCAGCAGTCCGGGCTGCAGTTCGCCGACCGGAACGGCGCACCGGTCGATCGCGAGCGTTCCGGTCGAGCCGTTGCGGCCGATGCGGGCACCCTCGGTCAGGGTCGCGAAGGCCGGACCGTGAAACACCGTCCCGTCATAGGGATCGGCATAGGGCACCGCGCCTTCCAATGGGGCGGGCGGCTCAGGCTCACCGCTGTACTGCGCAGCGGTGACGACGACGGCGTGCGCGTGAATTTCCCAGCGGGACAACTCCGCTCGCGGTGCATCCCGCCAGACCTCCAGCCGGCCCTGGAAATGTCCCGGCTGCTGCGTCTGCTCGAGCACGACCCGCAGCTGCTTCGGGGAGTCGACCACCACCCACCGGACCATCTGGACATCGGTGATCTCGACGACCTTGGCTCCGCCCGTTGCCCGGGCTGCCGCCTGAGCGAACAGGTCCATGACCGACATCATCGGCAGCGACGGGATGACATATGTCGGGCAGTGATCGACGATCCAGGAGTCGTTGACCGGATCCAGCGCGATTTCCATCGTGGTGATCGCAGCGGTCGAATTCTGCACCGCGGCAGCGGTGTCCGCCGGTGACGGCGAGGCAGGCTCGGGAGCTGTGACTGCCGCGGACACGGGTTCCGGTGCGGGCGTCGTGATGGCGCCGGCACCGGCCGGGGATCGCTGGTCCCCGGTACCGGCGACGATGCGCATGCCCAGGTTGCTCGCGGTGTAGATGCGCTTGTTGTCCACCCACAGCGACGCCTCGGCCACCGCGAGGATGCCGGCGTCCTCGCGAACGATCCGGGTGATCTCCACCTGCGCCGTGATCTGCTTGTTGGTGGGAATGATCTGGCCGCGGTATCGCCAGGTCATGGCGTCGTGCAGGGCCGCCGGCTCGAAGCGCGCCGACGGGCCGGCCTCCTTGCCGAGCCCGAGGTCGAGCATCCCGAATTGCAAGACTTGCAACAGCATTTCGATGCCCAGGGATCCCGGCTGAACCGGGTCCTGGAAGAAGTGCGCCTTGAAGTACCACTCACCGGGGTTGACGTCTTTGACCCCGCGCCACTGGCCCAGTCCGGCGGTTCCGCCGGTGGGCCAGCGGCCGGTGACCCGGTCGACCATCAGCAGCATCGGGTCCGCCAACCGCGCTCCCGCACCGAAGAACTCGGCGGGCTGAGTGGTCAGGTCGACCAGCGGAGTCTCGCAGGGTTGCTCCAGTGCGGCACGTTGTTCGTCGCTGACCGGGAGACCCACCTGGTTCTGCAGCGCCTCGCGTTTGAAGTAGCCGAACACGGTGTCGAAGGTGTAGACCGGTCCGTCGTCGGCGGTGATCTCCCCGTCAAAGCTGACGATGATGGTTCCCGCGGCCTTGGCGAGACTCTTCAGCTTCACCTTGATGCGCAGCGTTCCGGTCGCCGGGGTCACTTCACAGTGTTGGGTTCCCGTTCCGTCCAGGTTGC
The DNA here is from genome assembly GCF_045310815.1 of Mycobacterium sp. SMC-19. Taxonomy (NCBI): domain Bacteria; kingdom Bacillati; phylum Actinomycetota; class Actinomycetes; order Mycobacteriales; family Mycobacteriaceae; genus Mycobacterium; species Mycobacterium sp. SMC-19. The sequence goes on along the minus strand of NZ_JBJIAM010000008.1, from coordinate 6,808 downwards.
GGAAGAACAGGTCCGCCTCACCGTCCAGCGGGCAGCCGACGTAGCTGGCAAGCCAGCCGCAGGGCTGCAGCGCGACCTCCATCAGCACCGCGTTGGGCATCGTCTCGTGCCCGCCCGCGGCGCCGTTCTCGGCGAAATACCAGGCGTCGGCGGGGACGTCGTACTCCACCACGACTTCGGCGCCGGCCTTCATCACGCCCGTCTCGCCGACCAGCTCGGTGACCCGGGACATGAAGTGGTACGGCGGGCCGGGCAGCCGGGCCGCCTTGCGGGGCGAGTCGAACTTCTCGAACAGCGGCCCGAACGCCATGGAGGGCTTGGCGATCGCACTGGCGAGCATCGCCTGGTAGTCGTAGCGGAATCCGTTTGCTTCGGCGACCGGCTTGGGCTCGACGTAGCCTTCGAGCTCTTTGGCGCCAAGGTCCATCGGCCAGCCCGGTGACAGCTTCAGGCCCATCCGCTCGCAGTGGAAGGCCGGCAATCCGTCGACGGTGCAGAGCAGGTCGGCGAACAGGGTTGGCTCGGGTCCGGCGATGACCTCGCGGACGAACACTTCGTAGACCACCTCACGCGACTGCGGGGTGACCTGGCCCCGGCAGCGCAGCTTGTAGGTCTCGAAGGGCACCGGTTCGAAGCGCCACCCGTCACAGTCGAGCGTCATGCCCAGCGCGGTCATGTAGATCGCCATGGTCTGCATGGTCGCCTCGTACATCAGCGTGCCGGGCATGCACGGGTCGTTCTTGAAATGGCCGGCGAAGAAGCAGTTCTCCGGCGTGACGGGCGCGACGGCCCGCAGGTAGCCGCGGCCCCACGGGCCACCGGTGAAGTCGAGGTCGGTCACCTCGTCGACGAAGAGCATGTCGTCGGCATGAATGCTCGGGGTGCGGGTGTGGCTGCCCGCCCGCTCGAAGCCTTCGCCGAATGTGCGCCAGATGTCGCCGGACGCCATCGCTTCCAGGTCGGCGCGCTGCAGTGAGGTGCGCGTCGTCTGGGCGGCAGTGACTTCCATCGGTCCGCTGACGGTCTGTTCCTCGGGGCGCCACAGGACCCCGCCGGATGCCGCCAGCTCCTCGTCGGTGAAGAAGCCGGCCTGGCCGTTGCGCATCGACATCCGCTCGACACCGTCGATCGTGCAGTCGTAGTGGAAGAAGAACAGCCGCACATCGCCCTGGCGGGCGTGGCCGTCCACATGGATGTCGAAGCGCAGGGTGTCGCCGATCTCGGGCAGGCCGCCCAGGTAGGTGACCTCGCAGCCAAGCAGCCGGTAGACCCGCTCGCTCTTGTTGAGCAGATCCGCGCCCATCCAGGAGATGAGCATCAGGTCGGCCTGCCCGCTTTCGATCATGATTCCGGCGGGCATCCGGCCCTGCTGGAGCCACCATGAGTCGGCGGTGACATCGGTTTCGGTCCACAGCGTTCCGGTGCCGTGGCGGGCCGGCTCGGCGTCGATGCCCAGCAGTCGATCCGCCAGCAGCAGTGGCGGTTCGGGCATCCGGACCTGTCGCGGGTACTGGTCCTGCTCGGCGAACGCCGGGCCGAAGATCTCGGAGATGTGCCCCGAGGAGTGCACGCGCAGACCGTCTTTGTCGAGCTTGAGCCCCACCGGCTCGCGCTTGACCGTCGGCACCGGCACCACCTTGTCGGCGGGCCGGACGGGCTGGATGGCCCGGCTTGCGCCTGCGGACATGGTGCCGGCGGCCGGTGCCGCGCCTTCAGCCGCGGCCGCGGTCGGCTGCGGCTCCGGGCGCGACGGCGTTGCGGCGGCGACAGCCAACGGCAGCCGGGCCAGCGACTCCGCGACGGTTGCCAGGGCCGGAGGCATCGGGAGTTGGGTTGGCATGAATCGCTCCAGTTGATGAGGGGGGTTCGTTCCTGGGGCCGTGACGCGTGGTGGCAGTTGGACCGTGGGCAGGTGCGCGGGGAAGTTGAGCCGGATGGGTTTCGCGCCGGCGTTGGCCTCCGCCGGCGCCAGCAAGGTCGCGGCCTCGGGCCCGGTTGCCGACGACACCAGCGTGAGGTGGTGTCGCTGGTCGGCCATTCCGGTGAGTTCGACGGCGACGCGCCGTTGCTCGGAGGTCCAGGGCTCGCCGTCGGGCCACACACCGAGGGCTCCGTAGAGCACACCGGCGGCCACATGCAGCAGCCCGGAGGCGGCGTGCGCGTGCCCCAACAGGGCCGACAGGTTCACCGCACCGGGAACGGTGCCCAGGTGCAGACATTCGGCGTCCACCTGCTGATTGGGGAGCAGGGTCGCATACACGGTGTCACCGTCGCGGCGCGCATCGGCGGCGCGCTTGAGGACGAGCACAACGGCTGCGTCGCCGGGTATCTGCTCGTCGGCGTGCAGTAAGGCACGCGCCGCTGCCTGGTGCACCGGTTCGCAGCTGAGGTCCACCGCCCCCACCACGGCCGCGTCGACCTCGCCGCGTCGCAACGCCCGCGCAGCCAACTCGAGTGCCGTGGTGCCCGAGAGCTGTTCCCGCGACACCGTGAAACTCGGTCCACGCAAATCGAATTGGCTGTTCAGACGGTTCGCCACAATGTTGGGCATGGCGCCCACGACCCCCGCGGCGGTCCATCCCGCGACGACGCCGTCGCGGGCCGCGGCGAGCTGATCGGGGTCGTCGCATTCGTCCGCCAACCGCCAGCGCACCCCGAATCGGGTGACTTCGGCGTCGCAGCCCATTCCGACGATGACGCTGGTGGTGTCCGGCGGCAAGGACTTGATCAGCTCGCCGATGCCCAGGGCCGCGCCGAGCAGTGCCAGTTGTTGGGGCTGGGTCTGTTTGAGGTCGGCCGGCGGGAAGCGGGTTTGGGTCAGGTCCAGACAGACCTCATCCATGCGTGCGCCGCGGCCTCCATCGGCCGTGCCGGTGGGTATCGGCTGACATGTCTTCAAGTGCTCTGCGACAGAGGCGGTTCCGTGTCCATCGCCGACCAGAAGGCTCAGCCCGACGATCGCGATCTCCTGCTCGGGCAGGGGGGCGGTGATCGGTGCGGCCGGCGTAGGACCGCGCCCTTCGACCCATTCTTCGAGCAGCAGGTGGGCGTTGTTGCCGCCGAAGCCGAAGTTGTTGACCGCGGCGCGGCGCGGGCCGTCGCTGTCCCACGGCTCGGCATCGGTGAGCAGCCGGAACGGCGAGTCGGCGATGAAGGGCAGCGGATCGTCGGCATGCAGGGTCGGCGGGCGGATGCCGGCACGCATCGCCGCGAGCACTTTGATGGCTCCCGCCGCACCCGATGCCGTGATCGAGTGTCCCAGATTGGATTTCAGCGATCCGATGGGCACGTCGGTGAGGCCGGCGAAGATGCGCGCCATGCTCATCATCTCGGTCAGGTCGCCGCGCGATGTCCCGGTGGCATGGCATTCGACGAGCGAGATGTCTCGCGGCTGTAGGCCGGCCATCTCGTAGGCCAGTCGCATCGCGCGCTCCTGGCCGTCCTGCGAGGGCACCAGAAATCCATGTCCCCGGCCGTCGTTGCTCAAGCCGACGCCCCGGATAACGCCCAGGATGGTGTCGCCCTCGGCGATCGCGTCGTCAAGCCGTCGCAGCACCAGGATGGCCGCGCCCTCGGCGGGGACCAGCCCGTCGGCGCCGTTGTTGAACGGCCGCGACCGCCCCGTTCGGCTCAGCGCCTGCAACGCGGTGAAGCCGACATGCAGCAGCAGATCGCTGGCACCGTTGATGCCGCCGGCGAACATGACGTCCGCGGTGCCATCGTGCAGCCGGTCGCACGCCAACTTGATGGCATACAGCGACGAAGCGCAGGCGGCGTCGAGAGCCGCGGCTCCCCCCGTCAAGCCCAGTGCCTGTGCGATCAGATGCGCCGGCAGCCCGGACATGAAGCGATTGCGCCAGTCCAGCCCGGCGTCGACGCCGGGCTGTTGTCCCCGCCAGACGTTTTCGGCGAGGTCGGTCATCTTTTTGGTGGGGTAGCTCAGGTTGCCCAGGACTATGCCCGCAGAGCCGGGGACCTCACCCGCTCGCCAACCGGCACTGTCCAGCGCTTGTCGGGCCGCCTCGATGCCCCACCGGTAGAGCGGGTCGAGGCCGGCGAGATCGTCGGCCTCGAGGAGCAGTCCGCGGGGATCGAAGGCGTCGTCGAAGCCGCGGACATAGCCGCCGCGGTCCGACCAGGTGTGGTCGAGTTCGGGTGCGTCCGTCGGCGCGCACAGGACGCGAGCCGGCGATACGCCCCAATAATCCGGGCCGGGCGAACCCAGCGCGTCACGGCCGTCGCGCACCGTCGTCCAGAGCTCACCCGCATTCAGTCCCCCGGGCAGGACACAGCCCTGCCCGACGATCGCGATGGGATCAAACTTCACTTCGAATCAGCCGCCGTCGATTCAGCCGCCGTAGGGATACAACTCAAGTCGCTTGAGACTGATCACCAGCTGGTTGTCGGCGTCGACCAGATCGATGTCGCAGACGGCGCGGCTGGTCTTGGCGTCCCCGCCGGTGAGCACGCAGCGCAGTCCCGCACCCAGCGCGCCGGACCGATACCGGATGATCTCGCCCACCCGCAGCGGAAGGACATTGCGGCCGAGCAGCTCGTAGCTCCAGACCAGTGCCGCCTGCAGGCATCCGTCGACGGCGGCCGGGTCAGTCGCCCAGCCCTCCCCCGGCCAGCCCACCGTCGTCAATCCGGACAGGTTGGCCGTCGCGGTCGTCTCGGCGCAGTCCACGGCGTCGAGCACCTGGAATGCCGCTCCGTGAAACAGTGCTCCGCCGGTGTAGCAGCCTTCGCGGTCGATCCGGCGATTGCCCGGTGCCGACATCGGGGCGCTCGGGACCACGGCTGCGCCCGAACGCATCTCGAGTTTGGCCGAGTAGTACGCGGTCGAGTCTTCGATGTCGGAGAGCGTCAACGTCAGCAGCTCGGGACGATCGTCGACGGGCACGCACCGCACCAACAGGGGGTTGCCGTGCTTCTCGAACTCGTAGAGCGTCACGCCACGCAGCACCTTGAGGTCGAGCACACGGTCCACGTAGTGCCCGGGCCGGCACGCCTCGGCCATCCGGATGAACCATTCGAGCGCCTGCACGACCGGCAACACGACGTTGCCCTGAACCCGGTGGTCAAGCAGATAGGGCTGCTGCGCCACGTGGGCGAGCACCCGCGCGACCCGACCCTCCGGCGGTATCGGATGTGTGGGCAGCCCGGCCAGCACGCCGTCGCCGAGGGTCACCTCGGAACTGCCGGTTTCGCCGTCCAGAACCTCGGCGACGAACGCACGCGCGCCGTCGGCGAGCGGGATCAGCGAGATGCCTCGGGACTCGAACATCGCTTTGAGCCCGGGGGTAACCATCCCGGAATCCCAAGGGCCCCAACCCAACGCCCGCACCACACAGGACGGCCCGCGACGAGCCTGCTCCGCCAGGGCCACCTTGTTGAGGATCTCATTGGCCATGGCGTAGTCGCTTTGCCCGACGTTTCCGCTGCGCGCGGCCACCGACGAGAACAGGCAGATCACCTTGAGCTCATCGTTGGCCGTCGCATCCAGCAGCGCGGACGCGCCGCCGACCTTGGTCTCGAAAACCCGGTCAAACCCGTCAAGGGTCTTCTTGTGCAACGGCGCATCGGCCAGCACGCCGGCACCGTGCACCAGCCCGGTGATCGGACCGAACTCGCTTCGCACCCGGTCCAGCAACGCACCCAGCTGCGCGGTGTCACGGACATCGGCGGCGGCGTAGCGAACGCGGGAGCCGGCCGCGGTCAGCGCGGCCAGGGTGGCCCGCACCTCGCGATCGGCCAGGATGCGCTGCGCCTGTTGCTCCAACTGCTTCGGTGTGACCTTGAGCCCTTGCGCCCCAGCGCTGGCCAGCAGCGCCCGCTTGAGCTCCGCGTCGGTGGTCAGCCCGTGCGCTTCCGGCGGCTCGTCGCTGAGCTCGGTGCGCCCGATCAACACGAAAGCCGCCTGGGTCTGCTGCGCCAGGGCGATCACTGAACCGGCGGTGACACCGCGGGCACCGCCCGAAACGACGATCACGTCGTGCGCACCGATGCGGTGAGTGCGAGTGCTCACCTGCTGCGCGTCCGCGACGACGATGGTTCGCCCGTGCGAACTGCCCAGGCCCACTTCGAGTTCCATCCCGCCGGACAGGACTTCGTCGGCGATCTGCTCGGCGACGACATCCGGGGACCGGTGCCCGACGGCGATATCGATTGCCTTCACCTGCGCGCTGGTCCACTCCTGCGCGGCCGTCTTGGTCAGTGCGCCGATCCCGCCCGACCAGGCCCGCAGGCCGGGATCGGTGAGCAGCCCGAACGTGCCGCCGGTGTCTTGGACCGTGACGAAGACACCGCCACGCTCTGCGAACTGCGCTGCGACGCACTGTGCGTCGGCGAACAGCACCCGGTTGACGGCAAGCGCCTCGTCACGAGTGGCGATCGGCCGCAGGCCGCCCAGATGGATGACCGCTTCGGCGTCCGCACTGGGCCGGGCCGCGATCGTCGCGCGAATACCGTGGGCCCGCAGCCTTGCGGCCAAGGCCTCGGCCGTCTCGGTCAGTCCGGCCTGGGCCGCCTCGGCCGTCACGATCTCGACGGTCCTTGCGGCATACAGGCCAGGCATGCCCATCCCGCTCACCGGAGCGGCGGTGGCGCGTACCTCGTAGCGCGCCACCTCCGCTCCGGTCAACTCAAAAGGGGCGCGATCACCTGCCGATAATCCGTTGGTCGCCACCAGATCCGGTGGTGGTGATCCCATGAGCGATTGCAGGTAGTCGACGATCTCCTGCAACGTCACCAACGCCGCCATCGTCGCCGTCTCCACCTCAGGCAACGATGGAACCCGATCCTGCAC